>JBBRNW010000048.1:0-2169 GCA_038230015.1 Hyphomicrobiales bacterium | reverse complement strand
CCCTGAGCGGGTTTCACCAGTGTTGCATGTTCAGGTCGCATCACCACCGTAACATTGCCAGATGGTTTTGCACCTTCTGGTGCGGCAGCTTCAATTTCTGCGCCAGCGGCAAGCTTTACTTTGCCAGATGCACGCATAGTACCCTTGAGAAAATTCGTCTCGCCGATAAAATTCGCCACAAAGCGCACGGCAGGCCTGTCATAAATATCGTGGGGTGAGCCCACTTGCAAAATCTTGCCTTTGCTCATCACCGCGATCCGGTCACTCATGGTCAGGGCCTCTTCCTGATCATGGGTTACAAAAATGAAGGTGATGCCGGTTTCATGTTGCAAACGCTTTAATTCAATCTGCATGTCTTTCCGCAACTTGTAGTCAAGCGCGGACAGTGGCTCATCCAACAAAAGAACTTTTGGCTTGGGTGCCAAAGCCCGGGCCAAGGCCACACGCTGCTGCTGGCCACCAGAAATCTGGCTGGTCTTGCGCCCGGCCAGATCTTCCATTCGTACCAAGCGCAACATTTCCGCAACGCGCGCGTTAATTTCAGGCCGCGATTTGCCGAGCATCTCCAACCCAAAACCAATGTTTTGTGCCACTGTCATGTGCGGAAAGAGTGCATAATTTTGAAAAACGGTATTCACCGGACGCTTGAACGGCGGCAAAACAGCAATGTCTTCACCGTAGAGCAAGATCTGTCCATCACTTGGAAAATCAAATCCGGCAATCAACCGCAGCAAAGTGGTTTTGCCGCAACCCGATGGCCCCAGCAGTGTAAAAAACTCATTTTCATTGATTGAAACTGAAACATCATCAAGTGCTGCAACTGGCGCCTGGCCTACAGCTTTGAAAACTCTCGAAACAGCCCGCGCTTCAATGGCGGTATTCATCTGACCCAACCCCGTTTCTCCCAGACGCCTCTTGAACGGGCATTGCTGAATAGAGCTTAGAACGAATTGTGGGCTGATGCCAAGTCAAATTGGATGACAAACTGCCATCCAATTTAAGCATGAGACGTTATGGGGTTTTTGGTGCAGAAATTTCGGCTTTTGCAAATGTATCAATCAAAGGCTGAGCTGCCGCAATGCATTCCTTGATGGGTTCTTGTCCGCACATTACGCGAAGCCCATGGCCTTTGCCTGCCATGATGTGAAAGCCTTTAGTCCTCATCATTCCCATGCCGCCGCCATGGCGACCGTGGCGTTTCCATTTTTGGCCGCCGCCCTCATCTGGCCCGTAATCAGCGCCGTCTTGTCCATCCATCTGTAGGCCAGCCGGAGGGGGTGGGTTTGGCGTGGTGCTGGCTGTTTGTGCAATAGCAAAGCCAGACAGTAACATTACAGCGGTTGCACCTATCATTAATCGTTTCATTAAAAAATCTCCTCAAATCATGCACAGGGTCAAAGCCTGCTCAGCATAAGGACGGCAGCGAGAGGCTATTCCGTCGCATGGAATTTATCTCAGAGTTATTGACAGGCTTTATCTCGCATTTATCATATCTGACGCCGCATTTCGACTTATGAGGAACTTTTGGGTTCACACCGTCGTTTAAAGTGGGTTCTGCAGCGCAAGGATATTATCATTGGTCAACTGGCTTTTGCCCAAACCTGAAGGCCTTTACTGCGTTCCCAGTGATTTTTTTATTGACCCGCATAAGGCGGTCGACAGGGCTGTGATCACGCACGGACATTCTGATCACGCCTATCCCGGTCACCGTCATGTTCTCGCAACTGCCGAAACCCTTGCCATCATGACAGCGAGATTGGGCTCGCAGTCGGGTGCCGCAAAACAAGCGCTGGCTTACGGCGAAAAAATCCAACTTGGCGCAGTCAGCCTGTGGTTGGTGCCTGCGGGGCATGTTTTGGGATCCGCACAAATTGTGCTGGAGTATCAAGGCCAACGTATTGTTGTGTCAGGCGACTATAAACGCCGCCGCGACCCAACATGCCTAGAATTTGAACCTGTCACATGTGATATTTTTGTGACTGAGGCCACATTCGCATTGCCGGTTTTCACCCATGGGCCTGATACTGTGGAAATTGCAAAACTTCTCTCCTCGCTGTCGATGTTTTCTGACCGGACACATCAAGTGGGTGTCTACTCTCTGGGAAAATGTCAACGCTTGATCATGTTATTGCGCGAAGCAGGATATACCAAGCCCATCTGGCTGCATGG
>JBBRNW010000047.1:0-2747 GCA_038230015.1 Hyphomicrobiales bacterium | reverse complement strand
GATCCAGCATCGCACCTGGCAGCGCTTCCCACCAACTGACGAGCAGCAGAAAGTGCTGTGGATAGCGCTCGGCGAGCCGATCCCCGGCTGTGCGCGCGGGACGAATGTTGCCGTCGTGGGCATTCAACAGCAGGAGGCCGCGCAGCCCCAAGGCAAAGACACCCCCAATCACATCTTCCAAATAACGGGCCAACGTCTCTTCGCTGACGCTGAGCGTACCGGTGTATTGGCGGGTGGCCGGCGGACAATGGGAAAAGGGCAGGGCAGGTAAGAGCAGGGCGTTTAACGGCTCACCCACCCGGCGCGCCAGATCGTCGGCCAGGAAGAGATCCGTCCCCAACGCGCCATGTTGCCCGTGATATTCAATGCTGCCCAGCGGCAGAATCGCCAACGGCGCGCGATGCACCGCATCATGCAGACGGCTGCCGGATAGATCCGCTAAATAGGTTGCAGGCATCGTTTTAGGCTCCCTGATGCTTCAACGAAATTTCATTGTTCTAGCCCTTGGCTGCGCCGCAGGTCAGGCCGCGCACCATGGAGTACAAGACAACTTCCTTTGTGATTATGCTTAAACTACACTGAAATTGAGTGGCATGGGGGGTGCTTTTCTGCTACAATCTTAGCGTAGAAGAAGGTGCTCGTCAAATGAGTTTCAAAAGGGCAAAGGTGGGAAGCACGCCCAAATGATAGCATGGTGTAAAAAACAGGCGCAAGTCGAAAAAAAGTATGCTTTTTGCGCATTAGGTTACGTACTGGACAACTGACATATGTAAAAGTCGTTAATTTGGCTGACGAGGCGGTCTGATCGTTTACTAGTTGGCGACATCTCGATAAAAATTTTGTGCTTTGACAGATAAGCGTAAGGGGCTTATACTCAAACAATAAGAATATTGTGTTAGAATCACTATAAAAGCATATTTACTCTGCTGACCTGGCAGGTGAGCACTCAGACTGGCTATATGGTTAGATATTTGTAAGGTTGCGGATATAAACAGGTCGTGCTGCGCCCAGCTAAAATACTGAATTTCTTGTACATTGGGCATGATCACGTCGATCTGGTATCAACATAGTTAAACTACTTTAGGTTATCTGTTGGAACGGTGATTTGAAAGCTGTTGGCTAAGGCAAAACTTATCTTTATCTCCAACTGTAGTTTGGAAGTTATTCCACAAATCTGGCTAGAGTAGCAGGTGATGCTACGTTGATTGGCAAAGCCACTACGGGGGCTGAAGTCTGGGGATTCCCGTGTATCATTCAAAAGAACCCACAAAGTGAATTGGGCAAGCAATGCAAATGACTGAGGAAAGATCCAGCCGAAAAGTCTCGGAGATTTTGAAATTAGTGTGCATTTTTCAAAACCTTAAAGACAGGTAGATTTCAGAAGGTGGATTTACTGTTCTAGTTGGTGTTCACAATGCGAATACTGATCCGACATTCTAGGATTACAAAGATGAGAGTTCATGAATATTAACCTTTGGTGCTAGTTGATTAGAGACTGAACTCAGCAATGGAAAGCGGGACGAAGCCAGTCTCATCGGGCAAGAAACCATGCCACTGAATCAAGATGTTAAAAAGCGCCAAAGTAAAGCCGACGTGCGTCTCAAAATACGACCAAGCTTTGTGAGCCATGTGTTTGAAGTGACAAATAGAGGTGAGCATAGAAAGGACAGTTTCGACGACCATGCGCACATTCCACTCGCCACGTTGACAGATCCGCAGATTCTGCGGCTGCCAATCGACCTTGGCAAAGCCAGTATCCGAGAAGATTACCATGTCATGCCTGAATTTATCGACGAGATGCTGAAAGGCAGAGCCATCGTAGACATTGGCGGTATCGCACTCCCAATCAACGATGCGTCCGAGGTGATCAAGGATGAAACAGAGCTTGCCACCGACAATCCAGCGTTGATTAGAGAGGCCCTTCTTGCCGATTTGCGCTTTGCTGCGTCCTTCACGGCGTGGATGGAGCAGTTCAATCCCGTAACTGTCGATTACACCGATCAGACTCGGCGGGGCCATGAAGTCACCAATAAAGTGCCAATGACTGTTGAAAAGCCGAAACAGGCGGGTCCGGCTGGGCAACCTGGGAAATAATGGCTGATAGTCGCGACTCAGCCAGCGCCAAAACGCACGCGGGCCGCTGCCTTTCAGCGCGTACAATAAGGCCAACGTCACCACTTCGCTGGGATAGAGTTTGGCTTGACTATGTTTGGGCATATAGCCGATTTGATCATCTACTTGGCAATACAGTTCTGTGATAAAATCAACCGTGGTCATGAGATCGGCTCCTTAGGCTTGCATCTTGGTCGGTACAAACCTATTTTCGCTTATCTCATGCCTCCTGCAAACTAGCACCAAAGGTTATTAGGAAACCCTGGACGCGAAATGAACTTATCATTGCAATGAATCTATATTGCAAGTTGCCATTTGGTCAGCTTGATCATAGAACACCAATAATCATAGAAGTCGCTGAAAAACTGGATAGAACGCCTAGTAGTCTAGCGATGAAACTCAGTAATTTTGCCTATTTTGATCCAGTACAGCAGGCGCGTGGCATTCGAGGATTGAGTGGAGCAAGTAAAGCCGATCGGAAAATATGGAACGAATTTACAGCAAACTGGGAACAACTGGGAACCGAAAGTGAAGAACGTTTTCAAGAATTAGTTGGTTTTGGAGCGTCTGACCTCAATCAATTGCTTATCAGGCAAAAATCTAAAACTTTCAAACCAACTCCAACAAAATATCCT
>JBBRNW010000046.1:0-3352 GCA_038230015.1 Hyphomicrobiales bacterium | reverse complement strand
TCGACACTTAATTGCGTAAGGCCATTACTAAGTATGCCGATCAACAACACCCCGACAAGTGTATAAAGTACCCGGGGTTCGCCATGTTTGCCGATCGTCATGCCGAGAAAAACTGCGGCAATGGCATCCAGCATCAGGCCACTGCCCTGGGTCGGGTTGGCCGATGCAACGCGACTGGCATACATCAGCCCTGCCACAGCCGCACCTAACCCCGAAATGCCAAAAGCAATCAAGCGCGTTGCACGCACATTGATTCCAGCCAACCTTGCGGCTTCTGCACTGCCACCCATGGCATAAACATGCCGGCCGAATACACATTTTTCAAGAATGAACCAAAGGATCAGAAGAGCCAATGAAGCGGCCATCGTCAAGTTTGGCAAGATTAGGGATTGTACACCGCTGGTCCAAAGGGGAAAGCCACCTTTGGCAAAACTTGCAAAACTTACGGGAATATCAGCCCCAAAAATGGTCTTTCCTGCGCTCAGCAAAAATGCCAGACCGCTGTAAATCGTCAGGGTGCCAAGAGTTGCCACAAATGGCAGAATGCCAAGATAGCTTACCAAAAAACCGTTGAACATTCCGCCCATAAGTCCCGCACACAAAGCAATGAACACGCCGAGGACGACCGAGTCAGAGTTTTTGAACATGACGGCCGCCACAATTCCTGCAAGCGTTGCCATTGATCCAACGCTCAAATCAAAGTCGCCCATCGCCATGACCACGGTCATTGCAAAAGCAACAACGGCCAACATGCTGATTTGTTGTGAAATGTTGAGCAGATTGCGGATGGTCAGAAATGTTTCAGGCAGCAACACCCAAAACACCGTGACAAGTCCAAAAAAACAAACAAGTGTGCCGTAAGCCGGTAGTGATTTCAGCACGCTGCCTGGTTCATTCACTTACGTTGGCGATGGTGACCAGCTTGGTTGGTACATAGATCACACTTTGCTTGATGGTTTCGCCGCCCAGCTTGCGCTTTACATATTCCGCAACCTTGGCCCCAATACCCTTGAAATCCTGGGCCATAGAGGCTTCAAAGTTTCCCTCCTTGCCAATGGCAGCCCGGGCTTCAGGGTTAGCGTCAATGCCGGTGATCACTATGCCTTCGCCGCTGCGGCCTGCCGCTTCAATGGCTTGCAATGCGCCCAGCGCAGGCTGATCCCATGCGGCCCACACAGCTGAAATCGAACCCTTCTCAGGGTGCGCCGCAAGAATGGCTTCCATCTTGGCGCGGCTGTCGGCAATGCCCCCATCTTTCACATCCGGGGTCACGCGGTCGAGAATTTTTATTCCAGGATTGTTCTTGAAAATAACGTCCGCAATAACGCCGCGCTGCTGCACGGGCGGGAAAGCATCAAACACGAACATGACAACATTGCCTGTGCCATTGATGCGGTTTGCCACATAGCTTGCTGTATCAGCTGCCATGGCATAGCCATTGCTGGTTACATTGGTAATCAACAACGGAGAAGCGCCGGCATCCATTCCAAAAACAGGAACGCCTGCGGCCTTGGCAGCTTCCAAGCCAGCGGTAACCTGAGACGGATCAACATTGATAACAATGGCAGCTGGCTTTTGATTTGCTGCATCTTCCAGGCGCGAGATCACTGCTGCCACATCACCCTTGGTATCCACCACATTCACATCCCAACCGTTGGCCTTGGCTTTTTCCTGAAACGCCTCAACATAAAACTGTGTGCCGGGTTGGGCCAGATAAGGCGTAATAAGGGTGATTTTTTCACCAGCTGCCGAAGCCAAACTGCTCATCAGTGCCAAAGCTGACACTGTTGCCAAGCCAAAAAGGCCCCTGCGATTAAAACTCATCATGTTCTCCCAAGATTTTTGTGTGTTTTGCTTTGCGCTGTCGTTTCGTTTTGTGGATACTGCACAAAAAATCGGGGCGCGCAAATGCTAATTGGAATTGATGTGGGCACGTCCACGGTGAAGGCTTCGCTTTTCGATCTGAAAGGTAACGCCATCAAGACATTTGCGCAGCGCTATCTGACAACGCGCCCTGCCCCCACACAGGTTGAACAAAACCCTGCTGATTGGATGAAGCTCACTCTGTGTGCTTTGGCTGAATTTAACACGCGGCAAGTTGAGGCCATCGGCCTTTGCTCGCAAGTGAACACTCATGTATTTACGGACGAGGCAGGCCAAGCCTTGCTGCCCGCAATCACGTGGCAGGACGGGCGCTGTGCTGCAGTGGCCGCAGAACTTGACGCTGAGATCAGCACCGCAGAAAAAATCTTGTGGTGGGGTGCGCCACTGCCGATCGATGCCAGTCACGTGTTGGCCCGCATGGCCTATGTTGCAAAGCACCACCCAGACGTTTGGGCCAAAACAAGATGGGTGATGGCGCCCAAAGATTACTGCCTCTTTCATTTGACAGGCCAAGTGGCGACTGATCCCATGACGGCGTTTGGCATCGTGGACAGCACTTTGGCTCTGGTGCCGAGGCTGCTTGATCTGGTACCAGGGGCTGCGAGGCGGTTGCCCCCCCTGGTGCCTTTTACGCAGATTGTTGGGAAAATTCGCGGGGGACTTCCTCACGCTGGCGTGCCCATGGTGGCCGGTGCCATGGATGCATGGTCAGGGCTTTTGGGCGCAGGTGTTTGCGAGCAGGGTCAAGGGCTTTACCTGAGCGGCACCAGCGAAATTCTCGGAATCGTCTCATCGCAAAAAAAGCCTGTGCAAGGCGTGATTGCATTTCCGGAATGTGAAGGCATTGTGCTGCATGCAGGCCCCACGCAATCGGGTGGCGCTTCTGTTGAGTGGTTGTCGAGGTTGCTTGGGCAATCCCCCGCAGCACTTTCAGAACTGGCTGCCCAAGCAGACGTGACAAAGCCCCTGCCCATTTTCTTGCCCCACCTGGAGGGGGAACGTGCGCCCCTTTGGGATATTAATGCGCGGGCATCACTTTCTGGACTAAACTCAAGCATGAATGCTGCAGAAATCGCGCGCGCGGTTTTTGAGGGTGTTGGTTATTCTGCTAGGCTGGTGATGGATAGCCTTGAAGCTTCAGCTTGTGTGTCTCCTTCGGTCATCAATCATTCCGGCGGGGGTGCTTCATCTGACATGTGGTGCCAAATCCGTGCCGACATTCTAAACCGCCCGCTGCGAAGACTGAAAAACAGAGATGCCGGTGTGCTGGGCGCTGCCTTGATGGCAGGAACGGGGATTAAAATTTTTGGTACACTCAAGCAGGCCGCAAAATCATTTGTTCAAGTTGACCGGGAGTTTGAACCCAACGTGCGAGAAGTGGAAAGACACAAACACGGCTACAGGCGTTACAAAGCGCTTTATATGCACCTCAAGGCTTGGAACGTGGAGAGTGTTTGAATTGGCGGAG
>JBBRNW010000045.1:0-3593 GCA_038230015.1 Hyphomicrobiales bacterium | reverse complement strand
GGGTATTGAAATCAGGGGCATACCTGCTTTTTCTGAGCGGGCGGCCTTCCCCTTGGCACAAGATGCAGCTTCTTTGATTGATGCCAAGACACGCGCCATTGTGCTGTGTACGCCCAACAATCCAACCGGAGCCATTTACCCCGCCGAAGAACTGAGTGCTTTTTTTGATTTGGCTCAGGCCACAGGCATCAATTTGATTGTGGATGAGACGTACAAGGATTTTCGCGCAGACCCGGCCCCGCCGCACGCGTTGTTTTCCAAACCGCAGTGGCAAACCACACTGATTCAGCTTTATAGTTTTTCAAAGATTTATGCATTAGCAGGATATCGTTTAGGCGCCATGATTGCCGGGCCAGACATCATGCATGAAGCGGCGAAAATTTTAGATTGCATGACAATTTGTCCACCACAGATCACCCAGCGCGCCGTTCTGTTTGGTCTGACGGCACTTGATGACTGGAAAACCGATAAAAAAGCCATCATGCGTGGGCGGCTTGATGCTATGCGGGCGTCGTTTTCAACACCTCGTTTAAACTATCAGCTGGTCAGCAGCGGAGCTTATTTCGCCTATGTGAGACATCCCTTCAAGGGCATGGCTTCCAAGGCTCTCGCTAAAAAACTAGCATCAGATCATGATTTGTTATGCCTGCCCGGGAGCATGTTTGGTCCCGGGCAAGACGATTATTTGCGGCTAGCCTTTGCCAATGTCGATGCGACCCGCATGCCAACACTGGCGGAAAGGCTGATCGAATCTCAAGCTTGAGCGGGTGGTGAATTGCGCTCTGACATGAAGCGTTCAAAGTCCTCACGGTCCTTGGCGTGACGCAATTTGGTGACGAAGTCATCGAAAGCTTTGCGGTCTTCGTCCAGCTTGCGGCGCATCACCTCAAGCTTTTCGAGTTCGGCCCGGCGATAATCGTCAAATGCCTGATTGCCCGAGGTGCCAGAGTGTTTCCACTTGTTGCCAAAATCACCAAAGCCTTCCGGCTTTTTCCAACTTGACCACTCACCACTCCAGGGCGCTTTCATCTCTGATGCCCCGTTCCAAAGTTCGCCTTTTTTCATTTTCACAAACAAGGCCACCAGGCCCAATGGCCAGAACACCACGAAGCTGCCAATCACGGCGCCGACTTCGTAAATTGACCATGGCTTCTTATTCGTGCGGGAACTAAAAGAGTTCCGCCACTGTTGCTGGCCAAATTGCTCGGCGCTCGCATCTGCTGTTGTGTTCATTTTACTTGCCTCCAGTTGATCGTCTCCCGAAGCTGGGAACCATTGCTGCAATTTCAAGCACTAATATTTTTGCACGAGACACTTGAAAAGCAGCGCTTTCCTCCCGCGCAGAGATTGGCTAAAAGCAAAACAGACAAAAGGAACCAACACATGCCAGTTTATCGCTCCAGAACCACCACCCATGGCCGCAACATGGCAGGTGCGCGAGGCCTGTGGCGCGCCACCGGCATGAAGGATGGAGATTTTGGCAAACCGATTATCGCCGTAGTCAACAGCTTTACACAATTTGTTCCTGGCCATGTGCATTTGAAAGACCTAGGCCAACTGGTGGCGCGCGAGATTGAGGCTGCTGGTGGCGTGGCCAAGGAATTTAACACCATCGCTGTTGATGACGGCATCGCCATGGGTCATGACGGCATGCTTTACTCCCTGCCCTCGCGCGAGATCATCGCGGACTCGGTTGAATATATGGTCAATGCGCATTGCGCGGATGCCATGGTGTGCATTTCCAATTGCGATAAAATTACACCCGGCATGTTGATGGCTTCGATGCGGCTGAACATTCCATCCGTATTTGTGTCCGGCGGGCCGATGGAGGCTGGCAAGTATTTGGCACCTTCAGGCAAAATCAAAGCGCTGGATTTGGTGGATGCCATGGTGGCAGCAGCTGATGATAAATATACAGATGAAGAAGTAGACACCATCGAACGTTCCGCCTGCCCCACCTGCGGCTCATGCTCTGGCATGTTTACGGCCAATTCCATGAACTGTTTGACGGAAGCGCTAGGCCTATCACTACCCGGCAATGGTTCCACCTTAGCCACGCATTCAGACCGCAAGCGCTTGTTCCTGGAAGCAGGCCATCTCATCGTCGATATTGCCAAGCGTTATTATGAGCAAAATGATGCAAGCGTGTTGCCGCGCAATGTGGCCAGCTTCAAGGCGTTTGAAAACGCCATGACGCTGGATATCGCCATGGGCGGTTCCACCAATACGGTGCTTCACATTTTGGCGGCAGCGCATGAAGGCAACATTCCATTTACGATGGATGATATCGACAGGCTTTCGCGCCGCGTGCCGTGCATCTGCAAAGTGGCGCCAGCCAAATCTGATGTGCATATGGAAGACGTGCATAGGGCTGGCGGCATTATGTCTATTCTGGGCCAATTGGAAAAAGCAGGCTTGCTGCACACCGATGTGCCAACAGTTCATGCCTCAACACTGGGCCATGCGATCAACCAATGGGATGTGAGCCGCACGAATTCCGAAACCGTGCGCCAGTTTTTCATGGCGGCGCCCGGTGGCGTGCCATCACAAACCGCATTCAGCCAATCGCGCCGCTGGGATGGTTTGGATTTAGACCGCGAGAATGGTGCGATACGTTCGGCTGAACATGCCTTCTCGAAGGATGGTGGCTTGGCTGTGTTAAAAGGCAATCTGGCGTTGGATGGCTGCATCGTCAAAACCGCAGGCGTGGACGAGAGCATTTTGAAATTCACTGGCCCTGCCGTGGTGTTTGAAAGCCAAGACACCGCCGTGGCTGGCATTTTGAACGGCGATGTGAAAGCGGGCGATGTTGTGGTCATCCGCTATGAAGGCCCACGCGGCGGCCCGGGCATGCAGGAAATGCTTTACCCTACCAGCTACATCAAATCCAAAGGCCTCGGCAAGACTTGCGCGCTCATCACTGACGGGCGCTTTTCCGGCGGCACATCAGGCCTAAGCATTGGCCATGTTTCGCCAGAGGCTGAAGAAGGCGGGTTGATTGCATTGGTAAACACGGGCGATGTGATCGAGATCGACATTCCCAATCGCACCGTGAATTTAGCAGTTTCGGATGCAGAACTCGAAACCCGTCGCGCCGCTCAAGTGGCACGTGGCAAGGATGCGTGGACCCCGATGAAATCCCGCCCACGCAAAGTGACGATGGCGCTCAGGGCTTATGCGGCGTTTGCAACGAGTGCTGCAAAGGGGGCGGTTAGATTTGTGCCGTGAGGAAATAGGAATGTGCTAACATTTAATGTAGTGTCACCGTAGTCAAATCTGTTGATCCAAGTTTACGATACGAAGCATAGTAGTTGCTCATAATATGGGAATCGTTTCATGAAGATAAAAGACCGCCCGGAATTCAAGAATAAACCAAAGCCTTTTGTTTTGGGACCTGACGATATGGTTTCAGTCGCCATTAAAACTATGGCATCGCTGAATATTGGGTCAGTTGTCATTCTAGACAAAGATGGCAAAGTTGCCGGTATCGTGACTGAGCGAGATTTGTTGCGACGTCTTTTAAACGCGGGGCTTGACCCTGCTAAAACGGCACTTTCAAAAATTATGACCAGTCAGGTAAAAACCGCAAGCGT
>JBBRNW010000044.1:0-3919 GCA_038230015.1 Hyphomicrobiales bacterium | reverse complement strand
GTTGCCGTGGCAGCACCGATGGTATTGGTGCCTGTTACGGCTACAGTGATAATGCCGCCCACGTCGCCAATGATCGTTGTGTAGGTTGCGTATATCGCACCGGCAATGTTCGTTCCGTTCTTTTTCCACTGGTAGGTGAACGCGGGCGCACCGCTCCAAATGCCAGCGAATGCTGTGAGAACGTTGCCATTTGCCAGCGGACCTGAGACTGAAGGAAAGACAAGATTAACCGGGGCTGCAGAGCCAGAATAAGTTGGGGCACCTGAAGCTTTACCACCAGCCATGAACGTCAATTTATTGTCAACAGGCGTTGAGTCCGGGCCATATTCTGAAATGTTTCCTGTCCACGAAATTACAGCACCGTTGGGGAACGTCACGTTGATGACGCGCTGGAAGCCAAGAGCTGCACGCATGTAAACGTCAGTAGCTCCGCCGGGAATATAGTTGCCCTTAATTGACCAGTTGTCAGGGTCTTTCAGGCCGATCGTAAATTCTCGAAAGCCACTTGACTGATATGTGGTGATATCAATGTCATCTGCTTTGGGGCGCGGAATTCCAATGTCATACACCTCATCCAATGTGGTGAAAACTGTTGGTGCTGCCAGTGTTGCCATTCTGACAACAATGCCGCTCCCGATTAATGCGTTGGCCATGGTTTAAACTCCTTTGTGCAAAATCATGAAATCAAGTGAAACTCTAAAATGTCTTGTCGGCGTTTGGTCATCTTCAAAGCCATCGCGTTCATTTTCTAAAAACATACCTTTGAAATCTGTGGTGCCTTGAATGCCGCGGTAGCCTGAAAGTTTTGTCTCGCAAGCCCTGGCCACTTCCTTTGTGCTGGCATAAGTCAAACCCCAGCAATCGATCTGCACGCGGCTTTCAATGAACGTGGTCGGTCCTTGGTAGCTGTAATCACGAACGCCCGAGACGCGGCTCATGACGATATAGGGTGAGGTTGAGGCCTGGGGGCCAAACACCCACTGAATGCGTGTCGAAACCAGCGCTGTGATGCCAGCATCAGCAAGCATCAAGGCCACCAGCGCCTGTTCCATTATCGCTTGGCCTTTTTGGCAACGCGAGCGGCTGTCTTTAAAATTTCAGCACCCAAATCGCTTTTGATAATATCAAGGGCTCGCTCTTTCTGTGAATCCCATGCCGGGCGCATGAATGGATGCGCTGGCATTTTCCGTGAACCGAATTCTTGCACGATGCGCTTGATGGCATTGCGTTTGGTTTTGGCCTGCGTCGGGCCAACATAGACGATGGCAAAGCTGCCCTCGCCTTTTGCCGCCCGGCGTGCACCTCTGAGAGCGGAAACTGCAGCGTCTTTACCGAGACCAGCTTTCATGGCCTTGGCGAATTCATCATTACCAACGGTGTTTTTTATTTTTGGCGAAACCACAATGCTTTCTGCCAATTCGTTGGTGTCTTTTGGCGCATAGGACTTTGCAGCATCGGCAATCGGTTGACCGGCCCGCTTTAAAACGCGCTTCAACACATTGCGAGCAGTGGCCTTTGACAGTTCACCAAGTGCCGCATCCAGTTCTTTGAGGCCATCAACACGAACAGTGACCCTCATGCTGCACCATCGGCACGTGATGAGGCCGTGATTTCAATTCCCTCATGTCGGTTTAGCTCTTTGGTGGCCATGATATCGTAAACAACACCTTCGAATTGCAGCCTGTCTTTTGGGCTCAATGTTTTCACCAAGTTTGACCACCTGATTTGAAAGCGTGTCATGCGAGAGGCATTCATCTGCCCAGCCTGAAACCGTTCGCCGTCACTGATATCCCGGCGCGAGGCCCAGACCGTTGCGAGCGTTGTCCATGTTTCAATCGGGCTGTTGAACGCATCATAGGAAATTGTAGACCGCAGCAAATCTATGCGGCGGTCAAGTTGGCCTGCTTGCATGGTTAAATTTTAACCCGCCTGAATGGTGCAAGCAAAGCCTTCACACTGAGAGGCATTTCTTGACTTTTAGTATCCATGGTGACTGGCCCACGATTTTCATACCAATGCGAAACCAGCAACTTTATCGCGGTTATGATTGCACCGGGAACGGCTGCACTGCCTGCGCCGTAGCCTGCCACCCACTGCACGGTGACGGCATCAACCCTTGAATAGGTGGTTGGCCATGCCTGATCAGCTTTGAGCGTCACAAACGATCCCAATTCATCAGACAACATTTGATAAACTGACGAGGCCAATGTTTGAGTAGTGTTTACCCTGTCAAAATAGGTCACGGTGGCAATTGAACTTGCGATTGGCACCTGCAAATCTAACCTATCGCTAAAGGAGGAAAATTGCTGTTGCCATGTCTGGTTTAGAAGTGCTCGGCCAACAATACCCGCATAACCGTCAAGCAGCGATTCAGCTGCAGAGATTAACCCGGTGATCAGCGTATCATCATCACTGAAATCCACCCGCAAATGTGCCTTGGCGTCAACCAAAGTGACCAACGTCAAGGCTGCTGGGACTGTGATGAGTGTCGGGCGAAGCATTTGTGTTAGCGACTATTTTTTTTAGCAGCAGCCGCAAAGACAGCAGCTTCATCTGCGGCCTTTTCTTCATCAGTGGGCGCGTAAGCAACACCACCACGTACGTCAATCAAACGAAGCCCCTCATCATCGTCAGTTTCGATAACATGGCCTGGACTTTTATCTCCGTAAAAAGAAATCAAACGAATTTTCATGGGTTTCACCTTTTTGTATGAAAAAGAGCTGGGCAGAAATTTGCCCAGCTGCTCAGTTCTGTTGTTTATGAAGCAGCGTTGACAAACAGTTTTACTGCACCGCCAATATCAATCAGGTTGCCGCCTGAGCGCATCCAAGCGAGAAAGCCAACTTGACCAAGCTTGACGTAGGCAGAGTCTTCAAAGCGGAACATGGTGATGTCCATCACATCTCGGATGTTGTAATAAGACAGATCCCCGAAAGCGATTGACTTGGCCGACGCTGCCATTTGCGCCATGTCCTGATTGGTTTGGATCTGATAGCCGCACAACGTGTCGGGTGCTGAAAACGCTTCACCACCGCGCGTGGCATCCCAGCCAGGCACGAAAATAGGGCGGCCCGAAGTGTCCTTGATGAGGCGAATGTTCCGCACGCTCAAATCGTTCATCATGAACTTGCATGTTGGGCTACGATAAGCGGGATCAACCGAGTGAATAAGGTTGATAATGCTGTCGTAAAGGATCGCTGTCACCTGAAGCGTAGCGTTCGCTGCGGTGACTCCTGTTGTTGCTGCGGTGATCAAGCCTGTAGGTTCCGCCGTGCCTGTGCCAAGCGTAAACTTGGTGTTTTGGATACGTCCTAGGCGTGTTGCAAGGCGCAGACGAACGAATGCCTCAATGTCAATTGCGCTGTCTTGCAGAAGTTCAAAAGGAACAGCCACAACCTTGGACGAGAACTTGTAGACGTTCAAGGGCACTGTGTTGAACACCGGATCGGCAGCGGTTGCCGTCACGTTTTCCGCAATTATTTCACCTGTTTCAGTCGTACCATCAGATGTCGGAAAGCTCATAGGATTGCCCTGGGCGGTTTGGAAAACCGTAGCAACCTGTCGCATGCCACCGTACAACTTCAAAGCGTCAAGCAGAGTTTTAACAATATCTGTTTGAACGGTAAAACCGCCTTGGTTTGGCGTGGTTGTTGACATCGTTGCGCGAATTGACGTCCAGTCTTCCGCAGTTAAGCCCTTGTCACCGGCACGAAGCCATTTTGCGTAAAGTTTGCCTTGTGGCGAAAGCTTCTTGTCTTTTTCCGCCTTGACCAGCCCTTTGGCAATCATGTCATCAAGCGCTGTTTCGGCCAGCAAAGCATTGCTATCCTGAATGCGCTTGATTTTTGTTTGCAAATCGTCCGTTTCACTCATCAGCGCGTCATAAATTGGCTGATCAATTACTGCGTCCCATTTTTCT
>JBBRNW010000043.1:0-3994 GCA_038230015.1 Hyphomicrobiales bacterium | reverse complement strand
TGTTTTTTTCATGTGACGTAAACGCTGAACTTGACAATAAGTTCCCTTGACGCTGACTGAATCATTCGAACCTCTAAGATTGAAATCGGAAAACAAAAATCGCGTTGCATTCACATGTGTAGAGAATAGGCATATTGTGTTAAAAGTTGAGTGGCGGATTGCAATTGACATAGGCCGTTAATATTCAATACTAAAGCTAACATCAAGGAGATGAAATTATGGAACTTCTCGTTTTTCTAATAGTGGGTGCCATCGCTGGCTGGTTGGCGGGACAATTTGTTAAAGGTGGAGGCTTTGGCCTGATTGGCGATATTATTGTTGGTATAGTAGGCGCTTATATTGCTGGCTTTCTATTCCCTAAGCTGGGTATTGCCTTAGGAGCGGGAATTGTGGGTGAAATCTTTAGTGCTACTATTGGCGCAGTCATTCTATTGGTCGTGATACGTCTGCTAAAGCGTAGCTGAGTAGATCAGAACTAAGCGAATATATATTCAAACCAGCCACGAGCTGGTTTCTTTGTCGTGAGCTGATGGATCAAGTGCATTTTTGCTTTTGAATAAATCACCGTGCGGCATGTTCCGTAATTTGATGGAAGGATCGAAGCGTGCGGTAGAGGTACAAAAATTGATTTGGATGCAAAAACAATCATCGCCGAAACTTACAAATGAAAGTTCAGGTGCTGCTCTCGCTCTAAAATGTTTTTTGGAGAAATGGATTGTTCTGAGAAAGTCTATCGCAGCTGCAGCAGATCCGGCGATCGTCTTGCACCGTGATAAACATGCAATACGTGAATAGCGCCTTGGACTTACCCGGAAAAAGTGGAGGGGCTTTCGATAGCATGATTGCAACATGAGGACTTTATTACGATCAAGCAGAGACGAGAATTTACGCCAGAGTTTAAGCGCGAAGCGGTTGGATTGTTGGTCAACAGCGGCCGGACGATCCGTGAGTTCGCAGTTGATTTGGACTTGGGGATTTCGACCGTGAACAGGTGGAAACGGGAGTTGCGGGACGTGGAGCCCGTGGCAACACCTCATCCGGACATGACCAAAGAGGTGGCGAGATTGCGCAAGGAGAATGAGATTCTGCGGCAAGAGCGGGATCTGTGAAAAAAAGTGACCGCCTTCTTAGTCAAGGAAACAAGTCGATGAGGTATAAGCTGGTTGATACGAACAAGGATGTGATGTCGGTTGAACGGATGTGCCGGATGATGGCAGTCAGCGTCAGCGATTATTATACATGGAAGGAGCGCAAGCCCAGTTTGCACCAGTGTTACGACGTGGTGCTTGCCCCCCAAATCAGGGCACAGTTTGCAATCTCGAACCAAACCTATGGCGCACCCCGCATGCATGCCGAACTCTGCGAGGAAGGTCTATCCGTTGGCCTGCACCGAGTGGCGCGTCTGATGCGAAAGAATGGCCAGAAAGCCCATCGGAAACGCAGGCTCAAGAGGACAACCGACAGCCATCATGATTGTCCTGATTGCCCTCAATGCCCTGATCCAGGCCATCCTCATACGGCAACCGCAAGCGGGCCTCATTCACCATTCGCGCCGCGGCAGCCAATACTGCTGAGACGATTATCGCAGGCTTCTGCAAACTAACGGTCTGACCGTGTCGATGAGTGGCAAAGTAAACTGTTACGATAACGCCATGGTCGAGACCGTCTTCAAAACCATCAAATCCGAACTGATTTGGAGAGCAAGTTCTTAAATACGAGCCTACGCCACATTGGCCCTTACATCGACGGTTTCTATAATCCACGCTGCAGACACTCAGCACTGGGCTACAAAGCGCCCATCACATTCGAAGCCAAAACGGCTGATATGAACTAAATCGCAGTAAGTCCTCCACTTTTTCCGGCTAAGTCCAACTTGCCTATTGTGATACAGGAAGATGAAGAGATTGTATGTGGGCAAAATAAGTTCCAAAGTCCCTTTGACGAGTCCAAGTCGGCTGAATTGAGGGTGGTCCAGCCGGTTAGTATCAAATGATCTGCGCCAGTCCAGTCTCTGATTGCAACCATTTTTGCATTGATTACCAGCTACTTTTTCCCATTGGCAAGACGTAAGCCTGCTGGGCTGCGGCGCAATAGCAGCATTGAGAAAGCTCTGATTGCCGACCCTGGCACCAATATTAAAAATGCCCAGCGCCATGATCCAATAATAGCAGCAAATTGCGGCAAGAGCCAAATGGCAAATACTGTAAGAGCAAAGCCCAAACCTAATTGAACCGACAGGGCGGTGCCGACAAAGCGCTGATCTGCCAGCTCTGATATGGCAGCTGAGAACTGCGCCGAATCTCCAATGACGGAAGCGCCCCAAATGATTACGATTATTGTAAGCAGCCAAAGAGGGCCATCAAAAGCAAACCCAATTGTGAGCGAGCAAAACCCAGAGACTATCATCATGCCCGAAGTTATGAGCGTGCGGCCGAAGCGATCTGAGAGTACACCACCCAAAATACAACCGAGAGAGCCTGCGGCAATAGCTGCAAAAGTAAGTAGCGAAGCTCGGCCTCCCAACATAAGATTTTGCGCGATGAAAGACTCTTTCACATACACTAGAAGCCAGGCCCACATTGCATAGAGCTCCCACATGTGTCCAAGATACCCCAGGTTGGCAAGCATCAGATTGCGATCTCTAAATACGGCACCAGCCTGACATGGGTTGAAAACGGCACGGCCAAAAGCATAAGGACCTTCATGAGTGAAACCATAAAACAGCGCACTACTGACGATTGCCGAGAATGACGAGGCCCCCATAACCAATCGCCAATCGAGTTGATCAGAAAAACTGCGAAAAAGATGCGGGAGAGATGAGCCAAGCGCTAAGGCCCCGATAACGATGCCAAGCGCCAAACCCCGATCTCGATTGAACCAAGTCGCCACCAACTTAAGCGCAGGGGGATAAACACCGGCGAGAGCAACGCCAGTTGCAATCCGAGACACCACGGCAATTGTGGGGCTTGGTGAAAGCAGCAAGGCCGCATTTGAGAAAGATGTTAGCAGTGCCGCACCTGCCATTAGCTTGTTGAGCTTCACAATGTCCGGTAAGTTGACCAGACTTGCGGCCAAAGCTCCGATGACGAAGCCAATTTGTACCCCATTGGACAGCCACCCCAATGAAGTGACGGAAAGGTGCCAATCATACTTTAGTTCTGGCATGATTGCGGTGGCCGAAAACCAATTTGTTAGAGATAGCACTATGGCAAGCGCAAGTATTGCCAAAACCCGCCAGCGCGAAGAATCATTGATGGGCACTGTGTGCGTTTCTAACATGAGCGCTCGTTATTGGAATAGTCACTGGCGCTGGTGGCCCGTAACTGAGTGTTGAATTGAGATCGGAGTTTTCGCCTTCTAATGAACTTATATATCAAAACTTGAGGCATGAACCCGATCAGGGGTGCTGTTCACTTACAATAAAATATAGGTGCCCATTCATCGTCATAGTTAAAATTAAAATTGGCAACTTACGCCTTTTCTGTAGGTCCGTCCGCTTCTTTCCAATAATTAAATCCGCCAATATTGGTTACGGATTTAAAGCCCATTTCTTTCAATGTATATCCGGCAAGAGCAGCTTGACCGCCAAGGCCGCAGACAAAATAAGTGTCCTCATTCTTTTTGAGCGGCTCGTTATGGTATCGCAAGCTAAAGTCAGCTGCAAACTTGATAAATCCACGCGGAATACGGAATGCGCCAGCAACCGTTCCACGCTTGGCTATGTCAGCACTATCGCGTACGTCGATAAATATACCCCCACCCTTTTTATGAATAGCGACGGCTGCCTTTGATGGAATGCGTATAACGGCAGCATTTGCTTCTTCAAGATATTGCATCGCAGTTTTCATAAGGGGCCCCTTCAACTATTATTAGGAGTGTGATCTCAGTTATTTCAACTAGCATAACAGGCGCGCAATTGGCATTCAGTGTGGGCACTCGCACGGTCAGGCTGTCACCAACTCGCAACTTCGCCAAGAGATCCTCCCGCATATCA
>JBBRNW010000042.1:0-4339 GCA_038230015.1 Hyphomicrobiales bacterium | reverse complement strand
ATCACCATTTTCCAGATTAGCGCTGGTGTTGGCGATTTTTACTTCAACGCTGACCACTGAAGGCATCACTTTTTCCACGAGTGGAGCCAAGCTTTGTGTAGGGTTGAAGGTTGCTACTTGTTCAGCCTGAACAGCTTGCGACGGTATTGCCACAAGAGTTGAGGTGAGCACAGTTGCGCCCAGAAGACCTGCGGTGAACAACCCCAGAACCGTTTTCTTAGATAAGGCAAACATATTTGACACTCCATCATGTTTTGATGGTTCATCATCGGTGAGCGTCACTTACGCAGACATTACGAAAACATTACAACCCTGTTATTCTGGTGGCAAAACCAAGGCAAAGGGCTTGAGATGTGGCAAAATTTTGCCGCTTGTGGCGGGAGTGAGACGGGGCTTAGGTCTGCCACAGCTGCTGCAACAACCAGATGACAGTCTGATGATGTTCACGTGCAGGCGCGCAAAGATTTCTTCACGCCAGCAGGTTGCAGGAATCGTCAATCCATACCATGTTGCAAGTCTGGCTGGGAGATATGGAAGATGACTGATATTGCAAATGCTGAAATTGTAGCTGTACCTGCAATCAAGGCTGACTCCAAAGAAGTTAAACAAATCCAGGCCACCATTGATATCAGCGACCGCAGCCAGATTGTAACTTTCGGCGAAGGTGCGCAACGCAATGTTACAGCCTATGCCGATAAAATTTTGGCGCAAACCCGCAACCAGGATATGGGCACCACAGGCAAGTTGCTGATCGACATCATCGACAAGGCCAAGGGCCTTGATCCCGCCAAGATGAGTGAAGGTAATTTTCTGACCCGCATGTTCTCAAACGTGCAAACCCGCATTCGTCATTTTACGGCACGTTTTGAAGATGTGGCCAGCCAGATTGATGGCATTGTCATCGTGCTCGACAAGCACAAAGATTCGCTCAAGCGCAATATTGCGGTGCTTGATGAACTGCATGATGAAACCCGCAAATCGATCGGCACGCTGGAGGCTTATATTTCGGCGGGTAAAAATTTCGATGCAAAATTTCGCAGCTCCCGACTGCTTGAGATAAAAGCCGAAGCTGATGCCGCCAAGGACAAGTCTGATGGCGTGCTTGCAGCACAAGCTTATCAGGATGCACTGCAGGCACTGGATCGTTTGGAAAAGCGCATTTATTATTTACAACAGGCGCGCCAGATTGCGCTGCAGCAAATGCCGCAAATCCGCATTGTGCAAGCCGGCGACGAGACGCTGATTGAAAGCTTGCAGGCGACATCGTCGCTTACCATTCCGGTGTGGAAGCAGAAAATGATCCTGCTGCTAGGTCTCACCCGCCAGAAGCAGGCGTTGGACATGCAAAAGACGGTGACTGATGCTACCAATGAGATGATCAAGCAGGCTTCTGAAATGATGAAGGATCAGGCCATTGCCATCGAAAAAGAATCCCAGCGCGGCATCATCGATATTGAGACCCTGCAACTGACCAATACCAATCTGATTGACACGATTAATGGCGTATTGAAAATTCAGGCGGAAGGGCGCGACAAACGCGCGGCAGCCGAACAGAAAATGGAAACCATGACATCTGATCTGCGGCGCACCCTTGCCGAAGCCAAAGTCTAACGCATGGCCGCACTTTGGAGACTGTTGGCATGTGCACTGACAGGGCTGGTTCTGGCATCTTGCCAGCCGCCGCCGGGGCCGGAATTTGCTATTGTATCAGGCTCGGAAAACCAGCCGCTGGAGCCTTTGGTGCAAGAGTTTTGCAAAAGCCAACGCGCCACGTGCACGCTCACCTACAAAGGCTCGCTGGATATTGGTTTGAATCTGAGGCCCGGTGAAGATGCGGGTGTGGATGCTGTTTGGCCTGCATCCAGCATCTGGATCAACATGTTTGATACCTCGCGGCGTGTGACCAAGCTGCAGTCCATTTCGCAAAGCCCGGTTGTTTTGGGCGTGCGCAAGGGCAAGGCTGAACAGCTGGGCTGGACCGGCAAACCCATTGGCATGCGCGATATTCTGAGTGCTGTTGAAGCAGGCAAACTGCGGTTTTTAATGACATCGGCCACACAATCAAACTCCGGTGCCAGTGCTTACTTGGCCATGCTGTCTGCAGCCCTTGGCAACCAGGGTGTTTTAAGCAAGGACCAGTTACAAGGCCCTGCTCTTGACATGGTCACAAAACTTTTGCGCGGTGTTGAACGCTCGGCCGGGTCCAGCGGTTGGCTGGCTGATCTTTATGTTGACGCTGTTGACAAGGGTGTCACCTATGATGCCATGTGGAATTACGAAGCGGTGTTGAAAGACACCAACGACAAGCTGCGTGCCAAAGGCAAAGAAACGCTTTATGCCATTTATCCGCAAGAAGGGGTGGCGCAGGCCGATAGCCCGCTGGGGTTTGTGGAGCGAGGGCGCGGCGCTGATGTGGAAAAATTCTTTACGGACTTGCAAGCATATTTGCTGACACCCGATGTGCAAAATCAGATTGCCAAAACCGGGCGGCGCATTCCCGTGGGCGGTGTGCAAGGTGCTGCCGAGCCTGAGTGGAATTTTGATCCGGCGCGCCTGGTGACTACAACACCCATGCCGGAGCCCGGTGTGATCAGGCAGGCTTTGGTGCTTTATCAGGAAGCCTTGCGCAGGCCTTCCCTCACGGCGTTTTGTCTGGATTTTTCAGGCAGTATGGGTGGCGAAGGCGAAAGCCAATTGCGCGGGGCCATGCAATTTTTGTTTAACCCTGTGCAAGCCTCCGAGGTTCTCATCCAGTGGTCAGCAAAGGACCGCATCATTGTCATTCCCTTCAACGACCGTGTGGGCAGCGTGACTGAAATTTCTGGGTCAGCGGCAGAGCAAGCCCAAGTGGTGGCCGAAGTTTCGCAAATGCACGCCGAAGGGGGCACAGATATGTATGGCTGTGCGGCTGAGGCCAAGCGACGGATGCAAACTTTGCTGGGTGCGCAAGATTATCTGCCTGCCATTGTGATCATGACGGATGGCCGCAGCGAGGGTAATGGCGCACAATTTTTGACAGGCAATCCGGCAGAAGATCGCCGCGTGCCAATTTTTGGGATAACATTTGGCAACGCGGAGCGGAGCCAACTGGATGCGCTGGCTGCCACCACAGGGGCGCGCGTGTTTGATGGCACCAAGGATCTGGTCGGGGCATTCCGGTCTGTGCGGGGGTATAACTAGATGAAGAAATACGGCCTGCGTTTGAAAGTGACCGCCGGTGTTTAACGATGACCGCAACTGGCTGGCGGCAGGATGCGTGGCTGGCATTCTCATCCCGGTTTTGGTGTTTGGTTTCCAACTGCCTTATGTTCTGGCGCTGGGGGCTGGTGCTGTTGCCTTTACCGGGCTCATTTTGTTGCTTACACCGCGCAAATTGTTTGAAGGCATTGACGTGTCCAAAGTGGCGCGCGGAAAGCTTGACCTCACGCGCCAGGTGCTGGTTGAAGCCATGCCAGCAGTTGAACGTTTGAAGGTGGGCGGCAGTACTATTCGCTCGGCTAAAATTCGCGCTGTGGTGGAACGCCTGTCGGGTACGGCGCAAAGCATTGTGTCTGGCGTTGAAAAAGAACCGGAACGGCTATCTTCCGTGCAACGCTTTTTAACTTACTATCTGCCCTCAGCGGCGCAACTGACTGAAAGCTACAGCGTGCTTGAAAAGCAGCGCAACCCCGATCCTGCGCGCCTGAAAGAGGCCGAAGCCGTGATTACAAAACTGGATGATGCCTTCAGCCATTATGCTGACAGCTTGATGGAGTCTGATTTGGCGGGGCTTGATGTAGATTTGCGGTTGATCGAGCGCGCGATCAAGGAAGATCTCGGGCAGCCCGCATGAACATGACGCGCCGTGGATTTGGAATTGGCTTGCTGGTGGCTGGTGCCGCTGGCACGCAAGCCTATCTGCAATTGCAGGATACACCCTTGTTGCAAAACGTAACCAAGCTTACAGGATTTGTAGGTGGGGAAAAAATCGGGTTTTTGGGCAATCCTGCCACCATAGCGGCCTTGCGCCGCCAAGGGTTTGAACTTGCAGCGCGGCAGGCAGGCTCGGTTGAAATGGTGCGCCAACCTGAGCTGCTGAAGCAAAACCCTGAATTTCTTTGGCCGTCATCTTCCGTCATGGTTGAGATAGCCAAAGAAAATCAAGTTGCTGTGCGGCGCAGCCAAGTCATTCTCAATTCTCCCTTGGTTGTGCAAACCTGGGAACCCATTGCCGATGGCTTGGAAAAAGGTGGACTGGTGAAACGTGCCCCCGGTGGCACGCGGATGATTGATCTGGAAGCCTTGTTGAAAGCCATTCTGGCTTCTAAAAAATGGGCTGATCTGGGGGTTGGAAATCTAT
>JBBRNW010000041.1:0-4723 GCA_038230015.1 Hyphomicrobiales bacterium | reverse complement strand
CCGGCACCATCGCATTTTCGGCGCTGTCAGTTTTGACAATGCCGGACGGAAACAAGAGCCGCAGTGTGAACATGTCCCAATTATCTACTGTCTTGAAATAGTGCCACTCCGGAATTGAGTTGGCCGGTGTTGTGCGGTCTTTCAGGTTATCGCCGAAATCTGACAGGGCTTCCGTTTCAAATGCCGACATGGTGACGTTGGACCGAACCTCGATCACTGTGCTTGATACCAAAGTCAGTGGCGTGTCACCAGACGAACCTTCACGGGTTTCGATCACAAGCCCCGGAAACTTGTCGGTTGTCAAACCATTGATGAGAATATTCTCGATTAAGTTGCGACCCTCCAACCCCACAACGGCCACAACGCGGGTTTCGTCTTGCATATAAACTGTATAAGGCACCATCAAATGCGGTGGTGAAAAGCCTATTTTTCCAAACACCACCGGCAAGGTTTGCAGTGGCGTCACGGAATTTGCAGAAATGCCAGCTTGACCCAGACTATTTTGTGCAACAGCGGAAGCTCCGCCAGACTGCAAGGGTGCCGTCAATCTTGCGATCAGATAGTTTCCCACCAAACCCAGACCAGCCGCCGCCAATGAGGCACCAAGGCCACCTGCCGCAAAGGATGCACCTAACAATCCAAGACCAGCCGGACCTAAAGCACCAAAACTGATGGCGGTCGTGGCTGCAACCAAAGCCAACGTTGCAACGAGTGCCAAGGTTTTGCCCTTGCCTGGCACCACATAAAGCTCAAGCACACCTTTTGCGTGTTTCTTGATTTTGACCCGTTGCCAATTTTGGCGGTCAATGACATGGCCGTTCAGGGCAACAACGCCGAATTCCATAAACCACTCTGGTGCGTTTACGTCGTGCAGGATTTCCAGAATGCTTTTTGTTGCAGTAAGCCTCACAGGCCTGGTGGGCGGCAAAACCGGATTTGGAAATAAGATAATGTCCATTACCTCAAGCCACCCTTACTATTTTGGCAATATGCAAGGTGCTGGCGAGATCAGGCTGAGAAATACCACCTGCCACAATATGCAGAACATGGATTGGCGTGATGAACACACCAATATGAACAGGCGCAGAAACCCAGCCGCCTTTGACCTTCACGTCGGTCGTCAAAATGGCCACGTCCAGCACTTGTGCATCCTGCATGCTGACCTGGGCGAAGGCATTGCTGTGAGCGGTAATCGACCAGCCTTCAGGATCGTCTCCATCATAGCGCGGCAATTCACGGCCGAGCTGCTCAAGCAGCACAAGCCGCACCAAGCCCCAGCAATCCAGCCCGGCCCGATCTCTGCCCATTCTTTTGTAAGGCAAGCCACAATATTGATCGGCGAACATTGCTGAACCTATTTTCTAAAAATTGCAGGAAAGCGGCCCGGTGTAACTCTCACCAATCCGCAGCTTTCGGCATCGTGGTCTTGGCGCGAGAGATCACCAGTAATAGTTGTCTGATCAATTTGCAGACCTCGCACCCACAGTCTGGCCGCACGGTATAAAGGCTCATCAGGGTGCGTTGGGGTCACCACTTCAATGGTAGCCTGCATGGGACCAATTAAACGCTGCAACATGATGCCAATCGTCCTGTTGATGTTTGACATTGATATCTGCGCGCGAGGTGCAGATGCTCCATCGGCAAGAATGTTCGGCTCAAACCAGCCCTTCACAAAAACGTTTCCCCGGCTGGTGATATTTTCACTGTTGCGGGCAATGAACACGTCGGCCATTTGTGGGTGGTAAAGTGTCAATAGAGCAATTGCGGGCTCGGTGCTTGCCCGCGCTTGGGCCCATGCGGTGGTCCATGCTGGAAGGGCTGGCATTAGGTACGCCTTAACACATTAAATGAGACAACTATGCCATCTGGCGCATTTCGTGATGCGGTGGGGCTGGAATCAATATGGTAGTCTTTGACCGCGCCCAAGATGTCGTCATACAAACTGAAATCCAAAACGCCAGAGCCAAGTGTTGTTTTGTAGAATGTCCTGAAATCCCGATATTGCTGCAATGTCATCTGAAAAGACATGACGCCAGTATCACTGGTTGAAGTAAACCGATTTCGCTCAATAGGATCGCCGTAATCAGGTTTGAACGAAAGCTTGTTTTCACCCAGAACCTCCTGAATGTTGGCGGCCAGCGGTGCTTGTGGAAGGCTGGCAAGCCATGCAGTTGCAGCCATCACACCCGCCTGTTCTGAACTTTGCGAAGGCCATATTCACCTTCCAACTTGTCAGTCAGTATTTTCCCAATGTTGATGATCGGCGCGCCCGAACCATCTTGCGAAGTTTGCACTGGTTCACGACCGTAGTTGTTTACGATCACCTTCATGGTAGATCGGCCACCACCTAACTGACCTGGTGTGCCAACGTTTACTTGTTCATCTGGACGTTTTTTAAACATTACGACTTGACTGTCGATTGAACCACCACCGCTGGGCAAGATCGTTCCGCCAGAGGAAAAACCCAACAGGCTTTTGAAAATGTCAACAAAGCCGCCACCAGATGATCCGCCATAAAGTGGATTTGTGGTCTGGCCGCCGCCATTCAGAAGTAATTTAAGAGCATTGTTTGCTTCAAATTTGAGCAGCTGCTTTGCGAGATCAACAAGAGAGTTTTTAAGATTAAATGTGCCGTCAATGGCAGAGTCGATCCATGACGAAAAAGCATCTTTTGCAATTGCGCCGAATTCTTCCATGACGCTGGTGGTTTCTTTAATCTGGCTTTCGTATGTGTTGAGCGAGTTGGCAGCGTTGACGTAATCCGTCTTGGCCTGTTGTACTGCACGATTGTAGGTGTCTTGCGTAATCCTGCCCTCAGAAAGAAGTTTTTTTAGCTCCGCCAAACGAATGTTTTGATTTTCCATTGGTGTACGCGTGCTATCAAACGCCCGCTTTGCAGCCGCAGCTAGATCGTCATAAGATTTTTTGAGCGGAATTAATTTTGCTGCATGAACCTCTGGGCTGGGCAAGGCTGGTCCATCTTTTAATGGTCCGACTGGACCTAGATCACCTTTGCCAGACTCCACAAATTTAAGCGCCGGGTGCAAAAGATTTTTGTCATCATTGACTTGGCGCTGTTGATTGTACTTTCCAATGCCCAAAGCCTTGTCCGCGCTGTCAATGTAAGGCTGCAAGAACTTTGGGCCATCAACGAGAAAGCTATAAAAACCTTGAAGCTCTTTCTGACTTGTTGCCAGAGAGTCAGAAACGTTCTGTATCTCGACTGAGAGAGATTGAAAGAATTGCCGCGGCGCATCGCTTTTTGAAAAATCGACAAAAGCATTGGTCATTTCAACCAATCTTGGCAACAGAATAACTATGCCTTGCTGAATAAAGCCGGTCAAAGCTTCGTGCAGTCGGGTCAAGTTGTCATTGAAATTTTCCGCCGCTCTCGATGCCTTGCTGTTTACAACAATTCCAAAAAGGGTGGCTTCGGATGAGGCATCAACCAAAGACTGCTTGCCGCCGTTCAAAAGAACAATCATATCCGCTCCGGCCTTACCAAACAGCGCAACCGCCAATGCAGTCTTGTTTGCGCCATCTTTCATTCCGGCAAACTTCTCAGCTATGTCTGCCAAGATATTTGACGTCGGCCTCAGTTTTCCGTTGGCAGTTAAAGCCTCAACACCGATCGCCTGCAGTGCGCCACCAGCTGCACCTTTGCCGGTTGATTGAAACTCAGCAAGACCCTTTGAAAGCTTAACGACTGATGTTTGTAGGCTTTCCAATGGCAGGTCGGCCAACTTCGCTGCATATTCGAGCTTCGATAGTTCATCAACTGGAATGCCGATCTTTTGAGCAGCTTTCCCCAGCTCGTCCATATGATCAACGATGGATGAAAATGCATTTGTTAATGCGCCAACGCTTAACGCGGCAACAGCATTGGCAGCGAATGCCTTGAATGAACCAGAGAGTGTTGAGAGGCTAGATTGTATTTTTGCGGCACCGTTTTCAAACTGTGCACTGTCCAAGCCGAGCGCGACACGCAAAGAGCCTATTTGAGCACTGCCAGCCATCTTTTAAATGTTCCTCTTATTTTGAGCGCATTGCCCAGGCTTCTGCTTCAGCGGCTTGTTCTTGCCATGTGCGACTTGTGGGTTTTGGATTTTCGCCATCACTCAAAAGAGATTTGAGGGTGGGGAATTCTTTTACATATTTCAGGGCAACAATGTGCCACGCCAACCAGGCGCGATCATTGTGGGCACGGATTAAAATTGCCTTTTGCGCTTTGAATTGCGCATGCATTTCACGCGGCGTGCTGGACCAGAAACGATCTGGGTCGAGGCCAAGTTCTAACCATTGCTGATAGTACGAGTCCCAATCCCACTCCGTTTCTGCTACGTCGGGTTTGCTTCACCGCCAGTTTCAGCCTGTGGAAATGAAATGCGGATCAGCTCTGAAAGCTTATCAATCACAACATTGTTTCCTGCAGCATCGATCAAGTCACCGGCACCTTCAATTGTAACTGTCGGATTTCTTGAAAGCAGAGAGCAATAAAACAGTGCCCGGATTGCCGAAAAACTGCCTCGGTCCATCTGCCGAAACAGTTCCAGTGTCGTTGAGCCGGTGGCAGTTTCGGCCACGCAAAAGGCATTGTTATCAAGCTTGAGATTGTAGATGGTCCCATCGATCTCGATGGAACCCTCCCCGCGTCGTGCGTTAGCCATCAGGTAATCGCTCCGAGGTTAGACGACGTTGCCGTGGCAAAACCGATGGTATTGGT
>JBBRNW010000040.1:0-5292 GCA_038230015.1 Hyphomicrobiales bacterium | reverse complement strand
TGTTTGCGCATTTTGTCAGATGCAGCCTGCACCATTGCCGAGGGCGAAGTGTTGCAGCTTTCGGTTTCGCAAGACACCTCCACGACAGAAGATTCCTATTTGAAAGTGGTGGGTGCAAAAACCGCCGCACTTTTTTCAGCCGCCTGTAAGGTGGGGGGTGTTATTGCCGGAAAACCCCGCAATGCGCAGGAGGCGTTGGAGTCTTTTGGCCGCAATCTTGGGATTGCCTTTCAACTGGTGGATGACGCGCTGGATTATTCCGGCAAAGCCACTGCATTGGGCAAAGACGTAGGTGATGATTTTCGTGAACGTAAAATCACTTTGCCTGTGGTTTTGTCTTTCAGGCGCGGCTCGCCAGAGGAACGGAATTTTTGGAAGCGCTGTCTTGAAGACGGAAACCAAACTGGTGATGATTTTGTCTATGCCATAAAATTGATGGAGCGGCACGCAGCACTGACCGATACGATTGACCGGGCGCGCCATTACGGCGCCATGGCCTGCGATGCCTTGGCGATTTTTCCTGAGAGCGAACTGAAATTGGCACTGCTGGAATCAGTGTCTTTTTGCATTTCACGCGCACATTAACAAAGTTCGGTTGCCCTCACCCACCAGCCCGGATTTCTGACACTGAGACGAGCTGCGGCCGCACTTGCCGCGGCCAGGTTTGAAACCAATCCAAAACAGGTGGCACCTGAACCTGACATGCGAACTGCAGAAAACATTTGCTCAGCTGCTAGCATTTGCAAGACTTGGCCGATTTCAGGCTCCACGCTGCACGCCGGACCCGTAAGATCGTTGCGCCACATCGGAGAATTTTCAATATCGATTTCACGCAAATGCGATTGCCCTTTTGTCAGCGCAAGTTTGGCGAACACAGCTTGTGTGGAACACGGCTTTTGCGGGTTCACCAAAACGATGGCCTTTGGAAGACTAATCATCAGTGGACGGATGATTTCACCAATGCCTTGCATGTGGCAAGAGCGTTGCGCAAAACAAACCGGCACATCAGCCCCCAAAGATGTGGCGAGCGATTGAATTTGATTTTCTGAAAGTTTATGCGCAGTCAAACGCAGAATGGCACGCAACGTTGCAGCAGCGTCTGCCGATCCACCACCCACGCCGGACGCAACGGGCAAATTTTTTTCGAGGATGATTTCAAAACCCGGGAGTTCAAATTTGAGAACGTCTCTCAACACTGAAATGGCCTTGAAAATAATATTTTCCGGTCCCTGCGGCACTTCGGCAGCAAAGGGTCCAGTCACCCTAAGCGTGGTGTGCTTTGCCTGTCGCAGTTTTAGTTCATCGCCAAAACCCGCGAAGGCGACCACTGAATCCAGTTCGTGATAGCCGTCGTCACGGCGGCCCAAGACATGCAAGGCCAAGTTTATTTTGGCGCAGGCCTTTTCAACAATCCACTCAGCCAATTATTGTTTCACGATTGCTTTGGCGTCACTGTAGCCATCTTTGATTTTTGCCAGCACGCGCACCAGATCAGCACCTTCGGCCCCGTTCACCTTGGAATGATCCCATTGGAAATAGGCCTCTGTTTTACGGCCAACTTGCCAATAGGCATCGCCCAAATGTTCTGCAATTGTGGCATCTGCCGGATTCAGATCGACAGCGCGTTCGAGATAATTTACGGCCTGCTCATAATCGCGCAGGGTAAAATAAGCCCAGCCCAAACTGTCAACGATATAACCGTCATTGGGGCGAAGATCGACAGCGCGCTTCACCATCGCAATGGCTTCTTCCAGTTTCACGCCGCGGTCTATCAATGAATATCCCAAATAATTCAGCACCGAAGGCTCATCCTTTGACAAAGCCAAGGCTTGACGAAAATCGGCTTCTGATTTTTCAAAGTTTTTTTGATTGTCATGGGCAATGCCCCGGTTGTAGTAAATTTGCCAATTGCCGTTTTCACCTGCCGGAACCAGTTTGAGTGCTTCAGTGTAAGCGGCAACTGCTTCAGTAAATTTATCTGTGATGCGGTAAATGTTCCCCAGCGAAGTCCACGCTTCGGCATTTTTCGGGTTTCTGGACAAAACCAGTTTCAGCCTTGCAATGGCTTCAGGTGATTGATCCATGCGCTGCAAGTTTATGGCGATCTGGGTGTCGGCGTAAGTGCGCAACGGCGAATTCTGGGGAATTTGCTCGAATGTTTTGACGGCATCCTGATAGGACTTCATGTCACTGTAGATATCGCCGAGCAATGATTGCTTGACAGGCTGGTCAGTTGTGAATGCCAAGGCAAGTTGAGCGTAAAGCTGTGCCACATCTATGCTTTGCTCGTCGTTCATGGCGCTCGCCAGAGAAAACAGCGCCTCCCCTGCCCCAGCACCCGGTGTGGTGATGAAGGCTTCTGGCTTTTTGCCAGCCATCGCAGTCATCAGGGCCGTCTCAACCAGCACGTTTTGTTTCACCTCGGCAAGGAAGCCCTGATAGACTTTTTGTGCGTCTGTGCTGCGGCCATTGCGTTCGAGAAAATTTCCGTAAGCCTGCACAACGCGCAAGCTGGTTCCCGCCATTTCATAGGCCTTTTTGTAGGCGGCATCAGCTCTCACATTTGATCCCAGATAGTCAGAAATCAGCGCAGTATGCAAAGCCTTGAAATTTGCGAATGCCGTTTGTGTGTCAAGCTTATCCAATTCTTTTATGGCCGCATTGAGTGAACCCTCGCCAGCGTAGGACCATGCCGTCAACAGTGTGGAGGTCAGTTCTCCCACGGGCGTGTAAGCCGCTTCCGCAAATTGTTCACGCGCCTGAGTATAGCGGCGGGCGCGAAATTCCTTAAGCCCAAGAACAATCCGCGCCATGCGGTGCTGGCTGTTAAAGGCAATGACTTTTTCGGCGGCGTTTTCAGCTTGGGACAGGTTTCCATTGGCCAATTGCAATTGGAACAACCGCTCGACCAAGACAGGGTTTTGATCATCCTGTTTCATGGCGGCTGTTACAAATGCGGTTGCAGCCTGCGTGTCCCGCAATTTTACGGCACTGCGGCTGGCCAGATAGTTGCCTGCAAAAGTTGTTTCAGGCTGCACATCGGCATAAGCGAATGGCGTTACGCAGAATAAAGTTAAGGCAGAAAAAGCAATGCGGAGTTTCATCTTGGTCCTATCTGTAATCGAAATATAATTCCTGACCTCAGATTGGGGTTTTTTAGGGATGGCCGCAAGCAAAAAGGGCGGCGCTTCAGTCCTGAAGCTGCCGCCCTTTCAACCGGGATTCAGACCCGCCGCCTATTTGCTGACGTAAACCGACTTGTTGAGAACATCTTGTCCGATGTGATCAAAGAAGGCCACAAGGTCGGAAGATGTTGTAGAGTTTGCATAATTTTCCGGCTTGGTGGCGCAGGATTGCAAACGGCTTTTTGTTTGTGCCGATACGCCGGTTCCGAAAGACGTGACGTAGAGTTCAATGTCCTTGGCTTTGATCGCCGAGCAAACATCCAGCATGTTCTGGTCAAGCACGTTTTGCGTCTGGCTTGTGTTGTTCGTGCCAAAGCGATTGTTTGCCACCACTTCTTTCGCACGACCGTAGGCTGAATAAATCGAACCATTAAAGCCATAGCTGCCGGCACTCAAATCATTGTCACCGTCGGTCATCAGCACCATGACCTTGCGCCAGCGCACGTCATTGTACGGTGATATGTTTGCTGCTGCGATTGACGCTGTTCCGGCAACCTTTGTGAAAGGTTCGCTTGGCGAAATTGTCCGCCAACCCCATGCCAAGCCTTCGGCAATGAGGGTTGGACCATTTGCGGCCATGGCATCGACACCTGCCTCAATGGCACTTCGATTATAAGTCATAGGAACGATGGAAGATGCTGCACAACCTGACCAAGGTCCCGTTGAACTTGCAGATTCTGCCGCGATTGACTTGTTGATATACTTGACCTGGTTGTCCTGAATATACAACCGGCCAGCATCGGAACCATCATTCTTTTGCGCAGTGGTGATGTTTGCCGTGTAGTCGTTTGAAAGATAATCATAGCCATATTGATTGCCCTGACCACCTGTGGTTGGCGGGGTATCTGGCGAAAAATAAGCTGGAAACAGCGTATCCGGATTGGAAGTTGTGGGAGCTGTGTCGTTTTCATTAAGACCTGCATTGGCGGTGCGGGCTTCCACACACCCATTCCAGGGAATGGAATTGCCGTTGGCTTTCAGCTGGCCCCAGGCCATGTAATTATTCCAGGTCGGATCATTGAAATTCAACTTCGAAAGCGGGTTCAAACCGACAGTGTCGATCCAACCCAGATTGTAATCGCTGGCGTTTTTATCCAAGCGCACAGCGGCTGCAAAAGGCACCAATGACACGCGAATGTATTCACTTTCGGGAATAGACGCCAACACACCACCGTAAAGTGTGTTCAGCAATGATTTAGCAGCTGTTTTTGCACCTTGGATCTTGTTGTTTGTACCCATCGAGCCGGTGGTATCCATTACCAGTGTGATCTCTACGGGGCGCATGGCTTTTTTTACCACTGAGGTCGAATTCAGCATGGTGCTTGAAACACCAAACAGACCCATGATTGCCGTAGGAACAGAATGATGGGCGGTCATTATGATCTCTTGGTTGGTGATGGCCAAGTCAATGGTGATGTCATTTGCAGCACCCGTTGAAGGCACATAATTGGCATCAATAAATTGCTGGGCAAAAGTTTTCAGCGTCGCAATGCTCGTTGCCTGCTGGCTGGCCGATTGATAGCCAATGGCCGAGCGATCATCTGCTGCAACCGCCAACACTGCTGAGTCAACGGCAGTTTGAAACGACGTCTGCTCGCGGTTGAGGCGCACAGTGTCTATTGCAACTCCCAAGGATGCAAACAGCGGCAAGGCGCTGAGCGCCAGCATTTGACCAATGTTGCCAGCATCGCTCTTCAGAAACCTTTTCAGGCGGCTGACTTTTGAACTCTTGTGTGGACCAGCATTCATGATTTCGGACTCCGCAGAAAAATTTCTATCGGAGGGGATTTACCGCAAATCAGTTAAACAACCGGTTGCTGGAAATGGTTGCTTTTTAATGATTGAATTCAAAGCGCCACTTTAGTTAATTCGAGCTTACTTATAGCACTCACATATTTGGATAGTTTGGGCCTTCGCCCCCCTGGGGCACGACCCAGACAATATTTTGCGACGGATCTTTGATGTCACAGGTTTTGCAATGCACGCAATTCTGGTGATTAATCTGAAATTTCGGTTCCTGACCTTCGGACGTTACAACCTCATAAACGCCTGCCGGGCAATAACGTTGTGAAGGTTCATCCCACACTGGTAGGTTGACGGCAATGGG
>JBBRNW010000039.1:0-5344 GCA_038230015.1 Hyphomicrobiales bacterium | reverse complement strand
GGAATTGTGTTGGTGATCCAAACCTTTTTGGTTGTCAGTTCAAAAATAGCAAAGCTTTTGCGCCGGATAAAAACTGCAAGATCAGTGTCGGCGTGTTGGGCATATCCTCTTGGCATCGTCGCAAGAGAAAGGCTTGGCATGTCAAACGTGTCCATATCTTCTGGACAACTAAGCCCCGCCACACCTAGCTCCTTGATGATGTTTTTGAATTTGTCTGGGTTGCGCAAAATGTGATCACGAAATTTGTTTAATTGCTTTGTGCTCAGGTCGTGAAAACCTGCAGAAAGGAAGCCACCCGTGATTGTAAGTCGCGCGTAAATCACACCAAGGGAAGCATCTTTTGTTCCGGAGGGCGAAAGCATTCCGCTGACATATGTGTGATAAGAATTCGGCCCTTTATAAAACCGGGCGTCTCGATTTTGCCGAAACATGGTCTGGGAGCCACCCGACATCGCAAATTCGAGCCCCTTTAATCGCTCTCCAGTTTCAACCAGCATATCTTCAAAAGGCTGAAGCAAATGATCCTTGAAAGCCGAGCGGTTACCGGCATACCATGCCTTGTTATTGTTCGACTGCAATGCCTCTAATAGACGAAACGATTCTGGCGAAAAGCCTGTTCTTGCCATCTTCTAACGCGTTTTCAAAAATAGCGGGGTGAATGGCCTCGATGTTGTGTTCGGTGCCGTCTGATAATCGATCAAAATCATGGTTGCTGAATTGCCAGTGTTACTGCTTTTCATTTCCAATCTCTTCGCAACTTGATTTGCGGTTCATGCTTATTCTCTGCATGAACAACAGCTACACAATAGATCAACATAGTGTCAATTGAGGCTTTGTGAGTATACTGGTCATTCGCTTGTTGTGATGAAGTGAAGCGTTCCCGTCCAGTACATTTAGTTAAACCAGTCGCGATCTGATTAATTTTTTAAATGCGAGCGTGTTAGAAATCGGCAAGAAATATATCAACCAATTAAATGCGCTGACACTGTAATCCGCAATAGAAATTATTTAAAATAAATACTTAACGATAATTTGTTTCCAATCGCCAACGTCGTCTTCCTGATGGGCTCAAGACTGTTGTTGGTGCGACTGGTGTTCTAAAACGGGCAACCCAATCGCGGAGACTTTCTGGATATTGGGACGAACCGTGCGGTGTTAATCTTTATGCATAGTCTGTGATTTTAAATTTCAATGCAGAACAATTGGAATGACGGGTCAGAATAAAACGTAAAAGGCCGGATGTTTCCATCCGGCCTTTCAGCAATTCAAACCTATCAGGCTATTGACGGTATTGCTGGATGCGCGTGGTGCGCAAGCCGGCAAGGCCGTGACGCTCGATGGAGCGCTGCCACCCTAAATATTCCTCAACTGTGAGGGTATAACGCTGGCAGGCATCTTCAAGACTCAAAAGCCCGCCTCTGACGGCCGCTACAACTTCCGCCTTGCGACGGATCACCCACCGGTGTTGGCCGGGGGGCGGCAGATCGGCAATTGTCAAAGGTGTGCCATCGGGGCCGATGACATAATTGACGCGTGGACGCAACTGACCATTCATATACGCAAACTCACACAAACTCACCTGCATGACCCAAGAACTGTTGGGACCCTGCACCACAACATATTACTCAGAAGGGCCTTAAAAATGAGCTAAGCGGTTGTGAACAATTTACCAATTTAACTCAACAAATGGTCCAATTCGGCACAGATTTGCGCGCCACGGTCATTCGGTCTAAAGCACGGATATGAAAGTCTCAGCCCACATCATCGATAAAGTTCATGAAGCCATGAATTTGGATGGCAACCCTTCATCGCATCGCATTGTGGCCGCCATGTCAGGTGGTGTTGATTCCTCTGTTGTGGCTGGGCTTTTGAAGGTCGCTGGGTATGACGTGGTGGGCATCACCTTGCAGCTTTATGATCATGGCGAGGCCATTCGGCATAAAGGTGCGTGCTGTGCCGGCCAAGATATTCATGATGCCCGTCGCGTTGCAGCGGCACTCGCCATTCCTCATTATGTTCTGGATTTTGAGTCTCGGTTCAAAGAGGCCGTCATTGACGACTTTGTCGAGAGCTACCTTCAGGGTTCAACACCCATTCCTTGCGTAAAGTGCAACCAGACGGTGAAATTTGCTGATCTTCTGGCGCGTGCCAAAGACTTGGATGCATCGGCGTTGGCTACAGGGCATTACATTGAAAGCCGCGGGCGAACCACTTCACTTCACCGCGATTTATTCACACCTGCCGATTTGGCACGCGACCAAAGCTATTTTCTGTTTGCCACAACGCAGCAGCAAATTGATTTCTTGCGATTTCCGCTGGGCCAACTGGCAAAAGCCGAAACGCGAGCGGTTGCGCATGAACTTGGCTTGAGCGTGGCAGACAAACCAGACAGCCAGGACATTTGTTTTGTGCCAGATGGAAAATACGCGGACGTGATTTTGAAATTACGGCCAGACGCGGCTGATGCAGGTGATATTGTTCATATCGATGGCCGCAAGCTGGGGCGCCATGAAGGCATCATACATTACACCATTGGCCAGCGCAGGGGCTTGGGCATTGGGGGCGGCGACCCGCTTTTTGTGGTGAAGCTGGACAGTGCAAGGAGGCAGGTTATTGTTGGCCCAAGAGAAGCGCTCAAACAAAACGAAATTCCAATTTCGAATCTGAATTGGCTGGGGCAGCAATTTTTGACGTCTGAGCCACTTCGCGTTTTTGTAAAAATCAGATCAACGCGGCCCGCCGTGGAAGCCAGTATCAGAATGGAAGCAGACAGTGCGGTGATTGCTATTGCAGGCGGAGAATATGGTGTGTCACCTGGACAAGCTTGTGTTTTATATGATGCGCTTGGAACGGGGGCTCGTGTGTTGGGCGGCGGATTTATTGCCGCCAATACTTCGCGCGTCGCTTTTACCCGCAGTGCCAGCGTCCAACATGCCGTGCTTGCCTTGTAGAGAAAGAGAATTGAGTGGCGAAATTAAACCTGCCTCCAAATTTCGATAAAGAAATCAAGAAGGGCATTGCCTGGTCGGTGCATGCGTTCACAACCAGCGGAATTGTGCTTGGATTTTTGGCGCTTGTTGCGGTTTTGAAAGGTGATGCGACGGCTGCCTTCATGTGGCTGGGTCTTGCTCTGTTTGTAGACGGTGTCGATGGTTCACTGGCACGAAAAGCGCGGGTTACGGAATATACTCCAAATTTTGACGGGGCCTCGCTTGATCTGGTCATTGATTTTTTCACCTATGTCGCGGTGCCAGCTTTGATGATTTATTGGTTTAACATGGTGCCAGTGCCATTTTGGTTTGAGGGAAACACCTGGAGCTTGATTGCAGGTGCCTTGATCATGGCCGTGTCGTGTTACACGTTTGCAAATGTCGGCATGAAATCATCGGATTATTATTTCGTGGGTTTTCCAGCGATCTGGAATATTGTTGCGCTTTATTTTTATTTGTTAAACACGGGATGGCTGATTAACGGGATCACCGTTGTTGTGTTGAGTGTTCTCACATTTGTTCCCATCAAGTTTGTCCACCCTTTGCGCGTTTCACATTGGCGCGGCATTACAATTCCCATGACAGTGGTGTGGGCGGCGATGACGTTGAGCCTGGTGATCAGCGGCAGAAATCCGGGTTATGATGACTGGCTTTATAAAGTGCAGCTTGGCATCTTTGGGCTCTGTTCTTTGTATTTTGCCTCAATTTCATTATGGCGCACATTTGTGGTGAATGACAAAGGTGAAGAACCAGATGTGGATGTTCCTGCCGCTTGACTTTGTGCCCCTGTTTTCCCTATATCCCGCCACGTTGGCGAGGTAGCTCAGTTGGTTAGAGCACGGGAATCATAATCCTGGGGTCGGGGGTTCGAGTCCCTCTCTCGCCACCAAGCTTTTCAATGGCTTATTATTTTTAGTCATTAGTATTTTGCACCGTTTTTGCACCTACTAGCTGTTTCTGGTAACCAGTTGAACTTTAGAATCGGAATGTGAAGTCTAAAAAAATAGACCTAAAATATGCACCACTATACCATGCAAATGGTAGAGGCACTTGTAATTGAGAAAGTGAAATAGTGAAATGAATACCGTGTCTCAATTATGGGATGCAGTCCAGCACTGCCCTCGTAATCTGTCTCCGTAATCCTGTGTCATCATAATCTTCGAAACTCATCGGGCCTATTGAGCCACAGGGGTATCCGAGCCATTTTTGGACCAGTAGATGTCGCAGCGTTTTATGCATTGCTTCCATTTTGCTGAGCCAAAAGTGTTGTGACTCGTGCACCAAGCTGAGCATCGGTTGAATCCTGCGGCACTGGTCTGACGTTCTTTAGCTGAAGCCATTGCGCCCATTGCTATAAGGAGAAACATCGCGGCTGCAATAAGTTTTGAAATCGGAAGATGAGAAGTAGTCATTTAATTTGTTCCTCTACCACTAATTTTAATTTATTGAATCTGACTTGCTTTTTTCAATTGGCTTTCACTTTTGGAATGTTGATCCGGCGTTCGAATTGGGGCAGCTTTCCGCCTCTGTAAGTTGTTGTGGTGCAGTAGGTGTTGGGGTCGGTTGGACAGATTACGCATATCTTCAAAGAAATAGAGCAGCACGCTCTTCCAGCGCCAGGGCCGTTGACCGTGCGATGATCGGGTTGAGCAATACAATTCTTTATATTTTGGTAGGCCTCCTCGACCTTGGTCGCATTTGCCACTTGGGGATATGTCAAACTTAAAAATGATAAAGCCACTAATAATGTAGTGCCTAATTTTGTGTATGCGGTCATTTATCTTGTCCTTGGGTTAAAGTTGATAGATGTAAAGTAAATGGAATATTCTCATCCCCAAGCTCTAAGCATTCTCCAGAATCGTCACCGGAGTAGTTAGAAACATGGGTAACTTCTCAATGGAAATTGAACCGCCGTGGTAGGTCACTTCGAAGTAGTAATCAGCCCTGATGGATCCGTCGGTGGAATGTTCTGGTTGAAGCGGAACATATTCGAGGGATCGTATTTTGCCTTGATCGCGGAAAGACGCACAAAGTTCCGACCGAATGCATCTTTCGTCAATACGGCGCTGTCGTCGTCCTGTCCGGCGAAGTTCAGATACAACCTACCTTCATGAGCGTGGCGTCGGAATCGAGACCAAGCCAAGCGGGTCCAGTCCATCACCTTGGCATCGTCCTCGGCATGCTCCCAGACCGAGTCAAGCGAGTACATCCAACCAAAAGATCGGTCGCCAAAGGCGGTTTCCGCAGCCGGTACGCGTGCCGTTGCACCACCAAAATTCCAGAATGAACTGATTGAGCGTTTAGATGGTGAGGCAATCGCATTGGCAAGTGCCTCAGCGATCATTTCGTCGCTG
>JBBRNW010000038.1:0-6599 GCA_038230015.1 Hyphomicrobiales bacterium | reverse complement strand
GCGGGGCACCACGCAGACGATTGCTGAAAAATATATGCAGCTGGGCCGCGACGCCCAAAGTTCAGGCGACAGTGTGGCTGCAGAAAACTATTACCAGCACGCGGAACATTATTACCGATTGTGGGCGGCCAATCAGCCTGTGGGCCATTCGCTCCAAATGTCGCGCCGGTTGGGCGAAGAAGAATTTGATGAAGAAGGCGAGGATCAGGCTGGTGGCGAAGACGAGAGCGATCAAGCCAGCACCGATGCAGCTCCTGTTGAGGCTACAGCGCAAGCGGATGTTGACGCCAATCCCGTTCAGGGGGAGGGCCAACAACCGCGCCAAAACCGAAATACCAATTTCCGTGACAACAATAATCGCGATAATACGAACCGCAATTTCCGCCCACGGTGGCAAAACAACCGCAACAACCGGAATTTTGAACCGCGCGACGGTGCCCCCGTGGCTGATCAAAGTGGGCAAGCGCCTGCAGAATCTGGTGTTGAGCACGTAGCGGCTGTGCCTGCGGCCCCAGTGGCCGAACATGATGGCCAGTGGGAAGCGCCATCTTTCCTGCAACGGCCGAATGCTGCAAGTGTTGATTCTCCGGAACTGGCTGGTCCAGCTGAAGCCGCGCCGCGGAAATACCGTCCGCGCAAGCCCAAGGTTGAAGCAGAATCTGCGCCAGTCAGCCAAGACACTCCAAGCGAATAATTGCATCCCCGCTTCTTGATGATGGAGGCGAACATTCCCATATCCAAAATCTAACAGAGGTGCCGTACCTTATGCCTTCGGGGTTTGGTGTGGCGTGCTTGGATGGAGTTTGAACGATGGAATTTGAAAAATATACCGAGCGTTCGCGCGGGTTTATTCAATCAGCGCAGTCATTGGCGCTGCGCGAAGGCCACCAGAAATTTACCCCTGACCATGTGTTGAAAGTTCTCCTTGATGATGAGGAGGGACTTGCATCCGGGTTGATCAGCGCTGCGGGGGGAGATTCTCGCATGGCTTTGGCTTCAGTTGAACAGTCCTTGGCAAAAATGCCCAAGGTTTCAGGCGGCGGGGCCGGGCAAGTTTATCTTTCACCTGAATTGGCACGGGTCTTTGAAACAGGGTTGAAGCTTGCCAGCAAGGCTGGCGATTCATTCGTGTCGGCGGAGCGCTTGTTGCAGGCGCTTGTTGTTGAACCCTCTGACGCGGCAAAAATATTGAAATCCGCAGGCCTGACTGCGCAAGGTTTGAACACCGCCATTAATGATATTCGCAAAGGGCGAACGGCAGATTCGGCCACCTCGGAGCAAGGCTATGATGCTCTCAAAAAATATGCACGCGACCTGACGGAAGCTGCGCGTGAGGGGAAACTTGATCCCGTGATTGGACGCGATGAAGAAATCAGGCGCACTATTCAGGTTTTGTCGCGGCGCACTAAAAATAACCCTGTTCTCATCGGGGAGCCTGGTGTGGGAAAAACTGCCATTGCTGAAGGTTTGGCTTTGCGCATAATCAAGGGCGATGTGCCTGAATCTTTGCGCGACAAAAAATTGATGGCCCTTGATATGGGTTCACTTATTGCGGGCGCCAAGTTTCGCGGTGAGTTTGAGGAGCGTTTGAAAGCGGTACTGTCAGAGGTGACAGCGGCTGCTGGCGGCATAATCTTGTTCATCGACGAAATGCACACGCTTGTGGGGGCTGGCAAGGCCGAAGGGGCGATGGACGCATCCAACTTGCTGAAACCTGCCTTAGCGCGGGGCGAGCTCCACTGCGTGGGGGCCACTACACTTGATGAATATCGCAAGCACGTTGAAAAAGATGCGGCTTTGGCCAGGCGGTTTCAGCCAATTTTTGTCAATGAGCCCACAGTGGAAGACACCATTTCCATTTTGCGCGGCATCAAGGAAAAATACGAGCTTCACCACGGTGTTCGGATTACTGACTCTGCCATTGTTGCTGCGGCACAGCTTTCCAATCGGTATATTTCTGATCGCTTTCTGCCCGATAAAGCCATTGACTTGATGGATGAGGCTGGATCGCGGCTGCGCATGCAGGTTGACTCGAAGCCGGAAGAACTGGACGAACTTGATCGGCGGATCATGCAACTGCAAATCGAACGCGAGGCTTTGAAGAAAGAGTCAGATGCGGCCTCCAAAGACCGGCTTGGAAAAATTGAAAAAGAATTGGTCGACACGGAGGAGAAATCTGCCGTGATGACGCGCAATTGGCAAGCCGAGAAAGACAAGATTGCTTCGGCTTCCAAGATCAAGGAAGAACTGGAAAATGCGCGCCGAGATTTGGAGATGGCGCAGCGCAAAGGTGATTTTGCCAAGGCGGGCGAGTTGGCCTATGCCACCATTCCTAGCCTTGAGAAAAAATTGTTGGCTGCCGAAGATGAGAGCGGCTCCAAAATGTTGGAGCAGGCCGTGACCGAAGCTCACATTGCGCAAGTCGTTTCGCGGTGGACAGGCATTCCTGTTGATAAAATGTTTGCTGGCGAGCGCGACCGTTTGCTGCAAATGGAAGAAGAATTGGGTAGGCGGGTTGTGGGGCAGGCAGAGGCAGTTGAGGCTGTTGCCACGGCTGTGCGGCGTTCGCGCGCTGGTTTGCAAGACCCGAACCGCCCGATTGGTTCTTTCATGTTTCTGGGGCCAACCGGGGTGGGCAAGACAGAACTGACCAAAGCGCTGGCTTCTTATTTATTTGATGACGAGCACGCCATGGTTCGCATTGATATGTCGGAATACATGGAGAAGCATTCTGTATCCCGGCTGATTGGTGCCCCGCCCGGCTATGTGGGGTATGATGAAGGGGGTGCACTGACCGAAGCGGTGCGTCGGCGTCCCTATCAGGTTGTGCTGTTTGATGAAGTTGAGAAAGCGCATCCAGACGTGTTCAATGTGTTGCTGCAGGTGCTTGATGACGGGCGCCTGACTGACGGGCAAGGCCGCGCGGTGGATTTCAAGAATAGTTTGATCATCATGACTTCCAACCTGGGTTCAGAATATTTGGTGGCACTTGGTGAAAACCAGGATGTGGAAGAGGTGCGCGACCAAGTGATGGGTGTGGTGAAGGCTGCGTTTCGTCCAGAGTTTCTCAATCGCTTGGATGAGATTATTCTGTTTCACAGGTTGAAGCGCATTCACATGGGTGCAATTGTTGATATTCAATTGCTGCGCCTGCGCAAGCTTTTGGCTGAACGAAAAATTGATGTGACCCTCTCTCCCTCAGCGCGCGATTTGCTGGCGGAAAAAGGTTACGATCCAGCTTATGGAGCAAGACCCTTGAAGCGTGTGATCCAGAAATCCATTCAAGACTCTTTGGCGGCGCAAATTCTATCTGGCGAAGTCAAGGATAATGACGTGGTTGAGGTTGGCGTCAAAGACGGTATTTTCACATTCAACGGGAAAATTGTGGGTGCCGATTTAAAAGCGCCTGTGAAAACCTTGCACTGATGATTTGCCGCCAAGGTGGTGGTTTCGCTTTGGCGGAACTGGCAATTGCGCGTAATGAAGGTCAATGGCTCTTGCAATTAAAGCACTGATCAAAATTGATTTTGGCGAAGGTGTGCGCTTGGGTGAAGGGAAGATTGCGCTTTTGCATCACATCGCAGCCACGGGCTCAATTTCTGCGGCGGCCCGCGCCATGGACATGTCTTACCGCAAAGCCTGGCTGCTGATCAACGAAATGAACCAGATGTTTGGTCTTCCGGTTATTGCAACTGCGGCTGGTGGAAGTGGCGGCGGCGGTGCAACATTGACAGATCATGGCCACAAATTGATGGCTACATTTCAAGCATTGCAGAGTGAAGTTGATCACCTGGTAGAGAGCAAGATGAAAAGCTTTACGTAAAGCTTATTACTGGTTGGCCTGAGCCACTTGAGCTGCCGACGGCGCATCTTTCATCATTGCAAAAATGCGTTCCTTGTTGATGCGGAATGCCAACAGGTCTTTGCCAGACAGTTGCTTACCGCCAGATGCCCTGACAAGCATGGGGTTTGTAGGCTTGTCATTAATGCGCACTTCGTAATGCAAATGTGGACCTGTGGAACGCCCTGTTGATCCCACATAACCGATAACCTGGCCTTGGTTGACGCGAACACCAGGCCTGATGCCGTCCGCAAAGCGGCTCATGTGGGCATAAAGGGATTTGAATTTTGAATTGTGCTTGATAACAATCGCATTGCCATAACCGCCGTGCCGGCCTGCGATATCAATAATGCCCGCACCTGCGGCATGAATGGGAGTTCCAGTTGAGGCACCAAAATCCACACCTTCATGCATTTTGGTATAGCCGAGAAGAGGATGCACGCGCACCCCAAAACCCGACGTCAACTTGGCACCCGAAATGGGGGTTTTCAAAAGCGAGCGGGATGCACTGCGTCCATTTTCATCGAAATAATCTGTCTGACCATCAGCCGATGTGAACCGGAAATAGGTCTTTGTAGCTCCATCATTTGTGAGCTTTGCATAATGCAAGACTTTCCGTTTGCTGGAGGATCCGGTTAAGGAATTGCCGTAAAAAACTTCAAAGGTGTCAGCCCCTGAAACTTCACGCTGAAAGTCGACATCATATGAAAACACGCGGGTGAATTCAGAAACGATGTTGGCTGGTACCAAATTGTCCTTGGCGGTTGCATATAAACTCGACCCCACTTGGGTGCGGATGCGGAATTGGGTGATTTGCGGTTTTTCAGCATATTGCGATTTGGCGCCATCATCCTTGCCCTCAATCTGTGCCGTAAACTGCCCATCTTCGTCGGAATCAACGGATATTGTTTCCTTGGGGCCAGGATTGAAAGACAGTGACACAGGGAAGGTGACTTCGCGGCCATAAAAATCGATCTGGCGATCAAATGTCACCTCAAACTTGGTGCCTGTTTTAATCATCTTTGCAGGCAACACGGGTTCTATGGAATCGACAAGGGCCTGTGCCGTGGCACGGGCAACACCGCGATTGGCAAGCTCATCGACGAGCGTAATTCCCTTGGACAGATCGAACGTTTCATCCACAGGCTCAGGCGGCGGCGTTTTGGTTATCGTTGTGATATTTTCGTTTTCGTTGCTGACCGATTGAATTTCGGCATCAAGAACAGTTGTTCGGTCATTGCTATAGGGCAGTTCATCAGTCGTGATTTTTGGATAGGCATAGCCGCCAGTCAAATCACGTTCTGCCAACACTTGCGTTTTTGGGACCGTAGCGGTTTTTAAATTGGCCTGGCTGGTCGGTTCCGGTGCTTGATTTTCAAGTTGCGTTTGCGGAGGAATGGCTGCGTTGGCGTTTGGTGGGGAGGCGTTGCGGCCAAACAGACCCAAGACAATACTGCCCACAATCAACGTTCCAGTCACACCTGCAATACAGCTGGTGAGCAGCCAGCGGTGATGGGCTTCGTTTTCCAGAAAAGAGGTTTCGAGATCAATAGGTTGAAATTCTTGACTCAAGGTCAGTGACCGATTGTTCATCGGTGTTTGGGTGAGTTCCTTATATTGCTTTTGGTGTCTCACCTCAACGTCTATCCCCAAAGTTTCGTGACTGACCAACCCGTTTGCCCGTGGTCGTATTATGACTTTATCTAGTGCCTGACGTCTGATTTGCCGGGTCAGTGCCAGCGTGTCAACCTTTTAGCTGGATGGCGCTCATCTGTAATTGAATTGCATTTATCATTATGACATTTGGATGTTTCCACTTGGTTAACCATGCTGAGGTTCGTTCGTGGCAAAATAACGGTGCGCGCCCGCAAACTTTGTGATGTTCGTATGACATAAAACTCAAAAGTTCCAGAGTTTTTGGATAATTCGCCACTTTTTCATTCACTACGCTCTAAACGAGCTCAAAGCAGCATAGAGTGGGCTGCGGAAATATCAAATTTACCTCGTAAAATCAACGCGTTGAAAATATAATGAATTATTTAAAAACGGTGCTTGACACTTTGAGCGGGCTAGAACTATACACCACTTCACTGAGGGCCTAGGGCGTACGGTTAGCGCCTAAGGCCTCATGGAAATTCAAGATGCGATCGGCGCTCCAAGTTGCCGGCGTCCCTGAAAGGGGAACCGGGGCAAGGAAATGTCTGTCGCGTATTCGGAGCCGAAATGCTCCCCGCTGTTTGACATTGTAAACGAAAGAAAGAGAAGCGCAGGCGGCGTGTGTCCTGGCGGTTCGGTCAGGTAACTGATTGAACAACCGAAACATAGTCGTTTGCGTTTATATTTAGAGAGCTAATAAAGCTTCGATGGAAACATCGAGTGTACATTATACTCTCGTCAATTTAATACGCATTGCGATCACATGATAATGGTTTACCATTATCGAGCTGTTTCAAACTTGAGAGTTTGATCCTGGCTCAGAACGAACGCTGGCGGCAGGCTTAACACATGCAAGTCGAACGGGCATAGCAATATGTCAGTGGCAGACGGGTGAGTAACACGTGGGAACCTTCCTAGAGGTACGGAACAACGCAGGGAAACTTGCGCTAATACCGTATACGCTCTTGCGAGGAAAGATTTATCGCCTTTAGACGGGCCCGCGTAGGATTAGGTAGTTGGTGGGGTAACGGCCTACCAAGCCTACGATCCTTAGCTGATCTGAGAGGATGATCAGCCACACTGGAACTGAGACACGGTCCAG
>JBBRNW010000037.1:0-8025 GCA_038230015.1 Hyphomicrobiales bacterium | reverse complement strand
GCCTGCCCACCATTATGGGCAGCAGGTTTTCTTGCTGCAGAGCGGTTGTGGATGTTCGTGGGGTTTTACAGGCTATTTGGATGGAGGCCTTTTTGGGTTCGAAGATTAATTGGTAAGCTTGCACATGAGCACCGCGGGAATGAACAGAAAAAATTCTGATAGCAGAGGTTTTACGCTTCAATCCTTTGCCAAAAATGTCACCGTAATTAATGGCAGTACTGGTAACAATTAAATTTTTGAGGGCGAAGAAATTAAGCTTGTAGAAGAGACGAAGCTTGTAGAAGCACTGGAGAAGTTCAATAGAAAAGAACGTTACTGGTTAATCCAAGACGCTCTGGGCCATCAAGATCTTTGCGAGAGATTTCGAAAAAAGCTTGGCACAAAACTTTCAACCAATGAAACAACTATGCAAATACCCAGCGGTGCATATTGGGCCATTGACTATCATTTTGACTGGATAGCTGGCGCAATAATGCAATTTTCTAACGTTGAAGCAAATGGGCGTTTTTCTAATACACCCGTATCAGATCGACTAGACCGCCTCATTCAGGGCAATCAGGAAGATACTGATCTTTTGGTTGCTTTCGGGAACAATATTATTCTCATGGAATGTAAAGCTGCCGGAGGGTGGAACAAGAAGCAGCTAATATCTAAAGCAAAACGCATCAAGCTGCTTAAGCAATTTGCTGAACCATTGAATGACTCTGTCAGAATTTTTCCAGTATTGCTGTCGCCTGATAAACCTTCGGAAGAAGTGAAGAAAGTTGCAGGGATAGATAGTTGGCCCTGGATTGAACTCGCCGATTATGGGCAAGAAAGCTTTAGCGCTGTTCAAAGATGCGGTGTCAATGAGAAAGCGGATAGAGATGGTGACGATTGGCATATCATAAAAGCCTGACTGCTTGCGCTGACGCCCAACTAATCTCACCCCGCGCCGTCAGACTATCTTACACCCCCTGCAATTCCGCTTTCTTACCCCTGCCCTTGGTTCAATAAAAATTTCCCTTCCTACCGCTGAAATGTTTGGTATTCAAATGGCAGGGTTTTTACATTTTGGAGTTAAATCAGGTGTCAACGTAACTTAAAGAAACAAGAAAAATGAAGCGATTTTATTCGCTTCATTCGTCCGGTAATCAATGGTGATTACATCTTCTTGTGCATAGCATCCATGGCAGCGCCCATGTTTGTCATGCATTCGTCCATCTTGTTATCTTTCATGGACATCTTTGCCATTTCCATGTTTTTCATGGCTTCGTCCATGGCGGGCTTCATTGCTGGATCCTTCATGGCATCCATTTCTGTTTTCATCATGGTCATTGAAGCGTCATCACACTTCATGGACATGCTCATTTGAGCCATGCCCATTTCTGCGGAACAATCTTCCATCTTTTTATCGGTCATTGCTGCTTTGGCCATGTCCATATGTTTCATGGCCATATCTTTGTTCATCTTCATGGCTGGGTCCGTCATGGCACCCATATCTGTGGTCATTTTGGTCATTGTGGCTTCATCGCACTTCATGGCGTCCATTGCGCTGGCTGGCATGGCCCACAGAAAACCAATCGCTGCTGTCGTCAAAATCAGTTTATTCATGTCTAACTCTCCTGGAGGGGCATAATTGCCCCTCACTAAGAACCGCAAAAGCAAACGTTGGTTCCGTGCAGATCGATCACAAAAAGCTTTTTATCCTTGTGGAACATTTGGAATGAACATGCGTTAAAATCCCATCGAAACCAGAGGAGTATATCATGGATAAAGATCGTGTAGCAGGTTCGGCCAAGCAGGTTAAAGGCTCTATCAAGGATGCCATTGGCAAGGTGACTGGCGATAAAAAACTGCAAGCTGAAGGCAAGGCCGACAAGGTTGCGGGTAAAGTGCAAAATGCTGTTGGCGGTGCCAAGGATGCTGTGCGGGAAGTGATCGACGGCAAAAAGCGTTAACCACCATGGCGGCAAAAACTGATGAGGCCGTGTGGGACACGCCTGCTCCAAAGACGGCTGGGAAATCTTCCAAACTGTCGCCGAAGCAAAAAGCCACTGCAAAAAATGCCGCGTCCAAGTCGGGCAGGCCTTATCCCAACTTGGTGGATAACATGAACGCGGCAAAGAAAACCTGAGCGTGATTACGCGGTGACAGTGTACATATTCAATGATGCTAAGTTGTCTTTTCTGAATTGAGGGTGGCGTTAGTCAATCGATTGAATGCCTCCCTCAACTCATCATTCTTCCCTTTGCCCTTGGCTGAATAAAAATACCCCTGCCCCGGCTCAAATGTATAAACCTCTGGCGGCAGGGGCTTCACGTTGTTGTCCATCGCCAAGGCGAGGCAGCGCTGGTCCAGCTTTTCAGTGAATGCGGCGTGTTGCACGTGGCGCACCATATGTGTGGAAGCCTTGTCCACGTAAGTCTGGGCGGCACGTGTGGCCTGCATGAAGGTGATACCTGCGTTCACGCGCAAACCAGGATCAGAAAACTCTGGCCGCAAAACCAGACCAACATCACCTTCAAAACTGAAATCAGAAAATGATTTTTGAAACAGGCCATCAATGTCAAAGGCCAGGTAATCACGGCCTGACTGCTTGACAAATTGTGCCAGCCTGACAAAGCGCATGCATTGGCAGTAACGGCCTTTAAGCGCGTTTGACACCTTTGCAAAGTCAGCCGCCTCACTGGTGATGGTAAAATGCTGTGGCAGATGCTCAATTTTCGGTAAGGGCGCCAAAACATCTGCGCCAATCACATGCAGATGCACTGCACTTTGCGGGCTAGACAGTGCTGCCGAACTTGCAAACATATTGGCAAAGCGCGCCACGTAACTTTCATCAGCCACTGCAAACAAAACAGGACCCATACCGCCCTGTGGTGGCGCGCCATGGACCCGGGGCAAGGCGCGCAAGGGCATATTCTTCACCCGCGCATCTTCTGCCGCAAAGCGCCGCCTTGAAAAATAATGGCGCGATGCGATGGGGTTCAGCCGGTGGTCGTAAGTCAACAGATCATAAAGCGCCATGAGCCGTCATACCCCAATCAAAAAATAATGGCCACCCGAAGGTGGCCACTACCGTGAGAAGCTTCAGAAAAGCTTCGATCTATGCAATTCTGTTAGGCGGTTACCCCAACGGAATTAATCCGCATAGTCTGGGCCTCATTAGCGTTGAACTCACTCGACATGGGATCACCTCCTTTCAATTGTTAACGACAACTACAAGCTACCGCTCTTGCCAGATGATTTGCAAGAGGACATTCTGCGACAAATTGAATTTGAGGATTTTATGCAACAGCCGGATTTGATCATCACCAATGCCCGCGTTCTGACTATGGATAAAACCAGGCCCTTTGCGGAAAGCTTGGCCATTGTTGGCAACACCATTCTGGCTTTAGGCACCAGTGCTGAAATCATGTCGGTCCGCGCCAAACACACCCGCGTGGTGGATGCACAGGGTAAAACTGTCATGCCCGGCATCATCGAGGGCCATGTGCATTTGTTTGGAGGTGCCGCCGAACTCGATGTCTTAAACATAAGTAATATCAATAGCTTTCAATCCCTTCATGATTCAGTTTCTCAATACCGCAGAGCACATCCAGGTTTGAAAATAATCAGTGCCAATGGCATTGCGCACCAAAGCCTGGGGGCAGATGGCCCCATTACCCGCCAGCTGTTGGACCGCATTGTGGCAGACGTGCCGTTCATCGTGGGCTGCTTTGACCGCCACACCATGTGGGCCAACACCAAGGCGCTTGAAGCGGCAAACATCATGCGCGGCAGAAAGCTTCCGGTGGGCAATGAAATTGTGCTGGACGCCAATGGAAACGCCACAGGCGAATTGTTGGAACCTGCCGCTTATATGCTGGTGCAAGCCCTCACTCCCACGGGCGGCCGCGAATGGTTGGGCATGACCACGGGTGAAAACCCCTCGCCTTCTGCCTCGGCACAGCAGCGCGCGATGGACCTTGATTATTTGAAGCGCGGCATCGCCTACGCCAATTCACTCGGCATCACTTCGATGCACAATATGGATGGCAATTTCTATCAGTTGGAACTTTTGCAATCTCTGCTTGATGCAGGCGAGCTGAACGCCCGCGTGGAAATACCCTTCCACCAGAAAAACACGTTTGAGATTTCACGCGTTGATGAAGCCGCCGACATGCATGCACAATATAAAGGCAACATGCTGCATTCTGGCCGCGTGAAACTGTTCATGGACGGCGTGCTGGAAACCTTTACAGCACTCACACTGGATGATTACCCAGGCCACCCCGGCAACACGGGCGCGCCCCTTTTCACCGCTGCTGAATTCAACGAGATTGCCGCGCGCGTTGATAAACACCAACTGCAAATGAGCGTTCACGCCATTGGGGATGGCGCCGTGCGCCGCACTCTGGATGGCTATGAGCACGTCCGCGCACAAAACGGCAAGCGCGATGCCAGGAACCGCATTGAACACATTGAAATGATCGACCCTGCCGATATTCCGCGTCTGGTAGAGCTTGGCATCCACGCAAGCTTGCAGCCCATGGCGGGGGTGGGCGTGCCCTGGGTACCAAAAGAACCAATTCTAAGCCGCGTGGGCGACAAGCTGCCATGGTGTTACCCATGGCAAACGTTAAGGAACGCTGGAGTGCCCATCGCTTTTAATAGCGATTGGCCGGTTGCCCCTTTAGATCCGTTCCTCGGCATGGAAGCCGCCATGACCTGCATGCCCTTGCGCAAAGAGTGCCCCAATCAATCGCAAAACCTGATGGACACCCTGCACAGCTTCACCACCGCCGGTGCTGCCATGGAATTTAGAGAAGACCGCAAAGGCAAATTAAAGAAAGGCTATTTGGCCGACGTGATCGTGCTGAACGCGGATGTGGAAAAAACTGTGCCCGGTGAGATGAGGACTGTAAAACCAATGCTGACGGTCTGCGATGGCAGGGTTGTGTTTGAAATTTGAAAATTGCCTAAAAAACCTTGCCTTGTCTGTTTGCTTAAATCTCATCCCGCAAAGTGGACACGGCATTGGCATGGGCATCAAAGCCTTCATAGTTTGCCAACACCCGCGCGTGTTTTGCCAGTTCCGGGTAACCCTGCTTGGTCACATAGGCAACTGACGTGCGCTTGAGAAAATCAAACACCGAAACGGCAGAAGCCGTTTTCGCCCAACCGCTGGTGGGCAGGCAGTGGTTGGGGCCCAACACATAATTGCCCAGCGTGGTGGGGGTGTGTTCACCCAGCAGAATTTCGCCCGCATGGTGCAAGCGGTCGAGATATTGAAAGGGCTCTTTGGCCAGCACTTCCAAATGCTCAGCGGCATATTCATTGCAAAATGCCAGCGCGTCTTCTTCATCTTGCGCCAGCACAATGCCGCCCATCGGCCCCCCTAAAACAGTGCTGGAATAGCCCACGCGAAGCTCGCCCATTTGTTTCCAGTATTCAGGAATAGCAGCAAGCGCTTCTTCGGCCACACGCTTGCTCCAAGTGACCAGATAGGCAGAGCTATCGGGCCCATGTTCTGATTCAACTAGTAAATCCAGTGCGGCCAGCTTGCCGCTCACACTGTCATCGGCCAGAACAATCACCTCGCTCGGGCCAGCAGGCGTTCCTGTATCCAGCACATGGGCCAACAGGCGCTTGGCGGCGGCAACCCAGGGGCTGCCCGGCCCCACCACTTTTGACATTTTTGAAATGGTCTGCGTGCCATAAGCCACTGCGGCAATCGCTTGCGCGCCACCCACTTTATAAACGTTGCTCACCCCTGCCATGCGTGCTGCAACCAAGGTTGCATCATCAACTTTGCCGTTGGGCCCGGGCGGTGTTACAATGCACACATCTTTCACACCAGCCACCCGCGCCGGAATGGCCAGCATCAGGGCCGCTGATGGAAACGCCCCTTTGCCACGCGGCACATAACAGGCAACCGATGGAATGGGGCTTGATCTGTCACCGCCAAAGGCACCGGGCCTGATTTCGTGCAGCCACATCGGCTCTGGCATCTGGTCTTGATGGAACTTGCGAATGGAGCCTGCTGCAAATTCCATCGCCTCCCGCACGTGGGGAGCAAGCGTTTTTTCAGCCGCAGCAAAATCAGCTTCTGTGGCGGCAATCTCATGGGCGTCCACCGGGGCTCTATCAAACTCCCGCGCAAACCGTGCCACAGCTTCATCACCTTCCGCCCGCACCGCTTCAATAATGGGCCGCACGCGCGCCTCAAAGGATGACAAATCCGTTTCCGTGCGCTGCTGTAATTTTGCGCGCCGGGCGGGCGAGAGCAAAGCCAAGTCGTGAAAGTTGATTTTAAGGGTCATCTGTATCCTGATCAGTGTTGCGTCAGTGTTAAGCCAGTGTAAGGCCGCCACAAAGCCAAACAACCCCAAAAAATAAATGTGCCGCATTGAAGCATGGCCACTGATCAGGTGTTTCGGGAAGGGGAATTGCCTTTGCGCCGATACTTGCGTTCTTACTATGTTCCATGCTATGGTTGCCCATGGCTAAAGCGCTTTCCAATTTTGTCTGTCAATCCTGTGGCGATGTCACGCATAAATGGTCTGGCCATTGCGAGGCGTGTGACAGCTGGAACACCATTGCGGAAGAGCGCGGCGGTCCGCCTGCCTCGGGGGCGAAGGGCGCAACGCTGCCCAAGGGCCGCATTGCCAAACTGGTGGAGCTTAAGGGTGAAAGCCCTGCCCCGCCGCGCATTGAATCTGGCATAACTGAACTTGACCGCGCCACGGGTGGCGGCTTTGTGCCGGGGTCTGCTGTATTAATCGGGGGTGACCCTGGCATTGGCAAATCCACTTTGCTTTTGCAAGCCTTGGCCGCCCTCGCCAACAAGGGCGAACGGGTGATTTATGTGACCGGTGAAGAAGCCATAGCGCAAGTGCGCATGCGGGCGTCGCGTCTGGGGCTTGAAAATTCACCCGTGCTCTTGGCCGCTGAAACCAACGTGTCAGATATCATTGCCACCTTAAATGAAGGCGAAATTCCGTCTGTGGTGGTCATCGACTCGGTGCAAACCCTGTGGTCACCGGCTGTGGAATCAGCGCCCGGCACAGTCTCGCAACTCAAGGCAGGCTCCGAAGCCATGGTGCGTTATGCCAAAACCAAAGGGGCTTGCGTGTTGCTGGTGGGCCATGTGACCAAGGATGGCCAGATTGCAGGCCCCAAGGTAATAGAACATTTGGTCGATACAGTGCTTTATTTTGAGGGCGACCGCGGCCACCAGTTTCGTATTTTGCGCGCCGTGAAAAACCGCTTCGGCCCCACCGATGAAATCGGCGTGTTTGAGATGTCCGATCTGGGTTTGCGCGAAGTTACCAACCCATCCCGCCTGTTCATGGGCACATCTGAGCGGGCCGCACCCGGAACCGCAGTTTTTGCAGGAATTGAAGGCACAAGGCCGCTTCTGGTGGAAGTGCAGGCCTTGGTTGCCCCCTCGCCGCTTGGCACGCCACGGCGCACCGCCGTGGGCTGGGACACCACAAGGCTCAACATGATTTTAGCGGTGCTGGAGGCGCGCGCAGGCGTGTCCCTGTCCAACCACGATGTATACCTGAATGTGGCAGGCGGCCTTCGCTTGAAAGAGACCGCAGCTGATTTGGCTGTGGCGGCAGCCTTGTTGTCTTCATTGTCAGACACAGTCATTCCGCACGGCACTGTATTGTTTGGTGAAATTGCCCTCTCCGGTGCCGTGCGCCCCGTAAGCCAAACCGAGTCGCGGTTGAAGGAAGCTGAAAAACTGGGCCTGACTGACGCGGTGATTGCCGACCAAGGCGAAAAGCCTTTAAAAGGCAAAATCAATGCCAAGCAAGTGAGCACTGTTGCAGACGTGGTTGCGTGGGTCGCCTCGCGGTCCAAGGGATTAAGACGGATAGCGTGATATGGGACAGCGTTACTCGGGAAAGTGCACTCTTTCTGTGTTTGAAACTGATAACCGAATTCCCTGCTAGCCCCCAGCCCGATATTTTTCTATAGAGGAGTGTCACCTCAGCTATCAGCGGGATTCTCCATGTCGTTTCAAATTCTCGATTTCGTTCTTTTCGGCAT
>JBBRNW010000036.1:0-8475 GCA_038230015.1 Hyphomicrobiales bacterium | reverse complement strand
GAATTCGATTGCGACTGCATGAATTTGAAACTGTATTACAACGGAACGGAAGACGCGGTGACGCACGAAACCAACAACAAAGTGCTGTTGTCCGTGGAATTTGCTACCTTGGGCAAAACAGGCGTTTCGGCGAAATTTTGAAACTGAACCGTGCCGCAGTGAAAATGCTAAGCTCCATTTTGCTATGCGCCACATTGACTACACCCCCCATGACTGTAATTGCGATGGCGCAGCAGTCCGGTGTTATTGCCGTGGTCAATGATCGGCCAATCACCAGCTTTGATATTGATCAACGCATCACCCTTCTGCAAATTCTCAATCCTGGCTTGAAAGAGGGTCTCGAGCGCAAGAAAATCGGGAACGATCTGATCAATGACGTGGTCAAAATTTCAGAAGCCAAGCGTGCCAAATATGCGCCCACAGAAAAAGACGTTGACGAACGCTTGGCTAGCATAGCAAAGGGCATGAAAACTGATCCGCAAGGCCTTGCTGATCGGCTCTCAAAACGTGGCGTGGCGATTTCTGCGTTTCGACAATATATTGATGCCCAAATGTCTTTTGCCCGTTTGCTGTCTGTTAAATTCAAGGACAAGGTGGAGGCTGACCCTGCCGCCGTGGATGAAAAGCTTGCAAGAATCAAATCGGAAATCAACGGCAAAATAGCCAAAGCCATGGCTGATCCGCGCATGCAACCCATTACCGTTTATCAGATTTTGGAAATTGGTTTTCCGGCTGATGGAAATGATGCGCAGCTTTTGCAATCGCGCGCCATTGAAGCCAATCAGTATCTTGCCAAGTTTAAAAACTGTGGCGGGGCCTCGGCGGCGGCGTCCGGAATTTTTAACGTGAAAGTCGGCAAAAAGATTGACGCTGACGGACGCAAGCTTCCGCCGCAGCTCAAAGGATTGTTTGACAGCAAAGGCCCCGGACATGCTTATGGCCCCATGCGCACGAAAGACGGAATTCAGGTTGTTGCGTTCTGCGGCACGCGAAAAATTGTACCCCCGAAACCAACCGCGCAACTTCCTACGCGCGAGCAAATTCAGAACGTCGTGCTTAATGAAAAGTACGATGCGGTTGAGCAGAAATATGTGGCCATTATGCGCAAAACCGCAATCATCGAATACAAAGACCCTTCTTACGCGCAATGAGGGCGCCACTTGTTTTAACGCCGGGGGAGCCTGCCTCGATTGCGCCAGAAATCACAGCGTTGGCCTGGGACGCCTTGAAAACAGGACCTCCATTTTGCGTGATTGGCGATGCTGATTATTTTATCGCGCGCGGTGGGCATTATCAGCGGGTGGAGAAAATTTCCGAAGCTGCTTCAGTTTTCAATTCTGCAATTCCCATTTTGCATCGCCCCTTGCATGCGCCCTCCCGTGCTGGTGAGATAAACCCAAAAAATTCACCTTGGGTGATTGCCGCCATAGAGGAGGCTGCCGTTTTATGTGAATATGGCGAAGCCTCCGGCATGGTGACCAACCCCATTAACAAACAAGCCTTGTATGATGTAGGATTTAAATTTCAGGGGCACACTGATTTTTTAGCTGCACTGACAAAATCGCAAGAGGTGATGATGTTGGTTGCAGAAGGTTTACGCACAGTTCCGGTGACTGTTCACATTCCTCTGTCTCAGGTGCCAACAGCTTTAACGTGCGAGGCAATTGTTGCGCAGGGAAAAATTGTGTGTGCTGCCTTGCATAAATATTTTGGAGTGGCCCATCCCCGCCTTGCGGTGACGGGCCTTAATCCACATGCGGGCGAAAATGGCACCATGGGACACGAAGACCAGGCCATAGTTCTCCCCGCTGTTTTGGAATTGCGCGGCGCTGGAATTTCCGTGCTGGGACCCCTTCCAGCGGACACAGCGTTTCATCCAGAAGCACGCGCCACCTATGACGCGATCCTTTGCATGTACCATGACCAGGCCTTGATACCGGTCAAGACACTGGATTTTCATGGTGGGGTGAATGTTACATTGGGGCTTCCCTTCATTCGCACGTCACCAGACCATGGCACGGCCTTAAGCCTTGCTGGCACAGGCAACGCCAATCCTTCCAGTCTGATCGCCGCAATTAAACTGGCTCAGGCCATGGTGGCACATAGTGGGTGATGACGGCCTGCCGCCCTTGCGCGAGGTGATTGCCGCGCATGACCTTGCTGCAAAAAAATCCTTGGGTCAGAACTTCTTGTTTGATCTCAACCTCACGCGCCGCATTGCGCGTGCGGCAGGCAAGCTGGAAGGTTTTACCATTGTTGAAATTGGCCCGGGCCCCGGCGGGTTGACACGAGCGCTGCTGATGGAAGGGGCGACCAAAGTCATTGCGGTGGAGCGCGATGCGCGGACACTTCCTGCACTTTCCGAGATACAAGTTGCCTATCCAGGCAAGCTTGAGGTGATTAATGCTGATGCGCTGGATGTGGATTGGGGCAGTTTGATCAAAGGCCCCGCAAAGATAGTTGCCAATTTGCCTTATAATGTTGCGACTGCCTTGCTGGTGGGCTGGCTTACCCCGAAAGAGTGGCCCCCTTGGTTTTCTTCCCTCACGCTGATGTTTCAAAAAGAAGTGGCCTTACGAATTGCTGCAAAAGCGGGCGATGACGCATATGGGCGGCTTTCGATTTTAAGCCAGTGGCGATGTGAGGCAACGAAGATGTTCGATGTGAACCGCAGCGCCTTTACACCTCCGCCGAAGATTACCAGTTCAATCGTTCACCTGGTGCCACGCACAATTTGCGAACCGCCCTGCAAGATGGAATTTTTAGAGCGGGTCACAGCTGCTGGTTTTGGCCAACGCCGCAAAATGCTGCGTTCAAGTTTGAAGGCTGTGTTTGCAAATCCCGAAGCCGTGCTGGAACCGCTGGGCATTGATCCAACCACACGGGCCGAGCAAGTGAGTGTGGCAAATTTTGCAAGATTGGCGATTGCTTTGGAGAAGGTTTAACTATCTCTCGTAAGCCTGCACTAAGGTTGCGTTGGATTAAGGCCGGCCTGTTCAATCACCGCTTGTACGCTTTCAAATGCCTTGGCCATTTGAAACTTGTCCAAATATCACTAGGCCACCTTGGGGTTTCACAACCCCCTCACTAGACCCCTGACAAATTCCGTCAGTCCCAACTGCCTGCGCCGCTTTAGTCTTTCAGCTGTCAGAATCGCCACCACTTCCCTGTGAGCCGTATCGACATCATCATTCACCACGACATAATCATATTCGGGCCAGTGACTAATTTCTCGGCCCGCTTCAGCCATGCGTTTGGCGATAATAGTTGCGGCATCTTGATTGCGCTCAATCAAGCGAGTGCGCAGACTATCGGCATCAGGTGGCAAGATGAACACGCGCACCAGATCATCCTTCATCGCTTGCGCCAATTGCTGAGTGCCCTGCCAGTCAATATCAAACAGAACATCACGACCGCGCCCCAAGGCATCTTCAACGGGTTTTTTGGGTGTGCCGTAAAGATTGCCGAATACGTTGGCCCATTCCAACAGTTCGCCCGCGGCAATCATGCTTTCAAATTTTTGCTTGCTGATGAAGTAATAATCCTGGCCTTCCACTTCGCCGGGGCGTGGCTTTCGTGTGGTCACAGAAATAGACATGGCAATTTTTTTGTCTGCTTCGATCAGTTTCCGCGATAATGTGGTTTTGCCAGCACCCGAAGGTGATGACATGACTAACAGCAGGCCGCGGCGTAAAACTTTACTCAATGTTCTGAACCTGCTCGCGCAATTGATCGATGGTGGATTTCAAATCGAGGCCGATTGTAGTCATGGCCTTGTCGCCGGCTTTTGAACACAACGTGTTTGCTTCACGGTTAAATTCTTGCGCAAGAAAATCGAGCTTGCGGCCTACAGGTTCAGCGCTTTGCAATAAATCGCGGGCCGATTCCACATGACCAATCAGACGGTCAATCTCTTCCTGGATATCTGCGCGTGTGGCGATCAGGACTGCTTCTTGATGCAAACGTTCCTGATCAAAGGAGGCTCCTGTTTCTAAAAGTCGTCTCACCTGTTCGTTAAGGCGCATGCGAATGGCTTCAGGTGTGCGGCTGGGATTGTCGCGGGCTGCAAGCGTCAATTCTTCGATGCGATTGACTTGAGCAGACAGAATTTTATGGAGCTGTGCGCCCTCTGCACGCCGGGCTGCACTTAGAGATTTGACCGCTTCACGTAATGAGATCAAAATTTCAGCATCAAGTGCGGTTTGAACGTTTTCAGTCAACGGCGTTGCCACAAATTCAAACACGCCTTTAAGTGTCAGGAACGCTTCGGCATTTAATTTATCACTTCCCAACCGGGCGCGTAACTTTTCGGCGAGAGCGATATAGTTTTCCAAAATCACGTCATTGATTGCAATTTTTTCTTCGGTGTCGCGGCCCACCACAGCGAGCGAGGCTTGCACATTGCCGCGCTTGAAACCTTGCATGATCGCGGCGCGGGCATGCACTTCGATATGGTCACAGCTTTGTGGCAGACGCAGTTTTACATCAAAGGCCTTGCCGTTGACGCTTTTCAACTCCCACGCCCAGGTAAAATGTTCATATGCACCCGCCTGCCGCGCAAAGCCTGTCATGCTGGCAATTGTCATCTGAAGTGTGCCGGAGTTCGAATCATAATAGCGCTGACTGTAGTTGGTTTCTGACCCGGATTGAACGCTGTAAAAGCTAAGCGTTACTTCTTCTTTTTCGGAGGTACAGGATCCACTACCGGCTCTGGTGGAATATCAGTGGGAGGTTCAGGCGGGATTTCTGCAGTTAGCGGTTTTTTAGGTGCAGGTTTCTTTTCGGGCGGTTTTACCGCCGGAGCTTTCGCGGTAGCCGGTGCTTCAATTTTTGCCACATCCGGCAAAGTTTGGGGGGTGGTTGAATTTTGTTCCGGCACGGCATTTACCGGGGCTGGTTGCACCTCAGGCTCTGCGCCGGTTTGCTGGGCTCGCCATTTTTTTACATTGGAGTTGTGTTCATCAAGTGTTGCAGCAAAAGCATGGCCACCTGTACCGTCTGCCACAAAATAAAGGTATGGTGTCTTGTCGGGGTTCAAAACCGCCTCCAAGGCAGCGCGTCCCGGATTGGCAATTGGCCCCGGTGGCAGGGCTGGAATTTGATAGGTGTTGTAAGGTGTTGCGGCATCAATATCAGCGCGAGTGAGTGGTCTATCAAGGCGCCCTTTGCCGCCCGCAATGCCGTAAATGATTGTGGGATCAGACTGCAGCTTCATGCCTTGTTTCAAACGATTTATAAACACTGAGGCCACTTGCGGCCGTTCTGCGGCAATGCCGGTTTCCTTTTCAACAATTGACGCCAGAGTTATGAACTCGTCCTTGGTTTTCAAAATCGTGTCTGCTGGTCGCGCCGCCCACAAATCATCTACCAATTTGGTATTCGCAGCCATCATGCCCTCAAGCAGCTTGTCCCGGGTCAGCCCCCGCCTGAACACGTATGTATCAGGCATAATCGAACCTTCGCTTGGCACTGCAGCAACAGTACCTTCAAGTTCCTGTTGCTCGTCAAGTCGGGCCACCACCATTTGCGATGTCCAACCTTCCGGAATCGTGACTTTATAGGTGACAAACTTTCCAGATGTGATGATGGCCAATACGTCCTGCATGGTTGCCCCTGCGGGAAATGCATACTCGCCTGCTTTCAGCCGCGCGCCGCGAATGTTTTGTACGGCGGCGGCCGCACTAAAAATGCTGGCGTCTGCAATGATGCCTTGGTCTTGCAAGGCTATGGCAATTGCCGCGCGGTCTTTGCCTTTCTCAATTTCATAGATTTTGCTGGCCGTCAGCGGGCCAGACGCGGTGAACGTAAGATAAGCCCAGAACACAGCACCGCCAATGAATGCCGAAAGAATGAGAGCCCAAACAACCAAGGACCCAAAGACGCGCGCTAATACAGGCCGCCGGAATTTAGGCAGATTGGGTTCAGGTACGCGGTCTAGCTTCACATCGCTCAACGTGTCACACTCCCTCTGGGCGCATCATGCCGCAAAACGGCGCAAGATCAAGGATGCGTTGGTTCCACCAAAACCAAAAGAATTAGACAATACTGTGTTGATCTCTTTTTGACGTGCCACTTTTGGAACAAGATCAATGGGTGTTTCAACTGACGGGTTATCCAGATTTAATGTGGGTGGACAAATATTGTCGCGAATTGCAAGTGTTGAAAATATCGCTTCAATCGCACCTGCCGCACCCAACAGATGTCCCGTGGAAGATTTGGTGGACGACATGGAAAGATTTGCCGCATGATTGCCGAGCATCCTCTCTACAGCGCGAAGTTCAATCTCATCTCCCAGCGGGGTCGAAGTGCCATGGGCGTTAATGTAATCAATTTCCGATGGCGGTAGGTTGGCGCGGCGTAAGGCTGCTTTCATGCAACGATAGGCCCCATCGCCATCTTCGGCAGGGGCTGTCACGTGGTAGGCATCTCCCGACATTCCGTAACCTACCACCTCAGCGTAAATGCGAGCACCGCGCGCTTGAGCATGTTCCAACGCTTCAAGGACCACAACGCCTGCCCCTTCCCCCATCACAAATCCATCGCGGTCTTTATCATAGGGGCGAGAGGCTTTTTCGGGTGTATCGTTATACCCGGTGGACAGCGCTTTGCAGGCGATGAAGCCTGCAATGCCAATGCGGCAGATGGTGGCTTCAGCTCCGCCTGCCACCATTACGTCTGCATCATCCATCATGATAATGCGCGCAGCATCGCCAATGGCATGAGCCCCCGTGGAACAGGCAGTGACCACCGCTGAATTTGGACCTTTGAGGCCAAAATTGATCGAAATGAGGCCGGAAGCCAGATTGATGAGTGAACCTGGAATAAAGAACGGGCTGATTTTACGGTGGCCTTTTTCATGCAACAGCAAAGTGGTTTCGCTGATGCTGGGAAGCCCGCCAATGCCGGAGCCCACCATGACACCGGCGCGATATTGTTCCTCCGGTGTTTTGGGAGTGTAGCCCGAATCAGCCATGGCTTGTTTGGCTGCGATCAAGGCAAATTGAATGAAGTCATCGAAGCGTCGCTGATCTTTAACCTCCAACCACTCATCACGGTTTAAAGTGTTGTTCGTGCCATCGCCATTTTTGATTTCGAAGGCCACACGGGCTGGCAAATCAGAACACTCGAATTTGGTGATCGGCCCTGCGCCACTGTCACCAGCCAAAATGCGTTTCCAGGTGCCCTCGACCGAAGGGGCCAAAGGAGACACCATGCCTAAACCAGTGACTACGACGCGCCGCATGACCCCACCTCTTCACGTGAAAGCGCGGGGCCACAAGATACGATAAACGCCTTGCTCCCCGCGCGAATTTTTAATTTGCCTCTGAAACAAGGCCCCCGCTTTAGGCGGATGTTTTTTGAATGAAATTGACGGCATCACCCACTGTTTGAATGGTTTCTGCCGCATCGTCTGGAATTTCGATGCCGAATTCTTCTTCAAACGCCATTACAAGTTCAACCGTGTCCAAGCTGTCGGCGCCAAGATCATCAATGAAGCTCGCCTCGGTTTTCACCTTGTCGGCATCTACGCCGAGGTGTTCTACTACGATCTTCTTTACGCGTTCAGCTATATCGCTCATGTGCTAGTACCCTCAATTGATCTTTTGCGATTGGAAAAGGTTGCCCCAAAAGGCCCCCGCCTCCGTACCGCAGCGCTTACCTAGCACGAATGTGATCTGCGGCAAAAGGGGGAATTTTTTTGAATGGAAAGCGATGAGTACCCCTTAGAGTCAGCGGATAAGGGATTTTAATTATGTTTGTGGTCACAGGAGCGAGCGGCCAACTTGGCCAGTTGATTGTCAAAAACCTTTTAGCCCGTATGCCAGCCCGCCTGGTGGCGGCCATACAGGTGTTGATCGTATCTTCCAGTGCCTGGGCCTCTCGTGGTGACCCATTGGCACACCCCCAAAAACGCCATTGAGGCCGCCAAGGCCTTAGGTGAAGCGCGCATCTTTTACACCAGCCATCTGGCGGTAAGCGCTGCAACGGCATTTCCTTCCATGCTTGACGTCATGGCTGGCGTGACCAAAAAACTAAAATAGCGAGAAAGGATTTAACACATCTCGTGGGGAAGATATTTGAGAATAGCAACCCGGGTCAACGATCACAGTTCGCATTTTGAGTTACAAAAGGGTAGCTCAAGCCGGCAGCTCTGATCATGCGGATGCGCAATGTCACTGTGTGTCCAAAATAATCTGTCGCATTCTATCAGACCAGCCTGCTGCCCCTCACCCGTTGTCGATTTCGGCTTGGGTGACCGTGTGGGTGTAATTGAACCTGATGGTGGCACCGGGTGCCAAGGTGGTCCAGATTCCGTCATTGGCTATGGTGTCCGGCGAGGCCCCTGCCCCCAATGGACCGGGCACGGTTAGTGTTTCACTGGTCACGCCTGTGCCGCCCGTTGAAATCTGCACGGCGGGAGTGCCGTGCATATCTTTGATCTCAATGTTGGTCATCGGCACATTGCCAATATTG
>JBBRNW010000035.1:0-11966 GCA_038230015.1 Hyphomicrobiales bacterium | reverse complement strand
CGCAACTTGATATCGGGTCCATTGCTGTCAAACACTTTGTTGTTGCCGCTGCCACCGCCACCGCCGCCCGTGCCCGTATTGCGCCGGTTATTATTCCGGTTACGGTTGCGGTTGTTGTTATTATTTTTATTTTGGTTGGAGCGCATAAAATTATTGTTCACGAATAATATCCATCCTCATGGAAAAGCAGCACGCCAAACCCAAGTTGGGCGATGATTGCAGTTTTTAGACCGAGAGCCGATTAAGCTTTTGCAGAATGACACCTTGATTGAATAGCTACCCTGCCAAAACAGATGTGTTCCACTCAGAACACCTGTTAACCACCTGCGGGATCAATCTGAAGGTTAGGCAATTGGTCGCAAAAGGCACTGGGAGTAGAGAGCTTTTAGCGGAGGTTTAGGGAAACTACAAAGGCTTTTTTTGGCTGTCGTTAATCTTTTCAAAAGCCAAAGCACGGTCATGCCCACTGAGATCCTTGCGCTTTTCAATCAGTGTAAACCCCGTCGCCGTGAAAATGTCAGCCACGTCTTGGCTTTGTCCTGCCCCAATTTCCACAGCCAGCACGCCACCTTTGGCCAAAAATTCCGGTGCCCCCTTTGCCAGGTGGCGATAGGCCGTCAGCCCATCATCACCACCATCAAGCGCCAAATGCGGATCAAAATGTTTAACCTCTGCCCCCAAGCCCTCAATCTGGGAATGAACGATGTAAGGCGGGTTTGAAACGATCAAATCAAATGTCCCCGTCAATCCCTGAAACCAAAACCCGTTATGCAATTGAAGCCTGTGCGCAACACCAAGCACTGTCGCGTTGTGGTCCACAACGTCAAGCGCTTCTTGTGAAAGATCAACAGCGGTTCCCGTTAACCGGGCCAGTTCTGCCAAAAGCGTAATCACAATGGCCCCACTGCCCGCACCCAAATCCAGAACCATTTTGTGCTGTAGCCGGGTGCGTTGCAAAATCAAATCAACCAACGTTTCAGTATCGGGCCTCGGGTCAAGCACAGCAGGGGTGACCAGAAAATTTCGGCCATAAAACTCACGCCACCCCAAAATGCGTGAAACAGGTTCATGCAAAAGCCTGCGTTCTATGAAATTTTGAAATTTGGAGACGGCCTCAACCTCAATTTGCGCATCAGGGTGGGCCACAAGTTCCTCATGTGAAAGACTACTGGCTGACTGCAGTAGCACTCTGGCATCCAGAGATGACCCTTCAATGTCAGCTTCAATCAAAGCCTTGCGTGCGGCCTGCAGCAATGCTGCAGCGGTTTCACGCATCTTCGTTCATCTGCGCCAACAGTGTGGCTTGATGTTCGGTAATCAACGCCCGCACCACGTCTTCAAGTGCTGGACCTTCAATGATTTCAGGCAATTTATAAAGCGTTAGATTGATCCGGTGATCCGTGAGACGGCCTTGTGGAAAATTATACGTGCGAATACGCTCCGACCGGTCACCAGACCCCACTTGGCCTTTGCGCGTCGCCGAACGTTCTGAATCAATACGCTCGCGTTCGCGTTCAAAAAGTCTTGCCCGCAGCACTTTCATGGCCTTGGCCTTGTTCTTGATCTGCGATTTTTCATCCTGCTGCGAAACCACAGTGCCTGTCGGAATGTGGGTAATGCGAACCGCGCTGTCAGTGGTGTTGACGGATTGTCCACCGGGCCCTGATGAGCGGAACACGTCTATGCGCAAATCCTTGTCTTCTATTTTAATGTCCACCTCTTCAGCTTCGGGCAGCACGGCCACAGTTGCAGCGGATGTGTGAATACGCCCTTGTGTTTCAGTGGCAGGTACGCGCTGAACCCTGTGCACACCAGATTCAAACTTCAAATTGGCATAAGCACCAGAGCCAAAAATATTTGCGATAATTTCCTTGTAGCCGCCATGCTCACCATCAGAAGCCGAAATGATTTCAACTTTCCAACCGCGAAACTGGGAATAGCGCTGATACATGCGAAACAAATCGCCCGCAAAAATAGCAGCCTCGTCCCCGCCCGTGCCAGCCCGCACTTCCAGAATAACATTGCGCTCATCAGCTGAATCTTTAGGCAACAACAGGATGCGCATGTCCTGCTCAAACTGCGCGATGCGTTGGTCAAGGGCAGGCTTCTCGGCTTCCGCCATTTGCGCCATCTCGCCGCCCGAAGCCAGCATCTCTTGCAGGCCATCACGCTCGATGTATGCATTCTTCAAATTGAGCGCACCCTTGGCCATAGGCTCAAGTTCGGCATAGTCTTTGGAAAGTTTGACAAACGCTTCGCCGGTTGCCCCGCTCGAAAGCGCATGTCCCACACCAGCAAACCGTTCTAATATGCGATCAAGTTTCTGGATGTGAATGGCAGACATGGCCGCCTTCTAGCGCACCCATCTGCCAATTACCAAGTGATGATTAGGTTTTGGATTCCAAGGCAGCAACATCCAGCTTTTCACCCACCAGAATTTGTCCTGGTTGCCCTAAAATCCCTTTCTCTTGGCCATCAATCAAATAGGCAATGCGTCCACCATCGCGCGAAAGCGCAATCAACCCATCGCGGTTAGGCACACGGTAAATATCGCCGGTATTCAACATCTGTGTCATCACCACATTGCCGCCTGCATCTTCTATGCGAAGCCAGACAGGGGCCTTGGCCATTAAAACCACGCGCGCATCCCCATTGCTGGCCCCATAAACTTTGCCCTGATCAGTCTGTGACAGATCGCCAGTCGCACCTTTATTGGCAACTTTGGGTTTGGCCCCCGTAGGCTGTGGAATTTGCTCCTGAATGAAGTTCCCCAAAGAATCTGTTTCCTCAGAAACAGCTGACGGGGGTTCCGCAGCGTCTTGCACAACGATCGGCGCTGTTTGCAAGGGTGTATCGTCCACAGTTACAGTGCCTGCTTCGGGACCCGTTGACGCTGTGGGCATGGGATCACCTGGCTGAACTGCGGCTTGTTGTTGAGCCACTGGACTGGATGGTGACGACATCATCCAACCCGAACCCGCAATAACCATGAACATCGCAAACGCGGACGCCACAATGCCACCCGTACCACCTGGAAACTTGGAAAGATTGAAGTTCAAAGTGGGCATTTTTGGCATTTTGCCAAATTGCAAAATCTTGGCACTCGACAGGAGCGGGGGATTGGCGGGGTGAAATTTCTTGCGTGCTACGGGGGGTGCTGGGAAAAACCGGATGAGATGCTCCACCAGTGGCTCAGCGTCAAAGCCAAGATATTGCGCGTAACCGGCAATCATTTCCAAAGCTTCAAGCCGCGGCGGCATATGTGTCATGTCACCAAATTCAATGGCTTCAATATGGTAGGGATGAATGCCTGTTGCCTCGCTGGCGTCTTCCAGTGTCAGTCCGCAGGCCTCACGTTCGCGTTGCAAAAACCAGCCAACTTCTCCAGCAGGATCAATGTTGCGGTTGGGCTTTTTGCGCGGGCCATCCGCAAACATCGTGGGCTCGGTGCGAATTTCGGCGGGGTCTTGGGTTTCAAAGCTCATGGCAACTCTCTACGCAACAGTTAACGGCAATTAACGATAGTGATGAGCCTTGCAGCATGGCCAAGAATGGTGAACAGCCCCCTAACAGATTAAATTAAATTCAAATTTCCACGCGGTTGCGTTGGGCAAACTCCATCAGATCACCGCGTAATGAATGAAGCCCGCTGGCCAGCAAAGGCTTCATGAACGCCCATAGTTTGGCCTGGTCGAGTGAGCGGATCATGGCCTTGACCGGCCCTACGCCAGAAGGAACCATGCTCATGGATGACAAACCAACGCCCACAAGCCCCATGGCTTCCAAAGGCCTGCCACCAAGCTCTCCGCAAAGGGTAACAGTTTTGCCATGCGCAGTGGCGCGCTCCACAATTTGGCGCATGGCACCCAGTGCGGCGGGGCTTAAAGCATCATAACGCCCAGCCAGCTTGGGGTTGCCCCGATCGGACGCAAACAAAAACTGCACCAGATCATTTGAACCAATGGAAGCAAAATCCACCACTGGAAACAAGTAATCCAGTTGCCACAGCAGGGACGGAATTTCGATCATCACGCCAATTTTCAAATTTGTGGGCAGCACATGCCCGCGTTTTAAAAGAATGGCATGCTCAGCCATCACTGCAGCCTTGGCCTGCAAAAACTCTTGCACATCGGCAATCATCGGGAACATGATTTTCATTTCAATCCCCGCTCCTGCAATCAACATTGCACGGGCCTGCAGCCTGAGCAAAGCAGGCCTGTCCATCGCCATCCGGATTGACCTCCACCCCAAGGCCGGGTTTTCTTCTCGGGGCTGGCGCAAATAGGGCAGAGTTTTGTCTGCCCCAATATCAAGTGTTCGAAACACCACGGGCTTGCCTTGGGCCTGCTCTATAATGCTTTGGTAATGCCGCACTTGCGCATTCAAGCGCGGAAACCGTTGCGCCATCATGAAGTGAAGTTCGGTTCTGTAGAGCCCAACCCCATCTGCCCCTGACTCTTGCAAATGCGGCATATCGACAGTCAGCCCTGCATTGATGTTGAGGCTAATGGTCTGGCCGTCTCGAGTGATGGCTGGCAAATCACGTAAAGCCGTAAAACGCTCTTGCTTTTTGGCATAGAAACGCACTTTTTCAGCGTAGGATTTTTGCAGTTCGGAAGAGGGTCTGACAAAAATTTCTCCCGTTGCGCCATCCACAATAATCTCATCACCGGTATCAACGAGGTTGATAAGGCCCACGGCCTGCCCAATGGCCGGAATGCCGAGTGCGCGCGCCACAATGGCCACATGGCTGGTCTTGCCACCTTCTTCCAAAATCACGCCGCGAATTTTGGTTCTGTCATAATCCAGAAGTTCCGCTGGTCCCATGTTGCGAGAAACCACAATGGAATTGTCCGGCAGATCCGTCCGCGAGGCCGTGGCCATTGCACCCGTTAAAATGCGCAGCAACCTGTTGGACAAATCATCCAGATCATGCATGCGCTCGCGCAAATAAGCATCCTGCATGCGCTGCATGCGTGCCCGGTTATCATTTTGTACAAGTTCAACGGCAGCTTCTGCAGTCAACCCCGTGGTCACGGCCTCCTGCAAGCGCAACAGCCAGCCTTTGTCGTGCGCAAACATGCGGATTGTCTCGAGAACATCAGAATAATCTGTAGCCCGCATCGCATTAGAGCCGTCGAGAAGCTCATCAACCTGTGACCGCAGTTGCTCAACAGCATTATCCAGCCGCAATTGTTCAGCCGGAATATCTTCTGCAATCATATTCTGAATACGAACGCGCGGCTCATGAAGAACAACATGACCCAGAGCAATCCCCTCAGCCAAAGACTCAACGCGCAAATGATGCGACCTGACATTGGCCACATCAATGGCGGTCTCCCGGGCCATCTCCTTCAGCTCGCCAGAAGCCATGACCTCAGCCAGCACCATGGCCGTGGTTTGCAAAGCCTCTTCTTCCTCGTCAGAATAATGCCGTTGCGTGCGGTTTTGAACAACGAGAACACCAATCACCACACCACCGCGCATGACGGGCACACCAAGGAACGAACTATAAAGTTCCTCACCTGTTTCTGGTAGATATTTAAACGAGGGATGCTGATCAGCATCAGAAAGATTAAGCCCGATGGCCTGATCAGCAATCAGACCGACAAGACCCTCCCCCACTTTCAGTTTTGACAAGTGAACGGCTTCCCGCTTCAGACCTTCAGTGGCATAAAGTTCCAGAATGTTGCCGGGCCGCATCACATAAATCGAGCACACTTCCGCCACCATGTTGGCAGCAATCAGCGACACGATTTTGTCCAGCCGTTTTTGCGCTGCCTCTGGCTCCGCCATCACCGCGCGAAGCTTTCGAAGCAAAACACGCGGGCCAAGTGCGGAATTGAGCATCAATGCTGGTCCTTAGCTTTCGCGGGCCTGTAAATAGTAACTGCACAGGTGCATGATTTAAACCTTGTCCAATCCGTAAGCTGTGTGCAACGCGCGCACAGCAAGCTCAGTATAAGCCTCGTCAATCAGCACCGAAACTTTTATTTCAGATGTTGTGATGGCTTGAATGTTGATGCCTTTGTCGGCAAGGGACTTGAACATTCTTGCCGCCACCCCGGCGTGGCTGCGCATTCCAATACCCACCACCGACACTTTTGCAACATCGGCCGAATGTGACATCTCTTGGAAATCAAGTGAGGTTTTCAATCCGTTGATCACATCAATCGCCTTGCGCAAATCTTTGCGTGGCAGTGTGAATGTAACGTTGGCAAAGGCTCCGTCATTTGAAATATTTTGCACGATCATATCGACACTGATGTCAGCTTCCGCCAGTGGTCCGAATATTGCTGCCGAAACGCCCGGCTTGTCTTTTACCCGGCGCAGTGAAATTTTGGCCTCGTCACGAGAATAGGCAATGCCAGACACAACATGCTGTTCCATAATTTTATCCTCTTCGCAGACGATGGTTCCTGGTCCGGTACCATCAGCATTATTTTGGTGGGGAGAGTCAGGAGCTTCAAAAGTTGAACGCACCTGCAAGGGCACTTTATAAACCATCGCAAGTTCAACCGACCGTGGATGCAAAACCTTTGCCCCCAGCGATGCTTGCTCCAGCATTTCCTCATATGTAATTCGGTCAAGCTTTCTTGCCCCCGTCACAATGCGCGGGTCTGCCGTGTATACGCCGTCCACATCGGTATAGATGTCACATGAGGCTTCCAGTGCTGCAGCCACAGCAACAGCTGAGGTATCCGACCCGCCGCGACCCAACGTCGTTACGCGTTTGTCAGGTCCAATGCCCTGAAATCCGGTAATGACTGCAACTTGCCCCTGTTCCATGCGTTTCAAAATTTCAGCGCCATTGATGGCCGACATTCGAGCTGCACCATGCACGCCGTCAGTTTCAACGGGAATTTGCCAGCCGGCCCACGAGCGCGCAGGAATGCCGAATTCCTGCAAAACAATTGCCAAGAGCCCGGCTGTAATTTGTTCTCCCGTTGCAACAACGGCATCATATTCACGCGCATCGTGAACGGGGGCCGCCTGTTTGCACCACTCAATCAATTGATTGGTGGTTCCGGCCATGGCCGAGACGACCACAGCCACATGATGGCCAGCCTTCACTTCGCGTTCCACATGCTTGGCCACATTGCGAATACGGTCTACATTCGCAACCGAAGTGCCGCCAAATTTCATAACCAGACGGCCCATAAGCCCGTTCCCCTGCCCAAATCATGTCCGCCATGGTGCGGCGCGGCGTACTCTTAGGTGAGGGCAGATTTATATGCAATAATGTGACGATCAATTTCAGGTAAGAATTCACAATGACAATCGATACAAAGCCAAGCCTTTCCAGTCTCGACCCGGCCGAGGTGGAAAAATTTTCCAAATTGGCCGCTGAATGGTGGAATCCAGCGGGTAAATTTGGCGTTTTGCACAAGTTTAATCCGGTGCGCCTGACCTATATCAAGGAACAGGTTTGCGCCCGGTTGGCGTTAGACCCCATGGCGCGGGAACCCTTTAAGGGCCTGCGCTTTTTGGATATTGGCTGTGGCGGCGGATTGTTGTGCGAACCCATGGCCAGGTTGGGTGCTTCTGTGGTGGGCGTCGACCCGTCAGAAAAAAATATAAAAACAGCTTCCGTTCATGCCAGCGAAATGGAATTGGACATTGATTACCGCGTGGGCACAGCCGAAGATCTGGCCGCAGCTGGTGAAAAATTTGATGTCATTCTCAACATGGAAGTGATTGAACATGTGGCCAACCCGCAAACCTTCACTGGCACATGTGTGAGTCTGTTGCAGCCTGATGGCCTGATGTTTGTTGCAACCTTGAACCGCACATTTAAATCTTTCGCGTTGGCCATAGTGGGTGCCGAATATGTGTTGCGCTGGCTTCCAAAGGGCACCCACCAATGGGAAAAATTCATAAAGCCTGATGAACTGAAATCATGGCTGAATGAGAAGGGAGCAGCCACCAAAGCTGAAAGTGGTGTCACCTACCACCCGATTGCCAATGAATGGCGCAAAGCAAAGGATATGGACGTCAATTATATGCTGGTGGCGCAGAGGATCCATTAGGGCATGGAATTGGCCCAGAAAGTTGAGCTTCGGCAAAAAGTTGCAGCCCACCATATGGATGACAGCCGAAATCTGCCTGCCACAAAAACCATCAAGCGCTATTTGATTTGCAGCAGCGAACGATCTGGCAGCACGTTGCTGGCAGATTTGCTGGATCAAACAGGCAAAGCGGGACGGCCGCTGGAATACTTCAACCCCGTTTACATTGAAGCCTATTGCATAAATACAAAAACCATTGAGTTGCACCGGAACACTTACTGGTTGGCACTTCAAGAAATGCGCACGACCCCAAACGGTGTTTTTGGCGTAAAAGCGCATCTTCCTCAAATCATTGAATGGTTGGGAGAAGACAGTCTCGAAGAAACAGTGCGCTTTCTTGCAGGCTTTGACCATTTGATTTTTATCAGGCGACGCGACAAAATCGGCCAGGCCATTTCATTCTACCGCGCCTCAGTCACAGGACATTGGTCCTCTCAGCATACTAAATTGGATTTGCAGACTGCCAAAGTTCCGGTCTTTGACGGCTTAAGAATTTCATCTGCCTATCGCTATCTGATGAATGCCGAAGAAAACTGGCGCAAGGTCTTTTCCAAGCTTAATCGACAGCCAATTGAAATTGATTATGAAGATCTCGCATCCGAGCCACGTCAGACCATCTTGCGTGTTCTGAATGCAATCGGAATAGAGAGTGGGAGCGATGAATTTTCAACATCAACCATCAGCAGACAAGGTGATGGGTTAAACGACAAATTCCGCGCGGATTTTTTAGATTACATGCGCTCTCATTCGTAAAGCCAGGATCACTTAATTCCCGTCTTCAGGCAATCTTGGAATGGGGTGCACATCAATGCCCTCCTCAATCAGCGCTTTGGCATCGTCTGCTGTGGCGTTGCCAAAAATCGGCCTCTCTTCTACCTCCTTGAAATGGATCTTGCGCGCTTCTTCAGCAAATTTGTTGCCAACATTCTCAGAATTCTCAAAGATGGTTTTGCGGTACTCACGCATCATCTGCATCATGGCCGCAGCGCGAGGGTCGATCGGTCCTGCCGCCAGGACTTTCGTTTCAGCGCGGCGGTTTGCCTTGCTGGAAATCCCCGGTGCCATCAATTGTTTTGTAATTTTTGTGTTGCCGCATTCAGTGCAGGAAATCAGGTCGCGCTTGGCCTGAGTATCATAAGAAGCACTGTCCGAAAACCAGCCGTCAAATTCATGGCCCTTTCCACAGAGAAGATCATAGCGGATCATGTCTTAATCTCGCTCAGCGAAAAGTCACGCGCATGCGCCAGAGCTGGAATGCGCGCGCGCGCCGCTGCTGACTGTGCAGGGTCAATTTCAAACAGAAGATATTCAGGATCAGTGCCTGCCTCAGCAATCACTTTACCCCAAGGGTCCACCACTTTGCTGTGGCCCCAAGTTTCGCGCCCTGAGTCATGCGTTCCTCCTTGGGCCGCCGCAATCACATAGCTCGCCGTTTCAATGGCACGCGCGCGCAGCAGCACATGCCAATGCGCCTTGCCCGTAGGCACTGTAAACGCAGCGGGCACAACCAATACATCAGCACCTGCTTTAGCGAGCGCATGATACAACGCAGGTTGGCGAACATCATAGCAAATGGAAAGGCCAAGCTGGCAAAACGGCAAGGCCACTTTCACAGCTTGAGAGCCTGCCGTATAAGTATCAGACTCGCGGTAAGTGTCTCCATTGGGTAAATCCACATCAAACAAATGGATTTTGTCATAGCGCGCAACAGTTTCTCCCGAGGGGTTCAGCAACACTGTGCGATTGACCAGTTTGCCGTCGTCACCCTTCAAGGCCAGAGACCCCAGATGCAGCCAGATCTTCAATTTTGCAGAAAGCTCAGCAAATCCTTTAAGGGACAGATCTTCTGCCTCTGTCATCACCACGGCTTTTAACCGGTCACGATCTGGCTCAAATATATTGGTCATTTCCGGAGTTGAAATGAATGTGGCCCCTTGTGAAGCAGCCTGCCGGATAAGCTGGGAAGCATCAACCAGGTTGCTTGCCATATCTCGCGAAGAACGCAGTTGAATGAGCCCGGCCTTGAATGTCATAGATGGGCCAATAAGGGATCAAGTTCACCCTTCGACTCCAAAGCGTGCAGGTCGTCACAGCCACCCACATGCGTGGCCCCAATGAAAATTTGCGGCACACTTCGCCGCCCGCCCGCCCGCTGCATCATCTCGGCGCGCTTTTCCAAATCATAAGTCACATCAATTTCAACAAACTTGGCGCTTTTTTTCGCCAAGAGAGATTTTGCCATCGCACAATAGGGGCAAGCATTGGTGGTATAAATCGTAATCTGGGTCATCGTCATCTTTCTGTCATGCCTCTATATGCATTCGCAACGGCTCTTTCACAAGAGCGAAGGTCAAGACAAAAACGCGGGCAGCCCCCGCTCTTTTAAGCGTTTCGGTACACGCGGCAACAGTGGCACCCGTCGTGCGAACATCGTCAACCAGCACAATTGATTTTCCCGTTATGACGGGGATTTTTTCAAAAGGCACAGCAAAAGCTTTTCTCACGTTTTTAGCCCGTGCTGCCGCGTCTAGGCCCACTTGCTGGCGAGTGGCTTTATTGCGGATCAAAATGTCCGCCGCAAACTTGTGGCCGGAAGCTTGTGCAATCTTCTGAGCCAAAAACGCGGCTTGATTGAAGCGCCTTTTCCACAGCCTGCTGCGGTGCAAGGGAACGGGGATCACAAAATCAGCCTCTGACAATAGATCTCGCCCGGCACGGCACATAATCCTGGCCATGAACAATCCAGCCTCTGGGTTGTCTCGGTATTTCAGGGCATGCACCAGACGCTTTGAATGGTCCCCAAAGAGAACGGCTGCGCGAGCGCGGTCCCAAGGTGGTGGATCAGCCAATGCTGCAGCACTTAGAATTCCTTCGCCCTGATCATAAGCGAAAGGCAAACCCAGCACGTCACAAACCGGGTCTTCCAGATAGGTCATCTCTTGCCAGCAGATCTGACACAAGCTTGCGCCCGATTGCACAGATTTGACACAGATCAGGCATTTGGCAGGGGTAATCACATCCACCAGCCCGCGCAACAACTTTGCAACAGTTGGAAGCTGGAAACGCGGTGGTTTTTCCGCTAGTTCATCGTCCATGACTGATGATGTACCCCAAATATTTGACCGCCCACTTTATATCGCACGCCAGTTGAAAGCCAGTGGCACTGAGATTCTGCAAACTCATGTGACCGGCGAATTGGGCGACCGTCTTGCATTGATCATGCGCCGCCTGCCTACGGCACTTATTATCAGTTTCAAGTCGCCCATCCTCAGGAGCAGTCTTGAAGCTTCGGGTAAATTTGATACGCTTGAATGGGTGGTGCCATCTGCCGTTGAAGATTTGCAATTGCCTGATCAAAAATACGATTGCATCATCAACCTCATGGATTTGCATTGCATCAATGATGTGCCAGGCCACCTCAGTCAAATGGGTCGTAGCCTTAAAGCCGATGGCTTGTTGCTCGTCGCCTTTTTCGCAGGTGAGACTTTGCATGAATTGCGTGACAGCTGGTTGAACGCAGAAATCGAAATCACCGGCGGAGTGTCCCCCCGCGTAGCCCCCATGATCGGCATTCGTGAACTGGGCTCGTTGATGCAGCGCGCCGGACTTGCACTGCCCGTTGCTGACATGGAAAAAACAACCGTGAGATATGCGGATGTATTTGCCTTGATGCGCGACATCAAGGCCTTTGGATTTTCCAATCCCCTCACTGGCCGCAGCTCCAGATTTGTATCACGCCGATGTCTCACAAAGGTGGCGCAACATTACCACGCACATAACACTCACGAAGATGGTCGAATTCATGCCACACTCGAAATCGCCTGGGCACTGGCCTGGACACCCCATGAAAGCCAGCAGAAGCCTTTGAAGCCAGGAACTGCCAAGCAAAAACTAGCT
>JBBRNW010000034.1:0-12971 GCA_038230015.1 Hyphomicrobiales bacterium | reverse complement strand
GTGATCGCCGCTGCCAGCCGCGCTTCAAACCATCATCTGGCACCAACGCACTCCCCTGAAGCCAAGAGTGGCCTTGATGCAAGGCTGCTGGGCTTGTCAAAGGTCACGATGTGCTGACCCGTGAATCCTGGGACAGTGCACCGTTGGAAGATATCATTGAGCGAGCCATTTGTCCCTGTGCCGACACAGGTAAAAAGTTGGAGGTTAGCAGACCCTGTTTTAGGTGATCGGCACAAAAGGGATTTGCCTTCTCCATGACCCGTCATGAGCTGTACACCAACGCCGTCAAATACGGGCCTTTGTCAAATGAGACAGGAAAAGTGGTCATCGCATGGGAAATCTCAACAACAGAAAACTTGAAAACAATGATGAAGTTTTCGTGGCGTGAGGAGGATGGTCCTCCTATGTCGCTGCCCACCGCCAAGGGTTTGGAACCAAGCTTATTGAGCGCAACCGGTCCCAAAATTTGGGCGGCACGGTGAAATTGGCTTTCCCCAAAATGCGAGGTGACATGCGTGATCACCACAGCTTTGGAGGACAACACTTGAATTCAAGTTCCCATCTGCTAAAATATAGTAGGCTCCATGACATTGAAAACTAACCTAGCTGGCATAAAGGTACTGGTAATTGAAGATGAGCCATTGATTTTGATGCTCATTGAAGATTTGCTGGCTGATTGCGGATGTGTGATTGTGGCGGTCGCGACAAACCTCGAGGACGCCATGTCGAGGGTGCAGGAAAAAAGTTTTGATGTTGCAATGCTGGATGTCAACCTGAACGGCAAACAGACATTTGAAGTAGCCAAAACCATTGATAGCATGCAGCTGCCCTTTGTGTTTTCAACCGGCTACGGAAGTGTGGGAATTCCCCCGCATTTAAATCACGTGCCCGTGTTGCAAAAACCCTTTGGGGAAAAAGAACTCGCAGCTGCGCTGGCCGCTGTCCTCTGGCCTCAGTCCCAAAGCCAATAAGAGGACACTGGTTTTGAACACCAGCGTTTTGCGTCTATCCCATTCAAGCAAGGGGCTCTCACCGTGAAAAAGCAGGATCCAGATTCGGTGCATCCGGTCGCCATTGACAAACAGTGGGCCCTCCCCCCGATGAAACATTCAAACAATAAACAAAGCAATCATCTCGATGCGTGAATGGTGATCCCTGCGGGAGTCGAACCCGCCTTTGCAGCGTGAGAGGCTGCCGTCCTAACCGATAGACGAAGGGACCAGAACGATTTGCCAGAGCAATTCGTGTTTGCTCAATCTGGAGTGCCGTCAACCCTTAGAATAACACGGTTCGTGCGCACATCAATCACATAAACCGTGCGGCCTGCATTTAATGTCAGGCGGTCACCATTCAGGGCCACATCACGAAAATTCTCGTTAGCGGGCAACCCAACGCCAAGAATTTGCAGTTCAGGCAGCACCACTTGAGCACGGTGATTGGCCTTGTAAATGATGCCCGCCACCAGCCCCAAGAAAAGCAGCAATAAAACGATGCCCATGATATAAACCAATTTGCGTAGCCATTTTGGTGGCTCGTTCACAACAGGTTCGCCCAAATCCGACATATGACCGACACTCCTTCAACTCTCAAAGCCACCGCAACGATTGCCATGCGGCTAGATAAATTCCTGGGCGCGGCATTCCCAGATTTTAGCCGTGCGCGCTTTCAAAAGCTCATCGCAGATGGACGAGTGACTGTCGAGGGCCGCTTGGCGGATGACGCTGGCGAAAAGCTAAAGCCAAACCAAACCGTTAGGGTCAACATTCCGCCCGCAGCGCCTGCCATTCCACTGGCTGAAATCATTGATCTCAACATTGTTCATGAAGATAAACACCTGATCGTGCTGGACAAGCCTGCAGGATTGGTGGTGCACCCTGGTGCCGGCAATGAAAACGGCACCATGGTAAATGCACTCATCGCCCATTGTGGCGACACGTTATCAGGGATTGGCGGGGTAAAAAGGCCGGGCATTGTTCACCGCCTGGACAAAGACACCAGCGGGTTATTGGTGGTGGCGAAAAATGATAAAGCCCATCACGGTTTGTCCGAACAATTTATAAGCCATGGGCTTGATGGCAGGTTGGAGCGTGAATATCTGGCTTTCGTCTGGGGTAAGCCCGAACGCCGCACGGGAACCATCACCACAGGCATTGCGAGGTCAAATGCCAATCGTCAGAAAATGGCAGTTTCAAATTCGGCAGTCGCCAAGGAAGCCATCACCCATTACGAAATTGAGGAGCTTTTTGATCATGCCACATTGGTGCGCTGTCGTTTGGAAACGGGCCGCACCCACCAGATCCGCGTCCACATGGCTCATATCGGAAATCCATTGCTGGGAGATTTGGTCTATGGCGGTGGCTTCAAGGCTTCAGTCTCAAAACTCAGCGATGCGGCAAAACTCAGCCTGTCTTATTTGCGAGGTCAGGCCCTGCATGCCACAGTACTGGGCTTTGACCACCCGGTGTCGGGCAAGCATATGCGCTTTGAAAGTGAACTGCCAAAGGCGCTGGCGCGGTTGAAGGCGGATTTACATCTCGAGAGCCGATAGACATTCAGCGTCAAATGTATGCTCATTTTTGCAACTTGTGTTGAATTCGCTCTCTGCGAACCCAGAGTGCCATCGCCATAAGCGGCAAGCCCCAGGCAATCCACGCATTGAGCGCATAGAATGCATAATAATATTTGAACCCGAAGGCAAATTTCCACAAACCCAAATACAGTCTGAAAAACAATGCACCCGACGTAACAGCCGCCATCATAAGCATGCAGGAATAGTGCTTGGCCACGCGGCCATTGCGGATGTGCCAGATGCCAAAACCCAGCAACGCCATCCAGACCAGAGCTTGCGTAGTAAACCCGGCTGCAGAAATTTTTGTGACGGGATAAAGCAAGGCCACCGGCAGTGCCGTCAACCCCGCCACCAAGACGATAAACGCCGCAACACGTCCCACACTTTTATGCCAGCGCGTCAAGCGCAGAAAGAAAGTGAGCGGCACAAGCAGTAAAGCCAATCCTCCGGCCACCATATGCACCGGAAAAATAAGTGGCATCAATTCAAGTTTTATGGCGAGGGCTTCTGGAAAATTCTCATTATTCCAGCTTTCAGAAATTCCGCGCAACGCGACATAGGTGACAAAACTGCCAAGCCCCGCTAAACTAAGCTTACGCCAAATTGACACAATTGCCAAAGACACTACGGAGTAGCGGAGGTTCCCATGTTCCATATCAATTATAGTATCGCAACATCGATTGTTGGCCTAGCCCTTGCTTGGGGCACATCAGCGGCACACGCCGACACCATCCAATATTATGGGCGATGGACGGTAAGTGATGAAAAACCCGCGTTTTCAGCCAAGGGAAAGTTTTACAAAACGATCGACATGGCCCCCTGTGGAAATGATTTCTGCGGTGTTGCGGTGGACGACAACGACCGCTGTGGTCCGACTTTGTTTCGATTTTTCACCACGCATGCCAAAGACGAAGAACTAACAGGCCACGGAATTTGGGGCTCTACAAAGAAAAAATTGGTCATTGGATACGTAACGCCTTCCGATGCCAAGCCTTATGTGTATTTGGGACTTGGTGCTGATGACATGGACCTGGCCGGGCGAGACGGCAGCACTCCGATCTTTGATGCCAGCTACAAAACAACAGGCAAGGCGTTGTGCACGGCAAAGTAAACCGCCACGCTGACCATCACGTATCTGTTACATTCAAAGATACTATTTAATTCTGATTTGCTTCCTATATGATGCCGGAGCACGGCCTGTGACAGGGCCCGAAAGAAGGGAAACTATGGCTAAATCGACGAATATGCCTATGATTTCAGATGCCGAAGGCAGCCTGAACAAGTATTTGCAGGAAATTCGCAAATTTCCAATGCTGCAACCTGATGAAGAATTCATGCTGGGCAAGCGCTGGAAAGAGCATGGCGACACCAAGGCCGCCCACAGGTTGATTACCAGCCATCTTCGCCTCGTGGCAAAAATTGCTATGGGATACAGGGGCTATGGTCTGCCGATTGGCGAAGTCATTTCCGAAGGCAATATTGGGTTGATGCAAGCCGTAAAGAAATTTGAGCCTGATAAGGGCTTCAAACTTGCAACCTATGCCATGTGGTGGATTAAAGCGTCGATCCAGGAATATGTGTTGCGGTCATGGTCATTGGTGAAAATCGGCACAACTGCGAGCCAGAAGAAATTATTTTTCAACCTCCGCAAAATCAAGGGCCGCATTCAGGCCGTTGAAGAGGGGGATTTAAAACCAGAAAATGTAAAATACATCGCCAAAACCCTCGGCGTGGAAGAAAAAGAAGTGGTGAACATGAACCGCCGCATGAGCGGGGACTCATCGCTGAATTCACCTTTACGCGCCGATGCAGATGGCGATGGTGAATGGCAGGATTGGCTGGTTGACGACAAGGACAGTCAGGAAACCATTCTGGTTGAAAATCAGGAGAGCGAAATGCGCTCTGGTTTGTTGGGCGAAGCTTTGAGCAAACTGAACGAACGCGAACGCCGTGTGATCGAAGCCCGCAAGCTTCAGGACGAACCTGCAACGTTGGATGACCTTTCAAAGGAATTCAACGTAAGCCGGGAGCGCATTCGCCAAATTGAAGTGCGGGCATTCGAAAAACTGCAAAAAGCAGTCAAGAATGCATCGCAAAAAGCACTGACACCAAGGGTCAAGCAACTCGAAGCTGGAATGGGAGTTTAACGGTAAAACTCCCGACCAGCGTTGATCCGTGGAGTGCTTCACCAGTAATACGCGGATTTTGAGTCTTTACTAATAAAGCCCCTGCCCTGTCTCCGGTGCCACTCTCTGCATATTGGTTGTCACTTGCGGACCAATAAAAATCTGGTCTGCGTAAAGCACACCCCCTTGAGACACCACACCCGTGGCCACGCTCACGTAATCTCGGCTCAACAGAGTGTGGCGGTGGCTGGCACTTTTCACCCATTGCTCAAATAGACGGGCCGCCATGGCCTTATCCACTGTGCCCGGTTTTGACACCCGCGCAGCATTTTCCGCCATCGCTGGCAAAATCATGGCCCCACCTTCCAAGGCCCGCATCCGAGAATCGAAGTCCTGGCCCGAACTTGCCACATGACCCATAGTTTTACTCTGCATCAGGTCCATGGCATGAGCGCGAGCGGCTGTTTGAAAAGTGGTATTAAACGTTAACGGGCGTAAACCTTTTGCAACCCGGAAAGAATTGGCCAAGTGCGCCAATTCAGCCTCCAGATCTGGCCGCAGGGCATGGGTGGCCTGAGCCTCGGCCAGCAAACGCTGCGTGCGTGCCACATAAGTTTCAGCCGCCGCCGCATTTAAACCCATCACAAAGCTGATCAAAAAACAGCCGGTAACCCAACTTTTTGAAATCGAATTGAACTGGTAGAATGTCACTTGTTTTAACCTCTGAGCAATCACATTAGGCTTAGAAAGATCACTTGATGCGGACTTTGCCCCGAATCAAATGAAAACGGCGGGCCTGTTGGAAGAAATACCGGAAGACAAAAAATCGGAAGTAGAACGGCTGCGGGAACATTGTACCCAGCTGGAGCGTGATATTGCCCACCTTATCCGCCATGACCAGTTGACCGGACTAATGAACCGCAGCGCCTTTGTCCACGACGTTGATGTCATGCTGCATGAAGCAGATTATAATGTCAGCAAAGGGGCAATGATCGAACTCAACATCAGGGGTCTGCAGCGCATTGCTGGCTCATTGGGCCGCCATGTGGGGGACTATGCCGTGTCTGCTCTTGCCGCACGCTTAAATAATTTGCGCGAACCTACAAGCCTCGTCTGCCGCCTCGATTACTGGAGTTTTGCAGTTTTTATCCCAAAAATATCTGATCCTTTGGAAGCCCTCACCGAAGCCAAACGCTTTTTGGGTATTCTCACACAACCCTTGGATTGGGTCGATCGCAAACTGGTGCTTGATGTGGGAGCAGGTGTAACTCTCACCTCCAGCGAAGACCCGGACGCTGCCAGCCTGTTGCAAAATGCAGGTCTTGCGATGCGGGCCGCAACCGATCGCGGCGGTGCTGGTTATGGGTTTTATAATCCCGCCATGGCGCAAGCCTCCAAACGCCGCAACGATGTTTTGGCGGCCCTGCAAGACGCAATTGAAAACCAGTTGATGCAAATGCATTTTCAACCCTTCTTCAAAACATCAACCGGCGAGTTGCTGGGTTTTGAAGCCTTGATGCGGTTAAGCCATCCTTCTCTTGGCAATATTTCACCCTCTGAATTCATTCCGGTGGCGGAGGAATCTGGCTTGATCAACAAGTTGGGTGCGTGGGCCTTGGCTGAGGCGTGCACTGTTGCGGCAACTTGGCCTGCTCATCTCACGGTGGCCGTTAATATTTCACCCGAGCAGTTTTACTCCGGCACGCTAATCACTGATGTCCACAACGCGCTCGAACTTTCCAGTCTGCCAGCTTACCGTCTGGAATTTGAAGTGACTGAAAGTACCATGCTGAAAGACAGCGAAATGGTTTTACACCAGCTCAACACGCTGCGCGATATGGGTTCTGCCATTGTGCTGGATGATTTTGGCACCGGGTATTCAAGCCTCAGCTACCTCTGGAAATTTCCGTTTTCAAAAATGAAAATTGACCGATCGTTTGTTCAAGCGCTGGAAACTTCACCTCTGGTACGGGGCTTGCTGCAATCCATCATAGCACTATCACGCAGTCTGGGCTTGAAAATCACCGCCGAGGGCATCGAGACTTCAAGCCATGTGGATGTTCTGCGCGAATTCAACTGTGACAACATGCAAGGCTTCCTCACAGGAAAACCCGCCAGCCGAACCGAAATTGCTGCCATCATCCTGAAAAATTTTGCCGAACACTTGCGCTTGCCAGCTGCAAGCCATGCACCGCAAAAATCCAGTTCCTATTCGGTTTTGCGCTGATCAATCCGAAAACGGGTCACGCATCAAAATCGTGTCTTCGCGTTCAGGAGACGTAGACAGCAGCGCCACGGGGCATTCGATTAACTCTTCAAGATACTTTACATATTTTACAGCCTGCGCCGGCAAGGCCGACCATGTTCGGGCCCCCGCCGTGGTGCCAGTCCAGCCTTCAAACGATTCATAAATCGGCTCAACCCGGGCTTGCGCTTCCTCAGCGGCTGGGAACATATCTATGCGCTTACCATCCAGCATATATCCAGTGCTCACTTTGATATCATCCAAACCGTCCAGCACATCAAGCTTTGTAAGGGCAATACCTTGAATGCCTGATGTCTTGATGGCCTGGCGCACCAATACGGCATCAAACCAGCCCACGCGCCGCTTGCGCCCTGTCACCGTGCCAAACTCATGTCCCCGCTTGCCAATCCACTCTCCCACATCATTCATCTGCTCAGTTGGAAAAGGACCAGACCCCACCCTCGTGGTGTAAGCTTTACAAATCCCCAACACATAACTGACAGCCGATGGTCCAAGGCCGCAACCCGCTGCAGCTTGGCCAGCAACAGTGTTGGAGGATGTCACATAAGGATAGGTGCCATGATCCACATCCAGCAATATGCCTTGCGCACCTTCAAACAAAATGCGTTTTCCCTCCCGGCGCATGTCATCAAGCCTGGCCCACACCGCATCCGAATAAGGCAGTATCTGTGGCGCCACCTCCGCAAGCTGTGCCATCACATCACTGGCCAGATATTCAGGCTGCTTTAACCCGCGGCGCAGCGCATTGTGATGCGAAAGCATGCGATCAATTTTTGGCCCAAGGGTGGAAAGATCGGCAAGATCATTCACCCGGATCGCGCGCCTGCCCACCTTGTCTTCATAGGCCGGGCCAATACCGCGCCCCGTGGTGCCAATTTTACCTGCCCCTGCCGCCTCTTCGCGCATTTTATCAAGCTCGCTGTGCAGGGGTAAAATCAAAGTTGCATTGCCAGCAATGCACAAGTTCTCGCGCGAAATGGCAACACCCTGCTGCCTTAGTTTTTCAATTTCGGCAATCAGCGCCCAAGGGTCAATCACCACACCATTGCCAATGACCGAAAGCTTGCCCGGTCGCAAAATGCCGGACGGTAAAAGCGAAAGCTTGTAGGTGACCCCGTCGATCACCAGAGTGTGGCCCGCATTGTGCCCACCCTGAAAACGCACCACCACATCAGCACGTTCTGAGAGCCAATCGACGATCTTGCCCTTGCCCTCATCGCCCCACTGCGCACCCACAACTGCCACATTGGCCATGGTATATTCCTCTTAGACAAGACAACGGCTCCGTGCAGGATTGCAGCAGAGCCGTTGCGGGGATTTACACCAATTCAAAGTCTAAGCAACCCGACTTTACTCGTTCACACTCACATTCACAGCCTTGGGCGACGTCACTTTATAACCCGTCTTGATCTGTTTTTCTGCTTTTGGACCGAGTTCAAGGACCCAAGCCACCACACCGCGTTTCTTCTGATAATCTTTGAGTGTGGCAGGCGTGGCATCATCCAGCGTTTCAACCGTCACGTCACTTTGGGCCGAATAGGGTGAGCGATCAATCACTGTTACAGGAATCATCACATCATGCAGGTTCATTATCTTGATGTCCCAGGCCAAACTTTGGACATGAGATGTGGTAAGCAAGCCCTCATCACCTGAGTTGCGCTTCACTTCGGCGCGCTTGACCTTGATCAGATCATCAGCCCCAAAGCCAAGCTTGGCATCTTCACCAGAGCTGAGCAGCGGAAGTGATCCCTGCCCCATGAACATTCCATCACGGTAAAGATTGACCACGCCGGGCAGCAATGGCGCATCGCCCTTCACCGTAAAAGCCGCAGTGAGATAGGCTGTGGGATCAAGACGCGGCACCGTAACCGCGCTGAGGTTGGCTGCAAAATCATCTGTCCCAATGCGCACTTTTTTTGAGGTTCCGGTATTGTCCACGGTAACGCGTCCGGCGATGACATAATTTGCATTGAAACCAGCAATCTGCATTTGCGCTTCACGTTGAAGTATCGGTTTGTCTGCCATTGCATCAACCATGCCATTGGCAATTGGTGCCTCCGTTTTTTTGATTGTCTGGGGTGCTGCAACATCCGGCTCTGCCGTTCCGAAGTCTCTGCGTTTTTCATCCATCATGATTTGAATTTGATCTTCTGCAAGTTCAGGTGCTGCAGTCGCTCCCATCGGCCTTGCGGTGGAAAGCGTCAGCGACACCTCATCCCAGCTTTCGCCAGTTGACTGCATCACTTCGGCCCGGCGCACCAAATTCAGTTTGGCAGGTTGGCCATTTGCCGGAAGCGTCATACGCGCATCATAAAATGGCGTCCAAGCCGCCTCATGAACCCGGTAACTCAGTTTGAATTTGCCTTGCACGTTTAAGGCTGCCGCAACATGCACACTCACCTCCACATGGGCTTCACCTGCTGGGGCCAGTGCCTGTGCCTTGATTTGCAAATCAGAAATATCCTTGTCGATGTCCCGTTGGCGAAGGTGGGCATCATGCGTGGCCTTCGAAATCAACGCCAACCGAGAGCCGACCAAATCCACCAATCCCACCAATTGCGTGGCATCGACTGATTTTAAAGTTTCTGTGCTGGAAGCAGGCAACAGTTGTTTGTCGGCAAGAGAAAGCAACAGCTTCCGCTGGTAATCAGCATCTTCAATCGTCTGGTCTAGTCCCGCCCTCTCATCGGTAAGTTTTTCAATTGCATCATCCAGCCCCTTGCGCTTTTCGTCCATGTCTTGGGAGGAAATCTGCACCAACTTGGAATCGACCGACGCAATTTCCAGCACTTGGCCACTAACACCTTCAACGCGAATGGACTGCGTATCAATCGCCCCCGGCAAGTTTTCCAGAATCAGGGTATGTTCGCCCGCAGGCAAATTGGCCTCGGCCACGCGCACCACATTCGCCCCTTGCGGAAACACCGTTACTGAATCAATTTTCGAGTTTACTTTGATCTCGTCGGCTAAAGCTGGCACACAATATGTTGTGGCCAAAAGCAGGATTGTTAGCTTTAATTTCATGTATTTCTCCCCAAGGGACAGCGCCCGGTAGCAGAAACATAATCCAGTACCTCGGGCGGTACCGCGTCCAAACGATGGCAAATGAATGAATTTCTTAATGAGCGATTAATATTTAGTTGAGATCATCGAACCAGTGCTCAGATGTTGCCGTCCTCAAAGCATGAGCTATTTGCCATCTAAAGGCCGCAAGACGTCATGTTTGAGGTCTGATTTTGAAATTTTAAGGGAGAGATCGATGAACGACGAAACATACTTTTCACGCCGCTTGGCGCTTGGCCGCCTCGGAGCAATTGCTTTAGCTGCCTTTGCAATACCGACCATGGTCGTAGCTTCAAAAGCATTCGCAGAAGATGGCGAAGGCGGCGGCAGTGATGGCGGGCATGACGGTTCAGGCGGTGCAGACCATGATTCGAAAACTGAGACCGAAACTGACAATGAAACTGAGACCGAAACTGAAAATGAGACCGACGACGAAAGCACTGCAGTAGTGCCTCCCGCCGCAGCAAAAGTACCCGCCGGAGATGCGGTCAAGAAAAAGAAATCAAAGAAAAAATAAACAGATCTCGATAGTTTGAAAAAGGGTCGCAACAGCGGCCCTTTTTATTTTACGGCGGGCCTTCAATTCAAATTGACCAATGTCGCTAATAAAACCATACTCAAATTCCCTTTAATCAACATTAGTGTGAATCATGAAAATCAGTTTGGGCTTTGCATTTGTTCTCCCTCTTTTGCTTTCTGTTAGCCAGCCCGCCCTGGCGGCCGCCACACCTGAGGAAGCCGCGCGCTTGGCTGCGGTGTTTCAATCTTACCTCACAGCTGAAAAAGGCGTGGTCGTTGTAGAACCAACAGGCGATGATTACACCGTCACACTTGATGTGGCTCCCTTGGCCGCCAAGACCGCAGCGTCTGGAAATTCACTTTCGCTTTCACCTATTAAACTCACTTTAACAGATAAGAGCGGTGGCAAATGGGCCGTAAGCCAAAAGCAACCCCTAGACCTCGCGTTCACAGCCAAGGACGCACTGTCAGTCACGTTCAAGGCAGAAGAGTATAACTTCACGGGCACGTTCGACGAAAAGCTGTTTTCATTTGAACAAGTCACAAGTGAAATGAAAAATGCAGTAATTGATGAAATCATCACTGACCCTGCCCAAGGGGAAACAAAAGTAAGCGCCAAAATAGAGTCTCTGAAATCGGAGCAAACAGCAACAGCCAATGCCAACGGCGGTGCCGACATGACAGCCGGTTACAGTTTCACTGGCTTTTCTGAAACCGTATCAGCCACAGGCGAAGTTCCAATGAATTTCAGCATGGTGGCTTCGGGCGGGGAATATAAATCAACTGGCAAAGGCTTCCGGTCAAAATCCATGTTCAATGCCATTGCATTCTTCGTGGCCCACCAGGACAAGGATATGATCATAAAAGATGGCGCAGAGCTCAAAGCCATTTTGACGGAAGCCCTGCCGTTTTTTGAAAATATCAATGGAACGGGAACCTTCAACGACGTGAATGTGGAGACCCCTATGGGTCCTGTGGGACTGAAAACGGTAACAATAGGGGCAGACATCAATGGTGCCGTCAAGGACGGTAAATTTGGTGAAAGCATTACGTTCTCGGGCTTGGCCCTTCCGCCAGCCATGGTGCCGCCTTGGGCCACAACACTTGTGCCGCAAAAAATGACCTTTGATTTCATGGCATCGGGTTTTGATCTGGCAACGCCAGCCCAGCTCATGCTGGCTGCGATTGATTTCACCAAGGATCCGCCTTTGCCTGAAGGTTTTGAAAACACCCTGATGCCCGCTCTTTTGCCAACAGGCTCAGCCAGCATCACGTTAAACCCAACCAGCATCAGCAATGATCTTTATGCAATCAATGCAGAAGGTGCAATGACAGCAGGCCCGTCAGCGTTGCCATCGGGCAAAGCCAAGGTCACAGCCAAGGGTTTGGATGAGGTCATGAAGGCAATTCAAGCCGCCCCGCCAGAGGCAGGTGTGCAAGCTGGTATTGCGGTCATCGTCGCTGCCAAAGGCATGGCCAAAGCCGAAGCTGATGGAAGCTTGACATGGAACATTGAAAGCACGCCGGAAGGCAAAGTGCTGGTCAATGGCATTGATCCAACGAAAATGCAGTAGGCTCCTTCTAAACCGTCATTCTCGCGAAAGCGGAAATGACGGCCAATAGAATTTGCTAAAACCGCAACGCCCTGACCTGCAGAACATTGGGCGCCCTTTGCACTTGGTCCATCACGTGTTGCGGAACTTCGCCATCAGTCTCGATAATGCTAATAGCGTCGGCCCCTGCCGCCGTGCGGCCCAAATGGAATGTTCCCATATTGACCCCCGCATTGCCCAGCAAGGTTCCCACATGGCCCACAAACCCAGGCCTGTCATTGTTGGTGATATAGAGCATGTGCCGCCCGAAATTGCATTCAAGCTCAATCCCCTTCACTTGAATGATTCTGGGACGGCCATCCCCAAACACGGTTCCGGCCACCGCGCGCTCATATTTGTCGGTCTTCACGGTGATGCGAATATAGGTTTCATAGGCGCCGCGTTTGGTTTGTTTAACTTCATCCACCTTGATGCCGCGCTCTCTGGCGACAACAGGGGCAGAGACCATGTTAATTGTGCCCAGCTGCGTTTGCAGAATGCCAGCAAGGGCAGCCGACGTCAGCGCCTTGGTGTTCATGTCCCCCACGTCGCCAGCATATTCAATGATGATGCCGTGGATGGTCGAATCTGTCAGCTGCCCCGCAAAGCTGCCCAATTTTTCAGCCAAAGACACAAAGGGCTTCAAGCGCGGGGCTTCCTCTGCCGTGATGGAAGGCATATTGAGAGCATTTGAAACAGCTCCAGTGATCAAATAATCAGCCATTTGCTCGGCCACCTGCAAGGCCACGTTTTCTTGGGCCTCCCCGGTGGATGCCCCCAGATGAGGGGTGGCCACCACATTTTCCAAGTTGAACAACTTATGCGTTGACGCAGGT
>JBBRNW010000033.1:0-14489 GCA_038230015.1 Hyphomicrobiales bacterium | reverse complement strand
TACTTTCCGGCGTTGTTCCAGATCTTGACGTAAACCTCCTGCAACGAATCCTCCGCAGTTGCCCTATCGCGCAAGATACGCAAGGAAACACTGAAAAGTTTCGCGTTGGTCTTTTCGTAAAGGGACCGAAACGCCGCCCGGTCCCGCAGAGCCACGCGTGCAATCAGTTCTGATAACTCATTTGCTGCCATTATCTAGCGACCATATTCCCAAGTAGCAAACCTATCAAGCAGCAGCGTTGCCGTCCATTCCAAACAAGCACGTTAACACTTCCTAAACCTTAAATCCAAACGCGTGTTCACCTGCCGCGCGCTTGGACCGGGGTTTGCTCCGTCGTTTTGTACAAAACCAATGTGTACCGAACTGAGACAGGAGATGAGGCCATGACCATATTCAAGCGCTTTGCCAAGGCCGAAAAGGGCACCGTTGCGATCACCTTCGCATTGTCCATTGTTCCTTTACTGGTGGCAGTGGGAGCAGGCATCGATATGGCTCGCTTTTCCAATGTGCATAATCAAATGCAGCTGGCGCTTGATGCGGGTGCCGTGGCTGCTGCAGCTGCCAAGGGAAAGACGGACGCGCAGCGTGTTGTGATTGGCGAAGATGCTTTCAAGGCCAATATTGATAAAGGTTTGATTGCCACCCTGACCAACAAAGTGTCCTACAAGGTGAATGGAAGCAAAATTGAGGGCCGCGTTGATGCCACCATGCCAACAACATTGATGGCTGTTGCGGGCTATACTGAGGTTGATGTGGGCACCAGCACCGAAGTCACCATTCCCGAAGACAAGAAAGCCGAAATTGCCTTGGTGTTGGATTATTCAGGCTCGATGGGCGATGTGGCAGGCAAAGAAGTCAAATACATTGCCATGCGCAACGCCGCCAACAAACTTATCGATGACGTAACCAAAGACAATGCCGACAAGGTGAAATTTGCACTCGTTCCGTTCTCGCATAATGTCTATACGTCTCTGCCAAACTCCTATGTGTTGGGCAAAGGCACATCCGGCACGTGGACGGGTTGCACGCAAGATCGCCAGCACCCCTATAACCTTACAGATGCAACGCCCAATGGCACAGACGAATCAAAATGGGGCCAAGCCATTGCTCCCGATCATGCGGCATGGGGCTGTTCAGGTTACAAGTCACGCAGCCTTGTCATAAAACCGCTGACTGACAATTTTGCCAGTGTCAAAAGCCAGCTGGCCGTAATGACACCTTATGCTTACACACATGTGGCCCTAGGCGTGGAATTTGGGTACCATGTGTTGTCTTCTAACGCGCCCTACAGCGAAGGTACGACTTACGGTGACAAAGGCACGAACAAATACATGGTCGTTTTGACCGACGGCGAGCAAACCGAACCGGCCTTTGGCCCCGCGGGCAAGCGCGATGTTGATCAAGGCAACAGCAATCTTGAAGCGCTTTGTAACAACGCGAAGTCTTCCGGCATCACTTTGATTACAGTGGCCTTCGATCTTGATGATTCAAGCCAACGCGCTAGGTTAAAAAGCTGTGCCACAGATCCTGCAAAGAATTTCTTCGTGGCCAGCACTGCCGATGATGTGGCCCAGGCCTTCGAAGCCATCACCAGTGCGATCACAGCCACTGCATTTCTCAGCAAGTAATATCAGCTGGCCTCGGCCAGCTGCTCTGCCTCTTCCAGATTAACTGAAACAAGCTGAGACACGCCACGCTCCATCATGGTTACCCCAAACAATCTGTGCATGCGCGCCATTGTGAGGGGATGGTGGGTGATAATCAGAAAGCGGGTTTCAGTTCGCTCCAGCATGCCGTCCAGCAAATTGCAAAACCGCTCGACGTTGTGATCATCAAGTGGCGCATCCACTTCGTCCAGCACGCAAATGGGTGAAGGGTTGGTGAGAAACACCGCAAAAATAAGCGACAAAGCGGTAAGTGTTTGCTCGCCTCCAGAAAGAAGCGAAAGCGTGGTTGGCTTTTTGCCGGGCGGATGACAAAAAAGTTCTAGTCCGGCTTCCAGCGGATCATCAGACTCGATCAATTGCAATTCGGCCTTGCCACCACCAAACAGTGTTGAAAATAACTCGCCAAATTTCTGGTTCACCGTTTCAAACGCATCCAGCAGGCGCTGTCGCCCCTCGCGGTTCAGGCTGCCAATCCCACCGCGCAACTTGGCAATGGCCTGAGCCAATTCATCTTTTTCGAATTTCATTTTGTCGAGCTGTGTTCCAACCGCTTCAGCTTCCTCATCTGCTCGCAGGTTGACAGCTCCCAGGCGCTCGCGGTCTTCTCGCAATGAAACCAGCTTTCGCTCAATTTCATCAGCTGCCGGAAGATGTGCTTCATCAACCTCGACCCGTGCCAAAATGTCGTGCGGCTTGCAATGCAAGGCCTCTGAAATCCGTAACGTACAGTGTAAAACCTGGCTGGATGTCGCTTCAAGCCGCGCGCCAAAGCGGGCATGATCTTCGCGCGAAGTGCCTGCCAGCTCCTGCGCAGCCCGCAAGGACTGGTCAGCACTCCGCACCGCGTTTTCTGCGGCCACCAAAGCATCAGCGGCAGATTTGCGGTCTTGCTCTGCCTGGCTCAGGGTGTTCATCAGCTTGAAACGGCGATCAGCAATCTGCTGCGGCATCTGGCTCATTTCGGCAATGGATGCGCCTGTCTCTTCCACGCGCTGCGCGAGGTGGGATGTTTGTTCTTTCGCCTTTGCAGCGCGCGCATTCCATTGCTGTTGCTCATCTGCAATGGCTTTCAGCCGTTCGGCGCGAATGCGGGCTTCACGCTCCAAGCCATCATGTTTGGACCGGGCTTCGGCATAAGTGGCTCGCTCGCCATTCAGCACATCGCGCAAGGCCTGCATCATGTGCAGCAACCCATCAGCTGCGGGTAATGCTGCAATTTCTGCGTGAACCAGTTGCAATCCCTCGGCCGCTTCACCCAGCCGAACAGAACTGCCCTTGGCTGCTTCTTCCAAGGCCGTGGACTGGGCGGCCGATTCGGCCATACGCCGCTCATGAGCCAGCAAGGCCTGCCTGGCCACGTCCAGCGCTGAATTAGAACTGCGCCACGCCTCACGCTTTTCGCGTTCGCTGCGCACTCCGTTTTCAACCGCCAGACGCGCCACATCATGTTCACCCTTCAATCCTTCAGCCGCACCTAAAGCAAGTTTCATATCGTCTTCAATGAGCGACAATCGGTTGCGCTCCGCCAAGCGCTTTGCCGCCGCACTGGGAGCGTCAGCTGCAGCCGTAAAGCCATCCCAACGCCAAACGTCCCCCTGGGTGGAAACCAGCCTCTGGCCGGGCTTTAACTGAGCCTGGAGGGCCCCGCCGACAGCCTTCGAAACAACGCCCACATGTGATAAAATCCGTGCCAAAGCAGGCGGCGCCTGCACATAAGTGGAAAGAGCTACAGCATCGCCAGGTAACGTTGCTACTTCAGGGAGCGGCGGAAGCCCGCGCCAATAAACTGGCGCACCTTCATCGGCAGACGCTTCAATATCCTCACCCAAAGCCGCCGCAAGTGCGCCTTCATAGCCGGGTTCTACACTGATCGAATCAACCAGTGAGGGCCATAAATCTCCACCGCCAGCCTTCAACAAATTTGTGAGGGTTCGAACTTCGGTTTGCAATCTTTCAGCTTTTCGCCGCGCATCGTCAAAAGCTTGGCGCTTGTCCGCCTCAACCTGCCGCGCCACACGCAACAAAACTTCCGAGTGACCTGCCGCGTTTTCAGCATCCTGGGCTACTGTTTGTGCGAAAGTAACTGCTGAAGCCAGCACTGCGGCATCACTGGCAGAACCAACGCGGGCCAGCAATGAAACGCGGCGTTGCTCAATGTCGGCGGCTTCGCGTTCCAATTTGCCAATACGACCCTGTTGGTCTGCAATGCTGCGCTCAAGGGCGCCACGTCTTGCGGTCAGTTCTGAAAGTTGGGTATTCGCCTCGTCAGCTGCTTCTTGGGCCCGGGCCAGCGAGGCCGCAGCTCCCTGCAACAAAACAGCAGCCTCTCCCCGCAGCCCACTGTCATTGGTAAGCGCGTCCTGCAAATGGGAGGCTTCTGTTGCAAGTCTGGCAATAACAGCCACTGTGTCCTGCACCACATCTTCTTCGCGGCGCAAATCATTGGTGGCCTGTAAAAGGCGCTGTTTCAACTCGCTCAAGCGGCCTTCAACACGTTTTTCCTCATCATCAATCGCAACGCGTTCAAGGGTCAGGCGTTGCAACACGGCAGCGCGAATTGTTTCCTGCTCGCGCAACTGCGGCAGCGCTTCGCCAAGTTCATCGCGCTTGCGCAGTTTCTCCGAAGCATCGCGCGTAAGCTCTGCCAAAATACGCATGGCTTCATCCAAGGCATTGGTATCAGCCTGCATGGCCGCATTGGCATCACGCCAGGCCACAAACAATGCCGCAGCTTCAAGCTTGCGGATTTCGCCAGAGACTTGTTTATATTTCAAGGCTTGGCGGGCCTGCCGCCTCAGGCTTGACAATTGCGCCTCCAGTTGCGCCATAACATCATCTAGTCTGGACAGATTGGCCTCGGCTGCCTTGAGCTTGAGTTCTGCCTCGTGGCGCCGCGTATGAAGTCCGGTAATGCCGGCTGCCTCTTCCAGAATTAAACGCCGCGCCTGCGGCTTGGCGTTTATGATTTCAGAAATTTGCCCCTGCCGCACCAAAGCGGGAGAGCGCGAACCGGTTGACACATCGGCAAACAGCAACTGCACATCACGCGCCCTGACTTCTGATCCATTCACACGGTATTTGGAACCCTGGTCGCGCACAATCTGCCGCGAGATTTCGATTATTTCAGCCTCATTATAGGCCGAAGGTGCTGTCCTGTCCTCGTTACCCATGGTGACGACAACTTCGGCCAAATTGCGGGAAGGGCGGCTTTGGGTACCGGAAAAGATCACATCTTCCATGCCGGAAGCGCGCATGGATTTGTAGGAATTTTCCCCCATCACCCAACGAAGTGCTTCCAGCAGATTTGATTTGCCGCAGCCATTGGGACCCACAACGCCCGTAAGCCCGCGCTCGATTATAAGCTCGGTTGGCTCAACAAAAGACTTAAAGCCCGTGAGTTTCAGCTTCGCAAAGCGCATCCCTAATAAACCCCATCCCCAAATTAGACCAGCGGATCAATGACCGCCTTCATCGCCTCAAATGTCCGCTCGCCCTCAAATGCCTTGCCATTGACGAATATCGTTGGAATGCCGGTAACGCCGTATTTTTTATCGGCCGTGTCGCGCACATCCCAAATGCCCTTTGCTATCTTTTCATTTTTGAGACAGGCCTCGAAATCTGTCTCGCTCATGCCTGTCTGCTTGGCAATATCTTTCAGTTTGTTGTAGGCATCAGGAACCCATTTCTGCTGGGTTTGGAAAAAAATATCAATAAGCGGGAAATATTTTTCCTTCGGCGAACACCGCGCCACCATAAAGGCAGCCATGCCTTGATCATTGTGCGGGAATTCGCGAAAAATGAATTTGACTTTGCCTGTGTCAATATAGTCAGTTTTCAACTTGACGAACACATCAGTGTAAAACGCGGCGCAATGCGGGCAACTGGCTGAAGCATATTCAATCACTGTTACTTTTGCGGTGTCTTGTCCAAGCGACATCTCGCCTTCTGCAGGCGGCGTCATAAGGTCGGTCAGATCGACGGTTTTTGTGGCTTGGGCCAATGCCGGGCCACCCATTAAAAGTGTGGCGGCGGCGGTCATCATAAGCGTACGGCGAGATGAGTTAATCATGTTGTTTTCCTAACTGAGTTTGAGGTTTGGGGCCAATTCATAATTTTGACCTGTGGAGAAGTAGGTTTCGGTCCATGGGGTGCTGCAAGTGCGGCAAGCCGCGCAAGTGCGGCTTTGAGATCTTGGTCAGCAATATCAGCAATTTTGCTTTGCCACGCAGCTGCAGCAGCAGGCATGATCGGCTGAGAAACGGTCTTCACAGGCTTTTGAACCCCGTGACCTTGCACAATTTTTACGTCTGTAATGGCCCCATAGCCCAGAAATTGATTAACCCGCTCGATGATGTGCGGAATTTCATAGTGTAATTCCAGCGCACGGCCTTGCAGGGCGCGCAAAACCAGGGTCCCGCCTGTTTTGCGGCTTTCGCCAGCTGAGGTTCTGGGCCATTTGATTTTATCAGGCACGCAAAACTGGGCTACGGTCGAGCCAGAAACCACCCCCCATTGCGAGATCAGCTGTTCGCTGGCAAAGCCATGGCGCGCGAAGGCAGCCTTGGCCAAATGTCTGAAATGTTTATCGAGGGTTTCCATGTGCACCGTGTTTAACGCGTTAATTTAGTGAAGACCATGGCAGAACAAGGGCTGGAGACAGATTTAAGCTATAAACTTCTCGTGTGGTATGACACCCATGCGCGCGCGTTGCCATGGCGGCTGCGCGTGGCAAACCCATACAAAACCTGGTTATCAGAAATCATGTTGCAGCAAACCACGGTTGCTGCCGTCAAAGACTATTTCAAAAAATTTATTGTCCTCTGGCCCACCGTGCAACATTTGGCCGCTGCTTCCACCGAGGACGTGATGAAAGCGTGGGCAGGCCTTGGCTATTATGCCAGAGCGCGAAATTTACACGCCTGTGCAAAAATTGTTGCTGCGGAATTAAAGGGCATTTTCCCGTCAAGCGTGGAAGAATTGCAAAAACTTCCGGGCATTGGCCCCTACACATCAGCGGCAATTGCGGCAATTGCGTTTGATATGCCAGCGGCTGCCGTTGATGGAAATGTAGAGCGTGTCATTTCCCGCTATTTTGCAATTGAAGAGCCGTTGCCATCATCAAAACCCCGCATACGCAAGGAAACAGAATTGTTGGTTCCGCAAAAGCGCAGCGGCGATTTTGCCCAGGCCCTGATGGATTTGGGGGCCACCATCTGCACCCCCAAATCGCCGGCCTGCAATATATGTCCGTGGACGGATGAATGCTCAGGCCGCATCAGGGGAATTGCCGCCACTTTGCCGCGCAAGGCAAAGAAGGAAAAATTGCCAACGCGATTTGGCCATATTTATTGGATTGAAAATTCAAAGAGCGAAGTGTTGGTGCGCACACGCGCCAGCAAAGGCCTTTTGGGCGGCATGACTGAATTTCCATCAAGTGACTGGCTTCGCGACAAGAAACCTGAATTTGCGGCACCCTTCGAAAGTGAATGGCAGCAGAGCGGACTGGTGGAACACACGTTCACCCATTTTCATCTGGAGCTTACGGTTTGGAAAACCCGAACTGGAAATGCCAAACTGGGATGCAACTTTGTGGCACAAGCCAAGCTGGCAAATGAAGCTTTACCATCGGTCATGAGGAAAGTCGCAGCAGTGGTAAATTGAGTATTCAGCACAGTGCATTTGCTTCAACACGCATGTAGGTGTATTTGATATTCAGAGTGGGGGTCGCACATGCCGAATTTAGCAAAATACGTTCTGCAATTTTGTATTGCCTATCTGGGTTGCAGCGCCCTTGTTTTTGCAGTGACCACAATTTTCGATTTTGAAGCGCCAAGTTCCATGGGAATTGTGTCGCTGCTGGCGTCCACAACATATCCAATGCAGACTTTTGTAAAAACCGAACAAAGAGTTCCAACCAAATCAGAGCGCGTCCAATTTTCAGTGTTTGCAACATTGGCAAGTTTGGCGTTGTCCGCGGCCCTTTTTTTAGGACTGATGGCATTTTATCAACTGAACTTTCTCGACATGCTCACAGCATTTGGCGTGACGGATGTTCCCACAACAGTGTGGCTATTAATTGCAGTTTTTATTCTGTGCCTGTCTTGGGCGGTGATTTACTTGTTTTCCGGAGTAACGGCGAAAATGGCCATGAAGCAAGCTTTGAAAACCAAATAAATCTTCGCTTTCAAGCCGCGGCAGCCAATTCGCCACGCACCTGTTGCCGCAGCAGATCAATTGGAACCAGGTTTGCCCCACGCCGCACATGCCAATAAGTCCAGCCATTGCACGCCTCGGCATTTTGCACCTGGGCGCCCACTTTATGAATGGACCCGGAATGAGCCTTGGCAGCAATTGAACCATCGGCGCGCACGTTGGCGGCAATGCGCTGCGTGTGATCAAACAAAGTCTCACCCGCCTTTACAAGTCCGCGCTCAATCAATGTGCCAAAAGGAATGCGAACTTCCGCTCGTTTTCCAACTGTTGTCTTCAAAGCATCAAGCGGAAGGGGTTCACTGGCATCAATGCGGGCCTGTGCCCTTTCAGCATAAACCAGTTCGCGCTCAATCCCGATGAAATGGCGACCCAGTTGTTTGGCAACTGCACCTGTGGTTCCAGTGCCGAAGAAAGGATCCAGAATAACATCGCCTGGCTTGCTGGTGGCCAGCATCACACGTTGCAACAAGGCTTCCGGTTTCTGCGTGGGGTGCAACTTGTCACCATCAGCATTTTTAAGGCGTTCACCACCTGTGCACAGGGCAAGCGTCCAATCTGACCGCATTTGTAAATCATCATTGAAAATTTTCATCGCTTCGTAATTGAAGGTATATTTGGTGTCTTCGCTGCGGCCTGCCCAAATCAAGGTCTCATGTGCATTGGTAAAACGTCGCCCACGAAAATTTGGCATGGGGTTGGTCTTGCGCCAAACCACATCATTGAGGATCCAGAATCCCAGATCCTGCAAAATTGTGCCAACACGGAAAATATTGTGGTAAGACCCGATGACCCACAACGCGCCATTGGGCTTTAAGGCGCGCCGGCATTCAGAAAGCCAGGCCTTGGTGAAAATGTCATAGCTTTGAAAGCTTGAGAATTTGTCCCAATCATCATCAACCGCATCAACTTTCGATTCATCCGGCCGCTTCAGGTCGCCGCCCAATTGCAGATTGTAAGGTGGATCGGCAAAGACCAGATCAACCGAGCCCGTGGGAATTTTTTTAAGCTCCGTCAGGCAGTCACCAATCAGAATTTGATCATGCAGCGGCCTTGCATCAAGCTTTGTCTCATAACCCATCTTCAAGTCCCCAAACGCATACGCAACACACTGGACAGCGTTATGAATCTTTGGGGACTCGCTGTGAATCCAATTCGTTAAAAATGGTTAACGAGCGAGCAGCGCAGCAATCGGTTTGAAGCTTTTGCGGTGCTCAACGCAGGGGCCAAATTGCACAAGTGAGCGGGCATGATGGGCGGTGCCATAACCTTTGTGTTTGGCAAACCCATAATGAGGGAAGTGCCGATCCATCTCTATCATGATCCGGTCCCGCGTTACTTTTGCAATGATGGATGCTGCGGCAATTGACAGCGATTTTGCGTCTCCGCCAATGATGGTTTGCACGTTGCACGTTAAAGACGGTCTTCTGTTGCCGTCAACCAATGCCAATGTTGGCAACTGCTTCAGATTTTGAAGAGCACGCGCCATGGCAAGATAAGTGGCTTCAAGAATGTTGATGCTGTCAATGTCTACAGCACTTACAATGCCGATACCAACATCAGCAGAATCCATGATAGGGGCGTACAAAGCCTCGCGGCGAGCCTGACGAAGTTTTTTTGAATCATTCAGCCCTTGCGGGATATTTTGCGGATCAAGAATGACGGCAGAGGCCACCACCGGTCCCGCCCATGGCCCACGCCCTGCCTCGTCAATCCCGCAAATGTGTGAGTGGCCATTTTTGATCTCAGCCAGTTCAAAATGAAAATCAGGATAGTTCACTCTGGATGCTGTCATTCCCGCAAAAGCAGGAATCTCCTCGAATTACAACGGAATTTCCGCCATTGCGCAAATACCAGTTAAACCCAAAGCTGTAAATTCACAACAGTGCCAACTGTTCACCCGCTTGCGGGGGCTTTTTAAAAAGATCATCTCTCAACTTTAAGCGCTTGGCGTTCAAACCCAATCTTTGGGCCGCAAGTTGAAATCTCCGCCCAATCGTCCACGCATATGGACCACGACCGGTCATGCGGGTTCCGAAATTGGGATCATTTTCATCGCCACCACGAACCGACTTCACCAAAGCCATAACCTTGTTGGCACGGTTGGGAAGTTTCTTCACCAGCCAATCCTTGAATATATCTTTCACTTCATGGGGAAGCCGCACCATGGTGTAACCTGCCTCGCGGGCACCTGCGGCATAAGCCGCTTTCAGAATGGGTTCAATTTCATGATCCGTAAGACCCGGAATGATCGGACCTATCATGACGACAGTTGGAATACCGGCCTTTGATAGCTCTTCAATCGCAGCCAAACGCTTGGCCGGGGTTGAGGCACGAGGTTCCATCGCGCGCGCCAATTTCGGGTCCAGTGTTGTTATGGAAATTGCAACCTTCACCAACCCCATCGCAGCCAACGGCTCTAAAAGATCAATATCACGTGTCACCGAATGAGATTTCGTTACGATACCAAAAGAATGTTTGAATTCAGCTAAAACTTCAATGATCGATCGCGTAATTCTATAGTTGCGCTCAATAGGTTGATAGGGGTCAGTGTTAGCGCCAAGAGCAATCGTCTTTGGCACATAGTTGGGCGCGGTTAATTCCTCCCGAAGAAGAGCCGCCGCGTTCGGCTTTATGAATAATTTTGTCTCAAAATCGAGGCCGGGCGAAAGCCCCATATAAGAATGCGCAGGCCTCGCATAACAATAAACGCACCCATGTTCGCAACCCCGGTAAGGATTAATCGACCGGTCAAAAGAAATGTCGGGAGACTGATTGCGGGTGATAATGGTTTTAGGATTTTCGGTAAAAACTTCGGTCTTAGGGCGCTGCAAATCAGCAAGTGAACCCCAGCCGTCATCAAAAAGCTCTTCTTCAAGTGACTCAAACCGACCAGATGGATTAATGCCAGCACCCCGTCCGCGTTCAAACTGCGGAAGCGACGTGAACCGACCAGCGCCCAAGACGCTCGAATTCAGCCCAGATGATTGGCGCATGTCTATTAATAGGACCATGCCTCTATCTATTCACTAAAATAGAACATATCAAGAACAATCTATGCGAGCTGATTGAATTATTCTCGCTGACATGATGATCGGAAACTTGCCGTCATCATGTTGGCGAAAATATTCAATTCATTATTGCAGGTTATGGCTGGCATATCCGTTGCCAGCTTCCTTGCGGGCAGACCGAGCAGAGTTACTTGTGTAAACCACGGCAGCCTTGTTGAATGTCACGCTTGCAGAAGCTGGCGAAATGATTGAGCTGGCAATGTCGCGGCCAGATTGACCATTGCTTGAGTCATCGGCAAATGCGCCGCCTGTCAAAGCAGCAAGGGCAATGAGTGATACGATTAAGTTCTTCATGATGTTAAGTCCTTCGATTGAATTTCTATCTCTGGGTCTGCTTTATTGCGGTCCCGATGACATAGAGATAATCCAATTCACACGGAAATCGAATCAAGCCTGATCAACCGTCAGAAGAAACTTAATATTTTATTTTCAACGCCTTAGGAGTAGATGCAGGTGGATCGTTCAAAAATTCTCAATCAAAAAAAACAGTTTTCATGTTTGCGTGATTGAAATTGCAAAACCATTTTTTTGCCACAATGGAAACGTTGTCAGCCCCGTTTCAAATGTTCATCCAGCCTTGGCATGATCTCAATAAAATTGCAGGGCTTGTGCCGGTAATCGAGCTGAAACTTCAAAATCTCGTCCCAGCCGTCGCGGCAGGCACTTGGAGAGCCTGGTAAGCAAAACACATATTTGCCAGCCACAACGCCAGCCGTAGCACGCGATTGCACAGTGGATGTGTTGATTTTTTGAAAGCTCATCATGTGAAACAAAATACCAAAGCCTTCAATTTCCTTGTCGAACATCGGTCGCATCGCTTCAATGGTCACGTCTCTGCCGGTTAACCCGGTGCCACCCGTAGAAATAATCACGTCAACACCATCGTCTTTTGAAAACTTTCGCACTAGCGCCCGAATCTGACGCACGTCGTCCTTTACAATGGCGCGACTAGCAAGCCGGTGGCCAGCTGCAACAATCCGGTCCACCAAGGTTTGGCCAGATTTGTCATCAGTCAAAGTGCGGGTGTCAGAAATCGTGATAACCGCAATGCCAATTCCAATGAATTCCCGTTCGCTCACTTCAGTTCATTCCATTTCATTTTGAAGACAAGTAAATCACGCCATACAAGTTTTTTCTGACCCGGAAATCTCAAAAGCTCATCGGGATGCAACGTTGGCATGAGCAAAGAAGTCCCGACAGTTAACCATTTTCCACGTTGCCGAATGATGGAAGCATCACCTCCCGCCAGATATTGCGCAGGCAATGCACCAAAACTCAAAATCAGTTTCGGCTTGACAATTTCGATGGCACGCGCGGCAAAGGGCAGGCACATTGCAATTTCGCTGTCCAGCGGCGCACGATTGCCCGGTGGCCGCCAAGCAATGAAATTCATCAGCATAACGTCATCAATCTTTACATCAATTGCAGCGAGCATGGCAGTCAGCAACACGCGCGCTTTGCCTGCAAAAACGTGCCCCGATCGATCTTCCTCATTACGGGGGCGATCTCCCACCACCATGATTCCAGCCTCTGTATTGCCTTCAACAAAACTTTGTTGCGTTGCTGCTTTACGAAGAGGGTTTGCTTCAAAATAGTTCTGGGCTTGTATCAGCGTTTCAATTGTTTGGCATGCCGCCGCCTGTGAGGCAGCTTGGGCAGCAGCCTGATCAGGCAAATTTGCCACACGCACAGGCAAAGGGGCGGCAACAGGTTTGGGTTTTTCAGCCACGGCACTGGCGGCAAACCGGTCCACCGCCACTTCACCCACAATCTCGTCAGCACCCATTTCTACCAACCAAGAAAGAGCATCGGCCGCGGTCATGTCGTTCAAGGTCTGATCAAGGTCCATTTTGTCTGCTTGTCATCAAAGGGTGATTGCTTATATCAGAATTGATCACTTGATCCAAATCCGGGGAAAACTTTATGCAACGCGAAGCCATGGAATATGATGTTGTCATCGTGGGTGCGGGCCCCGCAGGCCTTGCGGCTGCCATTCGTGTGAAACAGCTTTCGCCAGAATTGACTGTGTGCTTGTTGGAAAAAGGCTCTGAAGTGGGTGCTCACATCTTGTCAGGCGCTGTTATTGACCCCATAGCCTTGAACGAGCTTATTCCAGATTGGCGGGAAAAAGGGGCTCCACTCAACACACCCGTAAAAGAAGACCGGTTTTATGTGCTGGGCCCCAAAGGCGCACTTCGCCTGCCTAATTTTCTTATGCCGCCGCTGATGAGCAATCATGGCAACTACGCTGTATCACTGGCCAATCTTTGCCGGTGGCTTGCCGTGCAGGCCGAAGGTCTGGGAGTTGAAATTTACCCAGGCTTTGCTTGCAGCGAAGTGTTGTACCGCGAAGATGGATCTGTTCGCGGTGTGGTGGCAGGCGTTATGGGCATTGCCAAGGACGGAACCCATAAACCTGACTATCAACCTGGTATGGAGCTTGTCGGCAAATATGTATTAATCGCCGAAGGTGTGCGTGGCTCACTCGCCAAGGAAATCATCGCGAAATATAATTTGAGCGAGGGCCGCGAGCCGCAAAAATTCGGCCTTGGCATGAAAGAGCTTTGGGAAGTGAAGCCTGAAAACCACAAGCAAGGCCAAGTCACCCATACCATGGGTTGGCCCCTGGGTATGAAAACCGGTGGCGGAAGTTTCATGTACCATCTGGAAGATAATCTTGTGTCGATTGGCTTTGTGGTGCACTTGAATTATCAAAACCCTCACCTTTATCCCTATATGGAATTCCAGCGCTTCAAGCACCATCCGCTGATTGCAGACGTGCTGGAGGGCGGTAGGCGCGTGGCATACGGCGCACGCGCCATCACCGAGGGTGGCTTTCAATCTGTACCAAAATTGCCTTTCCCAGGCGGTGCACTAATTGGCTGCTCAGCGGGTTTTGTAAATGTGCCTCGTATCAAGGGCAGTCACAACGCCATGAAAACTGGCATGTTGGCCGCAGAAGCCGCGGTGGCCGCTATTGCCTCTGGTCGCAGCGGGGACCTTTTGGAAGACTATCAAACTGCTTATGAAAACTCCTGGGTTTATCAAGATCTGAAAGCCGTTAAAAATGTAAAGCCCATGTGGTCAAAATTTGGACTACTGGGCGGAGCAATTCTGGGGGCCGCCGATATGTGGCTTAACACGCTATTTGGTTTCGGGTTTGGAACCTGGAAGCATGGCAAGCCGGATTATGCCACCTTGAAGCCTGCGGCTACTTCCCAGCCCATAATTTATCCCAAGCCTGATGGCATATTGTCGTTTGACCGGCTCACCAATGTGGCGTTTTCGGCAACGGCCCATGAAGAAGATGAGCCGGCGCATTTGAAGTTGAAAGACAAAACCATTCCCATTGCCGTCAACCTACCAGTGTGGGATGAACCTTCACAACGTTATTGCCCGGCAGGCGTTTATGAGGTTGTAACGTCCGAAGGTCAGGAACCGAAATTTCAGATTAATCACCAGAACTGCGTGCATTGTAAAACCTGCGATATCAAGGACCCATCGCAAAATATCGTCTGGGCGGTGCCGCAAGGTGGCGAGG
>JBBRNW010000032.1:0-18397 GCA_038230015.1 Hyphomicrobiales bacterium | reverse complement strand
GCGTGGATGACGAAGTCGTCGATTGGCTGCGGCAGATGTCTATCGAACGCTTTCGTCACGTGCCAGTTGTCGACAGCCAAGGGCGTCTAATCAATATGCTATCTCAGGGTGATTTTGTTTCATTCACTTGGCCCGAACTCCTAATGAATTTGCGCGCGAAGGCTGGCGAAAGTTTACGGAACGTCGGAGCGCCAGTGCCGCTGATCATTGGCGCAGTAATGCTCTACTCTTTAGCCATACTAATAGTCTTCAAATACATTTTATAAATGTGATGCTGAAAAGGTAGAAGTTTATAGCTTACGGTGACAGTGCATTTAGTTGGGCGTAGTCTTCAGTAAATTAATGCACTGACATCGCAATTCTAAGTAATCCATGAAGAGTAATTGTATGCACGAGAGTGCAGTAGAGCGGAAGTTTGTCGAGGCATTAAAATGCACTTTTACCGTAATTATAGAATGGACTGTCTCCGTAACCGAAGTAGCATGGCAATGTTTTTAATGGAGGCAATAAAACACACTTTTACAGTTGTACTGATTGCCTCAAATTTTCTCGTTGCAAACTCAATTTGTGCAAAAGCTAGCAACAGCACGATTACGAAAGAGCAATTGATCCAAATTTATGAAAAGTCTGCTTTTGCAATAAAACCAGACAAGTTAATCAAAGTAGAAAACTCAAAACCATCAAATATCAATATAGTTTGTCTTGCAGAGACTTGTATTGACTATCTACCTCCACTTAAAAAATACTTATTTGCAAATTGGCTGCAACCCAGACTTCTGAGCAAGTTTGATCCCGAAGTTACTTTAGCAATTATTGTTTATGATAGTGCAAAATATGCTCGGACAAAAATTGGACCTGAAGGCGACGTTCCAATTCTTGCTAATGAAAAAATATTTCGTGATGGTCAAGGAGAGTGTTTTTCGGGGTCAGTGATTTCAGGCGGCTACAATGTTAAACGGATCACAATATTTGTTCGGTCAAGCTTGTCGGAGAAGAAATTTGTTTCATGCGTTTTACTTCAATTGATGAGGGGAAGCGGTATGGTATTCAATCCTGGATACGAGCAATTGTGGAAACCAGGGGGTGACCTAGAGGTTTTAGACGACAGTACGTTGGCGACAAATTTTCGAGCAATGGCACGACTTTTAGAAATCCATTTTCTACCAATTACAAGACCGGGTATGACTCCCGTCGAATTTGAGAATGCTGTCGAACCGTTGACAATTGAGACAATGACTGGGGAAGGTAACTAATCAAAATTACAATGCGAATTACGGTGACAGTGCATTTAATTCGCCCTAATTTCCATTAACTTTAATGTACTGTTACTGTAATGCTATGAACTTAGAAGCGGCGACTTGATTTCTAACTTAAATTTGTTGCCTCAGAGTTGAGCGGTGTCAGCGTGTTCCTAAGTGTCAGTAGAGTGTGGCCGGACTGTCCACAAACGTTACTTTCACACCTGGTTTAACAAGTTTGGCAAGTTCGGCAGCGCCCCAATTGGTAAGCCTGATGCATCCATGAGACGATGTCTTGGATATTTGCGATGGTTCAGGCGTGCCGTGAATACCGTAGGTTGGTTCGGTAAGGTCAATCCAGGTTGAACCAACAGGACCGTTTGGTCCAGGCGGAATAGTGAGAACTTTATCGTTTTCACCCTGCTTGAAGTTCACATCCGGGTTATAAGTGTAGGTTGGAAACTCTGCGATGGCTCTGACCTCGTGCGTGCCTTCAGGCGAAGGTGTGGCCTCACTGCCAATCGTTGCTGGAAAAATGAGGTAAGGCCTGTCACCATCAGCATAGACAACCAACCGTTTGTTTCCCTTTTCCGCGATGATGCGTGTGACTTGTCTTGTGTGGGGCTTTCCCGGATCAGCTACTAACACCGAATCCCCAGTACTGAAGCTCGCACCCGGATTCAGGGCGGTGAGAAATTCCTTATCCATGTGAAACTTTTCGGCGATTGCCTCTGCTCCCGAAGTGTAGCCGAGCCAAGCCATTTTTGACTTTTCTAAATAGTCATCGGGAATCGTATCAACAAGTTTTTCTACATCTGTGTCTTTTATGACGTAAACCTTGGTCACGGGATCTGGCGATTGAAGCTTTGACCACAAATCGGCAGTCAGAACGCCTGTCGGTGGTAGCCCTTGAATTTCTTCATAACCACGAATTGCTTTTATAACATTGTCGCCCGCTTTTCCGTCAATCACACCAGGCTTTGAGCCTGCACGGTCGAGCAAAACCTGTAGTTTCGTCGTGAGTGCGCTCTGTGCTTCGGGCAATGCTCCAGTGAATTCGGCTTCATTGATATTTTGCGAAGTTAATACTTCTTGAGAAATTGCCGGATGACTTAATAAAATCGCGGCAAATGTTACCGCGCCAAACGTTATTTTTTTCATCTCTTTAAAATCCCCGCAACGCAAAGTGTCCCATTTAGTCATACGTTATTCCAGATGACGGTGACAGTGCATTTAATAAGGCTTAGTTCTCAGTAACTCTATGCACTTTCACCGTAATGCTTGTCACCATATTCGCAATAGCCGAGTGGAAGAACGCTCTGACACCGGTTAAGTGGCTGCGATTTGAGATGACAATGGCTCTGCTCACCTATCCGGCATTCGTCACATCATCTTAAAATGCGACCGTGCGCAACGCTTCCTATCGGCTTTCGATGATCCTGTCAGGCAATTTTTTAACGGCTTCAAGTGCGTCCTTGTTGGTGTCAGTTGCCCCTTCTTGCAACACTTTCGTTGCAGCCGCTTGTTCGGCGTTTAGGTCTCCTGGCTTATGACTTGTTTTTTCGGTTGCCTCCAGAGACTTTGCGTCTTTGCCCGGTTCAGCCGCACGTGCAGATTTTGCAAACTCAGCCAGTGCTTCAGGGTTTTCCTTCGTCATATCAGCCTCCTGTTTTATGATTTTTCTCTGGTACGAAACGCTGCATCTCGCATTTCGTTCCATCTGTGACAGGATTAATTAGAAACTTTGGCACGGGTGGGGATTACGCGATTATGATAAAATTGCATTCAACACTTCGCAGCAAACCGCACAACCCTGTCATCATAAAATTTGGCGGCGGATGTTCACCGGGTGTTGATGTATCGTGATTTGTCATTCGAGGAATTGAGGTTGAAAACCTGTTGCGTTCAAAGTTTTCTATCTCCCTATTGGTTGCTACCCTTTTCGAAACATGGCGCTGCAGTTTTCAAAAAATGAGTGCTGTGGCGACTTGTGCGTGAGAGGGGCAGCCCGGCACGTGAAAGGTACCTCTATGGCAACCGCAATATTCACCAGATCCCGCACCGGCTTTATTGCGGTTTTAGCCCTGATTACTTTCATCTGGTGCAGTCCTCTGCAGGCTCAAAATGCGGCACCGCTGCCGGACTATGTTGTCAAGGAATTCGGCAAACCGCCAGCAGTACCGAAAGGTCCGCTGAGCAAAGAGTTGCAGTCTGCTGTCACTGTCGCTTTTATTGACAGTTCGGCTCAATCGACCTGGGGCAGCGATCAGACCAATGCTATGAATGTCATCGCCGCTTCCAAAGACCCAAGGCTTGTTTGGGTGATCAGCGATTTGTTGCGCTTTACCTCCGGAGGCGAACCCGATGCGACACTCTCCGACGCTGCCTCGAAATTGTTGGGCAAAGAGTTTCCAAAAGGCAATTCTTGGGGAGTGATAACAGACCATCTCATTGCATGGAATATTCCGGCGCCGCCTGATTATTTGCGCTTGAAGCGAGCGATTTTTACGAGTTTTGCGCCGGGCTGGGACAAGATTTTTGTTGAGGGAGATATCGACTGGCGACACGTGTCATGGGGTGGCGTGCTGATCGACGACCGCCGATATGGCACAACAGATGAAGCGTGCAATTGCATTCCCGCTGCGGATAACCCCAAGGTCAGCAGTGCCAATGAAGCAACTTGGCTCAAAGACGACGCTATCGTTTTCGGCATTGGTATAAACGGTGAGTACCGCGCCTATCCGCGACGCATTTTGGAAGTGCGCGAGATGGTCAACGATACCTTGGGCGGAAGAAATCTTGGCATTCCCTACTGCACTTTATGTGGGTCGGCGCAGGCCTATTTTACCGACCGCCTGCCTACTGGAATTGAGCGGCTTATTCTGCGCACGTCAGGCCTGTTGATCAGGTCCAACAAAGTCATGTACGATATCGCCACGTATTCGGTATTTGACACGTTTCTGGGTCAGGCCGTGACCGGGCCCCTCGGGGAAATAAAACTGCAACTTAAGCAGGCCAGCGTTATAACAACCGATTGGGGTTCGTGGAAGAAAGCCCACCCTGAAACTACGGTGCTGATCGAAGCGCTTGCACTTGGGCGCGATTTTGACTTTCGCGGTGGCCGAGATGCCGATGGGCCGATTTTTCCAATTGGCGATGTTGACCCCCGCTTGCCCACTCAAGAAGACATCATCGGCGTCATCACGGCGTCTGGCAAGCCCATCGCATTTCAGCGCAGCAAGGCATTTGTCGTGTTAAAAAATGGCGGCAAGATTGCGTTTGAAAATGTTCAATTGAAGCTTGAAGCTGGTGGGATTAAGGCTGTGGACGCTGACGGCTCTGATCTTGGAAGCCATCAGGCATTCTGGTTTGCCTGGTCGCAGTTTCATTCTCAAACTGCGCTCTGGACTGGGTAAAATGGGCTTTACCGGAGCAATCCTCTTGCATCTTTTAAAGGGTTGGTTCACCCCAGTGGAGCGCATGTGCCTTAATAGGCTAGACAAATTCGGCGAAGCTGCCTATAGCAACTTCACTGGCCCTGCCTTCAATGCAGGGCCATCGTTCTGAAAGGAACGGGCGGTTAGCTCAGTTGGTAGAGCAGGTGACTCTTAATCACCGGGTCGCAGGTTCGAATCCTGCACCGCCCACCATTTTTTGTTTATAGTGTTATTTTGACAGCGTGGAATCAGCATGAACTTCAGGACATTTGGACGAACCGGACAATCCGTCAGCGAGATTGGCTTTGGCGCGTGGGCCATCGGTGCAAGCTGGGGGGAAGTTGATGACAGCCAATCTATTGCTGCTCTTCATGCCAGCCTTGATGCTGGCGTAAACTTCATCGACACGGCTGACGTCTACGGGGATGGGCATTCGGAACGGCTGATTGCTGGCGTGGTTAAAACACGTGGTGGAAAAGCGCCCTATATCGCCACCAAAGCAGGCCGCCGCCTGCCTTCGCAAACCACCGAAGGCTACACTGAAGCCAATCTAAGAAGCTGGATTGATCGCAGCCGCTCGAACTTGCAAATGGACACGCTGGATTTAGTGCAACTGCACTGCCCGCCCACAGCACTTTATGAGACGGCGCGCGTTTTTGAAATTCTTGAGACGCTAAAGGCAGAAGGCAAGCTGCGCGATTATGGCGTGAGCGTGGAGCGCATTGATGAGGCCTTGAAGGCTATTACCTATCCCGGAATCGTCAGTGTACAGATTATTTTCAACATTTTTCGCCAGCGGGTGGCACATGATTTTCTCGCTGAGGCCAGGCAAAAGAATGTGGCTGTGATTGCGCGCGTGCCGCTGGCCAGCGGGCTTTTGACCGGGAAAATGAAAACCGATACAAAATTTGAAGACACTGATCACCGCAAGTTCAACCGTAACGGCGAAGCTTTTGATATGGGCGAAACATTCTCCGGTGTGCCCTATGATGTGGCCTTGAGCGCTGTTGACCGCATCAGGCCATTGGTGGCTGGCGATCAATCGATGGCGCAGTTTGCGCTGCGCTGGATTTTGATGTTTGACGGAATTACAGTGGCCATCCCGGGTGCAAAGACTGTTGAGCAGGCGCGCATGAATGCGGATGCGAGCGCTGCAGCTGCGCTATCGGACAAGACCATGGAGGAGATGCGCGCGATTTATGATGAAGATATCAAGCCGCATGTGCATCACCGGTGGTGAGCGTAAAAATTTAAGTAGGCTATTGTTTAAAAACTCATTTCTCAATCCTTAAGATGATCGATCAGATTTTGGCGCTAGTTAGCTCAATTCAGCTTCAATAACATATGTACTGTCGCCATATTTCCGCGAAGAGATCGAGCCTCGACCTATCACAGCCCTATCAGCTCTTATGAAACTTTCATCGTACCCAACAAAAAAGGCCCGGGTTGATCCGGGCCTTTTTCCTATCTTATTACCTTCACTCCGCCGCAGCGGCGGGGAGTGCGTCTTTTTGCTGTTCTTCGATGATCAGCTTGTCGCGTTTGTCGGCGATTTGGCGGAACCTGGCCAGCATGCCGCCGGTACCTGCGGGGATGAGGCGGCCCACGATCACGTTTTCCTTTAGACCATCAAGCGTGTCGATCTTGCCTTGAACGGCAGCATCGGTGAGAACCCTTGTGGTTTCCTGGAACGACGCAGCAGAGATGAAGCTGCGGGTTTGCAAGCTGGCCTTGGTGATGCCCAGCAAGACCGGCTGACCGGAGGCTGGCTTCAGGCCTTCGGCGATGAGCTTGGCGTTTTCACGGTCAAGCTCTTCACGGTCCAGCTGTTCACCAACCAACAGGGTCGACTCACCGTTGTCGGTGATTTCCACCTTCTGCAGCATCTGGCGCACAATCACTTCGATGTGCTTGTCGTTGATGCCCACACCTTGCAAGCGGTAGACCTCCTGGATTTCGTTCACCAGGAAGCCTGCCAGTTCTTCCACGCCTTTGATGGCGAGAATATCATGCGGAGCGGGGTTACCGTCCATCAGATATTCACCCTTCTCAATGAAGTCGCCTTCCTGCACGGGCAAATGCTTGCCCTTTGGAATGAGATATTCCACGGCCTCTGCACTGTCTTCTTGCGGCACAATGCGGATGCGGCGCTTGTTCTTGTAGTCGCGCCCAAACTCGATCCGCCCAGAGATTTCAGCGATGATAGCTGCATCCTTCGGACGGCGCGCTTCAAACAACTCGGCCACACGGGGCAAACCGCCCGTGATGTCGCGGGTTTTGGCACTTTCGAGAGGGTTTCGGGCCAGCACGTCCCCTGCCCCAACTTTGGAGCCTGGATCAACTGACAAAATGGCATCCACCGACAAAAGGTATCGCGCTTCACCGCCACGAGCTAGCTTTTTCACTTCGCCATTTGCGTCTTTGATGACGATGGCTGGCTTCAAAGCAGTGCCGCGTTGGTTGGTGCGCCAATCGATGATCACACGGTTGGTGATGCCTGTGGCTTCGTCTGTCACTTCATTCACCGAAACACCGTCCACCACATCTTCAAAGGCAACTGTGCCTTCAACTTCCGTGAGGGCGGGACGGGTGAAAGGATCCCATTCCGCAATCCGCAGGCCACGCTTCACGTGATCGCCGGTGTTGACCAAAAGCTTGGACCCGTAAATCACCTTGTGGGTGGCGCGGTCATTGCCCTTGGCATCCTTGATCACGATTGAGGTGTTGCGGCCCATCACAACAAGTCTGCCGTTTGAATCTGTCGCAACGTTTGGATTGCGAATTTCAACTGTGCCTTCCTGTGCTGACTCAACGAATGACTCGTCGAGAACTTGTGCCGCACCGCCAATGTGGAAGGTGCGCATGGTAAGCTGGGTGCCGGGTTCCCCAATGGATTGCGCGGCGATGACGCCCACCGCTTCACCCATATTGATCGGCGTGCCACGGGCCAAATCACGGCCATAGCACTTGGCGCACACGCCAAACTTGGTTTCGCAAGTCAGCACCGAGCGAATGCGCACTTCTCCGAGACCAGCTTTTTCGATTTTATCCACCATCAGTTCAAGGATTTCGAAGCCGGCTTTGGCAAGCACTTCGCCCGACACAGGATCAGTTACATCTTCAGCCGCAGTACGGCCCAAGATGCGCACACCCAGTGGCACAACGATTTCGCCCGAGTCTATCAATGGACGTGTGGTGATATAGGCCTTGGTGCCGCAATCTTCTTCGGAGATGATTGCATCTTGGGCCACGTCCACCAGACGGCGCGTTAAATAACCAGAGTTAGCCGTTTTCAACGCCGTATCCGCAAGCCCCTTGCGGGCCCCGTGGGTTGAGTTGAAATATTCAAGAACCGAGAGACCTTCCTTGAAGTTTGAGATAATGGGTGTTTCGATGATCTCACCCGATGGCTTGGACATCAACCCGCGCATTGCTGCAAGCTGACGCATCTGGGTGGGCGAACCGCGCGCACCCGAATGGCTCATCATATAAATGGAGTTCACCTGCTTGGTGCGGCCGGTGACTTCATCTTTGCGCACGGCTGAAATTTCACCCATCATGGCATCGGCCACTGCGGTTGAACATTTCGACCAAGCATCAACAACCTTGTTGTATTTTTCACCTTGGGTGATCAAGCCATCCACATATTGCTGTTCGAATTCCTTGGCGAGTTCGCGGGTATTGGCCACAAGTTTTACCTTGGCAGCAGGGATCATCATATCGTCCTTACCGAACGAAATACCCGCTTTGTAGGCGTTATAAAAACCAAGGGCCATGATGCGGTCGCAGAACACGACAGCTTCCTTCTGGCCGCAATAGCGGTAGACGCTATCGATCATCTTGGAGATTTCTTTTTTGGTCATCAGCTTGTTGCAGACGTCAAAAGACATCTTTTCAGCAATCGGCAACAGCTCGCCAATTTTCATGCGGCCGGGTGTTGTGTCAACCGTTCGGTTGCGCGCGACCCCGTCTGGCCCCATATCCCGAACACGGCCCTTAATCTTGGCGTGTAACGTTACGGCACCCGCAGCGAGGGCATGTTCGACTTCGTCCATGGAGCCAAAAATCTTGCCTTCACCTGGTTCATTGTCTTGCATGATGGAAAGATAATACAAGCCCAACACGATATCTTGCGACGGCACAATGATAGGTTGGCCGTTGGCCGGGTGAAGAACATTGTTAGTGGCCATCATCAAGACACGGGTTTCCAACTGCGCTTCAAGCGACAGGGGAACGTGAACCGCCATCTGGTCTCCGTCGAAATCCGCGTTGAAAGCGGTGCAGACAAGTGGATGAAGCTGAATGGCTTTGCCTTCGATCAACACCGGTTCAAACGCCTGGATGCCTAAGCGATGGAGCGTTGGCGCGCGGTTGAGCATGATGGGATGTTCGCGGATGACCTCATCCAGGATATCCCAAACTTCCGGTTTTTCTTTTTCAACCAGCTTCTTGGCTTGCTTCACAGTGGAAGAAAGACCTTTGGCTTCAAGGCGCGAATAGATGAAGGGCTTGAACAATTCGAGCGCCATCTTCTTTGGCAAGCCGCATTGATGAAGCTTCAGTTCTGGACCCACCACAATCACTGAGCGGCCAGAATAATCCACGCGCTTGCCGAGCAAGTTTTGACGGAAGCGGCCCTGCTTGCCCTTGAGCATATCAGACAGCGACTTCAATGGGCGCTTGTTGGCACCCGTGATCACGCGGCCACGACGACCATTGTCAAACAGGGCATCAACCGATTCCTGCAACATGCGTTTTTCGTTGCGCACAATGATATCTGGCGCACGAAGTTCAATAAGGCGCTTCAACCGGTTGTTGCGGTTGATAACGCGGCGGTAAAGATCGTTCAAATCAGATGTGGCAAAACGGCCTCCATCCAGTGGAACAAGCGGGCGCAATTCTGGCGGAATGACGGGCACAACAGTCAAGATCATCCAATCGGGGCGGTTACCGGATTCGATGAAGTTTTCCACCAGCTTCAAACGCTTGGCCAATTTCTTAGGCTTTAATTCACCGGTTGCGACCTTCAATTCTTCGCGCAGCGAAATTTTCAGCGCATCAAGATTGATGGCGTTCAGCATATCGCGGATGGCTTCTGCGCCAATGCCCGCTGTAAAGCTGTCTTCGCCATACTCTTCCTGGGCTTTGAGATATTCGTTTTCACCCATCAGCTGGTGCATCTTGAGGGGTGTTAAGCCTGGCTCCAGCACAATGTAATTTTCGAAATACAGAATGCGTTCAACATCCTTCAAAGTCATGTCAAGCAACGTGGAGATGCGCGAGGGCACTGATTTCAAGAACCAGATGTGGGCCACGGGTGCTGCAAGCTCAATATGGCCCATGCGTTCACGCCGTACTTTGGACAACGTGACTTCAACGCCGCATTTTTCGCAAATGATGCCCTTGTATTTCATGCGCTTGTATTTTCCGCACAGGCATTCGTAATCCTTTACGGGTCCAAAAATGCGCGCGCAGAACAGACCATCGCGCTCAGGTTTGAACGTGCGATAGTTGATGGTTTCTGGCTTTTTGATTTCACCAAAAGACCAGGAGAGAATTTTCTCAGGCGAAGCAACGGAAATGCGGATCTGATCAAAGACCTGAACCGGTGCCGCTGGATTGAAGACGTTCATGACCTCTTGGTTCATGGTGTGCTCCTTAAAAGAATTTCTAACATTGAACGGGGTGGCGGAAGGTTTCCCTTCCGCCTCTTTAATTTTTAAACTGGCATGACCGGAGTTTGCCCGCTCTGCAGCTCTACATTGAGGCCGAGCGACCGCATTTCCTTGACCAGCACGTTGAAGCTTTCTGGAATGCCGGTTTCAAACGCATCATCGCCGCGCACAATGGCTTCATAAACTTTAGTGCGGCCTGCAACGTCGTCTGACTTAACAGTCAGCATTTCTTGCAAGGTATAAGCTGCGCCGTAAGCTTCGAGAGCCCAGACTTCCATTTCACCAAAGCGTTGACCGCCGAACTGCGCCTTACCACCCAGCGGTTGCTGGGTTACAAGTGAGTATGGACCAATCGAACGCGCATGGATTTTATCATCCACAAGATGGTGAAGCTTCAGAATGTAAATGATGCCCACAGTCACCTGACGATCAAACGGATCGCCGGTTTTGCCATCGTAAAGCGTAATCTGACCCGATGCGGTGAGGCCAGCGTCAACCAGCATCTTCGCGATATCCTCTTCGCGCGCACCATCAAACACAGGCGTGGCGATCGGAACACCTTTCCTCACTGATTGAGCAAACTCAATCACTTCCTGATCTTCCAGCGCATCAATTTCGGCATTCTTGCCATAAATGCGCTGAAGTTCATCTTTCACGGGCTTAACCTTGCTGGTGGAAGAATAGGCCTCCAGTGCGTCACCAATCTTCTTGCCCATGCCAGCGCAAGCCCAACCCAAGTGCGTTTCAAGGATTTGGCCCACGTTCATGCGCGACGGCACGCCGAGTGGATTGAGCACAACGTCTACCGGTGTACCATCCTCAAGGTAAGGCATATCTTCCTGCGGCACGATGCGAGACACCACACCCTTGTTGCCGTGGCGGCCAGCCATCTTGTCGCCTGGCTGAATTTTGCGCTTCACAGCGACGAAGACTTTTACCATCTTCATCACGCCTGCTGGCAATTCATCACCGCGTTGCAGCTTTTCAACCTTGTCCATGAAGCGAGTTTCGAGAGCCTTCTTTGACTCGTCGTATTGAATCTTCATGGCCTCCAGTTCGCCCATGGACTTTTCAGCGCCCAGGGCAATGTTCCACCATTGCGAACGTGGAATATCTTCCAAATTCTTTTCAACGATTTTGCCATCCAGCTTATGACCACGTGGACCACCTGTAGCCACTTTGCCCATTAGGAAGTCATGCAAACGGCCGTAAGAGTTGCGGTCGAGGATCGCGAGTTCGTCGTCACGATCTTTGGCCAAGCGTTCGATTTCTTCACGCTCGATAGCAAGCGCACGCTCATCCTTGTCCACACCATGGCGGTTGAACACACGCACTTCAACAACTGTGCCTGAAACGCCGGGTGGCAGACGAAGCGACGTATCGCGCACGTCAGAGGCCTTTTCACCGAAGATGGCGCGCAGAAGTTTTTCTTCTGGCGTCATGGGGGATTCACCCTTTGGCGTGATCTTACCGCATAGAATATCGCCCGGTTTTACTTCGGCGCCAATATAAACAATGCCTGCCTCGTCAAGGTTCTTCAAAGACTCTTCCCCAACGTTTGGAATATCGCGGGTAATTTCCTCTGGCCCAAGCTTGGTATCACGCGCCATGACATCAAATTCTTCAATGTGGATGGAGGTGAACACGTCATCTTTCACAATACGCTCAGACAACAAGATGGAGTCTTCAAAGTTGTAACCATTCCACGGCATGAACGCGACGAGCACGTTCTGACCCAGTGCTAAATCACCAAGTTCAGTCGATGGACCGTCAGCGATGATTTCGCCTGCCTTGACAATGTCGCCGGTGCGAACCAGCGGACGCTGGTTGATACAGGTGGATTGGTTCGAGCGTTGGAATTTCGCCAGAGTATAGATGTCGACGCCAGGCTTGGACGGATCGGTTTCTTCCGTGGCGCGAATAACAATGCGCTTGGCATCCACCTGATCAACAATACCAGACCTTCGCGCCGTAAATGCTGCACCCGAGTCACGCGCGACCACGCTTTCCATGCCTGTTCCCACCAGTGGTGCAGATGAACGCACCAATGGCACAGCTTGGCGCTGCATGTTGGAGCCCATAAGTGCACGGTTGGCGTCGTCGTTTTCCAAGAATGGAATAAGAGCAGCGGCAACCGACACAATTTGCTTTGGCGATACGTCAACAAAGTCCACCTTATCGGGGGTGACCTGCAACACGTCGCCATTATGGCGAACGATCACCAGCTCATCCGTGAATTTCATATCTTTCGACAGGTTCACATTGGCCTGGGCGATTGAATATTTAGATTCTTCAATTGCGGACAAGTAGCGCACGTCATTGGTCACCTTGCCGTCAATCACTTTGCGGTAAGGCGATTCGATGAAGCCATATTTGTTCACGCGGGCATAAGTGGCCAGCGAGTTAATCAAACCGATGTTTGGACCTTCCGGTGTTTCAATCGGGCAAATGCGGCCATAATGGGTGGGGTGAACGTCGCGCACTTCAAAGCCCGCGCGCTCACGCGTCAAGCCACCTGGTCCAAGCGCTGAAAGGCGGCGCTTATGGGTGATTTCAGACAACGGATTTGTCTGGTCCATGAATTGCGACAACTGCGAAGAGCCAAAGAATTCGCGCACCGCAGCTGCTGCTGGCTTGGCATTGATCAAATCATGCGGCATCACTGTGTCGATATCCACCGATGACAAGCGTTCCTTGATCGCACGCTCCATGCGCACAAGGCCCAAGCGATATTGATTTTCCATCAACTCGCCAACGGAGCGAACACGGCGGTTACCAAGATTGTCGATGTCGTCAACTTCACCCTTTGAGTCACGAAGATCATGCAAGGTTTTAATAACATGCAGGATATCCTCTTTACGCAAAATGCGAATCTGGTCAGAAACATCAAGCTCCAAACGCATGTTCATTTTCACCCGGCCAACAGCCGAGAGGTCATAACGCTCCTGATCGAAGAACAGGCCGTTGAACAGCAATTCAGCACCTTCGCGCGTTGGTGGCTCACCGGGGCGCATGACGCGGTAAATTTCAACCAGCGCCTGCTCATAGCTTTCAACCTTGTCGGCTTTGAGTGTGTTGCGGATGTAGCCGCCTGTATTAATGTGGTCGATATCGAGAAGATTGAGCGACTTGAAGCCAAGCTCCTTCATTGAAGCCAGCAACTTTTCAGTGATTTCTTCGCCAGCTTCAGCGTGAATAATGCCTGTTGCCTCATCAACCAATTCATCAGCCATGTACTGGCCAAATAAATCCTCGTCCTTCACCAACAAATCTTTGGTGCCATCTTCGGCAATCTTGCGGGCCAAACGTGGTGTAATCTTCTTGCCTGCTTCAACAACAACTTGGCCGGTTTTGGCGTCAATCAAATCAAACGTCGGCTTGATGCCCTTGAAACGATCCGGCGAGAACGGCATTTTCCACCCGTCCTTCACTTGCGTGTAAGTTACGGATTTATAGAAATGGTGCAGAACTTCTTCTGACTGCATGCCCAAAGCGTAAAGCAATGTGGTCACCGGCAATTTGCGGCGGCGGTCAATTCGCGCAAAAATCAGATCCTTGGCGTCAAATTCAAAATCAAGCCAGGAGCCGCGATACGGAATAACACGGGCAGCGAACAAAATTTTGCCAGAGGAATGGCTTTTGCCTTTATCGTGGTCAAAAAACACGCCGGGCGAACGGTGCATCTGCGAAACGATCACGCGCTCGGTGCCGTTTACTACGAACGTGCCGTTCTTGGTCATGAGCGGAATATCGCCCATGTAAACGTCTTGTTCCTTAATGTCCTTTACCGACTTGGCTTGCGTATCTGGATCAATTTCAAACACGATCAAGCGCAGGGTAACCTTTAGCGGTGCGGCGAATGTCATGCCACGTTGTTGACACTCTTCAACGTCAAACTTTGGTTGCTCAAATTCATAACGTACAAATTCCAGCACGGCTTGGCCGGAGAAATCGGTAATCGGGAACACAGATTTGAACACCGATTGCAGACCTTCATTGGCGCGGCCGCCAGCAGGTTCCTTCATTTGAAGGAATTGGTCATAAGACTCGCGTTGAACCTCGATGAGGTTTGGCATTTCTGCAACTTCGATGGCTTTGCCAAAGACTTTGCGGATGCGCTTGCGACTTGCAATGGTACGGGTGTCAGCCATGTGTTTTCCTGTCACTTTCATTTTGGGGGATGAGGCATCCCCTTAAAAGCCTCTAAACGGCTTGTCCCAAGCCCCATTTTCTGGAACTGCAGATAAGCCGTTCACGTCACTCTATACAGACTCATATTGACATCGGTGCCCTGCGTTAACAGCGCACCGATGGCGAAATTGTGTTACTTCAGTTCGACCTTTGCGCCAGCTGCAAGCAGCTTCTTCATCATGTCGTCGGCGTCTTTCTTGTTTACGCCTTCTTTTACAGCCTTTGGTGCGGCTTCAACGAGATCCTTGGCTTCTTTGAGGCCGAGACCGGTAATGGCGCGCACTTCCTTTATCACTTCGATTTTCTTGTCGCCAGCGGCGGTGAGCATCACAGTGAACTCAGTCTTTTCTTCAACGGCAGCCGCAGCAGGTCCTGCAGCAGCGGCAGCAGCTGGCGCGGCAGCAGAAACGCCCCACTTTTCTTCCAGCATTTTAGACAGTTCTGCAGCTTGCATAACAGTCAAGGCTGACAGGTCTTCAACGATTTTGGCGAGATCGGCCATTTTAAATACTCTCTTTTGTTAGTCGGTTTAAAACAACAGGTGAAACGGCTAAAGTCTGACCGCTGGTTACTTGGTGGCGTAGGCGTTCAATACACGTGCGAGTTGGCTTGCCGGAGCCGCAACAACACCTGCAATGCGGGTGGCTGGGGTCTGGATCATTCCAACGAGCTTCGCTCTCAATTGATCAAGCGAAGGCAGTGCAGCGAGAGCCTTGACGGCATTGGCATCCAAAATTTGCACACCGAGAGCACCACCGAGCAAAACGAATTTTTCGTTACCCTTGGCAAAATCAGCAGCAATCTTTGGAGCCGTTACAGGATCATCGCCGTAGGCCAACATAGTTGGGCCTTCGAACAGATTTTTAATTCCTGCAGCGTCAGTACCATCCAGAGCAATTTTGGTCAGGCTGTTCTTGGCAACTTTTATGGTTGCACCAGCCGCAGCCATCTTGTTTCGCAGGTCAAGAACCTGCGTCGCAGTCAAGCCTTTGTTGTGGGCCACAACGATCACACCAGCCGTTTTGAATGTCTGGTTGAGCGATGCAACGAGCGTTGATTTTTGTGCTCTTTCCACTTGCTCTCTCCTTTTTAGCGCATCGCGGAATTGCGAGGCGCTGATGGACCAACCGTTCAAACTCAACCACCAAAGCGTTCTGACTTTTGACGGAAACGTCAACAGACAGGTTAATCGCGGCAGTGTCGCTCAAACGGCGCTCACTTGCCTGTCCCCTTTGTCATTTCTGACGTGGGTTTCTGAGGTCTCAACCGACTTTGGATATCCCTATATGGGAACCCGAACTCGTTTTGACACCCATCTCATGCCGGCTGGCCTTTTAAGCCCAGGATTTCTCCAAGGCGCCTGCAATCTCGGACAGGTTCCTCAAAACGTCTTCGTTTTGAGGACTCCAGAACGAAACGACTTCGTTTCGTTCCGGAAACTTTTAGGCTGGCGTCATCACGGCCAAGTCCACTTTAAGACCGGGCCCCATTGACGACGACACAGAAACTTTCTTGATGTAGGTGCCTTTGGCACCTGCAGGTTTTGCCTTGTTCACCGCATCCAAGAATGCACGGATGTTTCCGGTAATCTGTTCTGTTGTGAACGATGCCTTGCCGACACCTGCCTGTACAATTCCTGCTTTTTCAACGCGGAACTCTACAGCACCGCCCTTAGCTGCCTTGACAGCGGCTGTCACATCCATCGTTACGGTACCAACTTTAGGGTTTGGCATCATATTACGAGGACCGAGCACTTTACCCAAACGTCCGACAAGACCCATCATGTCTGGCGTTGCGATGCAACGATCAAAATCCAATGTGCCTTTGTTAACAATTTCGAACAGGTCCTCAGCGCCTACAATATCAGCACCGGCCTTTTTTGCTTCTTCAGCCTTGACACCCTTGGCGAACACGGCAACACGCACCTTGCGGCCGGAGCCGTTTGGCAAATTGCACACGCCGCGCACCATTTGGTCGGCATGGCGAGGATCAACGCCCAAGTTCATGGCCACTTCAATCGTCTCGTCAAACTTGGCATTTGAACGGTCCTTGATCAGCTTGACAGCATCTTCAAGGGCATAGAACTTCGACCGATCAAGACCGGTCATGTTTTTGGTCACGCGTTTTGCTTTTGCCATGATCTTATGCCACCACTTCAATGCCCATGGAGCGGGCAGAGCCTGCAATCTCACGGGTTGCTGCGTCGAGGTCTCGCGAATTCATGCCCTTCATTTTTTGCTCAGCAATTTCACGGCATTGCGCCATGGTCACTGTGCCCGCCTTCACTTTGCCAGGCTCTTTTGAACCCGCGGTGAGCTTGGCTGCCTTCTTCAGAAAGAACGATGCCGGTGGCGATTTCATTTCGAAGGTGAATGATTTGTCCTGATAGGCTGTAATCACCACCGGAACAGGTGAGCCCTGCTCCATCTTCTGCGTGGCGGCGTTAAACGCTTTGCAGAATTCCATAATGTTCAAGCCCCGTTGACCCAAGGCAGGGCCAATTGGTGGAGATGGATTGGCCTGTCCGGCTGGCACTTGCAGCTTGACATAGCCTACTATTTTCTTTGCCATGTGGCATCCCTCTTTCAAGGTTAGTGGTTGGGCTTTGAAGCCTCCCACAGGTTAATTTTCACAACGCCTTACAGGCGTTGCGAGGCGACTATTTCACTTTCTCGACTTGCCCATATTCGAGTTCGACAGGGGTAGGCCTGCCGAAAATGCTCACAGCAACTTTAATGCGTGAGCGTTCTTCATCAACTTCTTCAATTTGCCCCATGAACGACGCAAACGGCCCTTCGGCCACCTTCACCTGCTCGCCCACTTCAAAGCGGATGGCCGCTTTTGGACGCTCCACACCCTCAGCGACTTGATTGAGAATGCGATTGGCTTCAGCATCAGAAATGGGAACGGGCTTTAAGCCCGAACCCAGGAAACCAGTCACCTTCGGTGTGTTCTTGATCAAATGGAACACTTCGTCGGTCAACTCAATCTTGGCTAAAACATAGCCTGGAAAAAAGCGGCGTTCGGTCTTGATACGGCGGCCACGGCGAATTTCCACCACTTCTTCGGTGGGCACCAGCACTTGTTCAAAGCTGTCTTCCAGATGCTTCTGGATTGCCTGCTCTTTTAAAGATTCGGCCACCTTTTTCTCAAAGTTCGAATAGGTGTGGACGATATACCAACGTTTTGCCATAAATTATTCCGTAGTGCCTTGTTATTGTGAATTAAAATCCGAAAAGCACTTTTTCGACGCCCCAATTCAGAACGGCATCAACTCCCAAAAAGAAGAAACTGGCGGCGACAACCATGATCATGACCATGACGGTCGACACGGCAAGTTCGCGACGGCTTGGCCATGTGATCTTGTTCGTTTCGTCACGAACGTCCTGTACAAACTCGGAAATACCGTTTTTAGCCATGTTACTATCCTGTTCAGCAATTGGCAGGGGCAGTAGGATTTGAACCCACGACCTGTGGTTTTGGAGACCACCGCTCTACCAACTGAGCTATACCCCTACTGATCCATCTAACCAGATGAAATCCTTAGTCTTTCTACAAACTAAACGTACTTCAAACAAGAGGGCGGCGAAAGCTTGAGGGCTTTGCCGCCATTCAGAGTCGTTTGGAATGTCAGTTCCTTAGAGTGTGGAAGTTGTTTCGTCAACCGCCCGCCTTAAAAAACCGTGACAAACTTCTTCAACTGTTTGAGGTCAACCCTTAATCCGAGATCTTAGCGACAACGCCAGCACCCACCGTGCGGCCGCCTTCGCGGATGGCAAAGCGCAGTTTCTCTTCCATGGCGATGGGTTGAATGAGCTCAACCGTAAACGAGATGTTATCGCCCGGCATCACCATT
>JBBRNW010000031.1:0-21430 GCA_038230015.1 Hyphomicrobiales bacterium | reverse complement strand
GGTGAAATTGCCCTCTCCGGTGCCGTGCGCCCCGTAAGCCAAACCGAGTCGCGGTTGAAGGAAGCTGAAAAACTGGGCCTGACTGATGCAGTGATTGCCGACCAAGGCGAAAAGCCTTTAAAAGGCAAAATCAACGCCAAGCAAGTGAGCACTGTAGCAGACGTGGTGGCGTGGGTCGCCTCGCGGTCCAAGGGATTAAGACGGATAGCGTGATATGGGACAGCGTTACTCGAGAAAGTGCACTCTTCCTGTGTTTGAAACTGATAACCGAATTCCCTGCTAGCCCCCAGCCCGATATTTTTCTATAGAGGAGTGTCACCTCAGCTATCAGCGGGATTCTCCATGTCGTTTCAAATTCTCGATTTCGTTCTTTTCGGCATCATGATTGTATCAGGCCTGTTGGCGTTGGCGCGTGGCTTCACCAGAGAGGTTCTGTCGCTGGTGGCTTGGGGTGCAGCCTTCGCCGCTGCCTATTTTGCCATAAAACAGCAGCCCCTCCTCGATTTGGTTTCACCCTATGTGTCAAAGCCCGTCATCGGGCAAATTGCAGTGGGGGCAACGGCGTTCATTCTGGTTTTGATCATCGTTTCCATAATCAGCGTCAAGATTTCAGACCGCGTGGTAGACAGCCGTGTGGGCGCATTCGACCGAACGGTGGGCTTCATTTTCGGCTTGGCACGGGGCTTGGTGCTGGTGTCGATTGCCTATCTGTTTTACAGCTTTCTGGTTCCCATTGAACGCCATGAAGACTGGGTGCGGAACGCCGTCACCCTGCCCACCATCCGCACCGTAAGCAACACATTGCGAAGCTTCATGCCGCCTGACATTGCAGAGGTTCTCGGCAATGCAACACTCATCGGAAATTCAGGCGTGTCCCTCGCCAAACCCGCAGATACAGCAGGCACGGCAGGCACACCGGGTTATGCGCCGGGTGTTACCAAAGGGCTTGATAATCTGGTGCAGGGTACGGGTGCAGCGCCCGCTCAGGAGCCAGTCTTTGGCCAAGGAGCAACTCAACAATGATCGAGGACTTCGACCTTGATGGCGATACACTGCGCGAAGAATGCGGCGTGTTTGGAATCTTTGGTCACCCGGATGCAGCAGCACTCACCGCATTGGGACTTCACGCCCTGCAACACCGCGGCCAAGAGGCAGCAGGCATTGTCAGCTACGACGGCGAACGGTTTCATTCAGAACGCCGCATGGGGCTGGTGGGCGATCATTTTTCATCGGAGAAAATCATCAACCGGTTGCAAGGCAGGCAAGCCCTGGGCCATGTGCGCTATTCCACCACGGGCGAGACTATTTTGCGCAATGTACAGCCGCTGTTTGCCGAGCTTGCAGCAGGTGGCATTGCCACCGCGCATAATGGCAATCTAACCAATGGTTTAACATTAAGACGTGAACTGATTTCTCAAGGCGCAATCTACCAGTCCACATCCGATACCGAAGCCATTTTGCATCTTGTTGCGCGCTCTAAAAAAGTTCGGTTGATTGAACGCTACATTGATTGCCTGCGCCAGCTTGAAGGCGCTTATGCGCTGGTATCGCTCACCAATAAAAAGCTCATCGGCGCGCGCGATCCGCTGGGCATCAGGCCCTTGATGTTGGGGGAGCTTCATGGGGCCTATATTCTTTGCTCTGAAACATGCGCGCTGGATATCATTGGAGCCACATTCGTTCGTGAAGTTGAAAATGGTGAAGTGGTTGTAATCTCGGATGATGGCATTGAATCGCTGCATCCCTTTCCGCGCGTGAAAGCCAGGCCGTGCATTTTTGAATACATTTACTTTTCAAGGCCTGATTCTGTTCTGGGTGGTTTGTCGGTTTATGATGTGCGCAAGGCAACCGGAAAACAGCTGGCCCTGGAAGCACCGTGTGATGCTGATGTGATTGTGCCCATTCCTGATTCAGGCGTGCCTGCGGCCTTGGGTTATGCGCAAGCCCTGGGCCTTCCTTTTGAACTGGGTATCATTCGCAACCATTATGTGGGCCGCACATTTATTGAACCCACCCAGCATATCAGGTCACTTGGGGTAAAGTTGAAACACAACGCCAACCGCGCGGTGGTGGCCGGAAAGCGCATCGTGCTGGTGGATGATTCAGTGGTGCGCGGCACAACGTCGATAAAAATCGTGCAAATGATGCGGGAGGCCGGAGCCAAGGAAGTGCACATGCGCATTGCCAGCCCGCCCATTAAATTTCCTGATTATTACGGCATTGACACGCCGGAACAGAAATCGCTTCTGGCGGCCAGCCACACTCTGGAAGAGATGCGCGTTTTCATCGGCGTGGATTCGCTGGCCTTCGTGTCGGTGGATGGAATTTACAAAGCAGCAGGCTTTGAAGCGCGCGACAATGCCAACCCGCAATTCACCGATCATGGCTTTACGGGGGAGTATCCCACACACCTCACTGATTTGAGCGGTGAGAATCCCAGGCAGCAATTGTCGCTTCTCGCTGAAGCTGGCTAAACATGGCCAAACTTTTCGACACTAAAGTTGCTCTCGTCACGGGCGCATCGCGGGGCCTTGGGCGCGCCATCGCCCTGGCACTTGCAAAAGAGGGGGCCCACATCATCGCCACCGCCCGCACGCAAGGTGGACTGGAAGAACTGGATGACGACATCAAGGCCGCAGGCTCAACCGCCACTCTGGTGCCCATGGACATCACCGATTATGCAGGCATCGACCGCTTGGGTGCTGCCATTTTTGAACGCTGGAAAAAGCTTGATATTCTGATTGGCAATGCAGGCATTCTGGGCAAGCTGACGCCCGTGCCACATATCGACCAGAAGGGCTGGGACGAAGCCATGGCTGTGAACGTGACTGCAAATTACCGGCTGATCCGCTCCATGGACCCCCTCCTGCGCTTGGCACCTCATGGCCGCGCTGTGTTTATAACCTCAGGGCGCGCGCAAAGCTGCCTGCCCTATTGGGGCACATACGCAATCTCAAAAGCGGCTCTGGAAGCCACTGTCAAAACTTACGCTGCTGAAATGGGCACTACACCTGTGCGCGTCAATCTCTTCAGTCCAGGTGCCACCAGAACCAAGATGCGCGCCACCGCCATGCCTGGCGAAGACCCACTGACGTTGCCACCAGTTGAAGATGTGGCCGCGCAGATTATTCCTCTGTGTACGGATGAGTTTGCCGATAATGGTGCGACTTACAAATATGCGGCGACTGGCTTGTTCAAGCAAAGCTAGAGATCCAGATCTGCTGGTTACTTATCGTATGGGTTTTCACCGCCTCTTAAACTGAACCGGATGGGCACACCTTCCAGTTTCAGTTCGGCCCGCAAGCCATTCATCAAATAGCGCACATAGGTTTTTGGCAATTTATCAAGCTGGTTTCCAAACAGGGCAAATGTCGGCGGTCTGGCGCTGGCTTGCGTCCCATAGCGAATTTTAATACGCCGACCGGTGGGTGCAGGTGGCGGGTTCTTCCGCACTGCCGCTTCCAGCCAGCGGTTCAGCTTGGAGGTTGAAATGCGCTGGTTCCATTTCTTGTCCATGTCAATCACGGCTTGCATCATCTTGTCCAGCCCACGGCCCTGCTTGGCTGACAGTGTTACAATCGCAAGCCCGCGAATTTCTGGCAGAATATCTTCCATGATGTCGTTGACTTTTTTCATGGCGGCAACCTTGTCCTCGACCAGGTCCCATTTGCTCAGCGCCAGCACAATGGAACGGCCTTCACGTGCCACAAGATCGCAAAGGGTTAAATCCTGTTTTTCAATGTGCGCTGCAGCATCCACCAGCACCACCACACAATCTGCATACCGAATGGCCCGCATGGCATCTGTCACAGAAAGCTTTTCCAGCTTTTCTTTCACCTTGCCTTTGCGCCTGATGCCAGCCGTGTCCCACAGCTTGATCTCGCGGTCTTTCCATTTCCAATCACTTGAAATGGCATCGCGCGTGATCCCGGCTTCAGGGCCTGTCAACATGCGGTCTTCACCCAGCATGGTGTTGACCAGTGTGGATTTGCCAGCGTTGGGTTGGCCTATAATGGCAAGGCGCAATTTGCGCTCCGGCTGGTCTGGCCCTTCATATTCCGGGTCATAGACAGCGGGCACAAATTCTTCGTCTTCTTCTTCGTCAATTTTTGTGCGCTCGGCATCAGCATCAATGTAAGGCCGCACCACATCATAGATGTGCTCCATCCCCTCACCATGCTCGCCTGAAATGGGCAGGGGCTGGCCAAAGCCCAAGCGAAACGCCTCACCCACAGAATTGGCCACAGCGCGCGTTTCAGCCTTGTTGGCCAGCACTGTCACAGGCTTTCCAAGTTTGCGAATGCGCTCGGCAAATTTTTCATCAATCGGCGTCACACCCGCTCGCGCATCAATGACAAAGAAAATATGATCAGCCAATCGTGCAGCCTCTTCAGCTTGCGCACTCATCCGGGCTTCGAGCGAGCCCTTCTTGGCATCATCCAACCCAGCGGTATCAAAGACTTCAAATTCCAGATCACCCAGTTTACCCTGCCCCAAGCGACGGTCACGCGTGACCCCCGGCTGATCATCCACCAGCGCAATCTTCTGGCCGATCAGGCGGTTGAATAGCGTCGATTTCCCAACATTGGGCCGCCCGAGGATGGCAATCGTCACGGTCATTGGGGTGCTAAGTCAGGTGGACAGGTGGTGATAGCAGGATCGCAAGCAGCCGACTTTTGCCGTGTCACAACGGGGTCTCTCGCTGTCTGCTGGTCTGGTGGAAGCACATCTTCGCGTTGACCAGGCAACACCGTGTCGTTGGTTTGACCTGTGAGTTTTTTCAGTTTCGAACATCCCGAAAGGGCAACTGTGGCAGACAACATAAGAATGAGGAGAATATGCTTCATTTGAGGTCCGCTCACTTTGCCGCCAGATAGGGTGCGATCAACTGGATCATGATCTGGGCGCGCTGGCGCATGGCACCTGGTGCTTTGTCATCCTTGTAAATGGCATCCATGTAATTTTGCGCCATGGTATAATCCTTGACGCGCCAGGCCGACAGGCCAAAAATCTCGCGCGCCTCATTGCGCCAGGTTTCTCCAGCTTTGTCAAAACGCCCCAGCCGCACCAGCAGCTGGTCTGGCGTGGAGGTATCAGCCAAAGCATACCCGGCTTGAATGCGCGCCAGATCAGCAAGGGCAGGATCAGTTTTAATATCCGCTGCGAAGGCATCAAAAGCAGCCACGGCCTTATCAGCCTCACCTTTTTCGAGCAGCATTTGCGCCATGCGCAACTGGCCAAGCTGGCCAAAGCCATCGTGATGAACGGCTGCGAATGCCGCCAAGGCGTCTTCTGTCTTACCCTCGGCAGCTTTTTTCAAAGCATCAGAATAAATGGCGCTGGCATCTTCCGCCAGTTTGGTTTGATAATATTTCCAACCCTGAAAAGCCGCCACTGCCAAAACAGCTGCCACTGCCAGCGCAGTAATGTATTTACCATAGCGAGTCCAAATTTTCTTGTATTCTTCCGCACGAACATCTTCGTCCACTTCGCGGAAAATTGAATCATCTGTATCGCTCACATCATATCTCCGTAGGTTTCACGCCGGGGCGTAAAGCAGGCCCGCGGCCAAATCAAGGCATTTCAGGGGGTGGGAAAGCGCCATAAGCTGACGATGATGCATTCCAAATTCACGCCCTCCCCCTTTAAAGTGCGGGAACGGTAAACGCGAAGATTTCTAAAAGTTGATTATGCAGTCACCGTAAATGCACCCAGCAAGCCGGCATCACACCGTTCAGCCACCAAACTTTGAATGCTCCAAAACCCCGCGTTATCGGCCACCATGGCCAGTTTGATACTGGAAAGTCCTGGCACCACACTTGTGTCGCGCCAAGGCTGGGTTTCAACGGGCTGGCCATCCCGTTCAATCTCTTGCCACACATGGCCGTGCACGTGCATGGGTTGCGGAAAGGCGGTTTCGTTCACAAACTGCAAAATTATCGTTTCGCCAAGCTTGGCCTCAAACAGGGGTGGACCCCCAGCCCCAGCAATACCGTTCAGCGCCCACGCCAGTCCTTTTTCCAACAAAGTGCGCGTCTCAAGCACCTCGTTTCCAACCCTGGCTGATTTCAACCCGCCCTTGGCCCCACCGGCTATGACAATCATAATTTCACGCGCAGTTTTCAAATCTCCCAAAACCGCAAGCGGATTGGCCGGAAGCATAAAATTATCCGCCAGATCATGCGCAACACTTTCACCAACCGGATCGAGAAATCCGATGTCGGCTGTATCTTCTGAAAGATCCAGCGCCACCACAATCGGTGCAGTGATATCTGGCAGCAGCACATCAGCCCTTTGCCCGGGGGCGAGTTTCAGCGCTTCTAACCCGATGGGTGTCAACGGCACGGGTTGCCCGTCAAGTGCCATGAGATAGAGCTCAGCGGTTTTGAAAATTATGTTCATGGTGCGCACATTGGCAGCATTTAAAAGCCGAAGGCGCACGGCCTTGGCGCGGTCAATCTTGATATGGGATTTGAACGCCCCGTTCAGCGTGAACCAGTTCCCCATGCGCCCTTCACCAATGGCGGCTTGCAAATCCCCGAATTTGCCGATCATCTTTCCATTATCTTCAATCTTCCAGTCATCAAAAATCAGCGGCACGTCAGTCAGGTTTTGCGCAATGGCTTCCTCAACAATCAACATTCCGTAAAGACCCCTATCACGCTGCTGCGATGCATTGATCAGCGGGCCAAACCAAAACGTGCCCGCATCGGGCGGCACAAATTCAAATTCTGTGGGGCTTGTACTTTGGGCAGCGCAGTTCACCGTCATTGCAGTTGCGGGGCCTCGCACCCCAAAGAAATGCAGCCAGATTTCCTGATCAATTTTTGAGGACAGACGAAACTTTATAAGTTGCCCTTGCTTGGCGCGAACCACGGCAATGGGATCATCTTTGATAAACCGCCACACGGCTGTTCTGCCGCCAGAGGCAAGCAATTGCATTTCTGCATTTTCAGCGACCAGATCAATAACCCCATCGGCACTTTGTGCAACCACCAAACGCGGCGCAAGACCCGCAGCAAGAGTTGCACAAACAAAGTTGCGTCGTGTGATCATGTAGGCCTCGTTCTGAAGGCAGCACTCTGTCTTGAGTCGGTGACAAAATTAGGGAGGTTCAAAACACTTCTCCCGGTGGCAGAAGAGTTGAAAGTCTCAATCCTTCACAGCATAGGTATGATCAGCGGACGGAAACTGGCGCGTGCGCACTTCTTCGGCGTAAAGTTTGATAGCACTCTCTATTGCCACGCCAACCTTGCCAAATTCCTTTACGAATTTTGCAATTTTTGGCGAGAGGCCTAACATATCTTCCATCACCAAAATCTGGCCATCGCACGAAGCCGATGCGCCAATACCGATCGTTGGGATATCAATCGCCTTGGTGATTTTAGCAGCCAGCGGTTCGGCCACAGCTTCCAGCACCACTGCAAAGGCTCCAGCTTCTGAAACCGCTTTGGCATCATCTTCAATCAATTGCCATTGCTCGCGCCAGCGCCCTTGCGCCTTGAAGCCCCCCATCACATTTATGGATTGTGGTGTTAGCCCGATATGCGCCATCACGGGTATGCCGCGCTCTGTCAGAAACTTGATCGTTTCTGCCATGCGGGCTCCCCCTTCAAGCTTGATTGCACCGCACTCAGTTTCCTTGATCACGCGCGCGGCATTTCGAAAGGCTTGCGCCGGGCTTTCCTCATAAGATCCAAACGGCATATCCACCACAACAAGCGCGTGCTTGGCACCGCGTGTGACGGCACGGCCATGCATGACCATTAATTCCAGCGGCACCGGCAAAGTGGTTTCAAACCCGTGCATGACCATGCCGAGGGAATCTCCGACCAGCAAAAAATCCACATACTTGTCTGCAATTGCGGCCGTATGAGCGTGATAGGAGGTCAAGGCCACGATTGGCTCAGCATTCTTCCTGGCGCGAATATCAGGGGCCGTTAATCTTTTGAGCGTTGCGTGTTGCGACATGAACTGGTCTTAGCGCTTCCGCCCTATCCCGGCAACTGGGCGCGGGAGTGGGGCATGTCTTTGGTCACCAAAACAGCATCCCCGTGTTGCACAGGCCCGCCTTGCAGAACCTTGCAAGTGACCCCGCCGCGCCACTCCGGGGCCAGAGCTTTGCGCAACCCCATATGAAAATGATCCATCAACGCGCACGGTGTTGTTTGCGCGGTCACTTCAAGAATCGTCTTACCAACAGCAATCACCGAGCCCCGCCCACGGGGGAGAAGAATGTCTTCAACCAGAAAATTGGCCCGCCGCGTGATCCACTCCAGGGCCGGGTTGCCAAGATCAAGCAACGCCTTCTCCCACGCCTCACGCGCCAGAATTGTGATTTGGCGCATCGGAAATTTGGAACCCTTGCAGTCCCCTTCAAGGCCAAGCACTTCAGAAACCAAGCCAGATTGCAGAACGACCATGGGCGCCCGGCTTTGTGCACGCCGCGCGATGCCGATCAACCGTCCATTCATCCCGTGATCCTGAACACCGCCACGCCAAATAAAAGCGCATGTAGCTGAACTGTCAATGCAAACAGCGCTGCTCCAATCAGAAGGGACAGAATATTGTGCCCTTCGCGCACAGCAACGGGCTTCAATGCCGTGCGACGGCGGCGACCAATATAAAAACCAACCAGCACAAATGCAGCCGTCGAAAGCACAATTTTGACGGTAAAGTTTTGCGAGCTGAACACATGCCCAGCCAGCACAAATGCGGCTGCCAATTCATAGGGTGTTCGCAAAACTGTGCGCCATGATCCGTGGCACAGGGCAATGCCCAATGCCAGGTAACCTGCAAAGCTAAGACCAAAATTCAAGATGAAGCTGACTGTAAAATTCATTATCTCACGACCGGAACGCCAAGCACATAGGGATGAAAACCCAAAAGGAGTACCGCATAAATCGCCACACCCGCAACCACAGCCTTTAAATCATCTGCCCATAGCGGGTCAAATGTAGGGCTGTTGCCGCGCATCACATTGTTTAAAATATCCAGCACAGAAATGGCCAATAGCGTTGCAAAAATCAAAACCACAGCCGTTTTGCCATTGGCCAACAAATGCCCGGTAGACCATAGCACCACGCCCACTGAAAATGGATTCTGCAGCCACTTTCTCAGGTGGCTTTTGCCCTTGGACGCACTCATGAAAACAAATGCGGCGAGCACCAATAACAGAGTGAAGTGACCAGCCCCTTCGTAAGGAATATAAGCTACCGCACCATCAGCGCGTGTCTGCCAATACCCAAAAGCTATAAGAACAAGTCCTGCCAGCGAGATAGCACTGTAGACCCCCTTGTACAGCGCTTCGCCCCACCGTGCCGAAAGCCTGTTACGAACACCGGCGAGCAAAATTGAAAACACATGGCTGCCCCCAAAAAGCAAAAGGCCAACATATAACGCGGTCATTGTCATGCTCCATTCGTTGCAGCTTTCAGCTTTATCATATTTGGATGTTTGAGATAGTATACTCGACACAAAACCCATGTTATGACGCGGCACGGCGCCCAAATCACTTTGGTTACACTTAAAGGGGAACACAATGAAACCAACACTTATTCTCGTCGGTGCAGACAAGGGCGGCGTCGGCAAAACGACAGTCTCTCGTGCTCTGCTGGATTATTTCGCCCGCAAGAATGTGTTGACCAGAGCTTTTGATACTGAAAACCCACGGGGCTCGCTCAAGCGCTTTTACCCTGCCATCACTGAAATAATCGATCTGGGCAATGTGGCGCATCAAATGCGTGTTCTTGATACGATGGAAACCGCAAATGTGCCGGTCACGGTTGTAGACTTCAAGGCTGGTAATCTGTCCTATGCGCTTGACCTTTTTGAACGCATCGGTGTTCTTGAGGCGGCGCGCAATGGCGTATTCAACCTGGGCCTTCTGCATGTCGTTGGGCCCTCAATTGCGTCTCTGGACGAAATCGGCGAGATCGCAAAATATTTGCAAGGCGTGCAATATGTGGTCGGCCGTAATTCCATTAATGAAACCAATTTCTTCGAGTGGGATGAAGTCACCCACCGCAAATATTTCTCAGCCATTCCAAAAGCGCAGGAAATCAACATTCCCAAACTCAACGAAATGGCTTACGAGCAAGTGGATGTGTCGGGTGTAACCTTCAAGGACTTTATCGAAAACCGTGCGGCAGATGGCAGCCAAGGCAAATTCTCGTTCGTGCTGAGAGGCTATGTGCGCAAGTGGTGCGCTGAAATTGATGATGAATTTGCGCGTGTGCAAATGCTGCAGGAAATTGTGGCGGGCGGGCGCGCTGCTGGCAGCCTTGTCTAAACGCTGAGATAAGCCCGTGGCCCGCGTCCCCACGGTTTATATCACCGCATCCGACCAGCACCGCAATGGGAAAACATTTCTGGCTCGTTTGCTGGCTGATTTTTTGATGCTCAATGGCCGCGACCCTTTCATGATTGACACGGACGCACCTGACGGTCCCTTACGCACCTATTTTCCAGGCCGAACGGCCCTCGCCGATTTTTCAGTCATGCAGGGCCAGATGAAATTGTTTGACACCATTATTGCCTCCCCGGGGCGTGACTATGTGGTGGATTTACCGGCCCGCCACATGGAAGGTTTTTTCAAGGCAACAGCCGAACTTAACTTTTTTCAAGAGCTGCATGCAGCAGGCTTCCGAATCATCGTTTTTTTTGTGGTGGACAGATCGCCTGCATCGGTAAAATCAGCGCGACTGATACAGGAATTTCCCGGCATTGATGTGTTTGTGCCTGTGCGCAATGAATTTGTAGGTTCAAACTGGCCCCAAAGTGAGAGTGGATTGGTCATTCCAGCCCTGCCCCAGGCCCTGGCCTTCGCCATCAGTGAGCGCCGCTTTTCCTTGCGTGCCTTTGTGCTTGGCGACACGCAGCATCTGGAAATTCAACACCAAAATCAGCTCAGCACATTTTTATACGAGGTGCTTGGAAATCTCGGAAACCTGGAACCGGTTTAATCCCCTCTACCATGAACCAGCACAGTGGAGGTGTGAGATATCAAAAGGTGACTACGCTCTAACTTGCTTTCGCCCCAACCAGTTGTTTCACCATCGCCTCAATCATGCGGGGCAGATCATAGGGAAAACGGGCCGTGATCAGATTGCCGTCCACCACGCAAGGTTCATCAGACACAATTGCACCTGCATTTTCCAGATCGATTTGAATGTTCCACACGGCGGTTGCCTTTTTGCCTTTAAGAATTTTCGCACTCACCATCACCCACTGGCCGTGGCAAATGGCACAGGTTGGTTTACCGGCAGCATACATGGCGCGCGTAAATTCCTTGGCAGCTTCGTTCATGCGCAAGGCATCAGGGTTCCAGCAGCCCCCTGGCAAAATCATGGCATCGTAGTCAGCAACCTTGACATCTTCCATATAGGCATCAATCGGAAGCCACCCGGCATTCTCCATCAGGCGGATGGCCAACACATGGGTTTTGGTCTGGGGTGGAAAGCGCAGCCCGAGAGAGGATGGAAATTCGCCAATCCGCGGCGAAACCACATGAACGGTGGCGCCATGTTCTTGAAGCCATTGCTTGGCCCCTAAAATTTCAACCTCTTCAACACCATTGGTGCAGCAAATTGCAATTTTCTTTCCCTTTAGCAATTCAGGATTGGTTGGGGGATCAAACAAAAAATGATGCAATTCCTGGTTCAGTTCCCCATGCGCAGTGACCAGCAATTCCGTCGAAATTGAAGGCACGGGTGCCGTAGACATAAACTGCTGCATGCGGTGAAGAAGGGCCTCACTTGCAGAATTTGGAAGCAATGGTTTGTTCATCTCGGCTTTCCTTTTTTCAGGTCTGTAGTTTCTGACACTTGGCCGCCCTCGTCCAGTAAAATCAGTGAAGATCAATTGACAATTTTGCCGAACATGATTGTAGTGGCCGCAAAAACAAACAAGGGAGGCACCATGAAATTCGGCTTTAATTTATTGCTGTGGACACCCCACGTGACCAGAGACCATTTGCCCATTTTGAACGCCCTTAAAAAGTGCGGCTATGATGGTGTTGAAATCCCGATATTCGAAGGGTCGCCAGACCATTATGCGTGGCTGGGGGGCGAGCTTGATAAGTTGGGCCTTGAGCGAACAACAGTCAGCGTTCTGGGGGCCGGACAAAATCCTTTATCTGCTGACAAGTCGCAGCAGAAAGTGGCACTCGACCGCGCCAAATGGGCGATCGATTGCAACGCTGCCTTGGGATCACAAATTCTGGCAGGCCCCATGCACTCGGAATTGGGCTATTTTTCCGGCAATCCTGCCACCAAGCAAGAGCGTGCCCGTGCTGTTTCATTTCACCGTAAAGCGGGTGATTATGCCGCAAAGAAAAAAGTGAGTTTCGCGTTGGAAGGGTTGAACCGATTCGAAAGCTATTTCACCACCACAATGGAACAATTGGCTGAACATCTGGATGATGTGGACCATCACGCAGTCAAGGGAATGTATGATACATTTCATTCCAACATTGAAGAAAAAGATCCGGTGGCGGCCATTAAAACCATCAAGCGCCATATGATCCATGTTCACATTTCAGAAAATGACCGCGGAACGCCTGGCCGCGGGCATGTGCCGTGGGCTGAAACCTATAAGGGATTAAAGGCTGCTAAATATGAGGGCTGGCTGACAATTGAAGCCTTTGGCCGGTCCATGCCTGCGCTGGCAGCAGCAACGCGGGTCTGGCGCGATTTCTTTCCGAACAAAGAACAGGTTTACAAAGAAGGCCTGAAAAACATGCGGCAAGGTTGGGCCAAGGCAAGTGCGACGTGACAGAGACGGGATTTGTCTATGTAATTGGCACGTTTGATACCAAGGCAGAAGAGTTGAACTATGCTGCAAAGCGCGTGGCGGCGGCAGGCGCTGTGCCACTGACAGTTGATATTTCAACCACACCATTTTCGGGTTTGTGCGATGTGCCAGCTGCTGAAGTTGCCAAGCATCATCCGCTTGGAGCGGCTACAGTTTTCGAAGCACCAGACCGTGGACTTGCTGTGACAGCAATGGGAGCAGCACTTGCGCATTACCTCAGCTCAAGAGAAAATATTGCTGCAGTTCTAGGCCTCGGCGGCTCTGGCAATACATCAATGGTCACCAAAGCCATGCAAAGCCTGGCTGTTGGCGTGCCAAAACTTATGGTCTCCACATTGGCCTCTGGCAATGTGGCACCCTTTGTTGGCGCCAGCGATATCACCATCATGCATTCCGTGGCAGACATTGCCGGACTTAACGCAATCACCAGACAGATCATCGGCAATGCCGCCCATGCCGTGGCCGGAATGGCCACTCACACAGTGCCACCAATAGCATCCACCAAACGCCACATTGGCCTCACCATGTTTGGCGTGACCACGCAAGCCATCACCTCGGTTCGTTCACGGATTGAGCAGGATGCGGAATGTTTTGTGTTTCATGCCACGGGCAGCGGTGGCCGCTGCTTCGAAAAACTCATCGACTCTGGTTTCTTGAACGCCGCTATTGATTTGACTACAACTGAAGTTGCAGATCATCTTTGCGGTGGAATACTTGCTTGTGATGATGACCGGTTTGGGGCCATCATTCGCACCGGAATTCCCTATGTGGGTTCGGTGGGGGCCGTGGACATGGTGAATTTTGGCAGCCAAGATTCTGTGCCCGCCTCTTACGCAAAACGACAATTTTATATTCATAACCCCACGGTCACACTAATGCGAACGACCGCACAAGAAAACACGGCGATTGGCATGTGGATAGTGGAGCGGCTGAACAAAATGCAAGGGCCCGTGCGATTTCTGCTTCCGCTTAAAGGTGTGTCCGCAATTGATAAGATTTACGGTCCATTTTACAACGTGCACGCCGATGAAGCCTTGTTTGCGGCTATTCGCAAGTATTGGAAAGCTTCCCCCAACCGAAAACTTGTTGAAGTCAATGCGCATATCAACGATCAGTCCTTTGCTGAAGCCGTTGTTGAAAATTTCCACGAGATCATCAAGACATCATTATAAAGTGAGAACCCATGCCCCGTTTTGACCGCACTAAATTACTCGAAAAATTCAACGATATGGTTGCCCGAAAAACACCCATTGTTGGGGGGGGAGCTGGCACAGGTTTGTCTGCCAAGTGTGAAGAGGCAGGCGGGATTGATCTCATCGTGATTTACAATTCAGGCCGCTACCGCATGGCAGGCCGAGGTTCACTGGCCGGTTTGCTGGCTTATGGCAACGCCAATGACATTGTAAAGGAGATGGCACATGAAGTGTTGCCTGTGGTCAGCCATACGCCCGTACTTGCAGGTGTGAATGGCACCGACCCCTTCATGATCCGCGACATATTTCTTGATGAACTGAAAGCACTTGGTTTTTCCGGTGTGCAAAACTTTCCGACTGTGGGTTTGTTTGAAGGAAATTTTCGCAGAAACCTTGAAGAAACCGGAATGGGTTATGGCTTGGAGGTGGATTTGATCAAGGCCGCCCACGACAAGGATTTGCTGACAACACCTTATGTTTTCACCCCCGACGAAGCCGTGGCCATGGCAAAAGCCGGTGCCGACATTATTGTAACGCATATGGGACTTACAACCGGGGGTGCGATTGGCGCTGAAACAGCGATGAAACTTGAAGACTGCCCGTCCATCATTGATGAGTTGGCCGAGGCGGCACGGCGCATTCGCAAGGATGTAATTGTGCTGTGCCATGGTGGCCCCATTTCATCGCCTGATGATGCCGCATATATTCTGAGAAACACCGAAAAAATTCACGGCTTTTATGGCGCAAGTTCAATGGAGCGTCTGCCAACCGAACGCGCACTGACCGAGCAGACAAAAACATTCAAAGCAATCACGTTTTAGGACGTTCTTATGGCCAAAGCCTATGCCAGCATAATTTTGAAAGCCCCCGTGCAAGCCGTGTGGAGTCTGGTGCGCGATTTTAACAGCCTGCCGCTGTGGGCGCCTGCCGTTGCAAAATCCAAGATTGAAAACGGCCTGGATGCGGATGTTGTGGGATGTGTGCGCTCATTTTACACCCATGATGGCGGCCACATTCGCGAGCGACTGTTAATGCTGGATGATGCCAATTATACATTTTCTTACAATTTTGAAAAACCTGCTTTTCCGGTGAGCAATTATGTGGCGACACTGAGGCTATACCCCGTCACCCATACAGATGAGACATTTGCTGAGTGGTCGGCAACATTTGATGAAGCCCCAGAGGACAAAGGGAAATATGAAGCGTTGATTTCGAAAAGCGTCTTTGCTGCCAATTGGGCTTCGCTTGCAAAAATCATCAAGGCAGCCAAGCCCACTGTCTTGCCATCCATTCCACGCTGGAAGGCAGGGCAGCCCAATAAAGTGTGGACATCGCGTGTCATCAAGGCACCGGTCGAAGACCTGTGGCACATCATGCGCGATTTTGCAGGAATGGGGGCTTGGCACGGCGACATTACGAAAATGCACATGCTGAAACGGGTTCGCGCCGACAAGGTGTCTGGTGTTCGTGATTTTTATTTTGGTGACGGCCGATTGAATGAAGAGCTCTTGCACCTGAATGACGTTGATCGTTCGTTTTCCTACCGGATTACAAAAAGCGAGCTGCCGTGGATCAATTATGTGTCAGGGCCCAGGCTGTGGCCAGTCACTGCTAACACCACCAGCTTTGCGGTGTGGACGGGCGATTGGCAGGCAAGTTCACAGGACGATTTGCATTTAATGCCCAACACGGAGCACAATGTTTATCAACGCGCTTTTGCCGAAATAGAGAAAAATTTCTTCCCGACAAAAAAAGGAAAATGAACATGGCGGAATGGACCACACGTTTTAGTCTTGCAGGAAAGCGCGCAGTTGTAACCGGTGCCACCAAGGGCATTGGGTTTGAAACCTGCAAAGTTTTGGCTGATGCCGGGGCAGACATTGCCGCTGTTGGCCGCGACGTGGACGCCTTGAAACAGGTGTGCGCTGAAGTTGAAAAACGCGGCCGTGAATGCGTCAGCATTGTAAGCGACATGGCAACGGTGGAAGGGCCGGTTGCGGCGGCACACAAGGCGCTCAGCGCATTTGGAAAAATCGACATTCTGGTCAACAATGCCGGCGTGGCACTGATTGATAATCTGGTTGATATAAAAATCGAAGACTGGGACGCAACCATGGCAGTTAATCTTCGCGCCCCGTTTTTGCTGGCGCGCGAAGTGGTGCCGGGAATGATCAAACAAAACGCAGGCAAGATCATTAACATTTCATCGCAGGCGGGTGTCGTCGGGCTTGAAGGTCATGGCGCTTATGCCGCTTCAAAAGGCGGCCTTAACATGCTCACCAAAGTGATGACGGTGGAATGGGCCAAGCACAATATTCAAATCAACGCTGTGTGCCCCACAGTAATTTTGACACCCATGGGTGAGCAAGTGTGGGGTCAGCCTGAAAAAGGCGACCCGATGAAAGCAAAAATTCCAGGCGGACGTTTTGGAAAACCCATTGAAGTTGCTGATCTCATTCTATTCTTGGCGTCATCTGCGTCAGATATGATTTGCGGCCAGGAATTGTTGATTGATGGCGGTTACACAGCCGTTTGATCAATAGGTAGCACGACCACCTGACACGTCAAACACGGCACCCGTGGAAAACGAACATTCTTCGCTGGCCAACCAGCAAATGAGACTTGCAACTTCATCCACCGTGCCAAAGCGTGATTTGGGAATTTTCGACAGCATGAAATCGATGTGCGCTTGCGGCATTTGATCAAAAATAGGTGTCCGCACGGCTGCCGGTGTCACCGCATTGACTGTAATATTGGTCTTGGCCAATTCCTTGGCCAATGATTTGGTAAACCCAATCACTCCGGCTTTAGACGCTGAATAGGCTGAGGCGTTGGGGTTGCCTTCCTTGCCGGCAATTGACGCCACATTCACGATGCGCCCGTAATTCTGCGCTACCATGTGAGGCACAACTGCCTTGTTGGTAAAAAACACCCCATTCAAATTGACTGAAATGGTTTGCAACCAGCCATCCAGCGGAAATTCGGTCACCGGCACAGTGGGGCCTGTTATGCCAGCGCTGTTGACCAGAATATCAATTCCGCCCAGCGCCTTCACGGTTTCAAGGGCGGCTTTTTGAACCGAGTCGAAATTTGAAATATCTGTGACGATGCCCCCGTTCATATCCCAGATGGAAACCTTGCCGCCTTCGCTTTCAATGCGTTTGGCCACCGCTTCGCCAATTCCTGAAAGACCACCCGTTACAACTGCGCGCTTGCCTGAAAATCTCATGCTAGGGTTTCCGCGTTCTCACAGTGATGAGCGCTGCCAGAACGCCTGCAATGACCGCAACCCCCCAAACAAAAGGATGCATGTAAAATTTCGGCGCAGCCAACATCACTTTTCCGGCCGACGTGTTGGGATCAGGCGGGTTCAGAAAAAACACGCCATAAAGATGAGCCGCAGAAATGGACAGCAAAAGCACGATGCAGAAAACCATGGCAATCACCATGGTGATCGTGATGATGGAGCGCGCCTGAACGCCGGGCTGGGCCAGCGGCAGAAGATTATTGACCAAGCCCGCCAGCACAACACACATGCAGCCAATGGAAAAAAGCCCAAGACTGAAAGGTTGGAAAATCAAGACCAAAGCCAAAAGGCCGAGGCCAATGATGGCATATTCCATACGCAAGGCTGCAGCCTTGCTCAATCCCACACCTGATTTATCCGTCATGCTCTCACCGCCTTGCCATCACTCGCAAACACATGCGTTTGTGCAGGATCAGGTTGCAAATGCAGCGTCTCACCGATTTTAACCCGCTTGTCGCGCGGCACCACCACGCGAATATCATTGCCGCCCCGGGTCCTTGCATGAATGAGGGTTTCTGCACCCATGGGTTCAATCAGTTCGGCTTGCGCAGTGATGGTTTCCTTGGTGGCTTTGGCAACGGCTGCAAAAGCCCTTGGCCTGATGCCTACGGTAACTTTACCAACACCCAGTTTTCCAACTGCCGCATTGGTTGCCAGCGTCAGCTTTTCATCACCGAATTCAAGGTCAGCCTTGCCGCTTGCAAAGCTCTTCAATTCTGCTTCCACCAAATTCATTTGTGGGGTGCCGATAAAGCTGCCCACAAACACATTGGCAGGTTTTGCAAACACATCATGCGGTGTGCCCACTTGTTCAATAAGGCCATCGCGCATGATCGCAATCCGGTCTGCCATCGTGAGCGCCTCAAGCTGATCATGGGTTACAATCACAGTGGCTTTAGAAAGATTGGCAAGCACCTGCTTGATTTGCCCGCGCATGGAATGGCGCAATTCAACATCCAGACGAGACAAAGGCTCGTCGAACAAAAAGCAGTTTGGATCACGGACAATTGCGCGGGCAACAGCCACACGCTGCTTTTCACCCTCAGACACTTGGCCGGGCAGCCGGTCAAGCACATCGCGCAGATGCAAAATATCAGCAACCTTGTTAACGCGCGCTTGCACCTCTGCGGCACCAAGCTTTTCAAAATGCAAAGGCATGGCAATGTTTTCACCCACGCTCAACGCGGGATAAAGCGCATAAAACTGGAACACCATGGCTATGTCGCGTTTTTCTGGCGACAGCTCATTCATGTTCTGGCCGCCAATGATCACATTGCCTGAGGTGATGCGCTCCAAACCCGCAATCATCCGCAAGGTGGTGGTTTTTCCACACCCAGAAGGGCCGAGCAGACACAGCACTTCACCAGCGTTGACCAAAAGATCAGCATCACGAACCGCAACGAAATCACCAAATCTTTTGGTTACTTTTTGTATTTCAATTGTAGACATATCAGCGCTTGACCGTTCCGAATGTGACACCACGCAGCAAGTGGTCTTGCAGGAAGAAAGTTACCAGGAAAACTGGAATGAGAAACAGCGTCTCAATGGCGGCAAGCAGGCCCCACAACACACCAATACCGCCACCCGCAACAGCTTGACTCATGGCAACCGGAACTGTTCTGGTGTCAATCCCCGTCAGCAGCAGGGCAAACAGGAATTCATTCCAGGTTAAAATCAGTCCAAACACAAACGTTGCGGCAAGGCCCGCAATGACCTGCGGCAAACAGATTTTAAAGAACACCTTGAAATCTGACGAGCCATCAATGCGTGCAGCATCTTCCACATCAAGAGAAAGTTCGTCAAAGAAACTCTTCATCATCCAGATTGTGAAAGGCAGGTTGAACGCCGTATACAGCATGATGATGCCGATATAAGAGCCCGACAATCCGGTGACCCTGAACATCAGGATGATCGGAATGATGACCACAATGGCTGGCAACATGCGCGTGGTGAGAATGATGAACAGATAAGTGTCATTTCCTTTCAAGGGATAGCGCGAGAAGCCAAAGGCAGCCAGCGTTCCAATGAACAGCGCCAGAAAAACCGACACGCTGGCAATCATGATCGAATTGAAAAAATATCGGTCAAAGCCGGTGCTTTCCACCGCACCACCACTTGTCATGGCGCGCGAAAATACCGACGTGTAGTTTTCCAGTGTTGGTGTGAACGTCAAATTTTCGGGGATCAAACCAAAAAAAGTTGTCGGGAAAAATTTGGGTGGAATGGAGAGAGCCTCGGTTTGCAGCTTGAAACTGGTGATGATGATGAGCAGCACGGGCAAAAAATAAATCAGGCTGATGAGCCCGGCAAACAACGTTTGCCCCCAACCAGCTTCGCTTACACCAGAGGCTTTGCGGAAGCCCAACCGTTCCATGAAAGTGTTGGAACTGGCCATATTATGCAGTCTCCGTCCGCCGATTGGCGATGTAAAGATAAAGATTGGTGAGCACAATCACGATGAACAGCATGACATAGGAAATTGCTGCACCTTCACTGGTTTTGTTTTGCTCATTGGCAATGCGGATGAGGTGATAGGAAATTGTCATCGTATCATTGCCGCCTTTGGTCAACAGAATGATCAAGTCGGCCATTTTGAAGGCCTCAATGGTTCGAAACAGCAAGGCCAACATGAGCAAACTTCGAATGTAGGGAAACGTGATGGACGTAAACCTTCGCCATCCAGAAACCCGGTCAATGGCGGCAGCTTCATAGAGATATTTTGGCACCGAGACCAAGCCTGCCAGAACAAGCAGCATGACAAAAGGCGACCACATCCACGCATCAGTGAAAACAATTCCAGCAACAGCGCCTGCCTTGTTGTCCATCAGAATGAATTGCTGACCAGTGAAGAGACGGATGAAATAGCTGAGCAATCCAAATGTGGGATCATAGTAATAGGAATAGAACACGCCAGCGGCCACAACTGAAAGCATCATGGGCGTGAGGACAAGGATAAGAAGATATTTGCGCAGTGGAAATTGCTTGGCAAACAACAAGGCCAGGAGAAACCCTATGATCATCTGCGCGGTGACGGTGAACACCACGAACATGGCCGTGTTGGTCAAGTTCGCCCAGTTCTCAGGTGCTTTCAAATCATTGGTCAGCACCTTGACGTAATTGGCAAGTCCCACAAAGCGAATGGTCTGTTGGTTGCTTTGATAAGCAAAAAACGAAAGGCCCAGAGACCACAGAAGGGGGAAAATATTCATCACAAACAAAACTGCAATGGCAGGCGATACCAGAAGGCCGCCGTAGTAATGCTTGCGGTAAGCATTGATCACAAATGCAGCAGCCACCATGGCAACCATGGCACCCACAATCCAGAATGACAACGAGGCTGGAAATGCAATAATGGAAAGCGTTGCAACAACCAGACCTGAAAAGATGGCCAATTTCCAATTGTCCGCTGTTGGCGTAAACCAACTGGGGTTGGTGGGCACTGATAAAGTTGAAGTCATTAGCGAATGTTGCCTTGATGATTTTAAGAGTGAAACGCGCGAGGACCAGCCTCGCGCGTTATTAGATCTAGATCAGATGGTTACTTGATCAAGCCAGCTTCAGTGAGAAGATTCTGTTGGAACTTCGCAACATTATCCAACGTGGTCTTGGCATCTTGCTTGCCAGTGATGGCAAGGTCGAACTGGTCTTGCTGCTGGGTGAGCAATTCAAAAAACTGTGGCACGTGCCACACGTCTTTTTGCCAATCCAGCGAAGCAGCCCAGGCGCGGTTCCATGGACGGTACGTCACATATTTCGGATCCGAATACACGGACTTCATGGCCGATTGACCACCCGAAGCCGCAAATTGGTTCTGAATTTCAGGTGACAACCACCACTTCACAAAGCCCATGGCTTCGGTCAGCTGCTTTGGGGTGGTCCATGTGGTGAGAACAAACGGTTGACCGCCGATATTTGACCAGCGAATCATCTTGCCATCTGCACCCATGGTGCCTGGCATTTGGCCAAACACAAGCTTATCAGAAACCTTCGAGGTTTTGGGATCAAGCGATGCTTCACCCAAACCAATCCAGTCAATGTTCATGGCCACTTTTCCTTCACGGAACAATTCGTCCGATTTGAAAATGTCCATGGTGCCTGTCTTGGCCACAGGTGGCAT
>JBBRNW010000030.1:0-24457 GCA_038230015.1 Hyphomicrobiales bacterium | reverse complement strand
AGCGGCGCAAAACAATCAGGACGCAGTAAAGGCGACAAGCTTGTTTCATGGGTTGTTGATGTAACTTAAAAAGTGCAGTTCTTTTTAAAGTTCTTACTTCACTCCAAAGCGAAGGGGCGTTAAAGCCTCGCGCCGGTCTCCACGTCAAATAAATGTGCAGCCCCAGCATTTGGCGTCATCGCAAGTGTTTCACCAGGCTTGGTCGTCACCCGCTCACGAAACACGCCGGTTACTTTCTGTGCGCCCAATCTGGCAATCACTTGCGTTTCAGATCCTGTAGGTTCGGTGACTGAGACGATGGTTTTCACTGGACCCCCAAGTGAAAAATGCTCAGGCCTGATACCATAGAGAACAGGCCTTCCATCGGAAGCTTTGGGGGCTGTGGCAAGTGGCAATTTAAATCCATCTTCAGTCACAAAACTGGGCTTGCCTTTCACTTCAATTTTTCCCTTCAAAAAATTCATCGAAGGCGACCCGATAAATCCCGCCACAAACACATTGGCAGGCCTGTCATAAAGCTCGAGCGGGGTTCCCATTTGTTCAACAGTGCCAGAATGCATAACAACAATACGGTCCGCCATTGTCATGGCTTCCACCTGATCATGGGTCACATAGATTGTTGTGGTCTTCAAACGTTGATGAAGCTCCTTGATTTCAGCTCGCATTTGGACGCGCAATTTTGCATCAAGATTTGAAAGCGGCTCATCAAATAAAAACACTTGCGGGTCGCGCACAATGGCCCGCCCCATGGCCACGCGCTGGCGTTGGCCACCTGAAAGCTGGCGTGGATAACGGCCCAGCAAAGGTGTGAGATCCAGAATTTCTGCTGCGCGCTTCACGCGCATTTCTGTTTCTGATCTGGGTGTTTTGCGCATCTGCAATGCAAACCCCATATTTTCCGCAACCGTTTTGTGCGGATAGAGCGCATAGGTTTGGAACACCATGGCGATGTCACGGTCTTTGGGCGGAAGATCATTCACTACCCGGTCGCCGATTTTTATGTCTCCTGATGTGATAGGTTCCAAGCCCGCAATCATGCGCAACAAGGTAGATTTGCCACACCCAGATGGCCCCACCAGAATCACAAATTCGCCGTCGCCAATGCTGATGTCCACCCCATGGATCACCTCTTGGGCGCCATAGTTTTTACGAATTGCAATCACATCAACTGAAGACATTTTTAAAACTCCGTCTTGCCATCATTGTTGAAGTTGTTATGTCTGGCAAGAGCTGACTGCCACTCTTGGTTGGTGCAAATATTCGCTCTGGCTTTCTAATGCCGCGGGAGCCATCATCACCACGCAGCGCGCGGCTTTATTTTTACTTTTTCGAAGGTCTCAAGCGCGGCCATTCTTACAGCTTCTTGAAAAACAACGCCGTATCTTCCATCACGCCCAAACTGGACAGTGCAAAATCAGGGTAATAGCCCACACAATTATAACCCAACCGCCTGTAAAACGCCTCGACAGAACCATGCGCTGAGGCATCAAAAGTCAGCAACTTTTGCTTGAGGTTTCGGGCTTTATCCTCAAGGGACTTGATCAAATGTGTGCCAATCCCCAAACGCTGATAGGCGGGATGAACCAGAAGTTTTGAAATATCGGCGTGGTGTTTCTGGTTGGGCGCCCAACTCAGTTTGAGCTGCACTGTTCCAACCAAAAGATCATCTTCAAAACTACCAAAAAGAAGTGTCTGGCCCGATTTGATATCAGGCTCAAGTGAAAGCCAAAACGCACCAGCCTCATCTGGTGAAAGCGGATGAAGAAAACTGACCCCCGCTCCCTTTGCCACAACACTGATCAGCAAGGCCGACAGCGCATCAAGATGCTGCACAACAGAAGGCAGCGTGACAATCCTAGGCACTTAAGGTTTCAATCTTTGCCGGAGTTGAATTGGCATTCAGTTTATAAACAATCGGCACCCCGGTTTCCAATTCACGTTTCAAGATCTGTTCAGGTGTAAGACCCTCGATGGCCATGATCAACGAACGCAGCGAATTGCCATGCGCTGCCACAAGAACAGTCCTGCCCTCCAACACGTGCGGCTGGATCATGTGCATGTAATAAGGCAATGAGCGCGCTAATGTGTCTTTCAGAGATTCACCGCCGGGTGGTGGCACATCATAAGATCTGCGCCAGATCAGCACTTGCTCTTCGCCAAATTTCTTGCGCGCATCATCCTTGTTAAGTCCTGTAAGCTCGCCATAATCGCGCTCATTCAAGGCTTGATCGCGGGTTTCTGCCAAACCCGTTTGCCCAAGCTCGGCTAAAATGAGTTTCAAGGTGTGCTGCGCCCTTGTAAGGGCTGACGTGAAGCAGATATCAAATTTTAATCCTTTGGCTTTTAACCGCTCCCCTGCGGCCTTGGCCTCTTCAATTCCTTTTGGGCTCAAATCCGGGTCTTTCCACCCGGTGAACAGATTTTTCAAATTCCAATCGCTCTGCCCATGACGGACCAGCACCAAAGTTCCACTCATTTCAATCCAATCCTAAAACGTCATTCATATTGTAAAGGCCGGGCTTCTGGCCCTTGCACCAAAGGGCGGCTTTCACCGCACCGTAGGCAAAAATATCGCGACTTTCTGCTTTGTGAGAAAGTTCAATGCGTTCGGCGTTCCCGGCAAACATGACAGTATGGTCACCCACCACCGAACCGCCACGCAGTGTGGCAAAGCCAATGTCACCGGCTCTGCGCGCTCCCGTGTGGCCATCGCGGCTGCGCACAGAGTGATCTTTCAAACTGATCTTGCGCCCATCGGCTGCTGCCTGCCCCAGCAGCAAAGCTGTGCCCGAAGGGGCATCGATTTTATGACGGTGATGCATTTCCAGAACTTCAATATCGAAATCCTCGCCCAAAGCTGCAGCCACTTTTTTCACGATATTGGCAAGTATATTGACGCCCAAAGAATAATTCCCGGTCTTCATGATCACTGTCGAGCGAGCTGCCATGGCAACAGCGGCTTCACCCGTGTCATCAAAGCCGGTGGTGCCAACAACATGAATTTTTTTCAATAAAACTGTGTGATGTAACAGCGCCAAGGTTGCCGCTGGCAGCGTGAAATCAATCACGCCATCGACAGCACTTATAACGGTTGCAGCGTCAGCAGAAATTTTCACGTTGAGAGCTGCAATCCCCGACAGCAAACCCATGTCAGCGCCCACATGTGGAGAACCTGCTGCTTCAAGACCACCGGCCACTTCACATCCTGCAGTTTCTGTCACAATACGGGTCAAAACGCGGCCCATGCGTCCGCCCGCCCCGGCAATGGCAAGTTTGAATGTCATGCCTGCGGGTTTAGCAATGACACCATGGAATGCAAAGTTTTTTCAAGACCCCCTGCAAGTCGTTATTCTCACACCGGCGGGAATGAAAGTGGCACTGCGAACCACATTAAGGCTGCCAGTGCGCAATGAGTGGATGCGCCCGGTCCATGATATAGAATTGATCTGCACTTACGCTCTGCCAATCCCCTGATGTGCCATCTGGCCAGACCACGCGCAGTTTGGTTTGCATCGCATCACCAAGGCCAAAGTGCCACCAGCCATTGCGACCGCTGGCAAGGCCGCCGCCCACCGTAATCTCGCGGCGAACATTCTTGTTGCCCAATTTCATTTCAATCACGGCACCCAGCGCATCCCGGTTATGGGCAGGCTGCTGCAGCTTCACCTCAATCCAGTGGCCAGACCTGTTGGTATTGCGCCAAACTTGCGCCTGTTCACGGCGGTTGACCACCACCAAATCCAACTGGCCATCCAGATTGAAATCGACAACCGCAGCACCGCGCGACTGACGCACACTGTCAACACCAGCCTTGCCACCAGCTTCCACAAATTTCCCCTCTGCCCCTTGCAGCAAAAGATTGTTGGGGTCTTTGTTGGCAAAATCTGGCATTGCGTCCACGTTGCCTTTGGCCACAAACAAATCAACCAAGCCATCATTATTCACATCTTCAAATTGCGAATGCCAGCCCGTGCTGGGACGCAGATCAGCACCTTCATAAGGCCTGTGCGCTGTCACGCCTGCGGCAAATGCAATGTCTTTGTATGTTGGCTTAGTTTTGTCATCGCCCAGCGTCTGCAGCTTGCTGTCTGCCATACTGGTCAGGAAATAGTCAGGATAACCATCATAATTGATGTCAAAACTGGCTATGCCCATGCCCCACACCCGCAAGAATTTCCAGCCATCTTTGTCGGTGTAAAGTGTTGGCATCTCGCCCGCTGGCATGCGCCACATCTGCTCTTGGCCACCCTCATAATATTCGCGGTCATTTGAGATGCGGAGCGAAGGCGTGCCAGATTTATTCCAGTCGGTAAACAACATGGAAAGCGCACAGGAGCTGGGCTTTAATGCCAAAGGGGCAGCGAATTTTATGCCGTCAGGGCGGTGTAACCAATTGTCCGTGCAACTGCCCCAAGGTGACATCTCCTGGGTCCGGTCGATATAATTGCCTATGGCAAGGGTAGGCCAGCTTGCCCCTTTTTCAAAGGTGGCGGCAAGGGCGCTGGACCACGCATCACCGCCCTCAAAATTCCACGCCTCATTTGACCTGGAAAATTGGCAATCTCCCTTGCCTTTCATCACCAGGTTTTCCCCAATACGCAACAGCACCACATCCATGATGCCGTCACTGTCTATATCCACCGGATAAGCCCCGGTTACTTTGTCCACTTCAAGACCGCTGATTTCTGCCTTGAACTGCAAAGGCCCTGCCTGCTTTGACTTGTTTAAATAGAATGTGGCAGGTGCTGTGCCGCCCGCCAAAACCATATCGGGAAACCCATCGCCATTGCAGTCAAAGGTCGCCACCCCGCCCCCCACCATATATTCCCAGTCGCCAGCATAAACGCTGTCAACGCCTGAGCTTGTGGTTTCGTCCAGAAATCTGGGAACCACAGGATCAGCCCAAACCTGTGCGACAAACAAGGCCGCGGCAACTATTGCAAGTATGACCCGCATGATCAATTCCGTGTCTTCAAAGCTGTAGCGAAGGCACCAACGCAGCGGCCTTGGGCCAGGCCTTGCGCAATGGCTGCTCTGAAATGTATGCCCCCGTAAATGCGAGACAGTGCGGCCTCTTCGGCTGCTGCTGCAAAGCTTGCATATCTCCGGGATTTCAATCCGTCCTTCACATGGGTTGCATCATCGAATGCAAAATTATCACCAAAAAACTGTGTGAGTACGGCGGCCGCAGCGCCAGATTGCGTGCTGTGGCCGGACGGATATTCTGGAAAAGGGGGCGTGACCATCAGTGGTTCCCAATTCGGGTCAATCACACGTTTGATAAAGGTGACTGGGCGTAAAAAGTCATAACGATATTTCACATTCCAACACCCGATGAAAGCATCTGCCTCGGCAATACCCAGTCGCGCCAACACATCAACCTGATCTTGCAGATTGACGTGATTGCGCTCGAAAAGTTGTAGCGCAATGGAAATCCAGTGGCCGGGCGGGGTAGGCGATAGCATGGGGTCATCTGACCAAAAACGCGCGATTGCCTTTTGCTCAGGCGTGATATTTTTTGAAATATCAAAAACCTCCTGCGCCTCTTTGAAGAACTCAGAATTCTTGTCCTCACTATAGGCGGGCGGCGGTGGCAAGGGACAAGATGCTCCCGTTGGCATGGCAAACGAACGATTATCGCCCCATGTGGGAAGGAGGGGAGCCTGTTGTAAAGCGATTGTGCTGGTGGGCACCCAATGTGCGGGTCCCTTGGCCAATTGATAGGTCATGGGAAAGCCCATGTTTTCAACCGTCGAACCCCCATCGGTTTGTGACCAGTCCAACACTGCTTTGGCCACAGCATGGCCAAATTCTGTGCTGCGCGTCACCACATCTGGGGGCAGGCCTTTGGCTGCGTCTTTCAACAATTTGTCGTCCAGTGCAGCCATAGCGCGGTGGCCCGAAGGCCCTGTATTGTCAAAAAACTGATCAACAGCAAAACCAAGTGCGGCGTGCAAAACCACAGCCTCGTCATAAGTTTGTCCAGCCACCAGCTGGGGTACGGATTTAAAGCCGTTAAGCTGGCCTACCAAGCTGCGTGTGGTCGCGTTGCCCGCAGCCGAAGCTTCAAAAGCCGTCACACCAAGATAGGCAAATGCACGGCTGGCCACTGGCGGCGAATAAGTTGGTGTATGCCGCACCAATTGCAAAACCAAGCCATACCACTTGCCCAGAATATCCTCTGACATTTCCGCTTGGGCAAAGCCAGACCATGCCAGCACGCTTGCCAACACGCTTAAGGTGGCAATGACGAACCTGAGACATTTCAATTGACGTTCTCCCATAAGCTTACGGTATTATGCACCCGCCCACTGGCAAAGATTTCAAAATCCAGGTGACGCAGTGCGGCATCAATCGTACCCGTAATAATCATGTCCGTATCAATGGGCAGCGTTTCAATTTTAACATTCTGGCGCAGTTCTGCAACAACGCCTTCATCTATGGCAGCGCGCAGCGTGGGCTCAATCAAATCCAGCGCGCGTGTTCCAGGCCCCGACAAAACAATGCGGTCCGGGTTCAAAAGTGCAATCAACCGCGCCAAACCAAAACCAATTGCGCGACCAGCTTTCTGGTAAGCCAGCAAAGCTTTTGCATCTCCACTGCGCGCGGCATTTTCCAAGGCTTGCATCACCAGCGGATCAACGCGAGATGAAAGCGGTGCATCATCATCGACAATGTCGTTATAGCTGCGAAGAATTCCGTAATCTGCCGCATAGGCTTCCAAGCAACCCGCCCGCCCGCACCGGCATTTCGCACCGCCAGGCACATGGTTCATGTGGCCAAATTCAGCAGCAGCCCCAGTGGCCCCGTGGTAAACGGCACCATCGATAATCAGGCCCATGCCAACACCATACCCCACAAACACAACGGCAGCCGTGCCCGTGTAAGTATAACGATCGCGCGCCATCAACCCTTCGGCAATCATGTTGGCATCATTGGCCAGCGAACATGGTACGCCAAGTTCACTTTCCAAGGGCCCGGTCACAGGAATAGAGCGCACCTTGAAAGCGGGGCTCCACGCAATAACGCCCAGCCTGGAATCGGCAAGACCTTGGGTTGCAATACCAATCCTCGCAATATCAGTGGCACTTAAACGATTGTCGCGCAGGAAGGACAGCACCGTGCTGATGGCGGTTGTTCCAAACAGTTGGGCTGGCATGTCGTAAGTTGCCATGGGGTAGGTTTTGCGCGCAATGATTTCGCCATCAAATTGCGCAAGTGCAATTTCAAGTCCGTCAATGGAAATTTTAAGGGCAATCACCAGCGCAGCCTTGGGGTTTAGCCCCAAGCGGACCGCAGGCCGTCCGCGCTGGCTCGGGTCACGGGCTGTGTCGTCTTCGAGTTCCAACAAGGCATTTTCGGCTATCAATTGATGGGCTATTGAAGTGACTGAAGCCGGTGACAACCCCGTTATTTTCCCCACATCAACCCGCGCCATGGGCCCGTGCAGGCGCAACGTTTCCAGCACGATGTGCCGGTTTTGACGTCTCACCAGATCAGTATCAGCCTTGGCGCGCATTCAAGTCTTTCGCAAATGCAATAGAAATATTGCGTTGCACAACAACTATTTAACAAAACATTCTTGACTCAGTTGCCACGCTCATGCAACATTATTTTGGACGTCAAATTAAATTATTTTCGACACTGAAAAAATCCCCACAAAAGTCAGCTTGACGTCTGGCGGGGTGAATTTGGTGTTCAGGGAGAATGGGAATGAAGAAAACAATTATTGCGATGATGACTGGCGCCATGATGCTGGGCGCTGCAACAACGGCCGTTCAGGCTGCTGGCAAAACAATTGCTGTATCCTGGAAAACATTTCAGGAAGAGCGTTGGAAGACCGACGAAGCAGCCATCAAGGCCGCAGTAGAAGCCGCCGGTGACAAGTATATTTCAACCGATGCCCAAGGCTCTGCCCAAAAGCAGGCCGCGGACATTGAAGGCCTGATCTCGCAAAAACCAGACGTTGTGATGGTTGTTGCTTTCGATTCAGATGCAATCCTCCCCTCCATCAAGGCGTTGTCTGATGCAGGCATCAAATCAATTGCCTATGACGTGCAGTTCGAAGATCCAAATGCGCTTTACATCACGTTCGATAACGTCGGTGTGGGTCGCATCATTGCCCAGGAAATCAAGAAGGTAAAGCCAGAAGGCAACTATGCTTTCATCAAGGGCGACAAGGGTGATCCAAATGCAACCTTCTTGTTCCAAGGCATGATGGAAGTTCTGAAGGCTGACATTGACTCAGGCAAGATCAAGAACGTCTGCGAAACATTTACCGATGGCTGGAAGCCAGACAATGCTCAGAAAAATATGGAGCAGTGCCTGACATCAACAGGTAACAAGGTCGATGCCGTAGCCTCTGAAAACGATGGTATGGCATCAGGCGTTGTTGCTGCTCTCACAGCACAGGGCATGGCAGGCATTCCCGTGGGTGGTCAGGACGGCGACTTGGCTGCGATCAACCGCGTTGCGCTAGGCACACAAACCGTATCAGTGTGGAAGAACGCAACAGACCTCGGCAATACAGCAGCTGCAGCTGCAATTGCTCTTGCAGATGGCACAGCCGCTGACAAGATCTCTGGAGTTGCAAAGTTCAATGGTGGCAAGAACAAGGTTGAAATGAACGCAATCCTGCTTTCACCAACACCCATCACCAAGGACAATGTTGATGTCGCCATCACCGCCGGCCACATCACCAAAGAACAAGCCTGCGCTGGCGTTGCTGCCGGTGCTGTAAAAGGCTGCTAATTTTGTAGTCTGATCGATTGTAAGCCGCGTCATTTGTAAAAGTGGCGCGGCTTTTTTACACCACAATCCGTCATTTCTGCGCAAGCGAGAATGACGGGAGAGTTCGAAAATGAGACGCAGGTGGTGGCTGCTAAAATAATCCTGATGGAGCCTCACCCATGTCCAATATGTCCAACGTGTCCAACACCAGCCAAAATCCTGCTCTTCAAAATGAAGGCGCGGTTAAAAAATTCTTCTGCGCTACAGAAATTGATCCCCGCATGCTGGGCATGATCGGCGCACTTATCCTGATCTGGTGCACATTCGATATTGCCAGTGGCGTCTTGCGCGGTAATTTTGGCGGGCTTCTTGGCGGATCGTTCTTGACCCCGCGTAATTTATGGACGCTATTGGTGCAAACCTCTTCCATTGCCGTAATGTCCACCGGCATGGTGTTGCTGATCGTCATGCGGCAGCTTGATTTGTCTGTGGGGTCCATGTTGTCCATGGTCGCGGTGGCAGGAGCAGTTCTCCAGGTTTTCAATCTGGCACCCGCACTGGGGGTGGGCCACCCCGCTATTTGGATCTTGGCTGTCGCACTTTGCATTCTGCTCGGTGCAGCCGTTGGGGCCTTTAACGGCTGGCTTACGGCTTATGCTGAAATTCCGGCTTTCATCGTCACGTTGGGCGGTTTGCTGGCTTATAGTGGCATCGCATTTTACATGGCGAGGGGTGAAACAGTGGCCCCCATGGACAAGACCTATGAGATTTTTGGTGGCGGCATTCCCATAAGCTGGCTGGGACCGTTCTGGAGTTGGCTGCTTGCGGCTGTCATCTGTGTTGCAATCGTGATGGCCCTCGTTAATGGACGACGGCAGCGCTTGCGCTTCAGCTTTCCGCTGCGCCCGGTCTGGGCCGAATGTTTTCTAGGTTTCATCGGCAGTGCTGCGGTTCTTGGCACAACTCTGGTCATGACGTCCTATCCCTGGCCCTTTAAGCTGATTGAGAACTACGCCAAAGCCAATGGCGTGACGATCCCCCCCGGCATTGAAAACCGGGACGGAACGTCGATCTGCCTGGCTGCGGAAAAAGTTGTACGCTGCACCGAAGGACTGATTTATTACACTGGCTATTCGGTGCCTGTTCTGATTGTGATGGTGGTGGGATTGGGCATGAGTTTTATTTCCACGCGCACAACGTTTGGTCGTTATGTTTACGCCATTGGCGGTAATCCGGAAGCGGCCGCATTGGCAGGCATCAACACCAAATGGATGATCGTCAAGGTGTTTGCGCTCATGGGCGCACTCGTCGGCGTTTCGTCTGTCATTTCATCGGCGCGTTTGAATGCTGCAACCAACGCACTTGGTCTCACCAACGAGCTTTATGTGATCGCCGCAACAGTGATTGGGGGAACATCGCTGGCAGGTGGCGTGGGCACCATTTATGGAGCCGTGCTCGGAGCACTTATGATGCAATCCATTATTTCCGGCATGTCACTTCTTAACCTTCCGGCCGCATTTCAGAACGTCGTCGTCGGTGTCGTTTTGGTGCTGGCTGTCTATCTCGATCAACTTTATTCGCGCCGCGTGAAGTGAGGATATAAAATGGCAAAAGCAACTCCCAAAAAATTAACCACGCGAAAAACCATTTCAAAAAATCACGGCGCAGTTTTTGAAACTCATGAAACACCACTTGCTGTAAAAGGCGGTGAGCCATTTGCAAATCGGAGTGCTGCCCTTATCGAAATGCGCGATATCTCGATCGCCTTTGGCGGCATCAAGGCTGTGGATCATGCGTCGATTGATCTATATCCGGGTGAAGTTGTGGGTCTGCTGGGTCACAACGGGGCAGGCAAGTCAACCCTGATCAAGGTTTTGTCTGGAGCCTATAAGCGGGATTCCGGTCAGATCATGGTTGAAGGTGCGGAAGTTAAAATTGACAATCCACGCGATGCCAAGGCCTTGGGCATTGAAACAATTTATCAAACCCTCGCACTGGCCGATAATGTCGATGCTGCAGCAAACCTCTATCTGGGCCGCGAGCTTAAAACCAGGTTCGGCACATTGGATGATGTGGCGATGGAAGCCGAAACCCGCAAAGTGATGCAAAGACTGAACCCCAATTTCCGCCGTTTCAAAGAACCGGTGTCAAAACTTTCTGGGGGTCAGCGCCAATCGGTGGCCATTGCCCGGGCCATTCATTTCAATGCGCGCATTCTGATCATGGATGAACCCACCGCTGCGCTGGGGCCGCAGGAAACCGCACAGGTGGGTGAACTGATCAAGCAACTCAAGGCCGATGGCATTGGCATTTTCCTTATCAGCCATGATTTGCACGACGTGTTTGATCTGGCAGATCGCCTGGTGGTGATGAAGAACGGCAAGGTTGTCGGCACAGCCCATGTGAATAATGTGACACAAGATGAAGTGCTGGGTATGATCATTGCAGGAAAATGCCCCAAGGGTGCCATTCCGGGCCCCGGCGCATTGCGAGACGCGGCCTAATCTTTTTTCCTCTGAAAAGCAGGGAGTTCGGTGTTTGTATTATCTTGGCTTCACCATCCCGCCAATTGGCCTGCTTCCCAACCCAAAATCGCACGCTTGCGGGTCAGTCCCCAGTGATAGCCTGTCAGTGCTCCGGTTTTTCCAATCACCCGGTGGCACGGCACAACGAATGAAATTGGGTTTCGGCCCACGGCAGCGCCAACGGCCCGCGCCGCTTTGGGTTTATCAATGGAGTGTGCAATATCACCATAGGTGACAGCGCGGCCCATGGGGATTTTTAGCAAGCTTTCCCACACGCGAATTTCAAAATCGCTACCAATGAATGTGACACGCAAAGGCTGGCCATCGCACCATTTTTCAGGTGCAAAAATCTGCGCTGCAAAGAGTGCTGTTCTGGCTGAATCCTCGATGTACTGAGCATGCGGCCAACGCCTTTTCATGTCTGCCAACGAAGCCACTTCACCCCCCGTATCAGAAAAACCAAGCCCGCACAGGCCATGCTCCGTTACCATGACCAATGCCAAACCAAAGGGAGAGGGATGAAAGCCATAATAAATCACAATGCCAGCACCCTTGGTTTTGTAAGCTCCCGGCGACATGCCCTCATGGGTAACAAAAAGATCGTGCAAGCGTGAGGGTCCAGATAAGCCAACCTCCAGCGCGGTCTCCAAAATACTTGCAGAATCTTTTAGCATGGTGCGGGCATGATCCAGCGTAAGCGCTTGCAAAAATGCCTTGGGCGTCAATCCTGCCCATCTGGCAAACAAGCGCTGCAGCTGTTCAGGTCCCAGCCCCACTGGAGCTGCAAGATCCTCCAAGGAAGGCTGGTCGCGCCAATTTTCAGTCAGATTGGCAAGCACATCACGCACCCGCTCATAATCCTGCAAATTTGATGTCTGTTCCATGATGGCAAACTTAGGCGTTTAAAAGACGCAAGGCCACCCGATATCCGCCTTAGATTTTAGGGCTCACAATGGCATCCTTCAAGGCCTTGGCCAGGGATTCACGTTCATCGGCACCCAGGAAAGACGCAATCTCCGTCATCTGCCCGCGCGAGATCAAGAACAACCGCCCCACCAGCTCGCGCGCCTCATCATATTCAAGTTTCACCTTCAACCAGCGCCGGTTGAAACTCATCTCCAGCGGTGGCGTTCCCTGCATTTCCTTCAACAGGCGCACATCTTCACCATGGATCACAATTTTTTCGGAGCATTGGGCTGCTTTCGCGTTCACCTTGAACGCAAACCAGAGTAAAACCACATCCAGACCTAAAAATGGAAACACTGGCCAAGCGCCCAGTTTAACGAAAAAAATAGCCATAACAAGGTTGATGAGGATGACAACCGCCATTAACACTTTGAACGCTGGCCCTTCCAGGGACCGGTGCGGCGTTAAAGTCACAGACCAGGTTTTCGGGTTGTCAGGTGTCATTGGTTTACCCTACGGTAAATGGATAAAGCAAGACCAGCGACAGAGTGAACCATGCCGCCCCGCCTCAAAGCCCCTGCTATTGAAGACATATTCCGTCGCTTTCGAGAGGCAAATCCCGAACCAAAGGGCGAGCTTTACAGTGTCAACGCCTTCACATTTTTGGTTGCGGTGGTTTTATCGGCACAAACAACGGATGAAGGCGTCAACCGCGCCACCAAACTGCTGTTTGCAAAAGCTGATACACCAGAAAAAATGATTGCCATGGGCGAAGACCAGCTGCGCGACGCCATTAAATCAATAGGCCTCTACCACACCAAGGCCAAAAATGTTTTTGCTTTGTCGGAAATGCTGGTTGCTCATCATCACTCGCAAGTGCCATCGGTGCGTGACGCGTTGGAGGCCTTGCCGGGTGTGGGACGCAAAACGGCCAATGTGGTTTTGAACAGCGTTTTTGGGGAACCCACCATTGCAGTTGACACGCATTTGTTTCGGCTTGGCAACCGTTTGGGGCTGGCCCCGGGGAAAACGCCGCTGGCGGTTGAGATCAAACTTCTGAAGGTCATACCAAAAACCTATCTGCGTCACGCCCATCACTGGTTGATTTTGCATGGTCGCTATATCTGCAAGGCGCGTAAACCTGAATGTTGGCGCTGCGGCATTGCCGATCTTTGCCCCTTCAAGCCGAAGACCGCTGCACCGTCTTGAAGATATGCACAAAGTAAGACGTGGCAAATAGGGGCACCACCAAATTGACAATCGGAATAAGTGAAACGGCAGCAGGAATGAGACCAGCCACATATATTCTCCAGAAATTCGCTTTGCGCAAAGCACTGGCAGCTTGTGGGCTCATATAGCGCGTGGCGGCCATTTCAAAATATTCACGGCTCAGCAAATAGGCAGTGCTAGCCAAAATTAAAATCAGGCCAAAGCCTGCAAAAAAAACCAGTGGGAACACAACAATATTCACAGCCAATGACAGGGCTGCAAACTGCAAGCCAAACACCAAGGCTTTGAAGGTGGAAAGCGCAGTCCCCTTTTTGTCGTTCGGGTAATGTCGCTGCTCGACCAGGCCCGCAATCCAATCCAGAAACAAGCCAGCAAACATGGCAGTGACAGGCCCCATCAAAAAGAAAAAGGCCGCAAGCAAGCCAAGCCCAGTTCCCAACGCGATGACAGTTTGCAACCATGGCCACGGAACCACTGTCAGCACTGACATAAGGATCTCAATGCCGAAAAGCACAGCTATAAAAAGCAAAAGCGTAAGCCCAACGGATTTCCATAAAACACCGCGAAATTCAGGCGATGCTACGTCATTGAAAGCTTTGAACAGGGCAGTGATCATGACGGCCTACCTAGGGAGAGCGGCTTGTTTCTACAAGTGGCTTGCGCTAGAGCGCGAGGCAACATCACACCTTGCGCAGGACCCCTCATGACAAAGGCCTTTGATACATTGACGATCGGAAATGCCATCGTTGATGTCATAGCCACCGTGGACGATGATTTTGTGCGCCGCGAAAATCTGGTCAAAGGATCAATGAACCTCATTGACGAAGCTCGCGCCGAACACCTTTACGCCGCCATGCCGCATGCGGCCGAACATTCTGGTGGTTCGGCTGGGAATACGGCGGCAGGCATTGCAAGCTTTGGCGGCAAGGCCGCTTATTTCGGCAAAGTGAAAGACGATCAATTGGGCGCTATTTTTCGTCACGATCTAAATGCCATCGGCGTGGATTTTAGTAGCGTTGCAGCCAAGGTTGGTCCAGCCACCGCGCGCTCGTTTATTTTGGTTACACCCGATGCGGAGCGCACGATGAATACATATCTGGGTGCTTGCGTAAATCTGACAATTGCAGATGTCGACGCGGATGTCGTCAAGGCATCGGCTGTTACCTACATGGAAGGGTATCTTTGGGACAAGGAGGAAGCAAAGGACGCTTTTCGCCTGGCCGCAAAAATTGCCCGTGGCGCCGGAAAGCTCACAGCCATAACGCTGTCTGATTCATTTTGCGTAGAACGGCACCGTGAAAGTTTTTTGGATTTAATCCGTAATCAGGTCGATATTGTTTTTGCCAATGAAAGCGAGATTAAATCACTCTATCAAACACAAAATTTCGATGGTGCGGTTGCAGCCATTCGCAGGGATTGCAAGTTGGCTGCTCTCACGCGCTCAGAAAAAGGCTCACTTATTGTGACCGAAAAAACCATGGTGGAGGTTGCAGCGCATCCTGTTGCCCACATTGTGGATGTAACAGGGGCGGGGGATCTTTACGCAGCAGGATTTCTGTTTGGCCACACAAAAGGTTTTGATTTAAAACAAAGTGCCGAACTGGGAAGTCTTGCCGCCGCTGAAGTGATTTCCCACATCGGCGCAAGACCGCAGGTCAATTTGCGAGCCCATGCACGAGAAGCAGGCCTGCTTTAGCCCGGGTTTGCAGCCACTTCCGCGCTGTCAGTGCCCTTCACATGAATGCGAACCCGTTTCACCCGGCGGGGATCAGAGTCAAGGATTTCAAATTCCAATCCTGAGCCGTGACGGATAATTTCACCGCGGTTGGGAACCCGGCCCGCCATTTCAAAAATCAAACCCCCCAGGGTGTCAGCTTCATCTTTCTGATCATCAGGCAAAAGATTGACCTTGAACATTTCATCCAAAGTCAGAATGCTGATCAGAGCGCTCGCCACAAAGATGTTGTCATCCTGTTTGCGGATCATGCCGTGTTCGGCGTCAGTGTCATGCTCATCGGCAATATCACCAATTATTTCCTCAACCAGATCTTCCAAGGAAACCAGCCCGTCAGTACCGCCATATTCATCCACAACAACGGCAAGGTGGATATGAGATGCCTTCATTTTGATGAGCAAATCAGGTGCAGGCATGGATGGCGGCACAAACAGCAAGTCACGGATCATGCTCGGGTGCTGCTTGATGGTTGAAGTCAATTCCCCCCCGGCAAGGGCTATTCCAGCTTCAACAGCCGCTTTGGTTTTTTTCTTTGTTCCCTTGGTGGCCATCCAGCGCAGATAGTCTTTGACGTGAACCATGCCCACAATGTCATCAAGCGATTCACGGAAGATGGGAACACGTGAATGATTGGCGTCGACAAACTTAGTAAGAAGGCTCCGCATTGTGGCCGTTTCTTCTTCGGCGATAATGTTGACCCTTGGCACCATAATATCATCCACCCGCAAATCAGCAAAACCCAAAAGATTTTGCATCATCGAGCGGGCCTCATCCGGCAAAGCGGATGCGCCTTCTTGCTTCACGTGTTGGGCAATTACACCCTCCAGGCTTTCGCGCAGATCAACTTTGCTGCCGCGCAACCTGCGACTGATTTTTGAAAGAAATGTGGGGCGTTTAGGGGCCGACATGCTTGAACTCTATTGATAGGGATCGGCAATGCCGAGTTTTTTCAGAATACGAATTTCTTTGGTCTCCATCACCAAGGCGTCCGCCGCAGAGACATGATCATAGCCCAAAAGATGAAGAATGCCATGCACGATCAAATGTGTGGTGTGGGCCTTCAGCGAAAGGCCACTGGCTTTGGCTTCGCTAGCGATTGTTTCAAAACTCAACGCGATATCACCAAGAGAAAGCGGCATGCCGCGCAGCTTTTTAAAATCTAGGGCAGATGGAAACGACAAGACATTGGTTGGTTTTTTCTGGCCGCGCCAATTGTGGTTCAAGGTCGTCAACATCGCGTCATCAGCAAATAAAACCGTCACAGTTTTGGCGCGTTGGGCTGCGGGCAATGCGGCGTCTGCTGCCTGCTGCGTCAAGGCCTTGAGGCCGCGCACGCTTTTCCAGTCGTCACTGTCAATCACCACGTGAAGCGGCATGGTTAGCTGCGAACCTTGCGAACTGACGCCCCACCCTTTTTATCATAGGCAGCAACAATCCGGCCGACCATGGCATGGCGCACAATGTCAGTTGTTTGAAACGCCGTAATGCCAATGCCTTTTACACCGTCCAGCACCAAAAGCGCATCATCCAGGCCAGACGTTACACCGTAGGGTAAATCGACCTGCGTGGGGTCTCCTGTAATCACCATGCGGCTGCCTTCACCAAGACGGGTTAAAAACATTTTCATTTGCTGGGGCGTGGTGTTTTGCGCCTCATCAAGAATGATAAAGGCCGATGCCAGTGTGCGCCCGCGCATGAAGGCCAGGGGTGCAATTTCAATCTGGTTTTCAGCCAGTGCCTTGGCCACCAGGCTTTGCGGCATCATGTCATAAAGCGCATCATAAAGCGGACGTAGGTAGGGATCGACCTTTTCTTTCATGTCGCCCGGCAGAAAGCCCAGGCGTTCTCCAGCTTCCACAGCAGGACGCGAAAGAATAACCCGGTCTACCTCACCATTCATCAGCGCTTCAGCAGCACACGCAACAGCCAAATAGGTTTTGCCGGTGCCGGCAGGCCCCACCCCAAAACACAATTCGTTTTTGCGGATCTGTTCGATATAGGCTTGTTGATTGGCGGTGCGGGCTGATATTGTTTTTCGCCTGGTTCGAACTCCGCCTGATGCCACTTCTTTGTCTTCGGCAATCTTGACCATCCGGATGGCACCATCCACTTCACCGCGGTTGATTTCGCCACCACGCGCGGCCTTGGAATAAAGATGAAGGAGTAGCGCCCGCGTAAGTTCAGTTTGCTGACGCTCACCTCGAATTGAAAGCTTGTTGCCTCGCGGCGTAATGGCAACGCCCAAACGCTGTTCAATTACGGCCAGGTGGGCATCATGTTCGCCCATCAGGAGTGCAAGAATGCGGTTATCATCAAAGCTGAGAGCAAGAACACCGTCTTCAGATTCTTGCTGTTTTAAGGCATTGGCAGATGGGCTCAAAAGTTTGGACCTCCAGTGTGGGTTTGACTTACACAATGCCCCGAAAGTGAGTTGGGGCCAACAGACAAAATTTCAGTATTGACCAAAGAGCCAATTTGACTTTCTGGCGCATCGAGATGCACCGATTGCAGATAGGGTGAACGCCCGATGAGCTGCCCTTTCTGCCGACCGGGTTTTTCAAGCAGCACAACCATGGTTTGTCCGACCGAAGAACGGTTGAACTTCAATTGTTGTTCCACCAAAATTTGTTGCAACCTTGCCAACCGTTCATTTTTCAAGTCTTCAGAAATTTGATCTTCTCGCTCAGCGGCAGGTGTTCCAGGCCTTGGTGAATATTTGAAGGAATAGGCATTGGCAAATGTGATGGCCCGCACAAGGTCCAATGTTTCTTCAAATTCAGCATCTGTTTCACCTGGAAACCCCACGATGAAATCTGAAGTCAGGGCCATACGGGGTTGGGCAAGCCTTATGCGCTCAACAAGTTTGCAATAATCTTCAGAGGTGTGGCCGCGGTTCATAGCTTTCAAAACGCGGCTGGAGCCAGATTGAACCGGCAGATGCAAGTAAGGCATCAGTTTGGGGTTTTCCCCATGGGCTGCAATCAACTCATCGCTCATATCGCGGGGGTGGCTGGTCATGTACCTGATGCGATCAATCCCAGAAATGTGTGACAGTTCGGTGATGAGGCTTGCCAGCGTGGCAGCTCCACTTCGATAGGCATTCACATTTTGACCCAGCAAAGTAAGTTCGCGCACACCCATATTGGCAAGTTTTTTGGCCTCTTCAATAATTTGTGCCGGTGCCCTGGAAAATTCAGCACCTCTGGTATAGGGAACCACGCAAAATGTGCAAAACTTGTCACACCCTTCTTGAATGGTCAAAAAAGCCGTCACACTGCGCGAGGCGGCATGTCGCGCTTGCTCAAAGGCAAGTTTTTTGAACTTGTTTTCAACGGTAAATTCAGTCTCGACAACCGCAACTCCGGTATCTTCGCGCTGCTTTAAAAGCTCTGGCAAACGGTGATAGCTCTGTGGTCCGAACACCAGATCAACCGCAGTCATCCGCCGGATGATTTCGCTGCCTTCAGCCTGGCCCACACAGCCCGCAACAGCAATCGTCATGCGACCACCACGCGCCTCTTTCAAATCGCGGTATCTGCCCAATTCCGAATACACCTTCTCAACCGCCTTTTCGCGGATATGACAAGTATTGAGAATAACCAGATCAGCATTGTCTGGCGTTTCGGCAGGTTCATAGCCAAGTGGCGCCAAAACATCCTGCATGCGGGCGCTGTCATAAACATTCATCTGACAGCCGTAGGTTTTGACGAAAACAGATTTGCTCATTAACACAGTATTAGCTCATTTTGCCATGCGGGTGAAGGGTGCTGGCCAAGGAGCTTCGAATTGTAGCAAAAGAGGCACGGGCCAAAACCTTGCGGTGGGCCGTCTGCAGCGGCGGATGAAAAATAACCTTGACATGAACGGGTCCCGCAACCAGCGCGTCCCACACATGGGTTGCAAGAACCATGTCACCATACCAGGCATAAATTGGCCTTTGCCGCGCGGTCAGGGGCAGTCTGCGAATGCTCATGAAGGCAATCGTGATGGGAATAACCGGAACATCAAGCCCGGCAACAGCTGAAAAGAACGTTGATTTAAACGGCAGCACCGCTTTGCCGTCATGCGATGTGCCTTCCGGAAACAACACCAGTTTATCTCCAGCCTTCAGCCGGCTTTGCATTTGGTCGCGCGATTTAAGCACGGTTTGCCGCCTGATGCGGTCTACAAAAACCGTGCCTTGTAATTTTGCAAGGTGGCTGACCAAGGGCCAGGTGCCGATTTCGCGCTTTGCAATAAACGAAGTGGGAACCAAACTGCCAACGATCGGAATATCCAGCCACGAAACATGATTGCCAACAATCAAAGCAGGTCCTGGTTTTGGCAATTCACCGATCACCTCTATTTTGACACCAACAAGTTTGCACAGCAGCCACAGGTAAACAGATGGCAGCCAGCGCGATGCGCGTTTGCTGGTCAGGGTGAAAATCTGCTGCACCAGCATCAAAGGCAAGGTCATCAGCAACAGAACTGTCAAAATGAAAACCGGCCTTAAAGACTGCCTCACTTATGGTCATACCTTAAAATCAAGGCGTCATCTCCCGTAGCATAATAAGCCTTGCGCAAGCCCTTTTGTAGAAATCCAGCTTTGAGATAGAGGTTTAAGGCATCTTCATTGCGGCTGGCAACCTCCAGAAACACTTTTGCAATGTTAAGCGCTTTCAACCCTTCAATCAGCGCCATACCAACACCACGGCGGCGCAAATTTGGGTCTGTCGCAAAGGTTAGAATTTCAGCTTCTGCGTCCACTTGGCGGTAAATCAAAAACCCGGCAAGTCCCTCAGCACTCACGGCCATCAACGCAATAGAGCCTGTCCAATTTAAAAGACTTGCTATAGCAACCTCATCCCAGGCAGCCTCAAAACAAGCGGCATGAAGTTTAGCAAGTGAGGGAACGTCAGAGAGTTCTGCAACACGAATGTGAAGCTGAGGTAAATCACGCAGCCTTTGGATGAGCGGCTTGGCATCTGCATCTCGCAGATACACAGGTTCCGGCATAGTGGCGGGATCAGGCAGGGCTGCTGCAAATGCAACAAAGCCTTCGGCTGAAGTTAATCCATCTGTCGCAGTGGCAAATTGCAAAGCCGTTGGCGTATCAATCCCTACAACTTTGATTCCGAGACTCATGCCCAAAGCCCGTGCAAAGCCAAGCCCGATGCGAATGCCGGTAAATGTGCCAGGACCGGTTGTAACCGCAATCCGGGTTAAATCCTTGTAGGCAATACCAGACGCTGACATCACGCGTGCAACCATGGGAGGAAGGGCCTCGGCATGGCCACGCACCATAAGCTCGCGCTCGGTTGCGAGAATTAGCATCTGCGTTTTATCGTAAACACACACGGAGCAGGCAGCCAGAGCCGTATCGAGAGCCAAGACTAGCAATATATGTGCCCTCTGTTCGTCATCCGCACAATGAGTGCAGACCCATGTGTTGGCAACAGTCTGTTCTTTGAATGTATCATAAGAAAGGTTGCTGGAATAGGTCCGGCAATGACAAAATTTTCAGGATCAGAAATATCGATCCTAATTCTCATCCATTTTCAGCGCAGCGATAAACGCCTCCTGCGGGATTTCGACTTTGCCGAACTGGCGCATTTTCTTTTTGCCTTCTTTCTGCTTGTCGAGAAGTTTTCGCTTGCGCGAAATATCGCCGCCATAGCATTTGGCCGTCACGTCTTTGCGCATGGCAGACAAGGTTTCACGCGCCACCACCTTGCCGCCAATGGAGGCCTGTATTGGAATCTTGAACATGTGGCGAGGGATCAAGTCCTTCAGTTTTTCGCACATGACACGGCCGCGCTGTTCGGCCCTTGTGCGGTGCACCACCATCGACAAGGCATCAACTGGTTCTTCGTTCACCAAAATTGAAAGTTTCACCAGATCAGCGGCCACATAGTCCGTCATCTTGTAATCAAAGGACGCATAGCCCTTGGACACTGATTTTAGGCGGTCATAAAAATCAAACACCACTTCATTGAGCGGCAGTTCATAAACCACCATGGCGCGCGAACCTGCATAGGTCAGTTGCTTCTGCCGCCCGCGCCGATCCTCACACAGTTTCAGAATAGAACCGAGATATTCATCGGGCACCAAAATAGTGGCTTCAATCCACGGTTCTTCCATTGTGACTATTGTTGAAACGTCTGGCATGTCGGCTGGATTGTGCATGTCAATACGCGATCCATCGCGCAGATTGATCTTGTAAATCACCGAAGGTGCAGTGGTAATGATATCAACATTGAACTCGCGCTCAATGCGCTCGCGGGTGATTTCCAGATGCAACAGGCCTAAAAATCCACAGCGAAAGCCAAAGCCTAACGCAGCGGATGTTTCCATCTCAAAAGAAAAACTTGCATCATTCAGGCGTAAGCGCCCCATGGCCTCGCGCAGATCTTCAAACCTTGCCGCATCAACCGGGAAGAAGCCGGCAAACACCACGCTTTGCGCTTCTTTAAAATCTGGCAAGGCTTCATTGGCCGGGTTGCGATCATCCGTGATCGTGTCGCCCACCCGTGTATCCGCCACTTCCTTGATGGCCCCGGTAAAAAATCCAATTTCGCCTGGCCCCAGGCTTTCAACAACTTCTTTCTTGGGCCTCGACACGCCAACCCGTTCAATCTGATAGGCCCCACCGGTTCCCATCATGCGAACGCGCATGCCCTTTTTGATTTCGCCATCAATCACGCGCAGCAAAACTACAACCCCCAGATAAGGGTCATACCAACTGTCAACCAGCAGCGCCTTGAGCGGCTTGGTGCGGTCACCCTTGGGTGGCGGCAGTCTTTTGACAATGGCTTCCAATACATCTGGCACGCCAAGTCCGGTCTTGGCTGAAATCATCACTGCTTCAGATGCATCAATGCCGATCACGTCTTCAATCTGCTTCTGAATGCGCTCAGGCTCGGCGGCGGGAAGATCAACCTTGTTGAGAACCGCAATGATTTCGTGATTGTTGTTGATGGCTTGATACACATTGGCCAGCGTCTGGGCTTCCACACCCTGGCTGGCGTCCACCACCAGCAAGGATCCCTCACATGCCGCAAGGGAACGCGAAACTTCATAAGCAAAATCAACATGGCCCGGTGTGTCAATCAGGTTGAGCACATAATTCAAACCATCCTTGGCCTTGTAATCCAGCCTGACGGTGTTGGCCTTGATGGTAATACCGCGTTCACGCTCCAGATCCATTGAATCGAGGATCTGGTCCACCATTTCCCGGTCAGTCACTGCCCCACACAGCTGAATCAACCGGTCAGCCAAGGTGGATTTGCCATGGTCAATATGGGCGATAATCGAAAAATTGCGGATTTGGGCTGTTTCGGTCATTGTGCGGGCTGTTTGGCATTGCCCACACGTGAGGTCAAGCGACGTGAGGCCTCAGGGCGCATGATTGGCACAGCATCGCGTATTCATAAAACCCTAAACGTCAGCCTTTGACACACCCACCATGGCAGGCCGCAGGCAGCGTTCACCCACGGCGTAACCTGCTTGCATTTCCTGCATTACAATGCCGGGAGGTTTTTCGGACGTTGGCACTTCATAAATGGCCTGATGGTAATTGGGATCAAATTTTTGGCCCACAGTTTCAATTTTCTTGATGCCGTGGCGGTTGAACACCTGCAGCAATTCTTTTTCCGTCACTTCCACGCCAAAAATCAGGTTTTTCTCAATTTCGCCCGCGTGCTCGCGCTCTTCGGCTGGAACAGCCTGCAAAGCGCGCCCAAGATTATCGGCAACCGTCAACAAATCACGAGCAAAATTTGTAGCAGCATAAAGTGTGGCTTCAGCCTTTTCCCGCTCCGTGCGTTTGCGCAGATTTTCCATTTCTGCAGCCAGGCGCAAAAGGCGATCCCTAGAAGCAGCAACCTCATCTTTCAAGGCAGCGATTTCAACATCCTTGGGATCAGCTTCGGCTTTCAAGGCTTCATTCAATGCATCGGCTGCCAAGATTTCATCGGCTGTCAAGATTTCATCGGCGCCTGCTTCAGCTTTATCATGTTCATCAGTCATGGGGATATCCGGTTCACTCGGTTTCAGGCTGCATATCGGGCTAAACGCACCAAAAATCAAGAGAGCAATCGCCCGACAACCTTGGCCGTATAATCCACCATTGGAATAATTCGTGCATAGTTCAGCCGGGTTGGACCAATAATGCCCAAAACCCCCACAATCTTGTTCTCGTCATTGCGAAAAGGAGCGGCAATCAGTGATGAGCCCGACATGGAAAACAGCTTGTTTTCAGACCCGATAAAAATCCGCACACCCTCTGCCCGTTCGGCCAACCCAAGCAAATCGACCAGCTCCCGCTTATTCTCGATATCTTCAAACAGCTTCCGCATGCGGTCAAGATCAAGGGTTGCCGTGGTGTTTTCCAAAAGATTGGCCTGGCCCTTTACAATCAGCGAACGGGCATCAAAATCAGCGCCCCCCGTCCAAACAGCAAGGCCAGTTTCAACCAATCTCGCCGAAACGTCATCAAGCTCGCTCCGCAAGTTTTTCATTTCAGCTGCAATCAGGCTTTGCACCTCGTCAATTGTGCGCCCTTGCGCAAGGGCTGAGAGATAATTGGTGGCACGCATGAAAATTGAGGCTGGTAATCCAGCAGGCACCTCTATGACCCGGTTTTCAACTGCACCATCTTGGCTCACTAAAATCACCAAGGCCCGCCCCGGCGACAGGTTTACAAATTCGATGTGTTTTAACCGTGTTGACAGCTTGGGAGACATCACAACGCCAGCACAATGTGATAAGCCAGACAGCATCATGGAAGCATCGCCCATCACATCCTCAAAACGCCGCTTGTGATTGCCTGATTTGATCTGCGCATCAATAATCGTGCGCTCGTTATCGGTCACTGAACCCACATCCAGCAAGGCATCCACAAAAAACCGCAACCCCGCTTCGGTTGGCATGCGGCCAGCTGAAGTGTGCGGCGAATAAATGAGGCCAGAATCTTCCAGATCCATCATGACATTGCGGATTGATGCAGGAGATAACCCAGACGGGAGCAATTTCGAGATGGAGCGAGAACCCACAGGCTCCCCCGTTTCAAGATAAGTATCGACCAACCGCCGAAAAATATCGCGGCTGCGCTGGTCAAGTGCTGCAATTCCGGTTGCGCGGTCGTCGGTAAAGGGTTTGGGGGGGATGAGTGTCATCACCTCAATGTAGAAATCAAGTTGGCGAAGGTCAATTGCCACTGTATGGGGTGGTTTTAAATAATTGAGGACTGATGATGCGCCCTTCTGGCCGTAAAAATGATGAACTTCGTGCTGTAAGCTTCGACCGTGGCGTTTCAATCCACGCCGAAGGCTCGTGCTTGGTTAAATTT
>JBBRNW010000029.1:0-28377 GCA_038230015.1 Hyphomicrobiales bacterium | reverse complement strand
TGTACCGATTGTGGCAAAACGGCCAGTCAAGGCAGCAGTGATTGAAGGCATAGCAGCGATCAAGCAAACAGCCATTGCAGAAGCAATGAGGCCGTATTCGATTGCAGTTGCGCCTGATTCGTCTTTAAGAAACTTGTTCATATTACTCTCCAAATGTTACTAACAGCACCTATCACATTGGGCCTTGCCGTTGCTTGGTTGCCAGTGGATATGACGTCAAACTACGCGTAACCTGTTAATGAGGCCTAAAATCAGAACCGCGAATTGTTTGCATCTCGCTGTTTTGGAAGGGAAGAAAGGCGTGTGGTTAACACTTTGCAAAGGTGCGTGGAAAAATGAGTGGCCCTGATTTGAGTCCGTCGGACAGTTTTGCTTATCACGGTGACCGCGCCAAAGTACTGCTGTTGGCATGTGGTGCCTTGGCCAGGGAAATTGTTGATCTGGTTGAATTCAACGCCTGGAAAGTTTTTGACATTCAGTGTCTCCCTGCCAAATGGCACAACACGCCACAATTTATTGTGCCTGCCTTGCGCGAAAAAATTCGCGACAACAGAAAAGCTTACAAATCAATTTTCGTGCTCTATGGCGATTGTGGCACAGGCGGCTTGCTTGACACGATGCTGCAGGAGGAGGGGGTGGAGCGCATCGCCGGTCCGCATTGCTACGCCTTCTACAGTGGCACCGAAAAATTTGCGGCCTCGGAAGAGCAAGACATGCGCAGTTTTTTCCTAACAGATTATCTGGCCCGCCATTTTGATAAGCTGATCTGGCAGGGCCTCGGCCTCGACAAACATCCAGAGCTGTTGACCGACTATTTTCAGCACTACGAAAAGCTCATTTATCTGGCACAGACCCAAGATGCAGTTCTGCAACGCCAAGCCGAAGCCGCAGCCCTAAAGCTAGATTTGCAATATGAATACCGGTTTACGGGTTATGGCGAACTGGCTGGCGACATGCACAGACTTTCCGTGTAAACAGCCCCGCATGGCCTCCATCAACTATCGCAACAATCTGATCGGCATAGCAGCGTTATGCGCTGGTACCTTTGTGTTTTCGCTTCAGGATGCCATCATCAAATCTATTAGTGGAGAAAATGCCGTCACGCTGGCCATTGTGATCAGGGCTTTCGTGTCCTTTCCCGTGCTGCTGGTGATGGTGCATTTTGAATCAGGTCTGAAATCTCTGGTCACGCCGCAGTGGCGGCTGCTGGTATTGCGCGGTCTCATTCTGCTGACGGCTTATACAACCTACTTCATGGCCTTTCCGGCCTTGCCTTTGGCTGAAGCGATTGCGCTGTTTTTCATGACGCCACTCATCATCACCATCTTGTCAGGTCCCATGTTGGGCGAACATGTCACGCTCAAGGCTTGGGTTGCTGTGGCTCTGGGCCTGATCGGAGTGTTCATCATCTTGCGCCCCGGCAGCGCATTGTTTGAGCCTGCGGCACTCTTGTCGCTCATCAGTGCCGCCACCTATGCGTCGTCCATGCTGCTGGCGCGGAAATATGGCAAAGCCACACCATCCTCAGTCATGGCCTTTTACCAGAACATCGTTTATCTAGGGGGGGGATCGCTGTTTGCGTTCATCGTGCATCTGTTGAATGTGCAACCACCAGGCCACCCCAGCCTTGATTTCTTGTTCCGCGATTGGGCACTGCCGTCTTGGCATGACACTTTGCTGATGAGCGCATGCGGCGTGATTGCGGCCCTTGGCATGACCTTGCTCACCCATGCTTACCGCAAGGGCCAAGCCAACATTGTGACACCTTTTGAATACACAGGCATGATCTGGGCCATGATCTGGGGATTCACTTTCTTTGGCGAAGTGCCGCGTCTTACCACTTTTATGGGCATGGGCCTCATCGCCCTTGCTGGTGTTTTGGCCCTGAATGCAAGCACTAAGCCGTCACAACCACTTTTGATGCCTGAGCCTTGTGCAACAGCGCAAAACCCTCCGCTGCCTCGTCCAATTCAAATTGATGGCTGATTGTCGTTTCCAACTCGAAGCCGGGCCGCGCTAAAATTTCCAGGGCCTGCTTTAAGCCTTCTGGTGTTGCGGAATAACTGGTCACCAAACTGATTTCACGCCGATACATCTGCCAAAGATCAACAACAGGCATCATGCCTGGTTTAACACCGAAGGGAATGAGGGTTCCGCCATCGCGCACTGAACGAAGTGCCAGGTGTAGCGTGGCTTCATTCACCACCGTGAGAATTACCACATCAGCGCCACGCCCGTGGCTGACCGCGTGAACATCACCAGAAACTGCACCCCAACGGGCTGCAAGCTCCATCCTCTCAGCGCGAACATCGCTTGCCACGACGTTGGCTCCCAGATCCCGCAACAGGGGCACAAAAAGCAGCCCTATGGCCCCAACGCCTACGACCAGCGCGGTGTCGCCAGACCGAACTGGAACGCGCTCCAGCGCCCTTAAACAGCAAGCCAGTGGCTCCATGAAAACAGCCCTCAAATCAGGCATGGATTCAGGAATGCTATGAACCGTATGCGGCACCAGATCAGCCGGAATGCAAATGAATTCTGCAAAGCCACCGGGCACCACATTGCTGGATTTAAAAACCGGGTCCTGCGTGGCACTGCCGCGTTTGGTGTAATGCGACGAATAATCCGGCGCATGATGCGCCACCGCCACCCGTTGCCCCACCGCAAATCTCGCTGAACGCGTTTCCGCCACAATCCCCACAATCTCATGCCCCAGCTGCACCGGCTTGGCCACCGCAGGATCATAAACCTTCATCAGATCCGTGCCACAAATCCCACATGCCACCATGCGCACCAAAAGCTCACCTTCAGCAAGTGGCGGGGCAGGGACTTCGATGATTTCAACCGCATTGGCGGATCGGCAAACCAGATGTTTCATGAAGCATTGATATCACCGAGCGGGGCGTGATTCTACTGCTTCACACAGAAGTATAGGAGAAGTGGCCTCAACCAGCAGACTGTTGATTTTCTGCGCATGTGTCAAAGGTAGGCAAGTCCCCCCTAAACCATTGACACTGACATTTGACACAATCTCCACCGCCTTCGTAGGGATGACGGCGGATGGTTGTTATATTTTTTAGGCTTTGGCACAGTCGGGAGCAGCGTGCATTTGAGAGCCGATGTAAACTATGTCTCCAGGTGTCAGACTTTGTATCAGCCCCGCCGTCTCACCCGTCTCGCTTCACCATCATCACCTAGTGTCACCACATCCTTGTGCGGCGGCAACACCACGATCTTTTTCAAGTTCACAAAATCTGCTGTCTTGTGCGGCATGGCCATCGCTTCTACAAAATGCTGCTGGAACATCGGTTCCACGGCGGTCTCGATCTTCTCGATCCGCCGCACCACAGATTCAATTTCATCGCGCGCTGCTTTGTTCAAAAGCGCAATGCGGGCACCCGTTCCAGCGGCATTTCCCGCGCTTTGAACCTTCGCCAAATCGCAGTCCGGAATCAAGCCCAACACCATGGCATATTTCATGTCGATGTGGCTGCCAAAAGCACCTGCCAACCTGATTTTGTCCACATGGGTGATTTCAAGTTTGTCCATCAACAATTGAACACCAGCATAAAGTGCGGCCTTGCCCATCTGGATGGCGCGCACATCATTCTGCGTCACTTTAATGCTGGGTTCGTTGCCCCCTTCACGGCCTGCGCGGATCACATAATTGAACGTGCGCTTATCAGCTTCGATGCGGGGCGATTTTTCAGCCAGCGCACCATCCACCAATCCATCTTGACTGATCACACCTGAAAGATACATCTCGGCAATCGCTTCAATGATGCCAGAGCCACAAATGCCAGTAACACCAATTTGGGCTATGGCTTCTTCAAAGCCTGCTTCGTCGCTCCACAGATCGCAACCGATCACCTTGTAGCGTGGCTCCAAGGTGTGGGCATCAATGCGGATGCGTTCAATGGCACCGGGTGCTGCACGTTGCCCGCTGGAAATTTGCGCACCCTCAAACGCAGGGCCAGTGGGTGAGGAACACGCAAGCAGCCGCGCCTTCGAACCCAACACAATTTCCGCATTGGTGCCCACATCCACACACAGCATGATTTCATCCGAAAGATGCGGCGCCTCTGACAGAACCATGCCTGCAGCATCCGCACCCACATGGCCTGCTATGCAAGGCAGCACATAAACATAAGCACCTGGGTTGAGTTTGAAATCCATCTCGCGGGCCGGAAACGTAAGCGCCAACCCGGTGGCCAAAGCAAAAGGCGCACCGCCAAGCTCGGTGGGATCAATGCCTAGAAACAGGTGATGCATCACAGGGTTGCCCACCAGCACCACTTCCATCATGTCATTGAGAACAACGCCCGCCTGTTTGCCCACGTCTTCGGCAAGCTGCTGCAATGCGGCGCGAATAGACGTGGTCATTTCCACCTCGCCACCAGGGTTCATCATCACGTAAGACACGCGGCTCATCAAATCTTCGCCGAAGCGAATTTGCGGGTTCATCAATCCAGCCGATGCAACAACCTCCCCTGTGGAAAGATTGGTCAGATGGGCAGCGATGGTGGTGGATCCCACATCAATCGCAAGCCCAAAAGCCTTGTCATGAAAACCAGGCCAGATAGATACCAGCTTGTTGCCGCCAGGTGCACGCGTGAACACGGCACAGGTGATTTTCCACTCGCCTTTGCGTAGCATTTTCTGCAACTGGGAAATAATCTGAATTTCCGCAGTGATGTTATCAACGCCCCACTGCTCTTTCAGTGCAATGTAAACCCGCTCCAAATCAGAAGAGGGCTTGTGCATATCGGGCTCTTCAACCTCGATGAAATAGAGCTTGGTTGCAGGGTCGAGTGCTATGGCGCGAGTATCGGCTTCTTTTCGCACCACCTGCTTGTGCACTTGAGATTCTGGCGGCACATCAATAACCAGATCGCCTTCAATCTTGCTCTGGCACGACAGGCGGCGGCCCGAGGCTAACCCACGCAAACGGTCATAGCGCTCTTCAACCTGACTAAATGCTGAAACATGATCGGCAGCCGAGGCTATGCCATGCTTGGCAAATTCGCCTTCACCAATGTTGATCTGGCAGCGGCCGCAAATGGCACGGCCCCCACACACCGAGTCAATATCAACGCCGAGCGCGCGCGCCGCTTGCAGCACAGGTGTGCCGATAGCAAACCGCCCCCTCTTACCGGACGGTGTGAAGACGATGAGATGACCCGCTTCAGACATCAACGCCTGCGCCGCTCTTCACGTGCCTTGCGGCGCGCTTCAATATCTTCATTGCTGGAAACCTCGCCAGCAGCCTGCGCGGCTTTGGATGGTCCTGCCGTCATTTCGCGAAACCGGTTGGTCCAGATTTTGCAGTTTGCATCGGTGCCATTCAGCACATTGGCCCCGAAAATGGCGTGCATGTCTTCATCATGCAACGGGTTCATGATGGCTGATGTCATTCCGTGGCTTGCCGCCATAGCCAGAAAATAACCAGTCAGCGCGCGCCGGTTGGGCATGCCGAAGCTCACATTGGATGCGCCACATGTGGTGTTCACTTTCAATTCTTCGCGCAAACGTCGCACCAGGCGAAAAACCTGTTGGCCCGCCGTGCCCATGGCACCAATGGGCATCACCAAAGGATCCACCACAATATCCCAGGGCTTGATGCCATAATCGGCCGCACGGTTCACAATTTTGCGCGCCACTTCAAAGCGCACATCCGGGTCTTCAGAAATTCCAGTCTCGTCATTGGAAATGGCAACCACCGGAACATTGTATTTTGCAACCAGAGGCAAAATCGCTTCCAGCTTTTCCTCTTCACCCGTCACCGAATTCACCAGTGGACGGCCCCGCGCCGTTTCCAACCCGGCCCTTAAGGCAGAGGTGACTGAACTATCAATGCACAGCGGCAAATCCGTGATGGATTGCACAATTTCCAAGGTCTGGCGCATCAAAGGCGGCTCAGTTTCATTGGGGTTAACCGCTGTGACACCGGCATTGACATCGAGAATATGCGCACCCGCAGCAACTTGCGCCAATACATCGGCAATCACGGTTTCAAAATTACCCGCCTGCATTTCCGCTGCCAATTTCTTGCGGCCTGTGGGGTTGATGCGTTCTCCAATAACGGTGAAGGGCCGGTCAAAACCAATGATATGTTCGCGCGTGGCAGACGCCACCAAAGTGTGTGTCATATTACTGTTTCCCGCCCGTAGCGATCAGCGCCTTAATCTTGTCTTGGCTATAGTGCGATTCGAGATCAGCCTTCGCCTTTTCAACTTCGGCAATCATATCATCCCCCACCACAACAGGGTCCGACAGCCGCCAATCTGCCAGATAGGCGTCCGATTCCGTGGCGCCAGAGCGCATGGCCGCCATGTCAATGGCTTCCATGAAGCGATTGTCCAGCATGCGCTTCTCTTCCTTGCGGCCAATTTTGACTGATACCGCAGATGGAATATCGCGCCAATAAGTTATGATAAGATTTGCCATGCTTGTGTCATGCCTCGTTTTGAAAGCGGCCTGTAGCGCAAAAACGACAGCCGCTCAAGGCAGAGCGAAAAGCTCAGGCCTTAACTTCAACACCCTTCCAGAACGCCACATAGCCTTTGATTTGTTCTGCCGCAGCCTTTGTATCACTATAAACCCACATGGCGTTGGCGTTGGTTTTGCCGTCCACCACTACATCCATGTAATTGGCAGTGCCTTTCCAACCGCACACGCTGGTGTGGGTGGACGACTTGAAGAACTCTTTGTGCAGGGCATCCGGCGGGAAATAGGTAGTGTTGTCAAATGCCACGCAAGCGTCACTTTCCGCAATTGTTTTACCGTTCCAGGTGGCTGTGGTTTTGGGCATATTTTTTTCCTTTTCCAGATCTGTAAAATTTCACGATCAACTATCGATGAACGAAATTGTGATCGTTCCCGTGCTGATCGTGAATTTGAAATTTCTAGATCCGGGCTAACTTACGGTTCTTAATTCACTGAGGATTATATCATGACCACACGCCGAAATATTATTACCGTTGCTGCAGTTGCCGCCGTTGCTGTCGTTTTGCCAACAGCGTTCGCATATGCTGCTGTGACCGAGTTTACCATGGAAAGCTTCAAGGCTGCGCAAAAGGCCGGAAAGCCAATAGTTGTAGATGTATGGGCCTCGTGGTGCCCCACGTGCAAAGCACAAGGTCCGGTTTTATCGAAATTACTGGCTGATCCAAAAAATAAAGATGTTGTCATGTTACGCGTGAACTTTGATACGCAACTTGATGTTTTGAAAGCGTTTAATGTGCAGTCTCAGAGCACGCTAATTGTGTTCAAAGGCGAAAAGGAAATGGGCCGCTCTGTCGGTGACACGAATGCCGGATCAATTGGTGCTTTGCTTGCAAGCGCTATTTGATCGCAACCAATGTTTTTAAATCTCGTCTTTGCTTTTGTGGCAGGTGCGCTATCGATTCTATCGCCTTGCGTGTTGCCGTTGGTGCCTGTCGTGTTGGGCACCGCGGCATCCAAAGGCAAATATGGTTCGCTGGTGCTGGCGGTAGGTTTAGTCATCTCTTTCGTCACGATCGGCATGTTTGTGAGTTTGGTGGGATTCTCGATTGGTTTGGACGGTAAGTTTTTCCGCGTGATTTCTGCTGTTATGCTGATTGCCATCGGACTGCTATTAGCAGTTCCATTTTTACAGCGGCAGTTTGCCATGGCATCTGGGCCAGTCGGCAATTGGGCGCAGGAAAAGTTTGGCAGCAGCGAGGCCGGTGGTCAGTTTGGGATAGGTCTCTTATTGGGTGCAGTGTGGAGCCCGTGCGTTGGCCCGACACTGGGTGCGGCTTCATTGCTTGCGTCACAGGGGCAAAATTTAGCCGAGGTGGCGATCACCATGGTTTTCTTTGGATTGGGCGTTGCTGTTCCGCTTCTGATCATCGGAACCATGTCGCGCGAGTTCTTGATGCGCTGGCGTGGCAAGATGTTATCTTCCAGCTCGGCTCTTAAATCAGTTTTGGGCGTTTTGTTTGTCATAACGGGTATTATGATCGTTTCAGGCCAAGATAAATTTTTAGAAGCCAAACTGGTTGAAGCATCGCCTGAATGGTTGACCGCTTTGACGACGCGGTTTTAGGACATAATAGAATTGAACCGCAGAGACGCTATGGTTTCAGTTTCGAGGCCAAGTACTTCACGCAGAATTGCTTCGGTTGCGTTCCCCAATTGCGGCGGTGCATCTCCATATTCGATGGGCGTTTCGCTATACACAATTGGATTCGCAATGCCCGGCACTTGCACACCATCTTCCCGCGTAAGACCAATCTGTAACCCCCGGGCCAACACCTGATCATCGGTAAAAACCTGATCAATCGTGTTAATCGGCCCGCAGGGCACAGCAGCAGATTCAAATGCCGCCACCCAATAGGCAGTCGACTGCAGTTTCATGGCAGGTGACAGCAGGGGTATGAGTTCGGCGCGGCCCTCCACACGACCACGATTGGTTGAAAATTTCGCGTCAACCGTGACACCAATAATCCGGCAATACTCCGTGAACTGACGATCATTACCCACGGCAACGATCATATGCCCATCCGCCGTTGCAAAAACTTGATAGGGCACAATGTTGGGGTGGGCATTGCCCAAGCGTTGCGGAACCTTCCCACCCACCAGATAGTTCAAACCTTGGTTGGCCAGCACAGAGACCTGAGTGTCGAGCAAGGCCATGTCGATGAATTGGCCTTGGCCGGTTTTTTCGCGGTGATGCAATGCGCCCAAAATGCCAATCACTGAATAAAGCCCGGTGAACACATCAGCAAACGCCACACCAACTTTCATGGGCGAGCCATCTGGCTCTCCGGTGATGGACATCAATCCAGACATGCCCTGGATCATGAAGTCATAACCAGCGCGATTGGCATAAGGCCCGGTTTGGCCAAAGCCTGTGATGGAACAGTAGATCAGGCTTGGGTGGGTGTGCTTAAGGCTCTCGTAATCAAGCCCATATTTGGCCAGCCCGCCCACTTTAAAGTTCTCAATCAAAATATCACATTTGGCTGCTAAAGCCTTGATAAGATTCTGACCTTCAGGCTTCGTGATATCAATACAAACCGAGTGTTTGCCGCGGTTGGCTGATGCAAAATAGGCGGCATCGCCACCTTCCAAAAACGGGGGCCCCCAACCCCGCGTATCATCGCCTTCGCTTGGTTTTTCAATCTTGATCACTTCAGCACCCAAATCAGCCAGCGTTTGCGTGGCCCACGGGCCAGCAAGCACGCGCGTGAGATCAAGCACACGAAGACCAGCCAGCGGACCCACTAAGAAGCACCCATCAGGCTTTGCCAGACCGTATCATCAACAGTAATGCCATTGGCCAAAGCCAGATCAAGTTTCTCCGTGTACGGATTTTTTGTGCGCTCCATGCCGTAAGGAAACCCCGGATCAACCGGGCAGCCAATGCCAAAATTATGCTCCACGCTGGCAGGCAATAAAAACAACCCGTGCCGCACATTGCGCAGCATCACGCGGCCATTTTGGCGCGCATCTGCCACCACCTCTGGTCCAATGCGAACGCAAGAAATATATTGCAAATCCAAACCAATCACGCTGCGTTTCAGCACAAACTCCGCTGGCGGATCAGCCAAGCCCTCCTGCAAGGTTTTTAGTCCCGGATACGCACAAGCCTCCAGCCAAACAGAAGCCTGGGCCGCAAACGCGCTTACCCCACAAGCTTGCAAATCAGCGACCGCTTTCGCATAGGCTAATTGGGCCATGGCAGGGACCAAGTTTTCACATTGGTGTAGAATTTCATTGCCTCTGCCACGCCCTCTTTAATGCCGTTGCCAGAATCCTTGATACCACCAAATGGCGACATCTCAATCCGGTAGCCCGGCACTTCCCAGATATTCACCGTACCCACATTCAAGCCTTCGATGTAACGTGTGATGCGGTTCATGTTGTTGGTGCACACACCTGACGATAAACCAAAAGGCGTAGAATTGGATATCTTGATGACTTCGGCATCATCGGCTGGCACACGGATGATGGGGATCACCGGACCAAACGTTTCTTCGTAAACCAATTCTGATTTTGGGTCGACATGATCAATCACGATGGGCGGCAGCACGGCACCTTGCCTGGCAGGGTGATAGAGAATTTTTGCCCCCAGTTCTGCCGCCATCAGCGCGCGCCGTTCAAACAAAGCAGCGGAAGCCTCATTGATCACGCAACCCAAATCTGTTTCAGGAGCCATCGGGTCGCCAAATCTCAGCTTTTTGGCTTTGGCCAAAACCTTCTCGACAAAAGCATCCGCCACCTTGGGCTGCACCAAAATACGTTTCACAGCCGTGCAACGCTGTCCGGAATTTTTGGTGGCTCCAGCCACAGCTAGTTCAGCCGCCTTGTCCAACTCGTCATCATTCAAATCATCCAGAACAATCAGCGGATCATTGCCGCCCAGCTCGAGGGCAACGCGCGTATAGCCTGCCTTTGCAGCAATAATTTTGCCAACCCGCACGCCGCCCGTAAATGTGATGATGTTGATATTCTGATTGGTCACCATTTCGTCGCCAATATCGGCAGGATGACCGGTCACAATCTGGAACATTTCAGGAGGCAGGCCCGCCTCATATAAAATATCTGCAAGCGCAATGGCCGTTAATGGCGTGAGTTCGGTGGGCTTGCAAACGACGCAATTGTTGGTGGCAATGGCAGGTGCGACTTTGTGCGACACCATGTTCAAAGGGTGGTTGAACGGCGTAATGGCCGAGATCAGACCGACTGGCTCGCGCTTGGTGAAAATCTTGCGGGCTTTGCCCTGTGGTGTCAGATCACACGAAAAAATTTGCCCGTCATCATTGATGGCAAGCTGCCCTGCCAGTGAAAATACATCATAGGCGCGACCACACTCATAAACGGCATCTTTTTGTGAAATGCCAAGTTCAAGCGTCAGCACTCTTGCCAGATCTTTGGTTTTCGTTCGGATCAACTCTGCTGTCCGAAACAGAATTTGTTGACGTTCATAGCGCGTAAGCTTTGGCTTGAACGCAGCGGCGATGGCAAAGGCCTGTGCTGCGTGTTCAGCCGTGCCTGCAGGAACTGTGCCGATGATTTCATCCGTATACGGATAACGAACCTGCACGACCTTATCGGTGAATATTTTTTTGCCGCCAATGCGCATGGCTTCGTGGATGATAGTCATGCGGGTGCTCTCTCATATTTCATCATTTCCGCGCGCCTGGAAACCTGGTTGAAGTTTGCCGGCTTCCTGCTTTTACAAATCTGACCGGGTACCACTGAGATATCATAGCACAACACAATTGCACCCCATATAAAACGCATCAAAATTTCGCAAAGGTCGCGGCAAGTTTGCGAGCCGCACATTGCTGATGACCGGCACCACCTGTTCGCTCAAACCGCCGTGAGAACGCAACGGAGCGTCCAAGCCTGAAAGATCATGCTTGGAGGCAGAACTGCCCAACACTTTTGATCCGGATGCCCCACCCGCAAGCACAATCACATCTCCCATGCGGTCTGGCGGCAGCCCAAACTTTGCGCAGCCTTCGGCCTTTGTATAAACCGCATCAATGCCTGGTAATTTTGAAATGAACTTGGCGACTTCTTTTTGAAGCTGGCCTTGCAGATACACCGTTGCAAATGAACCCAGCGCCCCATGGTGCACCACATAAGGATCTGTAATGGGCAATATAACTTTGCTGCGGCCAACGCCCAATTCAGCATCAAGTGCATCTTGCAAATATAAAACATCTGGCGAGCCATCGGCCTTGTGCTTGTTCTTCATGCCATGGTCAGCCACAATTATAAGTGTTGCTCCCAATTCATCAAGCTGCCCCAGATAACCATCCATCATTTTATAGAATTGATTTGCCCCCTCAGAATTCGGCGGGAATTTGTGTTGCACATAATCCGTGGTGGAAAGATACATCAAGTCAGGCCTGTCACGCGCCAACAATTTCACCCCCGCCGCAAACACAAACTCGGAAAGATCTGCGGAATAAACTTGGGGCACAGGCTTTCCTACAAATTCACAGATATTCGAAATGCCATTCTCAGCATGGGTGGCCTGATCAACTTTCTCAGTCGAAAATGCAACTGCACTGCCATTATAGATAAGGCCTTTGCTCAGCAACAGGCGCAGCTTATCCTTTGCAGTTATCACGCACACTTTAGCACCCGCGTCTTGAAACGCTGCAAAAATGGTGGGTGCGCGTAACCATTTTGGATCGTTCATCATGGTCTCGGCGCGTGTGTCAGGGTCAATCAAATAATTTCCGCAAATGCCGTGCACCGCAGGCAAAACGCCCGTTACGATGGATAAATTATTGGGATTTGTAAAACTGGGTATCACGCAATCCCCGCGCAAGTTTTCCCCCTTCGCAATCATTGCTTTCAAACAGGGCATCAGCCCCCGCGCCATGGCCATTTCCATGTAATCTGGTTCACTTCCATCACAGCAGATCACAACCAAGGGGTGGGATGGCCAGTTATAAACACGACCATTGACAGAAACAGTTTTCATGGCGCATCCCGTGGAGCCATATTGCGCACGTTCATTGCCTGGAGCACATCCTTGATCGCGAGAACAACGCGTTCCATGACCTCATCGTCTAACTTCCCGATGGTACCAATGCGAAAACTATCGCGCTTGGTCAATTTGCCTGGATAAATCGCAAAGCCTTTGTTGCGCAATGCGTCATAGAATGTTTCGAACCTGAAGTTTGCATCACCTGGTGCAAGAAAAGTCTGGATGATCGGACCAGAAGCAGAGTGGTCAAGCAAAGGAACAAGCCCAAGTTTGCCCAAGCCCTCTGTCAGGATGCGAGCGTTGCGTTCATACCGTGCACCTCGCGCGGCAACACCGCCCTCAGCTTGCAGTTCCCTCAACGCCTGCCGAAAAGCCACCAAAGCGTGCGTAGGCGGCGTGAACCGGAATTGCCCGTTAGCCTCCAAGCCTTTCCATTGGTCATAAAGATCAAGAACAACCGAATGCGATTCCCCCTCGGCTGCCAGCAACAAATCGCGCTTCACCAACACATATGAAAATCCAGGAATGCCTTCGATGCATTTATTGGAAGATGACACCATCACATCAATATGATCACGCGTCATGTTCACCTCCAGCGCTCCGAAAGACGACATGGCATCGATCATCAGAATTCGTCCGCGCTCTTTGACGGCGGCGGCCAATTCAGCCAGCGGGTTCACAATTCCAGATGTCGTTTCACAGTGAACAAGCCAGACATGGCTGATGCTTTTGTCTTCATCCAAAGCTTGCGCAACGTGATCAACAGTTAACTTTGTAGTGTCGGACAGGCTGACCTTCACATGGGAACGATTGAGTTTTTCCAGAATGTGTGCCGCGCGCTCGCCATAGGCACCGTTGGTCACTACAAGAGTTTTTTTGCGTTTGGAAGGCGCTAAACTTCCCAGTGCGGCCTCAATGGCAAATGTGCCGGAGCCTTGCATCAATACACATTCAAAGCTGTTGTCACAGCCTGCCAGTAGCTTCAGTTCCTCACGAATTTCGCGAACCACCTGCTTGAACTCGACATCGCGTGATCCCCAATCGGCCAATAAGGTCATTTTTACGGTACGCGAAGTTGTCAGCGGACCCGGAGTGAGAAGATAGGGCATATCTTCCTGGCCATCAGGACCATTGAAACGAGAACTGTATTGCGTCATTGCCTTCTCCAAGATATCTCGCATTAGAAGCCTCTAACTGCTATCAGTCAAATCGTATGTTCCTATATCGTCCATAAGTTGAACTGATATGACCAATGCACAACTGAAAGCTTTTCATGCCGTGGCCCGGTTTGGCAGTTTTACCGCTGCATCGCATCATTTGGCCTTGTCGCAACCTGCAATCTCGGATCATGTTCGCAAATTAGAAGATGCTTACGGCACACAAATGTTTGTAAGGAATGCCAAGGGCGCAAGCCTCACTCCGCTGGGCAAAAAACTTTATGCAATTGTCGAGCGTTTGGTCGAAACCGAGAGTGAAGCAAGTGCCCTGTTGTCCCAAGCTAAATCATTAGAGCAGGGTGAACTGAAGATTGGGGCAGATGCCGCCGTTCACATTTTGCAACACATGCGCACTTTCAATCAAAAGTTTCCATCAATCACATTGAAATTGTCCAGCGGTAACAGCTCAGAGCTTATAGCGATGCTCACCGATTTTTCTCTGGATTTTGCAGTTGTTGCAACCAAGCCCGCAGATACGGCTATCGCTTCATTGCGGCTGCGCCTCGACCCATTCGTGGCCCTGGTGCCAAAACATGAAATCTGGAAACACAAGACATCGACAAGTTTAGCAGAACTCGCCAAACACACGTTCATCATTCGTGAGGACGGATCTGCAACAAAATCAAGTGTGCAAAATTGTTTCCTCAAGGCAGGCGTGCGCATGGGAAGCTGCATTGAAATCGAAGGGCGCGAAGCAACGCAGGAGGCTGTGGCTCTGGGTTTGGGTGTCACTATAATTTCGAAAGGTGAACTCACGCCGGGTGAAAATTTTATGGCACTTCAAATCTCAGACTGCAAAGAGCGCATGGAAGAATGGTTGATTTGGTTAAAATCAAGGTCCAACCTTCGTGTGGTTGAATCTTTTCTTCAATTGTTCCGAAACATTTCAACCACCTTGTAAGTCGCTTGCGCCAACGCAGCGATAGCCTGATAATGATCAGACTCAATGCGGGAGAATTTGGTTATGTTTTATGGTGCGCTTGGACTTGTTGCGGCATTGGTCGGATACCTGATCTATGCGTACAATGCTCTCGTCAGCAATAAAAACCTTGTGGCCGAAGGCTGGAGCGGAATTGACGTGCAGTTGCGCAGGCGTGCTGACCTTATTCCAAACCTAATTGAAACCGTTAAAGGTTATGCCTCTCATGAAGACAAACTGTTTCGGGATATTGCCGAATTGCGTGCCAAGAGCATTGCGGGTGGCAGTGTGGCTGAGCAAAGCCAAGTTGGCCAAGCCATGACTGCGGCGTTAGGCCGGATCTTTGCGATAGCTGAAGCTTATCCCAACTTGAAGGCCGATGCCAATTTTCGCGATTTGCAAGACAAGCTTTCAACCATCGAAGATGAAATACAGCTGTCGCGCCGCTATTATAATGGCACAGTGCGCAACTTCAATACGCTGATTGAATCTTTTCCGAGCAACTTCATTGCGAATTTTTTTCACTTTGCCAAATCAGAATTCTTCGACATTGGAGACGTGGCCGCGCGCGAAGTTCCAAAGGTTGATTTCAAAGCAACCTGATGGTGAAAACACTCGCCGTCACTTTTATGTTGTTGCTGCTGCTGGTCTTTCCCGGCCACGCAGAAGAAACCATTGTAAAGTTTGACTCTGATGTGACGGTGAACAGTGATGCTTCGCTGGATGTGATTGAGGCAATTTCGGTGCTCTCTGACGGCACCACCATTCGCCACGGCATTTTCCGCGATTTTCCCACCCGTTATGTTGACCGGCACGGATTTGCAAAGCGTGTCGATTTTGACGTGCAGAGCGTCACGCGAAACTCGCAATCTGAAAATTACACGATTGAAGCCATCAGCGGCGGCAAACGTATCAAGATTGGCGACAAGGATATTCAGCTCCAGCCCGGCATTCACAAATATATCATTAGATATCACACCGCACGCCAGCTTGGTTTTTATGATGTCTTTGATGAGCTCTATTGGAACGTGACCGGCAATGGCTGGCCTTATTCCATTCAAAATGCGGTTGTGAAAATCCATCTTCCAAGCGGTGCAATCATCAGCAAGACCGCTCTTTACACAGGTATAGAAGGTTCTAACGCCAGCGATGCAGCAATTGACAATTTAACTGGCAATAATTCAGCAGGCAATTATGTGTCGGCCCGTGCCACGCGCGTTTTAAACCCAAGGGAAGGCATGACCATCGCGGTCAATTGGCAAAAGGGCATTGTCGTAGCACCAACGCAGCAGCAACAGCAGTTGTGGATGTTACGTGATAATGCCGGCACTGCGGGGCTTGTTGCCACACTTCTCACTGTATTTTTTTACTATCTCTATGCATGGAATAAAGTTGGCCGTGATCCGCCGGGAGGCACCATCATTCCGCTTTTTCATCCCCCGGCCGATCTTGGACCTGCAGGTGTGGGCTATGTCTGGAAGCAGGAATTTGATGATCAGGTCATGGCGGCTTCACTCATAGGCCTTGCCGTCAAAGGCGGGTTGAAGATAGAAAATCAACAAGGCGTCTATGCGTTGACCAGGCTTGATGCCCCTCAACAAAATCTGACGCCGTCCGAAGCCACAACGTATCGTTTGCTGCCCGCAAGCCGCATTGCTCTGTCCCAAAGCAACAATGTAACAATTCGGGTATTGAAAAGTGGCTTGGAAAGTTTCCTATCCAAGACTTATCAGGGCGCGTTGTTTGTGAAAAATCTGGGGTGGCTCACAGTTGGCATCATAATGTCCATCGTGGGGCTTGCGCTTTCAGCATATCTCTCGCCAGACCCTATGGGCATGACGGGGCTGTTTGCTGGCACATTTGCAACCGTGATCTGGAGCATCATTTTGAGCGTTGCGTGGGCGTCCGTAAAAGGTGTGATGACTACTCCAGGCCTGTTCGGCAAACTCAAATCGCTCATGGGCCTTATTTTCATTGTGCCGTTTTTGGGGGCAGGTATTGCTGTTCCTGTTTCATTTTATTTTTCCGAGGGATTTTCACCAACTCTCATTGCCTTTGTCGGCGCAACCATGCTGATTGGGGTCATAAATCTTGTGTTCTCCTTCCTCATGCCAGCGCCAACATTGGCGGGCAGGCGCGTTCTGGACGCCATTGAGGGCTTTCGCCTTTATATGACAACGGCGGAAGAAAAACGTTTGGACGCATTGAATCCGCCAGAAAAAACACCTGAATTGTTTGAACGCTATCTCCCTTATGCCATGGCGCTGGATTGCGAGAATGCCTGGGGTGCAAAGTTTGCGGCTGTACTTGCAGCGGCCGCCGCAACTGGCACAGCCGGCGCTGCTTGGTATTTAAGCTCTGGACGCAGCAGCAATGGCTGGGGTGGAATAACCAATGGCTTGGGAAGAAGTCTGGCGTCAACTCTTTCTGCATCGTCAGTAGCACCCGGATCGTCCTCAGGCTCAAGCGGTGGTTCTTCGGGCGGCGGCGGTGGCGGTGGCGGCGGTGGCGGCTGGTAAATTACAGGCGCTTGCCGCGATACCTGACAATAGATTGGTCTTCAGACGCGAAGAATTCGCTAACGGGCAAAGGTCCGCTTACGCGCCCTTCTGATATGAAAAGAATTTTATCAGCAGCTAGCTTGGCCTCCTCTGGGTGATGTGTGACCAATAAAACTGTCATTCCACGCTGCTTTTGCAAATCCACGATCAAGTCCAGCATGTCACTGCGCAAACCAGGATCAAGCGCTGCAAACGGTTCATCCAGAAACAGGATCGGTTTGTTGCGCACCAAAACCCGTGCCACGGCAATGCGCTGGCGTTCCCCGCCTGAAAGTTCCCCTGGTTTGCGCTGTGCCACATGCGCAAGGCCAACACTTTTTAATGCATCCGCTACGCTGCTTTGATCTCCGTCATTCAATTTCAAAGCAGGTGAAATGCCCAGCGCTACATTCGTCCAGACATCAATGTGCGAAAAAGCATTGTAATCCTGAAAAATCATGCTGACCGGTCGAAGCGCAGGTGAAAGTTGGGTTACATCTCGCCCAGCAAGAATGATTAATCCGCTTTGCACGGGTTCAAAGCCTGCCAGCACTGATAGAAGTGTTGTCTTGCCAGCACCACTTGGCCCCAAAACCGCACAAAATTCTCCTGCTGAAATTTTGAAATCCATCGCAAGCGAAAAATCTGACGATTGATATAATCCATGTTCAATTTCAATCATCGCGAGCCCTTGCAAATTGGGCAACACTTGCAAGGCAAAGACACAGCAGTGTTAAAACCAGGGCGGTGCCACCAGCTTCATGGCTGCGATAGTGGCCCATCTGTTGTTGGGTCAAGGCTGGCAAGGTGATCACGCCTTGTGTTCCCAAAAGAGTGATGGCCGTAAGGTCTCCCAACGATAACACGAACGCCAGGAGCAAGGCGTGTAGCACCGCACTTTTTAATGCTGGAAAATCAATCCGCCGGAACTTGCTCCAACCCTTGATGTTGAGTTGTGCACAAAGCCTTTGGTGCTGCACGCCAAGCGAAGCAAAACCTTCCGCCAGAATAGCCACTGCAAAAGGAAGTGCCATCAAACTGTTCAGGGCGACAATCAAACATAAGGACAGTGCCACCGAAATTTCAAAAGACTGAACGGCTAGAAACCACCCTGTGGCCAAAACCGCGGGTGGAACAATCAGCCCCATGGAAGAGACCAGTCTTTGAAAATGATGCTGGTTTCGCGCCAGAGAACAGGACAATCCCAAACACACCACTGCGGATGCAGTGCCGATAAAGATACTGAATGCCGTTGCTTCAAGAAGTGCGGCGCTAAAATTTATATAGGGCAATCCGTAAACACCAATTGCAATAAAGGGGGGAAGCACAATCATCACGGCAAGCAACACAAAACTGAAATCCATGATCCTTGCGATAAGCCCCGCACCATCATGACGAAAGCGAAGCAAAGTAAGCGAAGTGGCCGCTGGAAAACGAAAGGGTGTGCGAGAAGCGAGCACCAGAATACTGAAGCTCAGAATGATTTGTAGAAGAGACAGCGAGATTGCGCGCCCCACATCAAAATCCATGCGCAAGGCCTGATAGATAGCCACTTCCAATGTGGTAGCACCAGGTCCGCCAAGTGTAAGCACAACAATAAAACTTGCCGCGCACACTAAGAAGATCAACCCGCCAATTCGGGATGCTGCACTTTGCAGCGTCGGCCATTCCACAAGTTTAAAGACATCAAAATCAGAAAATAAAAGTTGTTCTGCCAACTTAAACCGCTCAGGTGCAATGCCGTCCAAAGCGTTGAGGAAAAGCTTGGCCGCGAGAGGGGCATTGAAGAACACATGAACCAGCACGATGCCGCCCAGACCATACACATTGATTAAATTCGCCAGCCACCCCGTGTTGCCATAGATTGCCAAAATGGCAAGCACAGCAACAATGGCTGGCAGGGCTTGCGGCACTGCAAAAAGATTTATCAAAAGTGTTCGACCAGCAAATCGCCGCCGCGCCAGGGCCCTTGCGACACCCAAGCCCAGACATAAAGATAAGCCAGTAGAAAGCAGTGCCTGCTTGAGCGTAAACCACAAGATACCAAGCGTACTGGCGTCAAACTGTGATGCATGAAAGCCACCACTCGTCACCATGAACCAGAAAAGGGGCACAACACCGCAAGCTATTAACCCAAGAACAATAAAAGGTGAAATCAGTGTGGCAGCAGAAAGCCTAACCATTTACCGCTTTCAACCACTCGGCAATCCACTCGCGCCGGTTCTTACTCACTTCGCCCGGCGTGAACAATAATGTTTTCGCAGGTTTCACGAGTTGGCCAAAGGCATCTGGCAGTGGCACTGAGGTTTCACCTGCAGGCATCATCCAGTTTTTGACGGGAATTTCATTTTGAAATGCAGGCGATAACATGAAGTTCAAAAATTGATGTGCCAGTGCTTGGTGCGGTGATGCCTCAAGCATTCCCGCCACTTCAATTTGCAGGTAATGCCCGTCAGAAAATTCCGCTGCCTTATAGCGTGACGTTTTTTCTTCAATCATATGATAGGCAGGTGAAGTCACATAGGAAAACACCATGGGTGCTTCACCTTTGATGAACAAGGCATAGGCTTCAGACCATCCTGGTGCAGTGGTCAAAATGCGCGGGGCGAGTTTCTTCCACGCCTCGTCGGCCCGGTCACCGTAAACTGATTTCATCCACAGTAAAAAGCCAAGGCCTGGGGTGGAGGCCCGCGGATCTTCCAGAATAATTTTTTGAGCGGGATCTCCATTTACCAGCTCTTCAAGACTTGTAGGCGGCACCTTTATTTTATCGCTGTCATAAACAATGGCAAAATGCCCATAATCAAAGGGCAGAAATTCTGTGTTGGTCCAGCCGCCGGGGACTTTGACCAGATTAACATTCACACCGTGCGCGCCAAATACACCAAGTTCGTGCGCTTCTTCCGTAATATTGGTATCGAGACCCAAAACCACATCTGCCTTGGAGTTTTTGCCTTCCAATTTTAACCTGTTCAAAAGCGCAACGCCGTCACCAAGTGCCACCCACTTGATTTCACAATCGCAATTTTTTTCAAAAGAAGCCTTGATCGACGGTCCTGGACCATAAGTCGAAACAAAACTTTCATATGTATAGATAGTCAGAATTTCCTTGGCCACGGCAACACCGGTCCAAGAAATTAAGCTCAAGAGTGCAATAAAAACTTTTCTCATCATTCCTCCACAAACAGCAAAAGAACGTGAGTGGGGAAAAAATGAACCCCGCTCGCAATCCCTCCGCTGGCATAATCCAGATCAGGTTCAGCGGGTTGAGGCAGTTGCCCCTCTCAGCACCAAAAGATGCACCCCGTTGAGAGCACAAATCTTTTATGACAGCAGGGGTGCAGGGGCAAGCGCAATCTGTTACATAGCAGCCATGTCAAAATTCGCCATATTTCTGGGAGGTGCGGTCACCGCCACCGCTCGGCTTGAAAAGCAAATTGAAGGGGCAACAATCATAGCGGCCGATGGAGGCATCGCTCATGCAAAGGTGTTCGGTGTCACCCCAAAGCTATGGGTTGGGGATTTTGATTCGGCAACGCAGCAACACTTGCAGGATTTTGCCGATGTGCCCAAACAACAGTTTCCTGTTGAAAAGGATGCAACTGATGGTGAACTTGCCATTGCAGAGGCCATGCGGCTGGGAGCAACCGAGCTAATTCTCGTTGGTGCTTTCGGCGGACAGTTTGACCACACATTGGCCCATACGGGATTTGTTTTGGGCCTGGCGCGGCGCGGCATGGCGGTGTTCATGACATCAGGCCATGAGGAAGCGCACGCACTTTTTGAAGATTTGGAATTGCCCGATCTTGCAATTGGCACAAGGTTAAGCATCATACCCCTGGTTGACTTAAAGGCGCTTACTGTTGCAGGTGTGAAGTGGCCCTTGAACAGGCGCGATGTGCCCGTGGGTTCCGCACTGACATTATCAAATGTGGTAACAGGTCCGGTGGATATTGAGCTAAGAGCGGGCACAGCCTTGGTAGTTTTCTATCCCACTTGAATTGGATCCGCATGAAAAAACTCGAAATTGATCGCATTGGCAGCAAGGGCGATGGCATAGGCACAGGAAGTGATTCATCAACGTTTGTGCCTAAATCTTTGCCAGGCGAAGTTGTTGAATTTGAAAGCGGCAAGATTTTAAAAATAATCCTTCCTTCACCAGACCGGATTGTACCTTTCTGCCCTTATTATGCACAGTGTGGAGGTTGCAAATTCCAGCACTGGAAGCAGGAACCCTATCAACAGTGGAAACGTGCATTGGTAGTGAATGCGCTGAAGGCACAAGGCATCAATGTTAAAGTAGACGATGTGATTGATGCGCATGGCGCAGGCCGCAGGCGTGTGTCCCTTCATGTTCGCCAAGTGGAAAACATCTGGCGCGCTGGCTATATGGAAGCACGAAGTCATGACCTTGTGGCAATCGAATCCTGCCCCGTCATGGTTCCGCAATTGAATAAAGCGCCGCAGATTGCTGCAGCATTCGGACCGCTGATGAACTCTTGTGATGTGGCTATCACTCTTGCAGATAATGGCTTGGACGTGGCCGTTAAAGCCGAGCGTGATGCAGTAACCAAACGCATTGCCGCCTTCAATGAGATCATGCAGAAATTTAACGTGGCGCGGATCAGTGTGAATGGTGAAGTGGCAGCCCAAGACCGCGTTCCAACCATCAGAGTTGGCAAGGCTGAAGTGCAATTGCCGGTTCAGTCATTCTTGCAAGCCACTCAAGCGGGCGAGGCAACTTTGGTGAAATTGGTGCGCGCAGGCTTGGAGAAATCAAAGAGAGTGCTTGATTTGTTTTGCGGTGTTGGACCTTTTGCATTTCAGATTGCTGAAACCCACAAGGTCCACGCTATTGATCTGGATAAGCCAGCCATTGCTGCCATGTTGCAAGCTGCACGTTTTACCGTGGGGTTAAAGCCCTTGACGGCAGAGGCCCGGGATTTGTTTGACAATCCATTGGTGCCAGCAGAGTTGAACGAATTTGATGCAGTGGTGTTTGATCCGCCCCGTGCGGGTGCCGAGGAACAATCAAAAAACTTGGCCAAATCCAAAGTAAAGCGAGTGATCGCGGTGGCGTGCGATGTGACGAGCTTTGCCCGAGATGCGGCCATTCTGGTGCGCGCGGGATACAAACTTGAAAAGGTCACACCCGTTGATCAGTTTAAATACACGGCACATGTTGAAATTGTCGGCTTGTTCAAAAGATAGCTGCACTTGACTTGAGGGTGTGGCCTATGGTTCCTGCCAAAAATTAAGTCAGGAGTTCGTCCGCATGGCAACCGCATTTGTATTTCCGGGTCAAGGTAGCCAAACCGTAGGAATGGGCAAGGCGCTTGCCGATCATTACCCTGTGGCACGTGATGTTTTTGAAGAGGTCGATTCTGCGCTCAGCCAGAACCTGTCAACGATAATGTGGCAAGGGACGGAGGCAGATTTGACACTCACAGAAAATGCCCAGCCTGCTCTGATGGCTGTCAGCATGGCTGTGGTGCGCGTTTTGGAAAGCGAACACGGAATAACCGTCGCGAACTCCGCAAAATTTTTGGCCGGTCATTCCCTGGGCGAATACTCAGCCCTGGCGGCGGCTGGAACATTCTCACTTGCGGATACCGCGCGACTTTTAAAAATCAGAGGCAAAGCCATGCAAGCTGCGACCCCTGTGGGAACAGGTGCAATGGCGGCTCTTCTTGGTTTGGATTTCGCAACGGCTGCCGCTGTTGCTGCTGAGGCTGCGCAAGGTGATGTCTGTCAAGCCGCCAATGATAATTCCGATGGACAAGTGGTGGTGTCCGGCACAAGGGCAGCCGTAGAGCGCGCCTGCGAAATTGCCAAGTCAAAAGGCGCAAAGCGCGCAATCATGTTACCAGTCTCCGCACCCTTCCATTGCGCGTTGATGCAACCGGCAGCTGATGCAATGGCGCAAGCTTTGGCTTCTGCAAACATGAAACCGCCCGTGGTTCCAGTAGTTGCCAATGTGAGTGCCAGCCCATTGATTGACCCTGCCATCATCCGCCAGAAACTTGTGGACCAGGTAACCGGAACTGTGCGCTGGCGTGAATGCGTGGCTTATATGGTGCAAAGTGGCATTAATGTTTTTGTTGAAGTAGGCGTTGGTAAAGTATTGACAGGTCTTGCTAAAAAGAACGCGCCTGAAGCCCAAGCGCTGTTCTGCGGCACACCCGAAGACATTGCAAATTTGGCAACAGTTTTAAAGCAAGGATGATGTGATGTTTGATTTGACAGGAAAAACTGCGCTGATAACCGGGGCCAGCGGCGGCATAGGCGCATCAATCGCCCAGGCATTGCAGGCGGCAGGTGCTACCATTGCAATTTCCGGAACGCGCGTCGAAAAACTGGAAGAGCTCAAATCTCAAATCGGCGAGAATGTTCATATCTTGCCGTGCAATCTGTCAAATGCCGAAGACGTTGAAAAACTCATACCCGCAGCCGAAGAAGCCATGAACGGGCTTGATATTCTCGTAAACAACGCTGGCATCACGAAGGATGGCCTTGCGATGCGCATGAAAGATGAAGATTGGCAATCGGTGATTGATGTCAATCTCACGGCCAACTTTCGCCTCTGCCGTGCCGCTATGCGCGGCATGATGAAGAAACGAGCGGGGCGCATCATCAACATCACATCAATTGTGGGTGTCACTGGCAATCCCGGTCAAGCTAACTATGTGGCCTCTAAAGCGGGTGTTATCGGGCTCACCAAATCGCTGGCGCAAGAACTTGCGACCCGCGGAGTGACCGTGAATTGCGTAGCCCCGGGATTCATTGCAACTCCCATGACCGATGTGTTGAACGATGCGCAAAAAACAGCAATCCTATCGCGCATTCCTGCGGGCCGTATGGGCGGACCTGCTGATATTGCCGCCGCAGTGTTATACTTGGCTTCCAATGAAGCAGGTTATGTCACCGGTCAAACCCTGCACGTTAACGGCGGGATGGCCATGATTTAGCTGCATGAATCGTAATCAGAAATTAACCATAAGATAACCAACGCGCCATAAGACAACCAGATCGAGTTTTGGATTGTATCTGGTTGCACATGCGGCGCGCATCATTTTTAAAGCGACAACTGCTGATTGCCCTTTGGGCAATAATGATGCTTTTTGCTGCTTCAATCGCAAGCTTTGCCGCCACCTGCGGCCCTGCCACATCACCTGGCACTGCACCGCCATCTTGGCAGACTTATTGCTGGATCGATATGTCCACCTACAACAACGCAACTGTTTTTGCAGGCGGACAAGTGTTTTCGATCATCTTGTCTGATGGCTCCACACTTTCATTCAGATTGTCGGGCAGTTCGCCAGGCGGCACCGGAATAAATGCCGTGCCCGCTCCAGCGTGGAGCGGCGCTGCGACAGGCAATACTGCTTTTCTCGGCATTCCAAACCGGCCAATTTTGTACACGGCGGCTGGTGGCACTGTAAATTTGACCATGTCCAATATCATGGTCACGCCACCCAATGGCGTTGTGTCAACCGGGCAGTACAAATTCGTGGTGGCAGACGCCGAATCCTCAAACACCGGGGAGTCGTTGACGTTCGTGACCAACGGCGGCGCGTGGACCGTTGATGATCAGGTGCCACCCATCAGCGGCGCAACCTATCCCACCACAAGTGGTGCAGGAACTTCAACCTACACTGTAACCGGAGTTGGCGGTACGGTCGGAGCTTACATTGTGGGCAGCTTAAGTCCCAGCACCGTAACCGTTCAACTTGTGGCAGGCGGATTGCAAGGCGTTATGCTTGCCGTTCAGTATTCGTCTCTCTCAGCAAATAAAGTTTTGACGGGAGGCCGTGCCAATCCAGCCGATCAGTTTACCTACACGATCAAGGCTACCAGCAATGGCAGCACTTTGGCCACAGCAACCTCGACGGGTGCGGGCAACGGACCCTTCGGGTCCGCAGTAGCCACGTTGTCTTCCAGTGTAAGCACCACTGTAGTTGAGCAGATGGCGCCAGGCAGCGTGAGCAATCTGGCGCAATACACCAGCAATTTGAATTGCACCAATGGTGCTGCCGGGTCTCCCACGGCTCTGCCCAGCAATCAACCAGTCACCAGTTTTAATTTTGGTTCAACAGCCTATGGCGATTCAGTGGCTTGCACATTCACCAATACTGCAAAGCCAGCAACAGTCGCCTTGCAAAAAATCACGTCGGGCGCCATTGGCGGTCCATTCACTTTCGCTGCAACCAATCTGGCAGCCGCACCACCCCCCATCACAACTACTACAGCGGGTACTGCAACACCAACCGTACCGACCTCAATTAACGTGACTGCTTACAATACAGCCGTCACAATTACCGAAACCCCAGCTACCAATTTTGCTGCATCGGCTGCAAGCTGTACGGATGCCAATTCAGCTGTGACTGGCAATCCTGCCAGCTTTGGCACCCTTGCTGGCAATGTGCTCACCATCCCGGCCGCAAATATCCTGGCCGCTGCGCAAATCACCTGCACTATAACCAATACGCTCAATGTAAATGCTGCAACTGTTTCAGTGCAGAAAACAACACTCGGTTCAGCTGGTGGTCCATTTACGTTCTCTTCAACCAATCTTACCTCTCCGCCAGCTGCGATTACCACATCCACCACAAACACGCCTTACCCCACAAGTGCGCCACCCATTGTCGTGTCGGCAACTGGCACAGCAGTCACGATCACTGAAACGCTCGCCACTAATTTCACCATTACGGGAGCAAATTGCTCAGACAGCAATGCGGCTCTATCGGGTAATCCCGCAGGTACCTTTGGAACTCTTGCTGGCAATGTCCTCACCATTCCAGCAGCCAATGTGCGCGCCAGAGCCAAATTGAACTGTATTTTTACCAATATCGTAAATCCGGCAATTCCGTTGGTGGCAATACAGAAAACAACCACACTGCTTTCAGGCGGACCCTTCAGCTTCACCGCAACCAACCTTGCAGGTTCACCGCCAAACATTACAACAACGGCGGCTGCTACGCCTGCGCCTGCCGCACCCAACTATTTTTCGGTGACGAGCATCTCCAATCCGGTGACATTGACCGAGGCAGCTAACTCAAATTTCAACCTGTCAAGTGGCACATGTACTGATACCAACGCGGGCACATCAGGAAACCCCGCCAGCTTTGGAACACTCGCAGGCAGCACCATCACAATTCCTGCAGTCAACCTGAAGCCCTTTGCAAAAATTGTCTGCACCTATACCAACGCACCAAAGCCGCCAATATTTACGGTGCAAAAAATCACGGTAGGTTCGTTTGGCGGACCTTTCAGCTTTACCGCTTCTAACCTCGCCACATCGCCAGTCGCTATTACAACCACTGCGGCTGCAACACCCACACCTAGCGTACCCACACCCATTCAAATCAGCACTGCCAATACGCAAGTGCAGGTGACAGAAGCCGCCAACCCCAGTTTCACGGCAACCAGTGCCACCTGCAGAGATACAAATTCCAGCTTTACAGGAAACCCCGTAAGCTTTGGCAGCTTGGCTGGCAATGTTCTCACAGTTCCTGCAGCCAATGTGCTGCCAGCTGCTCAAATCAATTGCATCATCACCAACACCGCCAATGCCGCCACTGTGACAATTCGCAAAAACACCACAGGTGCGTTTGGTGGGCCCTTTAATTTCTCAGTTGCCAATCTTGCATCAGCTCCGGCGGCCATCACGACAACTGTGGCTGGAACACCCGCACCCGCGGCACCTGCGTCGGCCAACGTCAACACCTTGAATTCTGCAGTTCAGATTTCCGAAAATGCAAATTCAACGTTCACATTAACGGGGGCCACGTGCACTGATGCAAATGCAGCTATTACAGGTAACCCTCCCAGCTTCGGAACTCTTGTGGGCTTATTGATCACCATCCCCGCCGCCAACGTTTTGCCATCAGCACAAATCACTTGCACCTTCACCAATCTGGCCAAGCCAACCACTTTTGCGTTGCAGAAAATCACAACAGGATCGTTCGGAGGACCGTTTGCCTTTACGGCAACCAACCTCGCTTCCAATCCGGCCAACATCACCACTACAGCAGCGGCCACGGCCCAACCTGCAACTCCTGCAACCCTTCAAGTGACCCTTGCAAACACGCAAGTGCAAGTCACCGAAGCGGCCAATGCAAGCTATACCGCAACGTCGGCAAGCTGCAGCGATGGCAATGCGGGCGTGACCGGAAACCCAGCAAGCTTTGGCAGCCTGTCAGGAAATGTCATCACTATTCCGGCGGTCAATGTGCTTCCGGCAGCGCAAATCAGTTGTGTTATCACCAACGCGGCAAAACCCGCCACAGTTGCCATCCGCAAAACAACGACGAACGTTGCAGGCGGTCCCTTTAGTTTCACAGGCACCAATCTTGCCTCTGCACCGGCTGCCATTTCTACAACGGCGGCCGCGACACCAGCGCCCGCAGCGCCACCAGCCCTCAATGTGAGTGCGCTCAACACGGCCGTTCAATTGACGGAAGCAGTCAATGCCTTCTTCGCGCTGAGCGCTGCAGCCTGCACCGATGCCAATTCGGCAGTCACAGGTAACCCGGCAAGCTTTGGCACGCTGGCAGGTCAGGTGCTGACTATCCCTACTGCCAATGTGCTGCCCGCAGCACAAATCACTTGCACCTTTACCAATGTGGGCAATGCACCAAGAATCACGTTGCAAAAAGCTTTGGCCGCCTCTGGCCGCTTGGCAGCAGCTGATCAGTTTCGCTTGGCCGCAACGGGCACTGGGGCACCCGCTGCCATCAACACAACAGGCGCAGGCGCTGCCATTACATCTGCTGCCATAAATTTCACGGCAACTGCGAATGCTGCTTACTCCCTGACAGAGACGATGGCGCCTGCTTCCACGTCGTTGCTGACAGCTTACGCGAAAACCGTAACATGCACCAACACGAACCCCACTGGCACTTCCGTAACAGGTCTCACAACCATCCCCATTAATTTTACAATTCAGGCCGCCGACGTGGTGAATTGTGTGATTACTAACAACGGCTCCCCAACACCCAATCTGTCCATCAGCAAAACCTATTCAACGGCTACATCGCCCGTCGTCTTGGGGCAAATCGTGACGTATACTTATACGATTGCCAATATTGGCAATGTGCCGATGACCAACATTGAGATCAAAGATATGCACGGCACTCCCGCCGTGCAGATTTCAACGGGCGGCACAGGCGTGACCAGTGAAACACTAACCGTGCCCGGTCCATTGGGGGCAGGGGCCTCGCC
>JBBRNW010000028.1:0-28663 GCA_038230015.1 Hyphomicrobiales bacterium | reverse complement strand
TGGCCTGATGCTGGATGCCATTGCCGCAGTTTTTCTCGGCATGACGATCGGCAAACATGGCGAACCCCGGGTACTTTATACACTTGTCGGGGTGTTGTTGATCGGCATACTTAGTAATGGCCTTACGCAATTAAGTGTCGACAGTTATGTAAGAGATGTCATGGTTGGCGCACTCATCATTGGGTCGGTATCGGCATCAAGTATCGCAAAATTGACCCGCAATTGATTGAACAAGTCTGATATATCTCATCGCATCATATAGTTAGAACGGTTCATTGTATTAATCTCTCAGCTCTTTTAGCTTCCAAGCTGATTTTCTGCCTGAATCAAGTTTTCCCATGCAGCTTTTGACGAGTCGCCGTCACACTGATATGTTGCGTTTAGGAAGAATTTTCGCAATAAGCGTGGCAGTTTTGATTGTTTTGGTGAGGCTGTGGTATGATTTTGGAAATGCGGAAGTGGATCAGTGTTGTCTCCCTGGCTTTCACGATAGCGGTCATGGCACCTGCTTTGGCTTCAGAGGAGACTGGCGCAACCGTTGGCCCGTACCATATTGAACCTGCCTTCGGAGCCCCCACGCAAACAAGCAACGGCCCTTCAACCACAACAACTGAAGTTGTGGCTGAGCAGGGCCAAGCGCCGATGCTTTCGCCAAACTCTGCTGCTCTGCTGAAAACCGCTGAGCAACGGTATGCCGACATTGTGGCACGGGGCGGATTTCCCAAGGTGCCAAATGGCACCTACAAAAAGGGAGCCAAGGGCAAAGGCGTGGAGGCCCTGAACCAGAGATTATTCCTGGAAGGTTATTTGCGGCCAGAAGGCGCGCAGGGCGATTTCGCTGGCGTTTTCACCTCAGCAACTGAAGATTCGGTTTCGCGCTACCAACGCAATCTGGGCTTGGCAGTTACCGGAAAAGTCGATTCTGCTACACTGTTTCAGCTGAACGTTGCTGCCAGCGAGCGACTTGATGCCATTCGCGCCAATATTCCACGTCTTGAAACCTATGAAGTTGATCTCGGCAGCCGTTATCTTGTGGTCAATGTGCCGTCTCAACAGATTGAAACGGTGAGCAATGGCCGCGTATATTCCCGTCATAACGTGATTGTTGGAAGGCCGGAGCGTCCGTCCCCCGTGGTGATGACACCTTTGTCCACGGTGAAATTCAACCCGTACTGGAATGCGCCGGTGTCTATCGTCGAGCAGGATATTATTCCAAAGCTCCGGTCTGGCACGCAAGTTCTGGAGGATCTGAATTTCAAGGTCTTCAAAGGCGTGGGTGGCCCCGAAATTGATCCGAGCACGGTTGATTGGGGCAGGGCCATTCCTGATGATTATGCCTTCCGTCAAGAGCCTGGCCCAACCAACGCAATGGCAACTGCGAAGATTGAATTCTTAAGTCCATTTGGAATTTATCTGCATGACACATCGGAACCACGTTTGTTTAAAACCAGCAACCGCTTTTACAGCTCGGGCTGCATTCGCGTTGAGAAAATGCCGCTGCTTGTTCAGTGGGTGCTGAATGGTCAGGATAATTTTGGCGAAGCCAAAATTGCAACCATGGGAGAAACGCTTGAACGCCTGGATGTTCCTTTGCTTAGCCCGCCGCAGCTCCGTGTTGCTTATTTGACGGCGTGGCCAGCCGCCAAAAATACAGTGGCTTTCCGCCATGATATTTATCAGCTGGACGGCAGCGGATTTATCGTTGGCCAGCCCATGCCAGTGGGCGAGACGAGCCCGGACGGCCAACGCTTCGTGCTGAAACCCCTGCCGCGTCAAATTCCTGTTGAAGCCGCAGAGGCCGAAGGGTTTGGCTTGTTCCATTTCGGTTCATCCAAGCGCAAAGGTGTTTTTGCAAAATCGAGCCAACCCAAAAGCCTTTTTGGCAGACCTGTTTTAGCAAACACCTCCAGCCAAAGCACGAACACTGATGCGGGAGAGGAGAATTTCAAATTCAAGCCTACCAAGGGCAAGAAATTCACCGGCCTGTTTGACTGGGACTCGTATCGCAAACAAAAACTTGCGGCAGAGGGAAAATATGCGCCAAAAGCTGGCAAAAAAATCACAAAGCAGGAGGCTTCTAAGCAGTCCAAGAAAAAGGTGAAAGTGGAAGATGTGTCGTTTTCAGTGACTGATATTCCACCCGAGCCACCCCTCGGTAAACCTGCCAAGCCCCCTGTCAAAAAAACAAATGTAAAGGCAAAATCTTGTGCCGCGTTGGCCAACGGGTCTTTGCCTGCAGGGTGCAAACCAGTGGTGAATGCAGTTAAGGACGTGGTTAAACCAAAGGTTTAAACCTGCTGCGCCAATGTGGAACTGGACCGTAAATTTGCAACCTGTATAGAGCGACGACAACAGCGGGAGGGATTTGATCATGCTTAAGAAATTGACCACGGAACCAGTGTTTAAAAAAATTAAAAAACCAGTGAAGCCTGCAGCCCTTTATTCTGGTTTTTTCAATGACACGCTGGCCAAAGTGGATTCCAAGATCGCGAAATCCATTGCCAATGAATTGAAGCGCCAACAAAATGAAATTGAGCTGATAGCGTCAGAAAACATTGTTTCGCGTGCCGTTTTGGAAGCTCAGGGCTCCATCATGACGAACAAATATGCCGAAGGCTATCCCGGCAAGCGGTATTATGGCGGATGCCAATATGTGGACGTGTCTGAAACCTTGGCCATCGAGCGTGCCAAACAGCTTTTCGGCGCGACTTACGCCAATGTTCAACCGCATTCAGGCGCCACCGCCAATCAAGCGGTGTTTTTCGCACTGTTGTCTCCTGGAGATACTTACATGGGTCTTGATCTGGCCTGTGGCGGTCACCTCACACATGGTTCGCCCGTCAATCAATCGGGAAAATGGTTCAAGGTCGTGTCTTATAAAGTGCGCGAAGACAACTATCTGATCGACTATGATGAAGTGGCAGCTCTGGCGCTTGCGCAAAAGCCAAAGCTGATCATTGCAGGCGGCTCGGCTTATCCGAGGACCATTGATTTTAAACGGTTCCGCGAAATAGCTGATTCCGTAGGCGCCTATCTGATGGTAGACATGGCGCATTTTGCGGGTCTTGTGGCCGGCGGTGCGCATGCCAACCCGTTGGACTATGCACACGTGGTAACAACCACAACGCACAAAACACTTCGCGGTCCGCGTGGCGGGCTGATTCTGTCGCGCGATGAGGCGTTGGGCAAGAAATTCAATTCTGCCGTGTTTCCTGGCCTGCAAGGGGGTCCTTTGGAGCATGTGATCGCCGCCAAGGCCGTGGCCTTTGGCGAAGCTTTGAAACCAAATTTCAAAAAATATGCAAAGCAAGTTATCCTCAATGCCAAAGCTCTCGCTGCGGCCATGATCGAGGGCGGCTGTGATATTGTAACAGGCGGCACAGACACGCATTTGATGTTGGTTGATCTCAGAAAAAAAGGCGTATCCGGCAAAGCCGCCGAAGCCGCACTGGGCCGTGCCTATATTACGTGCAACAAGAACGGTATTCCTTTCGATACGGCACCCTTTACCATCACGTCAGGCATCCGCCTCGGTTCGCCTGCGGGAACCACGCGGGGCTTCAAGGAGGCCGAATTCCGGGAGGTTGGCATGCTCATCAATGAGGTTTTGGACGGCCTTGCGAAAAATGGTGAAGACGGCAATGCTAAAGTCGAATCATCAGTGAAGCGCAAGGTGCTTGCGCTTACCAAGAGGTTCCCGATTTACAGCTAAGCCCGGAGACCACCACCAATGCGCTGCCCGTTTTGCGCCAATGCCGATACGCAAGTGAAGGATTCGCGCGCAACGGAAGATGGGTCAGCCATCAGGCGCAGGCGCGCGTGCCCGGATTGTGCTGGGCGTTTTACCACTTTTGAGCGCGTGCAGCTGCGTGAGTTAAGTGTTCTGAAACGGTCTGGCCGCCGCACGGTGTTTGATCGCGACAAGCTTGCAAGATCGGTGCAAGTGGCATTGCGCAAGCGCCCCGTTGAGCCCGAGCGGATTGAACGCATGGTGTCGGGCATTGTTAGGCAACTGGAAAGTCTCGGGGAAACCGAGGTCAAATCAGAAACCATCGGCCAATTGGTGATGGACGGCCTCAAAAATCTTGACGATGTGGCTTATGTCCGTTTTGCCTCGGTGTACCGAAATTTCCGCGAAGCAGCAGATTTTAAGGAATTGTTGGGGGAGCTTTCAAGCGAGGACAGCCAGCCGGATTAGAGTTGCTTTTACTGCGGCGGCTCTTCTGGTGGTGGCTCATCTAAAGCTGGCTCATCCAACAACGGCTCTTCCAGATCGGGTTCGTCAACACCAGGTTCCGGTGGAACCGCATCTTCATCAGGTTCGGTAGGACAACCTTCAGTCCCATTGCCACCAGAAGGGCATTCAGCTGCTGGCTTCTCCGCAGAAGGCTCAGCAGGAACGGCAGTGTCGTCCTGCGCAGTGCCCTCATCAGCCTTGTCTAAGTCGTCAGAGCCATCAGCCACCACATCAAGAGGCTCATAGATTACCATTTCAGACTCTTCCACTGCGGTAACGGTGTAATCTTCTGTTGCAGACATGTGCGCCGGGGTGAATGGAGTAAAGCTTTCATACTCTTTTTCAGATACGACGTATCCAAACTCATAAGTCTCATCAATAAAATGATTGTCTTTGTTCTCTGATTCCGGCAATTGCGCGCCAGCCGGTGCCGCCAGCACGTTAAGCCCCACAATCTTTGCATCGCGCGCATCCACTGCAATCAATTGCATAAAGCCCTGTTTGGACGTGCGGAACACATAGATTTGCCCCTGCCGCCTTGCATCGCTCACAACAAAACCGCGTTGCGCCAATTTTGCTGTAATGAACGACACCGACCGCAAAGTGAGTGTGTTTGCAGCAACGCGAATGGCCCCATTCAAGTGCAAGTTTAACTTTGGCAGGTTTAAGGGTGCTGATGATTGGACTGGTGCGCTGAACGACAGCACAAATGTGAGCGGGATAAACAGTTTGGAGAATCGCATCTGGCGGGCCCTTTCAACGAGCTTTAATCAATAGGCAGTATGGAATGGTTCAAGTGAATTGAGTACAACATTTTGCAGAATAAACACCTTTGATCAGCAGCCATGCAAAGGTGACATTGTGTTTGACCTGACGCCGCGCTACAGCCCACCTCATGACTACGCCGCGCAAAGCACCCACCGCCCGATCTGCCGCCCGCCTTGGTGCAGTGCAGGCACTTTACCAGATGGATATTGCCACAGCAGATCTGGGTGAAACACTGGCGCAGTTTTCCAGCCGCGTGGTTGGTGAAAATTTTGACGACGGCCAATGCGGCGAAGCTGACTTCAAGCACCTGCGCGAAGTTGTTGAGGGTGCTGTGCGCGAGCAAGCTTTGATTGACCCCACAGTGGACAAGCTTTTGGACAAGGACTGGCCACTGCACAGGTTGGATGCAACCTTGCGGGCCATATTGCGGGCAGCAGCGTTTGAGATAATGTTCAAGGAAAATGTGCCAGGCAAAGTGGCCATCAACGAATATGTGAACGTGGCAGGCGCATTCTTCGATGGCAAGGAACAGGATTTTGCCAACGCTGTCTTGAACACTCTCGCCCGTCAACGCCGCCCGGATGAATTTGCCGCGTGACCTTTGAGAACCCCCGTGTAAAAATTCTGCTGCTGGCCATCGCCCAGGCGCTTTATGGCTGCTGCGTTATCATTATGTTTTCCACGGCGGGACTGGTGGGGCTTACACTTGCACCCAACACAGGCTTCGCAACGCTGCCTGTCACGGCCTATGTTGTGGGTTCCATGCTGGCAACAATCCCTGCATCACTGCTGATGAAGCGCTTTGGCCGTGTTCCAGTATTTGCCACCGGTGCCGGAATAAGCGCAATGGGTGCGTTGGTTTCCGCCTTTGCGATTTATCACGGCGCGTTCTGGCTTTTCATAGGCGGTGCTGTTTTGCAAGGCACTTACCAGGCCACTAGCAGTTTCCATGCTTTTGCAGCCTCTGAAGTGGCACGGCCAGAAGATAAATCGATTGCCATCTCGTGGGTGCTGACAGGCGGCGTGCTTGCCGCCATTGCCGGTTCCTTGATTTCGAATAACACGGCAGAATTATTGTCGCCCTTTACATTTGCTGGAAGCTACATTGCAGCAGCCATTCTGGCCGCATCCAGTCTCATCATATTTGCGGTCTTGAAACTCCCAAAACCAACGCTCGCAGAAATTGAAGGCCCGCAACGCTCATGGCCTGAGCTTCTCAAGCAGCCCAAACTTGTTATTGCGATGACCTCGGCCATCTCCTCGTATGCGCTGATGAATTTGATGATGACAGCGGCTCCGGTGGCCATGGCGTTCTGCGGCTTTGATCATGTGGCATCGGGTTACGTTATCCAATGGCATGTGCTTGCCATGTTCGTGCCCAGCTTTTTCACCGGCGTTCTGATCAAGCGTTATGGTGTCCACCTGATCACAGGCCTTGGCATGACAATCTTGATCGTCGCTGGAATGGCAGCACTCTTGGGAATCAGCTTTGGCCATTTTTCCGTGGCCCTCATTCTGCTGGGGTTGGGCTGGAACTTCGGCTTCATCGGTGGCACAACCATGCTTACCACAACTTATACACCGTCGGAACGCGCCAAGGTTCAGGCCGTCAATAATTTTGGCGTGTCATTGATGGTGGCAATTGCATCGGCCAGCAGTGGCCAAATGCTGAGCCATTTCGGTTGGGCGAGTGTGGCTTGGACAGTAATCCCGATTGCCGCTGTGATGTTTTTGGCAGTGGTACTGCAGAGCAGGCCGGTAAAAGCCTCACTTTGAGCGGAGGAGTTATGTGCACTGTCACCGTGAAGAAAGCCACCGTGAAGAAAACATTTTTTAAAATCTTCTGCACCACATGAAAAAATATTTGCGTAACATCTCTGCAAGCCAGCGATCTGACCGGGCTGATCGGCACTTGGCTTATGTGCTGACTGCTGTGGCAGGGGCTGCCAATGCGGGTGGGTTCATGGCTGTTAAGCAATACACATCGCATATGTCGGGGATTGTTTCTGCAATGGCAGATAATTTGAGTTTGGGGAACATGACGCTGTTCACGGCTGGCCTTGGTGCAGTCATTGCATTTGTGATGGGTGCGGCCTGTTCAGCGATTTTAGTAAATTGGGGAAGGCGACACAGCCTTCAAAGCCAATATGCCCTACCGTTGATGGTGGAGGCCGCTTTATTGATACTGTTTGCAGTGAGCGGCAAGAGAATTCAATTTGACCTGTGGTTTTATATTCCGGTGACCGTGATCCTTTTGTGCTTCATCATGGGCCTGCAAAACGCCATCATCACGAAGCTGTCGCAGAGCCGCATCCGCACAACACATATCACCGGGTTGGTCACAGATTTTGGCATTGAGATTGGTAAGCTTCTCTATTGGAATAGATTGCAGAAAGGTGCAAATCTACCTGCCGTCAGAGCCGACCGACCCAAACTGTTACTTCTCTTGACACTCATCAGCTTGTTTTTCGCAGGGGGCGTGGCGGGTGCAATCGCGTTTGGATATTTTGGGTTTGTAGCTGCCGCAGGCCTTGCAATTGTAATAGTTGCACTGGCAGTGGTTCCGATCATAGACGATATTCAGCAATTCGCGTCAAAATTCTGATGAGCGCCAATCATTTACATCATTTAAAATCCCTCAAATCGTAATTGCCATCGCGCGCTGAATTTGGCATAGCTAAGCCACAATTCAGAACCGGCGCAGTGAAGCGTGATTCCATCGCGGCCATCGGTCAGGGTTCTGGGGTAACATCAACTTTTGACCAAAGGTTTCATTATGAACAATACACTCTGGCTGATCGTGCTGGCAGGCGTTCTCTCGCTTGTCTATGGTTTCATTACGAATAAACGCCTCATGGCGGCTGATCAGGGATCGGCCAGAATGCAGGAAATTTCTGCCGCCGTGCGCGAAGGCGCGCAGGCCTACTTGAAGCGCCAATATGCCACCATTGCCGCGGTGGGAGTGGTCATATTTGTGATTGCCTGGTATTTGCTTGGCGTCTATTCCGCTGTCGGATTTTTGATCGGCGCTGTATTATCAGGTGCCGCAGGATTCATCGGCATGAATGTTTCAGTGCGCGCCAATGTGCGCGTGGCCCAAGCTGCAACCAAATCACTCGCAGGCGGACTGGACCTTGCTTTCAAGGCAGGTGCCATCACTGGCTTGCTGGTTGCTGGTTTAGGCCTGCTTGGCGTCACGTTGTATTTTGGGTTTCTGACCAGCACCATGCATTTGGCACCCACATCGCGCACGGTCATTGATGCGCTGGTGGCCTTATCGTTTGGAGCGTCTCTCATTTCCATCTTCGCCCGTCTGGGCGGCGGCATTTTTACCAAGGGTGCAGACGTGGGCGGCGATATGGTGGGCAAAGTTGAGGCGGGCATTCCGGAAGATGACCCCCGCAACCCGGCAACGATTGCTGATAACGTGGGCGACAATGTGGGCGATTGCGCGGGCATGGCGGCTGACCTGTTCGAAACCTACGTGGTCACCACAGTGGCAACCATGGTTCTGGCGGCCATTGTGTTGCCGGATGCCATGAAGCTTGCCGGCATGGTTCTGCCGCTTGCCATAGGTGGGGCGTGCGTCATTACCTCAATTCTTGGCACGTTCTTTGTAAAGCTGGGTGCATCCAACAACATTATGGGCGCACTTTACAAAGGCATCATCGCAACGGGCGTTCTCTCGCTGGTCGTTCTCTATCCTGTCATCAATTATATGTTTGGCGGCATGGATGTGGCTTTGGGCACACCAGAAAAAGCTTTCACCCCCATGAGTTTGTTTTACTGTGGAGTGGCTGGCTTGGTGATTACGGGCCTCATCATCTGGATCACTGAATATTACACTGCAACAGGAAAGCGCCCGGTGAACTCGATTGCCGAAGCCTCCATTACGGGCCACGGCACCAACGTGATCCAGGGCCTTGCTGTCTCAATGGAAGCAACAGCCATTCCCGCATTGATCATTATTGGCGGCATCTTGGTCACGTTCAACCTTGCAGGCCTGTTCGGTATCGCCGTTGCAGTCACCACAATGCTGGCGCTGGCTGGCATGGTTGTAGCGCTTGATGCCTTTGGCCCTGTGACAGACAACGCAGGCGGCATTGCCGAAATGGCGGGCCTGCCCAAGGAAGTGCGCCACAATACTGATGCCTTGGACGCTGTTGGTAACACCACCAAGGCTGTGACCAAAGGCTATGCCATTGGCTCTGCCGGTTTGGGTGCACTTGTGTTGTTTGCGGCCTATACGCAAGATTTAAAGTTCTTTGCGGCCAATGCAGCACCGGGATCATTCTTCGAAAATGTCAACGTGTCGTTCGACCTCTCATCGCCCTATGTGGTGGTGGGGCTGTTGTTTGGGGGTTTGTTGCCCTATCTTTTCGGCGGCATGTCCATGACTGCTGTGGGCCGTGCAGCACAAGCTGTGGTGGTGGAAGTGCGCCGCCAGTTCCGCGAACACCCTGGCATCATGAAAGGCACAGAAAAGCCTGATTATGCCCGCGCGGTAGACCTTCTCACCAAGGCCGCAATAAAGGAAATGATCGTACCTTCATTATTGCCCGTATTATCGCCAATTGTGGTGTTTGTCGCCATCAACTGGATTGCCGGAAAAGCCGAGGCGTTTTCTGCCGTGGGCGCCATGCTCATGGGTGTGATCGTTACTGGCCTGTTTGTCGCCATCTCGATGACTGCTGGCGGGGGTGCGTGGGACAATGCCAAGAAGAGTTTTGAAGATGGGTTCATTGACTCGAAGGGCGTAAAACACTTGAAAGGCAGCGACGCCCACAAAGCGAGCGTGACGGGAGACACCGTGGGCGACCCCTATAAAGATACCGCAGGCCCTGCCGTAAACCCGATGATCAAGATTACAAATATCGTGGCGTTGCTGATGCTGGCGGTTTTGGCCGGGCATTAAACAAATACAAATTCGAAATACCTAAGGCCGGAGTGAACTCTCCGGCCTTTTGTTTTTGATGCATGAGTGATAAAATCAAGCAATGAACACGGATTTCGAATTTAAATTGGCGCACGACCACAAGCGCTGGAAGCACAGCCACAATTTTGCTTTTGGGCATGAGGCGGAAAGTGAGCGGCGTACATTTTGGGTGATGCTGCTGACGGCCGCCATGACCATTGTGGAAATTGCGGCCGGTTGGTTTTACAACTCAATAGCCTTGTTTGCCGATGGCTGGCATATGTCCACACATGCATTGGCACTTGGCATTGGTTATTTTGCCTATCGCTATTCAAGACTTCATGCAGCTAACCAGTATTACACTTTTGGTACCGGCAAAATTCAGGCACTGGGAAGTTATTCGAGCGCGTTAATTCTAGCCTTTGTCGCATTGTTTGTTGCGGGAGATTCCCTTCGGGCACTTTTCGGGGCTGAAACTGTGTCTTACAATCAGGCTCTGCCTGTTGCCTTTTTGGGCCTGGGTGTGAACCTACTGTCCATTCGCCTGCTGCATGTGGGCGGCGAACACTCCCACGGTGACGGTCATGGCCATGACCATGATCACAACATGAAGGCAGCCTATGCGCATGTGGTTGTGGATGCCATGACGTCGGTTCTGGCAATTTTGGCCCTTTTGGGCGGCAAATATTTGAATTGGACGATCCTCGATCCACTCGTTGGCATCATAGGTGCCATCATCATTGCGCAGTGGGCTTACGCATTGTTAAAAAATGCAATGCAAATGTTGCTGGACAGACAGCCTGCCACGACCTTGCTTTCCGATATTAAAACAAAAATTGAGAGTGATGGTGACAGTCAAGTGAGTGATCTGCACGTGTGGCAGGTGGCACCCGGCAGGAACGCTGCAATCGTGTCCATTGTCACGCATGAGCAATGGCAGGCCGACGATTACAAATTGCGCCTTGGCGGACTTGACCTTTCTCATATCACAATTGAATTGAACCGCTGCCCGCGCTGAGTACCCCTTTAGCGGCAGAGACACGGCGCAGAAACCTACTTTAGTTCAGTGGTGACATGCCCATCAAGTATTCTGCCGCGAAATTTGAAAGCACGCCACTTTTACCGATCAAGACAACATCACGAAGCCTTGGACGAATTGGGCAAAATCAATTTATAACTTTCGTCCTAAGTTGCTGGCGCTGGGTGCTCCCCCGACGCCCCGGAACAGTTCTGACAGGATTGAAAACTCATTTCCGGCAATCACGGTTTTTCGAGTATTGGTGTTAATTATTTTTCCGTCCTGCAAACCATATTGCGCGGTGCTTGCCACCTGGTCATTCTTGTTAAAGCGGATTGCAATCACCTGTCTGTCAGTTTCAACGGGATCCAGAAAAGCGCGGCCTTGCGTTACACTGGAGATATAATAGTAACTGTCGCCTTGCAGATTAACTGACGCAGTGGTGGAAGGAGAGCCCAGAATGCCCTCCACTTCACTTTTGCCCATGCCTTCTGAGACCTGTGCAAACGCGCCAGCTTTCGCGATGTAACCGCGGCGGTTGATCTCTGGCGAACATCCAGCCATAAGGGCTAAAATCACCAACGGTCCCATAAGTTTTGAAAATATCATGCCAGGCTTGTTCATCACCATCGTTTTCGTTTTAATCCACAAATCATCAGCCAAATCCTTTTGCAGCGAAGTTTGCACGGAGGCAAGGCAATGATCTTGCAACGTTTGTTTGCACGCAAACCAAATCCGGCCGCGGCTCTCTATGACGCGATTGTGGCAGCGGCACGGCAACCCCGCTTTTTTGCGGAGTGGGGCGTGCCCGATACGGTGGACGGTCGCTTTGACGTGATTGTGCTCCACCTGTTTCTGGTGCTCGATAGGCTGAAGGGTGAACCCGCTGAAATCCGTCAGAAGCTGATTGATTATTTCTTCTCGGACATGGACAATTCCTTGCGAGAGATGGGAGTGGGAGATGTGTCAGTTGGAAAAAAGGTTCGAAAAATGGCTGAAGCCTTCTATGGGCGATTGACAGCTTACTCTACAGCATTGAGGGAAGGCGAAGTTGCGTTGGTCGCCAGTATTGAACGCAATGTGTATGCTGGCGAAAAAAATGTGTCCACGGTTGCACTCGCCCATTGGGTTGTTTTGGCCCACACGGCCCTTTCAACCCAGCCTGTTGAAAACATCTTGCTCGCAAATTTGAAATTTGAATGAAAGCCAAGTCAAAAAACGCGCTTGAATTCTCGCGTCCATTGCTGGTCAACCGCGTTCCCCGCAAGGGCTCGCATGAAGTCTTTGCCGCCGAACCACAAGAATGCACGGCATTGGCCAAACGCTTTGCCATACCGGCTCTTCATAGCTTAAAGGCCCACTTGATCGCCACGCCGTGGCGGGGCGGGGGATTGAAAGTTACAGGCGATATTGATGCCGATCTTGATCTGGTATCTGTGATCAGCCTAGAAGCTTTTCGCAGCACATCGCATTACACGGTTGAACGGTATTTCTTACCTGAAAAAATGATAATTGATGCAGCCGAACATGACGTTGATCCGATTGTCAACGATGAGGTGGATTTGGGTGAATTGGTGTCTGAAGCTGTGGCACTCAATCTTGATCCCTACCCAAAAAAGCCGGGCGAAGATTTTGGCGATCATATAGAAGATGACACCAGCATGATTGACCTAAAACCTTCGCCCTTTGCAAAATTGCAGAAAATCGCCGAAAATGACAACTGAGCACAGACTCAGTCAAAAAATTTAACTGTTGTTTCGCCCGCCCAAGACTTTATCTTGTGGGGCCAAATGGGATCGCTGCTATTTTGAAGAATCAGATTTTAACGTTGGCGCTTGACGCAATGGGCGGAGACTTTGGCCCAGAGGTTGTGGTGGGTGGGGCTGCACTGGCCATTTTGCGTCATCCAACTTTACGCATGAAATTCTTTGGCGATGAAGCTTCCATCATGCCGTTTCTTGATTTGCATCCTGCTTTAAAATTAGCCTCAGAGGTTATTCACGCAGAAATTTCCGTGGCAATGGATGAAAAGCCAAGTCAGGCTTTACGGCGTGGGCGCAACAAAAGCGGCATGTGGCTTGCCATCAGTTCTGTGCAGCAAGGTCAATCAGCAGCAGTCATATCAGCCGGAAATACTGGCGCGCTGATGGCAATGTCGCGATTTGTGCTGCGTACACTGCCTGGCATTGAACGCCCTGCCATTGCCGCCATTTGGCCCACGATGACGGGCGAAAGCGTTGTTCTGGACGTGGGTGCCACCGTTGGGGCAGACGCCCGCCAGCTTATTGAATTTGCGGTGATGGGTGAGGCCATGGCAAGTTGCCTGTTTGAAATAGACCAGCCGCGCGTGGGCCTCCTCAACATCGGGGTTGAGGAAGTGAAGGGCAATGAAGAGGTGCGCGAAGCGGGGCGTCTGTTGCGCGAACTTGATTTGCCGCTGCACTATGTGGGGTTTGTGGAAGGCGATGATATTGGCAAGGGCACAGTGGATGTTGTGGTAACAGAGGGCTTCACGGGCAACGTGGCCTTGAAAACGGCTGAAGGAACGGCAAAGCAAATGTCGTCTTTTATTCGCTCTGCCTTGACTGCCAGCCTTCTGTCAAAGATCGGTGCCTTTTTAGCCCAAAGCGCGTTTCGTGCTTTGAAAGAACGGTTAGACCCCCGCAAACACAACGGCGGCGTGTTGCTTGGTTTGAACGGTGTTGTTGTTAAAAGTCATGGCAGCACGGATGCGTTGGGTTTTGCCACCGCAATTGATGTTGCAATCGACATGGTTCGCAACGGCCTTGTTGCAAAAATTGCAAGTGATGTGGAGGCCGTAAACAGCGTTTTATCAGCCCAGTCGCAGGCTGCGGAGTAAATGCCAGCAATGTTGAGAAGCGCAATCAAGGGTGTGGGGTCGGCTTTGCCTGCACGCATCATGACAAATGCTGATATGGCAAAAATCGTCGACACCACTGATGAATGGATCACAGAGCGCACCGGCATCAGAGCCCGCCACATTGCGGGAGAAGGCGAAACCACGCGAACTCTGGCGGTTGCCGCAGCGCAAAACGCACTGGCACATGCAGAACTTTCAGTAGGCGACGTTGATCTTGTACTTGTTGCTACCTCCACACCAGACAACACATTTCCTGCAACAGCAACGCTTGTGCAGGCTGATTTGGGAATAACAAAAGGCTTTGCTTTTGATGTTCAAGCCGTCTGCTCGGGGTTTGTTTATGCACTGACAACCGCAGATGCATTGCTTCGGACAGGACAAGCCAAAACTGCTTTGGTCATTGGCTCTGAAACGTTTTCGCGAATTCTGGACTGGAGCGACCGCGGCACTTGCGTGCTGTTCGGCGATGGAGCAGGGGCCTGCGTGCTGCAGGCAAGTGAAGGCGAAGGTTCAATCGGCGACCAAGGCATTCTGGCATCCAAACTTCATGCCGACGGGCGACACTACGACAAACTGTTTGTTGATGGCGGACCCTCCACCACCGGAACTGTGGGCCACTTGAGAATGGAAGGCAGGGAAGTTTTCAAACATGCCGTCGGCAATCTGGCTTCTGTTGTCAATGAAGTTGCAGAATTGGCCGGAATCAAACTCACTGATATTGACTGGTTTGTGCCCCATCAAGCCAACCGCCGGATTATTGAAGGAACCGCAAGGAAACTTGGAATTTCCGAATCTCATGTTGTGATGACGATGGATAAGCATGGGAACACGTCTGCGGCCTCAATTCCGCTCGCACTTGATGTGGCCGTGCGTGATGGACGTATAAAGCGGGGCGAGCTGGTTTTGCTTGAAGCCATGGGGGGCGGATTCACTTGGGGTGCAGTCCTATTCCGGTATTAAGAAACTAGCCTAAGTTATTGAGATTGCTAAAAACTATATTGACGCATAAATGCAATCCGCGTACACAGGTGAAAACTGGAAGGGCGCTGCCATGAGTAATAAAACGCTAACCCGTGCTGATCTGACTGAAGTTGTCCACGCCGATATTGGTTTGTCTCGAACAGAATCAGCGGACATGGTGAATTCGGTACTGGATCTGATCGCCGAATCCTTGACCCAGGGAAACTCAGTAAAGCTCTCATCTTTCGGCACGTTTATGGTGCGAAGCAAACGCGCACGCATGGGCCGTAACCCCAAGACGGGTGAGGAAGTTCCAATCACACCGCGCCGTGTGCTGGTGTTCCGCCCGAGCCAAGTCATGAAGAACATCATCAATGGCCTTGAGCCTGGCACGGAAGATTGATTCCGCTCATGGACACTGGGGGACAATAGAGTGGAAAAATCACCTGATGCGTTCCGCACAATCAGTGAGGCCGCCGAAGAACTGACGGTGCCTCAGCACGTTCTGAGGTTCTGGGAAACCCGCTTCACACAGATAAAACCGATGAAGCGTGCTGGAGGCCGGCGCTATTATCGCCCTGCAGATATTGACCTTTTAAAGGGAATCCACACCCTTCTCTATTCGCAAGGATACACCATTCGCGGCGTTCAACGAATTTTGAAGGAGGAAAATTCGGCCTATGTAATAGGTATCGGCAGGGGTGAAGTTATGCCTCGGAAGAGCGATCTTGCGCGTGAGGGGGCTCCGCCTCCGGGAACTGCCAAAGCTGCCCCCCGCGTGGGTGCAAAGGCAACCCTAGATGTGCCTCCGAAGGTAGTTCACAAACTGTCGACAGGTCAGTCCGAGGCGTTAAAACTTGCGCTTAAGGATTTGACTGATGCGCGTAAAATGCTCGATCCTACAAGCCGGTAAGTGCTTATTTTCAGAATTCATAGTTCTTAACACATCAAGGCCGGTGCATGAAACTCTCACGCATGTTTGCAATGGTTTTGGGGTTGATGGGGTTGCGTGTAGCTGGCGCGGTATTAAATCTTGTCAGTCAAATAATTTTCACGCGCATCTTTAATCCTGGCGATGTTGGCGTCATTTTTCTGGCGATGAGTACTGCAGCGTTTTTTGGGCTTCTCGCCACTGTCGGGTATCCCTGGCTTGCCATGACGCAACTGCCGCGGTTTTCGGCGCTGGGCTTGACTAAAATTCAACATGCCTTTCATGGTGCATTCCTGCGCGATGGATTAGTCGCCCTTTTTTCAATTTGCATCATATCGGTGGTTTTTTCGGCGGCCTTGAATATCACCAGCGATGCCAAGACAGCACTGCTGTTTGCTTGCCTTGCCATGCCTGCCTCCGTGCTGTTGCGGTATGGCAGTGCAGTTGCCAACGCCTTGCGGCTTTTTAATTTGTCTTATGCGCCCGATTTCATTGTGCGACCTGGTTTGCTGTTACTTTATATTTCAGCATTGATCCTTCTGGGCTTCAAGATTTCAATGCAACATGCGTTGATAGCGTTTGTTGTCAGCCTGTATGTTGTGAGTGTGGCGCAAGCTTACGTGTTGGGACGGCAAGGGGCATTGCCCAGCGATTTTATGAAAGCACGACCCAATCTGACAAAAGCTTTGCGATCACGGGCGGGCGCTCTTGCCATTGTGGCTCTCGTGACAACCTCGTTTGCTGATCTTGTGACCATGATTGCAGGTTTCGTTTTGCCCCCGGAGGAGCTGGCCATTCTGGCCGTGGCAGTCAGGCTTGCGGCGATTGCAGGATTTTTCATTCAGGTGGCCCAGCAGTTCGTGTTGGCCGATTTGACCGAGGCGCTGACCAAACAAAACCATCACGCTGCGCGTCAGTTGCTTATCCGCTTGAACTACATGACCATGGCTACAATTCTGCCAGCGCTTGTGGGTGCGGCGTTTCTGGGGCCGTTTGCGCTGAACCTGTTTGGACCACATTATGTTGCGGGTCAGAGTTTGCTGATGGTCCTTATGCTTGGCCAATCAATCCGTGCATTCAGCGGCATGAATCAGCAGTTACTCTCAATTGCGGGTCATCAAATCAAAACAGCGTGGGCCTGTATTTTGGCCTTGGCGGTTCTGGTGATCGGCGCTTTCAGTGCTGCGCCGAGTTATGGCATGATGGGAATTGGTTTTGCAGTTGTTGCAGCTGAGCTCTCCTGGAGCATCATTCTGGCGCTGCAGGCCCAACGGCTGACTGGGGCACGCGGTGACATCTTTTGGCTCCTCAAAACGAATTCAAGGCCGCATGCGCTTTAAGGTTGGCGATTAGCATTCCGGGTGCTACATGAGCACTCAAGTCGGAGCGTAGCGCAGCCCGGTAGCGCACTAGTCTGGGGGACTAGGGGTCGCAGGTTCGAATCCTGTCGCTCCGACCATTTCATCATCGATTGATCATTTGTCTGACGGCGATGGTAAAAGAGGCAGGTGTGATCAGCTGAATGCTGCTTTTGAGTAAGCCCGCCCAACTCCGAATGGATGCAAATTTGCGATTGGCCCATTGAATGCGCAGCCTGCTGAAAATCTGTTTTTGACGGCGCTTTTGCGAAATGGAGCCGGGATATTCTTCCTTGATCAAAAGCACATCAGGCAGATTTGAAATATGAAATCCCGCTTTGCAAGCCCGCCACATAAGATCAAAATCTTCTGCTGCCGGAAAGGTTTCAGAATACCCTTTCAAACTTTCAAATACAGTTCGGCGGATCATCATGGCCGGGTGGATGGCTGCAACATTGATGTAAAGCTTTTGACGACATCCTTCCGGCGTCAACGGATATCGATTAATATGAGTTTCCACGAGATTTTCATCAGTGTCCCGCAACCGAAACTCAACGGCCGAACCCAAAATTGAAACTTCGGGATGCAGTTTTAGGTAAGCACACTGCATTTCAAAACGCTGCGGCATACAAATATCTCCCGCATCTAGGCGCGCAATATAGGGAGATGCATCTTTCAAGATAACGCTCAGCCCAGCATTCATGGCGCCGGTGATGCCCTGGTTCTTGGAAAGGCGAATGATTTCAACATTGATGCCAGAACACAATGTTTCATAATCAGTTTTAAAGGTGCTTCCATCATCGACAAGAAATAATTTGAACGGTGCTGACTGCGCACGCAAACTGTCCAGCGTCAGCTTGAGATCTTTTCCTGGATTATAAACCGGCATGAGAACCGCAATTTCACAAGTGGTACCAGCCATGTCAGGCTTCCCTTTTTCGCGGCGCAGATATTAAAGACAGCAGGGAAGGATCTAGTCCGGCCTTGTTTCTGAGCAAGGCAATGGCCCAAACATTCCACAACACTATTCCACCCGTTGAAGCCATGGCAGCGCCAATGCTGCCAAAACGCGGAATCAAAAGGAATTGCGCCATCAAAACCAAGCCATAGCAAACCACCATGATCTGCAAGTAAGGTTTCTCATAGGATGTCATTTGCATTAAATAGGCAGTTGGCCCCGAAATGGCATCGACAAGAGTGCCCAAGGCGATGATCAGCAATACCGGATAGGCCGTGACAAATGTTGAATCAAACAGCGCCAAAAGGCTCTTGCCCAACACCACCAAAACCAAAAAGCCGAGTGCTGTGATGACAGCAATTGTCGCAGCCAGATTGCGGCAAAGGCGTTGCAACTCGTCATGCCTTGCTGAATGGTAAAGTGAGGCCATCAAGGGTGCAGCAACCAGGCCCGCTGCAATCAGCACCAGGCTGAGCAACATGGCAGTCTTCTGGGCTGCAAAATAGGCCCCTGCATCGGCGTTGCCCATCAGCGAACCGACAATGACCACATCAAATTGCTGGATCATGGCAAATATAATCCCCGATGCCCAAAGCGGGATAATGCTTTTTCTAATCTCGGTCCAATCGTTGCGTGGCGGTGTTGTGCCTATATGGGTGTTGAGGCGTTGCCACACACTGAAGACTTGCCAGCCCAATAGCAGTGCCAAAACACCAGCAGATGCACCCAACGCAACAGGGCCGGATATGGAACTGTTGCGCCAGAACAAAAAACACACAACTGCAATGGCACCAAGGCGCCACAACACATCTCTTGGCAACATGGAAACCACGATGCTGCCTTGCGCGCGCAAAAGATTGGTTGAGTAATCGCAAAGTGCAATGACCAGACCCAAAATTCCAACGGAAGAAAACAACGCCAAATCTTGGCGCGCAAAGACATAACCAATGCCCAATGCTGCACAAAGCGCAACAAGTCCGCCGCATAGACAGGCCAAATACCCAAGTTTTACGGCACCCGCAGCCCCCGCATAATCCTTGTTTACAATGTACTTTGGCCAATACCGCATAATTCCGGTTGCAAAGCCAAAGCCACCAATGGTGGACGCGATGATGGCCAGGTTCATTCCAAATCCAAAACGACCATATTCTTCTGCTGTCATGATGTGAGCAAACACCACCACCATCACATATGTGCATACTGCACCTGAGAATTTGATGACCAGTGAAAGTAGTCCCGGCCCTAAAATTTGACGTGGAACACGCGCTGCGATGACTTGCGAAATTGAGGGCATCAAATGCCGCTCGGGGCAGGGGTTCTATTCTGAGTCACGCTTTGATCACGCACATAATAAAGACTTTTGGCAAACAAACCCCAGGTCAAACCTAGCAACCAGTAGAAATGCCGCCAATGGTCAGTATCAATCTGTATGCCTTGGAAAATTGTGGTGACCAACGGACAAAATGAAACAATTGCGCAAAATTGCCATGGTGTGCGCATGGTCATTGATTTGAAACCCACGATCAGTGTCAAGACAATCAATACCAGATAGCTGACCCCTCCCAACCATCCATAAGAGCCGAACGAATTGATATAAACGTTATGGGGATCGAGGCCGAAGATTTGATGAAACACAAAGGGACCAAACCCGAGTGGAAGTTGCGACAGCATGGGAATGCTGTTGAGTTGGTTGCCAAAACGCCCCGTCTCACCGGCATCATAACTTTTGATGAGAGTAAAGCGATCCAGAAACAGGTTGCGCACTTGTTCAATTGACATGAGCAACACGAACATCACCGTGAAGATAGCCAGAATGACAGCGGCATAAAATATGATGCGACTGCGCATGGCATTAGAAGGTGCGAGAATAAACGTGAACCCCACCATCATGGTGAAAGAAAACACGAAGCTGATCCACGCACCCCGCGAAAATGCAAGAAACAACGCGGCCAATATAACGGATAGACCGATGGCGGAAAAAATCTTGCGGCGTTGCGTTCCCAGCATGAAACCTTGAATCATCATCAAGGCCGGAAAAATCAGATATGTCGAAAACACGTTGGGATCTTTGAACAATCCTACAGCGCGGTTATATTGCGACAGTTCACTTTGAAATTCCGGTGCGCCACCTTTGAATCCGCCAATGCTAAAATATCCAGCAATGGCAATGATGCTCGCAATGAATGCGGCAACGGTCAAAGCCCGCTTGATGAGATCAAAGCGATTGAGCGTGTCTTCCCCAATATAGAACGCAAAAAAAACTGATGATGCCGCCATATAGAGGCCAGTAATGACAAACATCCGTGCCTTTTCATCATCAGCGATTTGGAGATAGCTGAGGAACGCGCCCATATTATAGAGCAACAGAAAGATGATCAACGGGCCGATGGCTGGACTGATGAATAGACCTGAACTTAAAAAACTGAGAATGACAAAAATGAAAAGCGCATCACTCGGTGCGGGTTCAATGATGACAATGAATGTTGAGGCGAGCATGAGCCAAACCGCAAATGCCTGAATTTGCGAAAGGTTGATACCCCGCACGCGAGAGGGTGCTGAAAGAGCATGTGAAACAAAAGTCAAAAAGCATTATCCGTGTTCAGGAGCGCAAATGGAGTTCTTAGCAAAATGTAAAGATCGAAGGTTAATGACCAGTTATCGATATAATAGAGATCGTGCTCAACACGGCGTTCAATTTTTTCGCGGGTATCAGTTTCACCACGCCAACCATTGATCTGGGCCCAACCGGTGATGCCAGGTTTAACCTTGTGGCGGGCAAAATAACTGTCAACCACGTTTTCGTAGAGCGCTTCACCCGCCTTGGCTTTGGTGGGATGCGGGCGAGGCCCCACAAGTGACAAATCACCCTTCAGCACGTTGAATAACTGTGGCAACTCGTCGAGGCTGCTTTTACGAATAAATTTTCCAATGCGTGTAACGCGGGCATCGCCCTTTGAGACCAACTTGACTGCATCGGTGTCTGTCTGGTTTGCAAACATCGACCGAAATTTATAAACTTCAATCAGTTCATTGTTGAACCCAAAACGTTTTTGTTTGAAAATTAAGGGTCCCTTGCCGTCAAGCTTTATGGCCAGCGCAATTGCTGCCATGACCGGTGCCAGAACCACGACTGCAATTAGCGCAAGGGCCTTGTCACTGAGTGACTTGAGGAAGGGACCCCATTCCCCAAGCGGTTTGTCGTAAACATCGAGACACGGCAAGTTGCCGATATAGGAATAGGCGCGGGGCCTGTAATGCAGCTTTTGACCATTTGCACTCAGCCGGATTTCGACTGGCAGTACCCACAACCGGTTCAAAATCTGCAGTAATCTTTCTTCCGCTGGCACAGGCAGCGTGACAATCAGGGTGTCAATGCGTGTAGCGCGAACAAAATCAATGAGGTGATCAATCGATCCCAGGCGCTGCAGATAAGGATCGGTTTCTCCAATCCTGTCTGTCTCGCGATCATCGAATATGCCAATCAAGCTTATGCCGCTGTCGCGCGATTGCTCTAGAATTTTGACGACGCGCGACGCAGCCTCGCCGCCACCCACCAAAACAGCGCGTTTGTTCAATTGTCCATTGGTATTAAATTTGCGGATAATTACGGCCAACGCAACACGACCCAAAATAATGATCACAATTCCCGTTGTTGCGAGTCCAACCAGCCACAGCCGCGAAACCAGTTCGCCAACTTTGAACAAGAATACACCGCTGAACACAGTACCAAACAGCGCAACCCAACACACAACAAACATATGTAATTTTCGCATCGGTGCGAAAAGTGTATTGAGCTGATAGAGGCCGGTTGCGTGGAATAAGAGAACCGCAAAGGTGGCCGCGGTGAGAGCTGTTGCGCAATATGCGGTCACTGAATCGACCGCCGCAAATCCCGGATAGCTACGGGCAATGAGGATGCTGGTCACCAGAAGAAGCAAGGCATCAAGGATCTGAGCGAATGCTGAAAATAATTTTGGAGGGATAAATACAGTCCTGGGCAATGTCGCGAGAATGTTTTCGCGCGTTGCATTTTGTCGCGACGCTGATCCGAAATCTTCCAGATCCACAGCTGCCGAACTGTCTGAAAATTTTGTTTCAAGCTTCATGCGCCGTGCCTCAAAAAAGGACGATGCGTTATGCATCACGCCTGGAGAGGCAATTCAAAGGCCAGAACTAGCCGTTGACTTGAGTGATTAACCTTATGGTAAATTAAGTGTTACGTCAGTTTTGCGTAGAAATCTGTGATGCTACGGACCATGTGGGGGGCACTGAAATTATTTGGCGCCTCTGCGGCCAATTCATCTGCAATCGACTGATAATATTTAAAATTATTGAAGACATGACGCAGCTTTGCTACCAGGACTGCCGTATCGTCGGTTGGATAGAGCAGGGCCTCTGGCAATACTTCAGCAAGGCCCGCGATTTTGGTTGAAATGGTAGGACGCGCTGCGGCTATTGCTTCCAAAACGACATAGGGAAATGCTTCTGCCCTCGAAGGTAAAACAAACAGTTTGCCCATGGGTAAAGCTTTGGCAATAGGAAGGCGCCCCATGAAGAAGATTTGATCCTGCAGGGACAGAGATTTCACTAGCTTTTTGTAATCTTCCGTCTCGGGTCCGTCCCCCACCAGTGCCACACTTAAAGTCATATCCGGCTTAAGTTGCGCAACTGCGTTTATAAGCAGGTCCACTCCCTTGCGATTGCAGAGCTCCCCCACAAATAGAATGTCATGGCAATTGTGCGCTGACTCAACGCGTTTGAATTCTTCGTCCCAGAGGCCGTTGTAAACCATGTTGACCTGAGCGCGGCCAACTCCAATTTTCTGTGTGTAGACGTTGCGTTCATAGTTGCACACAAAAGCAAGGCCAGCTGTGCAGTGCCGCAACGCCCACTCGGTGGCCACGAAGAAAAAACCCGGAATTTCAGTCCACTTGTAGTGCAGACTGCCGCCATGCGGTGTGTAGACCGCAGGTTTGCCTGTCGACAAAGCGGCCAAACGGGCATAGAGGCCACCTTTTGCGCCGTGGCCGTGAACAACGTCGATGTGAAGCTGGCGGGTCATCTGGCGTGCTTTCGCAATGCAGGCAAAATCAGTGTAAGCTGGCAGGCTGGACATGGGTAGCCGTTCAATGCCCAAGTCACAAAAAGATGCAATTCTTGCGAGAGCTTCTTCAGCATTTTTTCCGCCTGTAGACGAATCGCAAAGAATTCCAATCTGATGCCCAAGTGCGTGTTGCCCGCGCACCAAATCGCACACGTGCCGGAACAAACCGCCAATCGGGCCGCGAAAAACGTGAAGAATGCGCATGGATTGTTCCTGCCTGTGGGTTAGAACCAGCGCTCGCGCACAGTGATAATATCACCTGGATAGATTTGTGTTGTAACCGGCACTTTGGAAGAATGCGTTCCCGTTGCGTCACGCCTGGTAAGAAGCACCAATGTCTTGTCGGCGCGTGCACCAAAGCCGCTCGCAATTGCCACCGCATTTTGCACAGTGATGCCTGGCTGATAGGCAAAACTGCCCGAAGTTGTAACCTCGCCAAGAATATAGAAGGGGCGCAAAGTTGAAACCTGCACCGAGACTTGTGGATCTTTGAGAAAACCATTTTTCAGTCGGGTGGTGATTAGCTGCTCAATTTGCGGAGTGGATAGCCCCGCCACTGCTGCAGATTGAACGTAAGGCAAAGATATCGCTCCCGACGCGTCGACCGGAAACTCACCCGTCAAATCTGTTTCCCCAGCCACACGGATTGAAAGCTTGTCGCCGGCACCAACGCGGTAACCTGTTTGATATTCATAAGACGCTGCAGTGCCGCGCGTGCCAAAAGGCGACACCGGGCCAAGCTCATTACCAGCAGGCAAACGCGAAACGCTGGAGACAGCTCCGGGGCCCTCACCCAAAGTGCCGTCTGCCAGCAAGCCTGTTCCCCCGGGCGGAGAAAAAGGCACGTTTGATGCCAAGTTTTCCGCACAAGCTGAAAGACCAAACGCGCACACAATTACAAAAATCAAACGCATACCAACTCAACCTTGCAAGGGAGCAAGCAGCCCCACACTTAAACCGATCTACGGCACCCTATGCCAACATGGTTAGCAACAGCTTAAAGAGTCAAAATTTCCAATCTTAAGGGTTTGGTTACCATAAAACGCGAAAAGTGAGTCTAAAGTCAGCAGGTTAGTTTTAATGAATAGTGCGTCTCACAACACTCAAATCCTAAGTATGTCTGATGTTTTACGCGGCATTGGCCGCCGCAAATTCATGGTGTTGACGTGTTTGCTCGCTGGATTGCTAGCCGGTGGCTTGGTGCTAGCGCTATTGAAGCCGAGCTATCAGTCGGAAGCCCAGGTGATTATTGAAAACCTGGCAACGCCATTTGAAAAAGTAAATTCTGTGCAGATTGAACAGCGCAGTGAAGCCGTTGATCAACGCGTTGTTGCCAGCCAGGTTTCCGTCATAAAATCAGGCGACATGGGCGCGCGTGTTGTTGATAGCTTGAACCTCAGCACCATTCCGGAATTCAATTCATTGTTGAAATCGCCATCGGCAATTAAGTCCGTTCTGATTGCAACTGGCTTTGTCGACGACCCGCACTTGCTCACCCCCATACAGTTGGCATTGAAGCAATTGGATTCGCGCCTGACTGTTTATCCAACGCCAGAATCCAATATCATAGGCATCAAATATCAGTCATCAGATCCTCAACTGTCAGCTGATATCGCAAATGCGGTTGCTGATACTTACGTCTTGTCGACGCGCGAAACCGCCGCAGGCTCGACATCACGCGCAAGAGATTGGCTTCAACAGCAGATAACCGAATTGCGTACCAAAGTTTCAGCAGCCGAAAATGAGGTGGAAAAATACCGTTCGGAAGCAGGGCTGTTGACTGGAGAAAAATCAACCCTTGGCACCCAGCAAATTTCCGAATTGAACTCTCAAATCACGTTGGCTGAAGCCGCCAGCAGCGAGGCTGCGGCGCGGGCTGATGAAATCAGAAACCTGTTAGCACAAAAAGGCTCAGTCGATGCTTCGTCTGATGTTTTAAGTTCTGCCCTGATCCAAAATCTTCGAGAGCAACAATCAACATCTTCTCGCAAACTATCTGAGCTTTCTGCGGTATATCTCCCCAATCACCCAAAAATGGTGGCGGCACAGCAGGAACTTTCGAGCATCAATCGCAATATAAGATCAGAAGCCAATAAGATTATCGACAGTTTGATAGGCCAGGCAAAAATTGCTGCAGCCCGCGCCAAATCTTTGCGCTCCAGCTTGGAGAAACTGAAAGGCACACAGGCGACAGCAAATCTTAGCGATGTGAAATTGCAGGAACTGGAGCGCGATGCTCAAGCATCACGGGTTTTGCTGGAACAAATGTTGGGTCGATATGCTGATGTCAGTTCGCGGCGCGATCTGAGCCTGCAACCAGGATTTGCCAGGGTTATCCAGAAGGCCGTGCCATTACCGTCGAATTATTTTCCGAAGGCCGGACCCATTTTGGTCCTCACAGGTTTTGGTGGTTTGGCTTTTGGCCTGGGATTGGCGTTTTTGTTTTCCGTCATGTCAGCTTCTGCAACGGGGCAAAACAGTTTCATTCCTGAACCTGAAACTGTTGCTACTCAAAATGAGTTGCCTGATGAGCCGTCGTCACCAGCCATGGATGTGGCCTGGCCTGCCGCTCATGTTGCAGATGAGATAAAACCAAAAGTCGTTGTTGTGCCCGCTCCCGCAAACGAAAAAACCTTGGCTGTACTTTCTTCCATGCCAAGTGCTTCCAATCTTGCGGCAACCCTTGCGATGGTCGAAAGCACCTATAGCGGTGCACCTTCAGCAATCACCGAACCTGCAACGCGCATTGCGATGTCATTTTTAACTCTTAACGGTATGCAAGGGTTAAAGTCGGTCGCCCTGACCAGTATTGGCGGCAGGGGGATGGACGCCAGCCTGGCCACAATGGCCATCACAAGAGCTCTCGCTGCGAGCAAGAAAAAGGTTATCGCCGTGGATTTGTCATCGATGAATTCACCGTTTGAAACCATGTTTGAAATTCCTGCTGGATGTGGAATTTCAGATTTGGTTGTTGGCGAGGCAGATTTCACCAAGGTGATATGCCGTGACCCACATTCGTCTGCGCATATTATCAGATATGGTTTGAAAACAGCGCCGCATATTCAAGTGTCCCTCCCGGAAAAATTGGCGCCGATCATGAAGGCGCTGACTGGAATATATGATTTCGTTCTGGTTCATGTTGGAGAGGCAACGCCCGCCACACCCGCACTTGTCAGAGAATGCACGGGAACCATGATTCTGGCACCGCAAACAAGATACAAGGACGCAGCCGCAGCTGCTCGCATATTGGAACAACAGGGCATGGGCTGTACGATGTTTGTGCGTCTGGACCCAGAATATGACGCAGCGGCCAAACACGCTGCTTCTGCATGACTTAGATGGCAACGGCCAGACTCATAAAAACAGGTCTTGACGTCTTATACTTCAGCGGGTGTGCAGCCCTCTCACGACAGGCACTGCGCGGTCGTGGAACGATCTTCTGTTTACACCACGTGCTTCCCGCGCAGAATAATAGGGACCTTTTTTCACCAAACTCCCAGCTTGAAATCACCCCCCAATTTTTGGCAGAGATCATTGAGTTGGTAAGGCGTCGGGGATACGAAACTCTGTCCTTGTCTGACGCCATCAGTAGTTTGGAAAAACCTGCAGCGCGTTCCAAACCCTTTGCCGTTTTCACGTTGGACGATGGCTACAAGGACAACCAGGTTCATGGCCAACCCGTTTTTCAGAAATATAATTGTCCTTATACAGTTTTTGTCGTTCCGGGAATTGTTGAGGGTACCACTGAATTATGGTGGCGCGTTCTTGAACAGATAATATCAGAAAATTCCCTGGTTGCAGTTTCGATATCCGGCCAAGATTTCAGCCTGCAGACAGACACTATCTCCCAAAAAAAATCCGCGTGGAGTGTCATTTATCCGATTTTGCGCGACGCGCCTGAGTTTGAGCAGCGCCGTATCATTCGCGAAATGGCCGAACGCTATCAGATTGATCTGCGCGCGTTTTGCAATAATCTGGCGATGAATTGGACTGAAATCAGAACTTTGGCCCGTGATCCTCTCTGCACCATCGGTGCCCATACCCTTAACCACTATCTGGTGGCAAAACTATCTCCCGAGGATGCAAAATGTGAAATGCAACAATCGGCTGCAATCATTTCCTTGAAACTGGGAATGCCCGTAAAGTTTTTTGCTTATCCCTACGGTGATGAAAGTGCTGCTGGCCCCCGCGATTTTGCCATTGCGAAAGAATTAGGCTTCGTTGCGTCTTTGACCACACGAAAGGGCGTTGTAACAACTGCTCACGTGCAGCACCAACAGGCGCTGCCCCGCGTCATGGTTTCTGGCCGTTTCAATAGTATTCGCTATATCGATTGCCTGATCTCAGGTGCCCCCACATTTCTGCTGAACGGCTTCAAAACACTTAATGTCACCTAAGTTTCCGCGTCAGGTCGCGACATCCATTTGATAATAACCATGACAACGGGCACCCATCCAAAGCCTGCCACAAGGTAAAACGGCAGCTCGGCAAAAAACCCTCGCCCAACCACGAATATCGCCCCCAAAGCCATCACCACCAGGCAATAGAACGCAATAAAAACAACAGTTAAAATAGTGCCAATAAGTTTTCGGTTTCGCATTTTCATACCTGCTTGTAACCCGTCAGGACTTGCGGCGAAATGGCCTTGACCTGCGGCCAACAGGCGCTTGCGAAGGCGGGGTATGGAGCTTATTTCAAGTACATGTCAGACGTTTTGCACTTGTTCCAAACACCACAGCTTTCGATTCCGTATACCAAAGTTTCGCCCTGGGTCAGGCGCTGGTTGATTTTTGTGGCGATCATGATTTTTGCCATGGTAATCGTGGGAGGAGCGACAAGACTGACCAATAGCGGTTTATCGATTACCGAATGGCAACCCTTGCTTGGCACCATTCCACCTTTGACTGCTGCTGATTGGCAAATCGCATTTGAAAAATATATGCAGACCCCGCAATACAAGATCCAGAACTTGGGAATGGATATGGCCTCTTTCCAGTTCATCTATTGGTGGGAGTGGTCGCACCGCCTTCTGGGCCGCGCCATTGGTGCGGTGTTTCTCATACCGTTTCTGGTATTCGCCGCGACCGGCCAATTGACCCGCCGCCTGTGGCCACGGCTTGCAGTTTTATTCGTACTTGGCGGACTGCAAGGGGCATTAGGCTGGTATATGGTGTCGTCCGGTCTGGTAGACCGGGTGGATGTGAGTCAATATCGCTTGGCAGCGCATTTGACATTGGCTGTCGTTCTTTTTGCTGCCGTTGTGTGGACCGTGCTCGGTCTGAACGACAGACACTCGGTGCCGCGCAGCGAAAACGCTTGGATGGCGACATTGCTTTTTGGCTTGGTCATAATTCAAATCGCAGCAGGCGGCTTTGTGGCAGGTATAGATGCAGGGCAAGGTTACAACACTTGGCCTCTAATGGAGGGTCAATTGATCCCCTCAGGTTTGAGCGTTATGACGCCCGCTTGGCGCAACCTGTTTGAAAACGCCTTAACTGTGCAATTCAATCACCGCCTCCTCGCTTATGTCATT
>JBBRNW010000027.1:0-29499 GCA_038230015.1 Hyphomicrobiales bacterium | reverse complement strand
GATGAAGGAGATGGCGTTGGCTTGGTTGTGACGCTCGTAGATTCTAAGGGCTCTTACGCGCGTCGCATCATCAATATCGTTGTATTGATAGTGCTTGATGGATTTGTCGTCTTTGTTCTTGAATGTCAGAAACTTAACATCAAACTGAATCTGATGGCCAGGAACCTGCTTTGGTTATCTGATGGTGTGGACCTTACGAAGGCGGGTGCCGCGCGGTAAACGGCTTATCCCGCTGCGCTTGAGGATGCGATAGACCCCAGCGCCTGAGATCTTGATGTTGTGGTAGCGGGAGAGATACCAGACGATGCGAATGGGTCCCAGATGATAGGTCAGGCGCAAGTGCAGGACCGTCTCGACAATGTCAGGCGGTGTTCGGTTGATTGGGTTCTTAGGGATCGGCTTTTTGTTGGCCAAGCCTTCCTTGCCATTCTTTTTGTAGAGCGCCTTCCAGCGATAGAAGCTGGCCCGCCCAATGCCGAAATATCGGCAGGTCTTAACGGCGCTGCCACCGTCCTCAGCATGCTTGAGAATGCGCAACTTGCGCTGAATGTCGCGTTCTTTCTGGTTCATTGAGATCATCCTCCCACCAAAATAAGGTCATGAAAAAAGATGTCTCGCAAGATCCTACATATCTACAGCGCCTTTAATTCAAAGACCTCTTACTAAGCCCTACGCAAAAGGTTATCGTATAATTTTAGCCTAGCAGGTTGACTGCATCACATTTAGTGGAATAAAAATCATGGCATTGCATTTTAAACGATCCGAATTTGCCTCTCGTGTTGATCGTACTTGCGTTGAAATGGCTGAGCGCGGGTTTGACGGCATTTTGTTGTTTCAACAAGAGAGTATGTATTATCTTACCGGCTACGATTCATTTGGGTTTTGCTTCTTCCAGTGTCTCTATTTGAGAGTTGATGGAACGATGGCCTTACTCACACGCTCGGCGGATCTGCGTCAAGCTCAGCACACATCAACTATTGATGACATTCGAATTTGGACGGACGCCGCAAGTGCGCAGCCCGCCAGTCAGCTTCGCAACCTGATTGAAAGTCTTGGCGCGCGCGGCAAGCGGCTTGGTATTGAAAACAATTCTTATGGCCTAACGCATTTCAACGGCAAAGCCGTTGATGCCGCTATGGATGGATTTTGTTCACTCATTGAGGCTACCGATCTCGTCAACAACGTACGTCTAATCAAATCGAAAACCGAACTCAAATATGTTCGTAAAGCAGGGGAGTTGGGTGATGCCGCGTTGAAGGCCGCAATCCGCAAAACCAAAGCGGGTGCTGATGAAGGTGAAATTCTCGCTGCCCAGCAGGGAGCCATATTTACGGGAGGCGGAGATTACCCAGCCAATGAATTTATTATCGGTTCGGGTCATGATGCATTGCTGTGCCGTTACAAAGCTGGGCGGCGCAAGCTTTCGAAGATTGATCAACTAACTTTAGAGTGGGCGGGTGTCTATCGCCACTATCATGCAGCTTTTATGCGCACAATTATCATCGGCAAACCCTCCAAGCAACACATGCTAATGGATGCAGCTGCACGTGAAGCACTTCATGCGGTTGAGCGAGTCTTGATGCCTGGTTACACGGCTGGCGATGTGTTTTCTGCTCATTCGCGAGTCATGGATAGGCATGGCATGAAGGAGCACCGCCTTAATGCGTGTGGCTATTCACTGGGTGCGAAATTTACCCCAAGTTGGATGGATATGCCGATGTTTTTCCAAGGTAACGAAACGGAAATCAAACCGGGCATGGTGTTTTTCGCTCATATGGTCCTGATGAACTCTGAGACCAATCGTGCCTTTTGCCTTGGTCGCTCCTATATCGTCACGGAAGGTAAACCGGAATCAGTCTCCAAACATTCGCTAGAGATGATTGTGAGATGAGTTGTTTGATTTACAGTTTTTCGTAATTTTTGTCTGCGCGCAGGTCATCCAGTCTGCAGCTTGAGTTCTGCACCTTCGAGCCACACTGCAACTACAAGAATCCGCAACACGATCATCAAATTCTTTTCCGTCATAGACTGCTGGCGCTACTACCCATCAGTCAAACCGAACCGAGTAATATTGTAAGGTTCCAAAAATTAACTCACTTCGGGTTCCAATCTTCCAAGGCTCTGTACTTTGTGCCGGTAGTGGGTCAAATAGTGGGCTGTTTAACATGCCGTACTCATCGTTCTGTCTCAGGCCATCAGCGCTACTCGCCATTTTTAATACCCGCACCCCATGACCGTGTACTAAACATGCAACGATGTCTCCATGCGCCTGGTACAAAATATCTGGCGGGCCAAACTGCACTGTCAAAGATCCTGATTTTGCGGGAGAATAACCAAATCGCGGATCGTGACGTTTGCTGGCCGGGTCAGCATGAAGAGCACCGCCTCAGCTACATCTTCGGATCGAAGCCCCTCACGGGTGGCGACTTTGGCGTCAATGGCGGCCGTATCGCAAAAGCCCCAGAGTTCGTTCAACACCATTCCGGGAGCAACGGCGCCGACGCGAACACCGTGCTTGGCCACCTGCCGCCTCACACCGTGGACAAATGCTTGTACAGCATGTTTGGAGGCTGAATAGACCGGTTCCCATTGGATTGCCTGATGACCAGAAATAGAACTGGTAACTACAATGTCGCCTTGGCACCGCTCTATCATTTGAGGCAGCACTTCGCGCACTAGCCGAAATACGCTGTTAACATTGAGTGTAAGTAATTCGTCCCACGCATCGGCATCGCCATCTGCCACGTCTCCAGGGATGTAAATTCCGGCATTGGCAAGACAGATGTCGATGTGGCCAAATTTCGATATTGCTGCTTTGACGACGCGCACAACCTCGGCTGCTTTGGTGAGATCAGCGGTTATCACCAATGGGGCTGCATTAGGCACTTCCAAGGCGATTTGTTGAAGTCGCTCCTCGGAGCGGCCCACAAGCACCAGCTTGCAGCGGGCAGACGCCAGTGTTCGTGCGATTGAGCGCCCGATGCCCGAACTAGCACCAGTAATTAGCGCAATTTTTCCTGTGAGATCCTGAGCCAAGTTATTCTTCTTTCCTTCGATATCGGTGGCCAACAAATCCCCCGTTGTCGAGGGTCTTTGAGTTTTAAGTCAGGCGGCGATTTGCGCTGTCATTTGTGGTTCCAGCATCTTGTCGGGCGTGATGCCGCCTATCCCCATGTTGGAGCGTTCGTCGTTGCAGGTCCAGAGCCAGCGCTCATTATTTTGCAATCGACCGTGAGGCTTGTTCAATGTTGAAAGCGTGCTCGAGCTCATTTGCTGCCACGTCGAAGACCTGTTCGAGCCAGGCATTTGCTCCCCTAACACCGTCAACCACCGCTCTGGCCCAAGCAAGGTATTCCCGTTTTCGCTCAATAGGCCAAGCAGGCCTAGATTTTAAGATGGACCGGAGGTTTGAAGTCTTTTCGCCGAGTTTGATTGTTTTGGCACGAATGGATTTTTCGGGAGTATTCTTAACCTGCAGTACATTTCGCAACTCTGTGTCCAGAGACTTATCATCGGTAACTTCGCGGACCAAATCTGCAACGTCAGTGTTAAACTCTTTCACCAGCGTCTCGTATTTGACACCAGCATCCTCAATGGGGTCGTGCAACACTGCTGCTGCAATAAGATTATGGTCTCGACCGCCAGTGGCAGCAGACACAAGTGCCGCAACTTCCACAAGACGGTTAATGTAAGGCTCGGCGGCCTCACCTTTGCGTTTTTGCCTAGTGTGCCACTCGGCTGCCAAATGATAGGCTTTTGATAGCAAAACCGTGTCAGTCAAAGATGAAATCCTTCCGCTTTTTGGACTCTACTGCTAATCACCATGCGCCGATTTTATTTTCGTAAATTTAAACATCATACCAAGTTCTGTACGGTTGTGGACATGGGGATAGATTTTTTTTGAATGATCTGAGACCTCTTGAATTTCTCGCGTTAAGCTCTCGACATCATTTTATCATCCGCTTGCAAGTTTTTCTGGTTCTGCATAGTTTACCCGATATTTTATAACTCAATATTTGAAAAATAATTGCATATGCGTTGTGGGATTTATTGTTCGCAGTATTTAAACCATGCGGATTGAACGGCGGGTGTTCAATTACGCTGGACCCGACAAGTGAGGTGGCCTGCTGTGATCACACAACCATCGTCTCCAATCACTACATACATTTTTAGATATCGTTCAAGTGACTTGATAGCTAGAATATTTTCAAATTGGTTTAGTACGCGCCGTCGAGTCGCTTGGTCAAAAAAGAACTTCCATGCTCCATGACTTAGTACAGTCGACCCAAAATCTGCAAGAAGCTCAATAGCTATTTGGGGGATAGATCTCTGCTGCATGCGGAGATTGCCGTAATAGGAATGGCATCTCCCGCAACCGCAGCAGTATGGCTGCTGCCACATGCTCGTGCACAATCGTATAACCACCAATGTATCCCCATTCTTGGCGCAGTCGTTCAAAAATCCGAAGGGCCGTATGACGCTGCTTTTTGTGAAAGTTGCGGTGGCCCTACAAAACCGCATCAATCAACGAGATATGTACTTCTAGCTTCTGTGAAGTCGTTCGCTCACGTCGTGGGTAACCCGGCGGAATCGAAAGCAGCAGCATCTTGGCAATAGTATTGCGGTGAATGCCAAACCGTAAGGCAGCCTCACGGCGGCTAACCCCATCAACCATCAAAGTACCTCCGAGCTCATTGGTTTCATGATCTATATTCATAAGAAACATAGAAAATCTAAACGCTAAGGCTTATCGGAAACTGTCTTTGGTTGCTGGCTCTGGCCAGCAATTTAACCAGACGCAGAAATTAGAAGCTCGGCGCTGTTTTGAGTCTCCATGTTAGGGTGCTTTTTTGGAAAGATCGACATTGCATTCAATGGAGTCTGCAACTCCAAGCCAGCATCGACTTTTGACCAAGCAACTCCGATTAACTGAGCGCTTAAACAACGCCCAGCCAATCTTCGCAATACATAATTATGTTTAGCTTGACTGGGTGTAACGAGATAGCAAAGGCAAACCCATTTGATATTTGTCAGATCGATATCAGGAAATTTGCCTGGAGCTATCGCGTCTTGAGGCAACACATGGTGCTTTATACCTTTCAAATTTAATAGCGCTGAGAAAGCCAATGTGGCCGCAAAATTAAGAACACCTGGCGGCGATATCAAAACTGTGGGGACTACTAGAATTGGATCTTGTTCATTGTCTGGCAGTAAATCATCCAGCATTTCTGAAAATGAGTTGACTACCGATGTTACACGCTCTGGTGAAAGCACACCACGCAGATGATCGTCATTAGCAAGCAGCAGACTTGGTACAGCTACGTCATTGATAAATAAGTCAAGGTGTTCGTCTTTCACATAAGCATTCGCCAATTCGGCGGCTTCAATTGGGTCGGAGGCCAGCAAGCGTTGATAGAGAGCATGATTTGGTTCAAGAGCAGATTCACTCCCCAGTAGTACGTCGAGGAAATTCATCGATTCAATATTGCGTCCCACTACAAGTAATCCGATCGTCAATGGAGTCGCAAGTATCAGGCCGATGGGTCCCCACAGTGCGGTCCAGAAAGCTGCAGATGCAACGATGGCAATGGGCGACAGCCCTGTCATTTTGCCGAATAGAATGGGTTCAACAAATTGGCCCATTATGATTTCAATGCAGATCAAAAGCACTGCCGTCTCAAAAGCAAGATTCCAGCCATCTCCAACAGCTGCGGCGATGATAATTGGGAACACTGAAGCCATCAGCGAGCCAATATAAGGCACAAATCTCAGAACGAAAGTCAGAACTCCCCACAGGATTGCACTTGGAATGCCCAAGATAACCAACCCAATTCCAACCAGCAGGCCTGTGATACTGTTCACAATAATTTGGGCCGCAAATAGTTTGCCTAACCGCATGCCTGCCTCATCAAGAGCCTCAGTTGTACGGCTTAAATCTGCAGTCCCTGTTAGGCGAAATAATCTTCTTCGTAAATCTTCTTTATTGAAAAGGAATAAAACCACCATAAGAATAACGATACCCAGTTGGGTTAAAGGATGAATTAAAACACCGACAACGGAAATAACGGGATCTAAAGGGCCAAAGCTAGTTTGAGTCAGCTCTACGGCAATAGGCTTTGATAATACAATTTCAGGATTTGCTGTTTTGTCGGATTGCTGAAGTTCACTACTCAGGTCTTTCAATACATTGGCAGCCTTTTCAACTGTTTTTCCGCCCGACGTTGCTAACTTCAGACTTTGCGCTTTTTGCCGGAGATTGCTTTCATATTGGGGAAGTTCTGCCGCCAAATTCGTTAGGGCTGTTGCCACGACTGCGGTAAGTCCTATCAAAGCGGAAAAGGCGATAACAACCACAAAAATTATCGAAATCGTTTTTGGTATTTTTATTTTCTGCAAAGCGCGGACGCATGGCGCTAGTAGAAAGGACAGTAACCCTGCAAATAAAACAGGTATAATGATATCCTTACCAAAATACAGAATTGCGCAAATTGCCAGGAATACCACAAGGGAATTTAGAAGATGTTGTGTATTCGAGGGCTGGATCAAATCTTCTCGAAACATCTTTAAGGGAATTGGTTTCATGGCTAATTTCTTTGTGGGCAAAATTACGAAAACTGAATTAATGAATCTAGTGTGATACAACGCATTACCATTACAATAGTTCCGCAACTTCAAATGAAGCGATCTGATCCCGAGCGAGGAGAGGATGATGAATAACGACACACGCTGCGCGATGTCGGTGGCGTTGCCATTCACAGATCCCAGCCAATTTGTACGCATCGGGCATGGCCGCTCGCGTTGCGGGCCATACATCCAAAAATAGGCGACGAATGTCCTAAAGCAATTTCAATCGCCGCATCTCGTCCGGCAACAGACCCTCATACTTCTTCATCTAATTGAAATATGTCGCCTCGGAAATTCCAGCCCTTCGGCAGATCTCCGCTACCTGGTTCCCATCGGCTCCTTGTTTCAAAATAAACGACTTTTGTGCGTCCGTAAACTTTGACGCTTTCATTGTCTTTAACTCCTCCAGCCAGGGACATTACGGCGGAAAACTCTAATTCAAAACGGTCCAACTATCTTGGGGGCAGTGCAGTCAACTTAGAAACGGTAATATGGCCGAGCAAGTCGGTGACCTTTCAAATTTTCATAGTCCAGGGCTCAATACAGTTTTGGCTTTGAATCCAGAACGATTTTTACTGATGCTGACGTGTATAACGATTTAACTCCTGCCTCAGCGATAATTGCGGCGGCATAGCCATCCCACGCGTTGGCACCAACGGGAACAGCCGTTTCAATCGATCTGATCCAAGCGCTGTTCTGGAGACGATAGGCCTCCGCAAAGCGAGGCCGCCAATCGGAAGGGTAGCTCGTAATGGATTGAAGGTTCACATGTGTTTCGCTGGCTACTGGAGAACGCAGAGATATTGATCCCTTTTCGCCTACCAACTCGCCGCGAACATCATAGCCATAGTTGGCATTGTTGTTGATTTCGATATTTACGAGCTGGCCGGCGACTGTCTTTAAGACCATGAAAATAGGAGCCCCTGGCTTTTTAGGATCGCTTACGTGTGGGCGAAACACCGAAATCGATTCATATTCTGTGGCCAGAACAAAGCGCGCGATATCAAATTCATGAGGCGCGGAATTGGTAATCGCCATCTGGCCGGTGAAGTTTGATGGCGCTGACACGTTGCGATGAAAGTTATGCATCATAAGAGCTGGACCGATTGTTCCTTGGCCAAGGACCGCTTTCATTTCCACATATGACGGATCAAAGCGGCGCATGAAGCCAATCTGCACGATCCGTTTGCCAAGCTTTACCTCAGTGTCAATCACCTCTAAGCATTCTCGTGAGCTTTGCGACAACGGTTTTTCGCAAAGCACCGGCTTTCTTGCCTCAATACACGCCATCGACAATGACGCGTGGGTTTCATCGGGACTGGCAATCAATACAGCGTCAACTGCTTTATCGCGAATGACCACCAGCGGATCATTGGTGGTATGTCCAGCGCCGTAATCATCTGCCACCTTTTTGGCGCGAGTGGCATCGGCGTCACAAACATATAGCAGCTTCACACCTGGAATTTGGGTCGAGAGTATCTTCGCGTGATCCGATCCCATGATTCCAGCACCAATCAATCCCAAACGAATTGCCATAGATAACCTCCGACCCCTGTTAGTTCATAACCTTGACAATCCGACCCTCGTCGTCGCTGGTTCGCGCAGCATCCATAACTGCAAAGACCGCAAGTGCTTCTTCCGCCGTCACTGGCGTCTTGCTCTCGGTGCGACCCACTGCGTTGAAGGCTCCATATCAGTCTTGACAACGCCCCTTTTGGAAGGCACTCGCACATTGCCTGCCGCCGTGTTCGGTTTGCCACATAAGAACCTCAGCCTGACTTACTCAATATTTTGTACCAGACGATGCGAAAGAATATTACATGTTGGATGCCTCGTCGATAGGGGGTGGTTTTGGCGTGATTATCAGCAGTTCTAACGATCTGTAACCAACCGAGGAATGCTGGTTTTAGGTGTTGTAGCTGATTCAACATTTCTCGATGACCACGAGCGCTTCCTTGAGGCTGAACAAGTTTTAGTAGTGATCCATTCTCTCCCGAGTTTTTAGCCTTTTAGTCCCCACACCGCTCCATTCTATTTCTTTTCCGTTTCGATACTTATGACGAGTCGTTCAAAAAAACTGGTCAGGTTAGTCCCATTCATCATGACCCTTGAATAATTTCTAGAAGCGATTAGTCTAACAATTGCCAGTGGACAAAGATCTTACGGCGAGCGTTTTGGGAGAACAATATGTCTCTGCTAGAAGTGCGTGGCGTATCCATGAGTTTCGGCGCAATTCGAGCAGTGAATGACTTAAGCTTTGACGTTCATCAAGGCGAGGTGGTGGGCCTGATGGGCGACAATGGCGCTGGCAAGTCAACCATTGTGAAGCTCATCGCTGGAAACTTTCCTCCAACTGAAGGTGAAATCGCAGTCGATGGGCAGCTATGCCATTTTCACAAACCAATCGAGGCTCGTGCCAAGGGCATAGAGGTGGTATATCAAGATCTTGCCTTGGCCGACAATTTGACCGCCGCACAGAACGTGTTTCTGGGGCGGGAGTTGAAGAAGGGCATGTGGCCGTTCAATATTCTCGACAAGCAGGCGATGATTGAAAGATCAGAGGAGCTGTTTGGCGAACTCAAGTCTGAGACAAGACCACGCGATCTTGTAAAAAAAATGTCAGGCGGGCAGCGCCAGGCTGTCGCAATTGCGCGTACCCGACTTTCGAATGCCAAGCTGGTGCTGATGGACGAACCAACTGCTGCAATTTCAGTGCGACAAGTTGCTGAGGTTCTGGAGCTGATCCGCAGGCTTAAATCCCAAGGGGTGGCGGTAATGCTGATCAGCCACCGCATGCCCGATGTCTTCGCAGTGTGCGACCGTATTATCGTCATGCGGCGCGGCGCTAAAGTAGCCGATAAGTTTACGGCAGAAACATCACCAGAAGAGATCACCGGCCTAATCACAGGAGCGATCCGTGTTGCATAGCCCTGAGAAGTCCAAAGATACTGAACACGCTGTTGTTTCCGAAGTTATAGGGATAAAAGAGCAAACATTGTTCCTGAGACTAATTGCCAGTCAACCTTTCTGGGTTTCAGTGGCACTCGCCATTCTGATCGCGATCATGTCGTACAATGAACCAAGTTTCGGAACATCCGATAATGCAGCCAACGTGACCCGCAACTTCGCGCCCTTTGGTATTATGGCGCTGGGCATGACAGTAGTGATAATTACAGGCGGCATTGATCTTTCAGTTGGTTCGGTCATGGGATTAGTTGCAATCGTGGCCGGTCTGTTTCTCACTTGGGGTTATCCTTGGTATCTAGCCTTCTTTCTGGGGTTGATAACGGGTTTAATCTGCGGTTCAGTGAACGGATACTTCGTAGCCTATGTGGGCATGCCGTCCTTTGTAGTGACACTCGGCATGCTGTCAATTGCGCGCTCTTTAGCTGTGGTGTTTTCTGCCAATCAGATGCTTTATAAATTTGGTCCTGATGCGCCCATCGTGAAAGCTATCGGCCAAGCCAAATGGCCAGTGCATGCCCCAGCAGGCTGGGCACCTCACTGGATACCGGAATTGTCGTCGCATTTTTGGGTGATGGTGTTGCTTTCTCTTGTTTTAGGCGCCGTTTTCAACTTTTCGGCTTGGGCGAGACATCTATTTGCCATCGGCAGCAATGAGCAGGCCGCAAGACTTACCGGTGTTCCGGTCGACTGGATCAAATTTAAGGCTTATGTGTTCTGCTCCTTCACAGCATCCATCGCGTCGCTTCTGCTACTTGGCTATAATGGTTCGGCTATTAATGCCATGGGACAAGGTTATGAGCTGCGCGTTATTGCTGCAACCGTTATTGGTGGTGCCAGCCTCATGGGTGGTGCGGGTACGGCCTTTGGTGCTATCGTGGGGTCAGCGTTTCTCGAAGTCATTCGCAACGCTCTGCTGATGGCAGGCATCGATTCAAATTGGCAAGGTGCCTTTGTTGGCGGATTCATTATTCTCGCGGTTCTTCTTGGCATGCAGTCGGGTGGCAAATCCATTATTACTGCAACCTTACAAAGGCTATTTCCGAAGAGGCACCGCTAGTAACCGAATTCACTGCGGTCAATCAGTGATAGTAAAAGTGGAGGTAAATAAAAATGAAGAAATATCTACTTACTGCGGCAGTCGCTTTAGGCGCCCTGACCGTTGCTGCTTCCAGCGTTCAGGCGAAGTATATCTTTGCGCTGGTGCCCAAAAATATGAATAACCCATTCTTCGACCAAGCGCGCGACGGATGCAAGAAAGCCGAGGCCGAGTCCAAAGGTGCTTTCGAGTGCATGTATATTGGGCCTGGTGAACACGGCGGTGGCGATGAAGAAGTTGCGATCGTGCAGGATCTAGTAGCCAAGAAAGTGGACGGCATCGCTGTTTCACCTTCCAACGCTGCCGCGATGTCCGTAGCCGCACAAGCAGCCAAGGATGCCGGCATTCCCATGCTCACATGGGACTCTGACTTGCTGCCAGAGAACAAAGATCTTCGTGTTGCGTACATAGGAACGCATAACTACGAAATCGGCACTAACCTTGGCAAGCTCGCCATGGCAGTAAAGCCGAAAGGCGGCAAGATCTGCATCCAGTCTGGCGGTGCTGCTGCAGCCAATCATAATGAGCGGATGCAGGGTATCCGGGATGCACTGGCTGGTAAAGAATCTGCTGCTTCGCCAGGTGATCGTCTGACGGGTCAGAATGGTTGGACGGAAATCGATGGTTGCCCACTTTATACCGATGATGATTTCCCTCGTTCGGTGCAGCAATTCGAGGACATTATGGCAAAGAACCCGGACCTTGATGCTTTCATTCCAACCGGTGGTTTCCCGCAATTTATTCCCGACGCCAACCGCGCCGCAGTTGGCAAGTACAAGGACAAGATTGCTTCTAAGGCGCTTGCCCTGATCGTTGCCGATACGCTGCCAGTGCAGATCGACCAGATGAAGGAGGGCCTGTCGCTTGGACAAGTCGGGCAGCGTCCGTTCGAAATGGGTTACAAGACAATGATGGCTCTCTGGGAGATGAAAGAAGGCAAGCCCGCACCCAAAGATCCTACTTATACCGGTCTTGATGTTTGCACTCCGGAAACTGCTGATACCTGCATAGCCAAGTAAATTCATTAGGCAAAATCGACCTACAGTGCGGAAGGAAACTTCCGCTCTCTTTTTTGGAGAATCGCATGTCAGGCATGTTCTCACTTAAAAATCGCGTGGCCCTGGTCACCGGCGCTTCACGCGGATTGGGCTTCGCCATGGCGAAGGCTCTTAAAGAAAATGGCGCGCATGTCGTCGTCAATTCGCGTTCAGCCGAACCGCTTGCGGCTGCGGCTGAGCGCTTGGGAGCTGAGCCTATGGCGTTTGATGTCACTGATCCCCATGTATCTCGTGACGCTCTGGATGAAATCGTGAAGCGCCATGGCCAACTCGACATTCTCGTAAATAATGCTGGGATCCAACACCGAAGGCCACTTGTAGAATGGACTGATGAAGACTTCGACCGGGTAATCAATGTCAATCTTTCGTCATGCTTTCGTTTGGCGCGTGATGCCGTGAGGCTGATGCTGCCAAAAAAATTTGGACGTATCATCAATACGGGATCAGTTGCGGCAATACTTGGCCGCCCCACCATCCATGCTTATGTTGCCGCCAAAGCCGGCCTTCATGGCCTTACCCGTTCCATGGCTGCCGAGATGGGCCGCCATGGCATAACGATCAACGCTTTGGCTCCGGGCTATTTCGCGACTGAACTCAACACTGCGCTTATGAAGGATGAAAGCTTTACGAAATGGGTCGAGGCCAGAACCCCTGCTGGCCGGTGGGCCGAACCCGAAGAGTTGGGTGGGGCAGTGGTCTTTCTGGCTTCCAATGCCGCCGCCTATGTGAACGGCCATGTGCTTGCTGTGGATGGCGGACTATCCGTTTCGCTGTGACGACTAACTTGGTCCTTGGAGAGCAGATTCAACACAGTCATGGCACGGAAATGCAACACTCTACTGATTGACCTGACCTGATTTTTCTGAACCAGACGATGTGAGAGTTTCGAACTGGAAAGAAGATGGTCAGGAAAAGACTTGCGGCGGAGCAGGATTGTGCGTCATCTGGGATCGGGCAAGCCGATAACACAAAGTAAAGGAAATGGGAAATGGCGGGAACGATAAGGTGGGGCATTTTGGCGACTGGCTGGATCGCCGATCTATTCGTGAAGGATTTGTTGATGACAGGGCATAATGTGACAGCAGTTGGCTCGCGAAACGATGAAAGCGCCAAACGGTTTGCTAAGAAATTTAGCATCGCAGCAGCCCATGGCAGTTACGAGGAACTTGTGGCTGACCCAAATGTGGACGTCGTATACATCGCCACACCACATCCACATCATGTATCGGCGGCGAAGCTTGCTCTGACTGCTGGCAAACATATCCTAGTAGAAAAACCTCTCACCATCAACGCGCAAGAAGCGGCGGAGATTGTATCCCTTGCCAAGGCTAAAAATCTGGTAGTGATGGAGGCCATGTGGACGCGGTTTCTTCCGCATATGCATCGTATCAGGGAGATTTTGGCCGCCGGGACGAGTGGAGAAATACGCTCGCTGATTGCTGACCACACACAGAAACTACCGGATAACCCAAAACACCGGTTGAACGATCTGGCGCTGGGCGGCGGGGCGTTATTAGATTTGGCAATCTATCCGATTTCATTTGCATGGGATATTTTGGGAAAGCCTGCCAACATCAAAGCCTCAGCCACTTTCAGGACCACCGGCGCTGATCAGCAGGTCGCGACGATCTTTCACTATGCCTCAGGTGCCATTGCAACGACCCTATCCTCTAGTGACAGTGCGGGTTCGAACCGGGCAAGCTTAGTCGGCACCAGAGGGCGGATCGAGATTGACCATGTCTGGTACTCGCCCACCACTTTTCGGGTCTACGATAATTCCAATTCGGTTACTGAGACTTTTGTAGGGGCGGTTGCGGGGCGAGGCATGCAATTTCAGGCGGATGAGGTCGAGCGTCTGATTGCTTTAGGTATAACCGCCGGCGATATCATGACGCCCGCGCAATCCGTCGAAATCATGCATACTCTGGATGAAGTGCGCAGGCAAATTGGGCTGACATATCCCGGCGAGCATCGTTGAGCTAGCTTTCTGTTGTAAAAGATTCACTTCCTCAAGCTTGAACTCGCGTGTGTACATCATTCATTCAATTTTAAAATCTCCAGTTTCTTGAAAAAACCTTCAATTAGTGTTCACGAAACTGGCGGCAGCTTAGTGAATTCGAAGGTGTCGAAGCTTTTGGTTTGCGGAAAACGGGCCAGCCTGCGCAATCTGGCCACCATTCATCACCAAGATTTGGTCAGTTAATGCCATGGCTTCGTCCTGCGCATGGATGACGTGAATGAAGGTGATGCCAAGCTCACATTGTAAGCGCTTCAATTCAGCGCACATACGAATGCGCAAGAACGTATCAAGCGCTGAAAGCGGTTCATCAAGTAAGAGAACTTTAGGTTCTGTGATCAAAGCACGCGCGAGTGCCAGACGTTGCCGCTGCCCGCCAGAGAGCTGGGCTGGCAAGCGTTGCTCATATTTTGCCCTATCCACTAAGTTTAAAGTTTGCAGGCCTTTTCGTGGCGCTCAAGTTTTTCAACACCGCATTTTCAGTGCGAAAGTAACGTTGTCGATCACCGAGAGATGAGGGAAGAGAGCATAAGATTGAAACATCATCGCCGTTCCACGTTTGGCAGGTGGGAGATCTATGACATTTTCTGCACCCAAGATTATGTCACCCCGTGTAGTTGCTTCGTGCCCTGTAATCATGCGAAGCGTCGTCGTCTTCCCGCAACCCGACGGACTGAGAAGACAGCAATAGCTAGATGAAGGTATGAGCAAGTCGATGCTATTAATAGCAACGGATTCAAAAAACTGCTTTGTTACAATGACCAATTCAACAGACGAGCTTTGAGTCACTGGGCGCTTACTCCTTGGGGTCGTCTGCTCGTCTGAAAATATTTCACGCGATGGACTTACCTTTCGTTCGCAAAGCGCGGGCCATATCTGGAGCGAACATAGATCAATCAAAATTGGCAATAGCATTCAACGCATTGCATGGTGATGATGAGAAAGGAGGCAGGGGATATTGTATTTGAAATGCACAAATTATACGCCCTGCTGTCGATGCGTTGCACAAGAATCAAGCAAGTTCACGCATCAGGAAAAGCGCCAGCCTCCATGTAAATGGTGCATCAATCAGAAATCATTCGGTTTAATGGGTTAGCTGAGCTTTGCTGAGCACATGGCACAAGCCTTGCTGCTGTGGTTTAGGCGCAAACACAATAATAAACAGGAGAGGACTAAAATGTTAAAACTCAATCGCCGTTCGGTATTGGCAGGTTTTTCCGCAACCGCTGTGGGCTCAGCAATAATGAGGTCTGCCATGGCCGCAGACGACACAATTAAAATTGGCATTCTACATTCTTTGTCGGGAACAATGGCAATATCCGAAACGACGCTCAAAGACACAATGCTGATGTTGATTGATCAGCAAAACGCCAAAGGTGGCCTACTGGGTAAAAAACTTGAAGCTGTTGTCGTAGATCCAGCATCCAACTGGCCTCTCTTTGCTGAAAAAGCGCGCGAACTTCTTACTGTCAACAAAGTTGCTGTAATGTTTGGTTGCTGGACATCCGTAAGCCGCAAGTCTGTACTGCCCGTTATTGAAGAATTGAATGGTCTATTGTTCTATCCCGTTCAATATGAAGGACAAGAAAGCTCAAAGAATGTTTTCTATACGGGTGCCGCACCGAACCAACAGGCTATTCCTGCGGTTGATTACTACCTCAACGAACTGAAGGTTGAAAAATTCGCATTGCTCGGCACAGACTATGTCTATCCACGCACAACGAACAAAATTCTGGCGGCCTATCTCAAGCAAAAGGGCATTGCAGATGCTGATGTGTTTGTGAACTATACACCATTTGGCCATTCCGACTGGGCTAAGATTGTATCCGACGTTAAAGCACTTGGTGCAGATGGCAAAAAGGTTGGCGTAATTTCCACCATCAACGGCGATGCCAATGTGGGCTTTTATAAGGAGTTGTCAGCTGCCGGCATTACTGCAGACAAAATCCCGGTCTGCGCTTTCTCAGTGGGCGAAGAAGAATTGTCAGGTCTTGATACCAAGAACCTTGTGGGCCATTTGGCTGCATGGAACTATTTTGAAAGTGTTGATACGCCTGAAAATAAAACTTTTATCGACACCTGGCATAAATTTATCAAGAACGATAAGCGCACTACCAATGACCCGATGGAAGCTCATTACATCGGCTTCAACATGTGGGTGAATGCAGTGACGCAAGCGGGCACTGTGGATGTTGACCCCGTGTCTGATGCGATGATTGGACAAAAGTTTAACAATCTCACTGGAGGCACTGCCGAGATGTTGGCGAACCATCACCTAGGCAAGCCTGTGTTGATCGGTGAAATCAAAGCTGATGGCCAGTTTGATGTGATCAGTAAAACTGAGCCTGTGCCTGGTGCAGCCTGGACTCCCTATCTTGATGAGACAAAGGACCTAATTGCAGATTGGAAAGATTTGAAATGCGGCATGTATAACACCGCGACAAAAACCTGCGTTCAGTTGAATTCAAACTATTGATCGGCAGGCGCGGCTGCGGAAGGGCTTTCTCCCCTTCCGCGGCGGTCATTAAGATTGGGCAGAATTCAATGCGTCGCACCATCATAGCCGCCAGTCTCTTGTTCTTGATGAGCTGTTGGGCGATTGCGCAAGAAAGCGCATTAAAAAGTCTATTCTCTCAGCAGTATGGAGCTATAACAAAACCATCGCGTTCTTCTGTCGCTGATTTAATTGCTGCAATCTTGAAAAATGGGACACCGGAAGCAAAAATCTTTCTAACGAAGTGGCGGGACCGCGAGATTTGGTTACGTAAGTCCGATGGACAATTTTTTCTCGTCAAACCAGAAGGTGATCATTTTCAACTCATAGATACCTTAACGGGCACTTCGGCTGGCGTGGTTAAAAAAGAAGATATAGAGCTGATCAAACCAAATGCTGGCGTTCAAGCGGCAGTGGCCAGTGCGTTGGTTCAATTTCAGCTCTCCGATCCTGATACAAAAATTCGCATTGGTGCTTTGAGTTCGATTGAAAAAGATCCACAAGCTCCGCAGCTCGGTCCATTGAGGTCAGCCATCGCTTCCGAAACTGATCAAGATATTAAGGCCCGTAAGGTTAGATTGGAACGACTCCTCACATTGCGTTTTGATCAAGATATAAACGCCCGTGTTGCAGCCATCAAAAGTTTTGCCGGCGACACGCGCGTTGATGTGCGTTCCGCACTAAACCCCATATTGACGACCACTCGAAAAGTTGCCGCAGCTATTGCCGCAAACGATAATGTGGCCCGTCAATTAAAGCCCAGCGTAGATATCAATATTGATGATGCCTACGCCATGTTGGTTGCAGCGTCTCTTGCTCCCGCTAGCGTTTCAGATGGCGAACGGGACTCTGCCTTGGTTGCAAATTTAAAAGATGGAAAAGTGGGTGGAATTGTTCGCGATGCACTCAACACGTCGTTGATGCGTGATGAAGCCTATGATGCGCTGGTGAAAGTTGGCTCTGCCAAACCATTTGTGCGGGCCGCAGCGCGCGCCGAGACAGTGACCAAGTTTGTCTTTTATGAAGTTTATTCAGAATCCCAGCCTTCAATAACTTCAGCAGCTTTTTCGACGGTCAACGCAATCAATAATACAGTAAAAATAAATCGGATATTAAACCTTATTTTGGATTCGATTTCGCTCGCTTCTATTTATTTTTTAGCAGCAATTGGCTTGGCAATCACGTTTGGCGTGATGCGCGTGATCAACATGGCACACGGGGAGTTCATTATGATCGGTGCTTATACGGGCTATGTTGTGCAGCAATACGTTGCCGACAAAACGGCCTCCATCACAATTGCGTTACCCACCGCTTTTGTCGTCAGCTTTGCCGCGGGCATAATTTTAGAACGGTTGGTTATTCGCAAACTAATTCACCGACCGTTAGAAACGCTGTTAGCCACATTCGGTATTTCCATCGCCTTGCAGCAGATTGCCAAAAATATTTTTGGCACCCAAGCTCGGCCACTCACATCTCCCGATTGGCTGGGCGGGGCGTTAAATTTTAATGATATTGTTTCTATCAGCTATATTCGCGTGGCTATTTTTGTTTTGGCAGTCATTTTTTTTACGTTACTCTTGTTTATCCTCAACAAAACCAGGCTTGGTCTTGAAGTCCGCGCTGTCACCCAAAATCGACGCATGGCCGCATCAATGGGCATCAATCCTGACCGCATCAACATGCTCACATTTGGCCTAGGATCAGGCATTGCAGGCATCGCAGGCGTGGCCATTGGTCTATATGCGCAAGTGACATCTGAGATCGGTTCCAATTATATTGTGATGAGTTTTATGGCCGTGGTGGTGGGCGGCGTTGGCAATGTTTGGGGCACGTTAGCTGGTGCAGCACTGACGGGTATGATGCAGAAGTTCATCGAATGGTTTAACCCCTCAAACACTTTGGCGGCTCAGACTTTTATGATCATCTTTATCATTGTTTTCATCCAATTTAGGCCGCGTGGTATTGTTGCGCTCAAGGGCCGAGCGGCTGGTGATTGATGATGGCGCCCCCTTATCGGTCATCACTTATTTTTATAGTATGCCTGCTCACGTTTGCAATTTTTGTAACGATTTTATCTCAAGCCATTGGTATTGGTTTTCTATCAACAAGTTTCACCAAAACACTTGGCAAGACCTTGTGCCTCTGCCTTATTGCAATCGCAATGGACGTTGTGTGGGGCTATTGCGGAATTCTATCCCTGGGCCATTTCGCTTTCTTTGGTTTGGGGGGCTATATGATCGGCATGTGGCTGATGTATGCACGCACCAAAGATATTGTGCTGTCATCCATTGCCAACAACCCTCTGCCTGCCACGGCAGACGAACTTCGAACGGCCATTGGTACTCAGATATTTGGAGTGGTGGGCGGTGCCAAAATTCCTTGGGTTTGGTATTTTGCAGATAGTCTTGCTGCCCAACTTGCTCTTTCGGTTTTAGTGCCGGGCTTGCTGGCCCTAGTTTTTGGCTGGCTAGCATTCCGTTCGCGCGTGACCGGAGTTTATCTATCAATCCTCACCCAAGCTATGACCCTAGCGCTCTCACTTTATCTCTTTCAGAATGACAGCGGCCTTCGTGGCAATAATGGTTTATCAGGATTACAGAACCTTCCGGGGCTTGACAATGTTTCACAAGACGCAGTTTCGCTTTGTTTTTTCTGGGCGTCAGCCCTTACTTTGGCTACGGGCTATTTGTTCTTTGCGTGGCTGTTAAATGGAAAATTCGGAAACATCATCAGGGCTATACGTGATGATGAGCTGAGGGTGCGCTTTTTGGGTTATCCGGTAGAATCTTATAAACTGTTTGTGTTTGTGTTAACGGCCATCGCGGCCGCTATTGCCGGTGTGCTGTATTATCCGCAAGCAGGCATTATCAATCCTGCGCAGGTTGCACCGATTGCGTCCATCTATTTGGCTGTTTGGGTTGCCATTGGTGGACGCGGCAGACTTTATGGTGCGGTAATTGGTGCAGCATTTGTTTCACTTTTGTCGAGCTGGTTTACAGGCGGGCATTTGCCAGATGTGCCGCTTGGTTTTTATACAATTCACTGGGTTGATTGGTGGCAAGTTGTGCTTGGCCTAGGCTTCGTTCTCGTCACACTTTATGCTCCAAACGGCCTTGGTGGGTTGGTTGATTTCGTCGTCCGGAAGGATCAGAAATCATGACAGCCTTGTTGGAAGTATCAGGCGTTTCAGTTTCATTTGATGGTTTCAAAGCCATCAACAATCTATCGCTGAACATCGCTGAGGGCGAGTTACACGCCATTATTGGTCCCAATGGTGCGGGCAAAACGACTTTAATGGACATCGTCACAGGCAAAACCAAACCAAATTCAGGGCGGGTGCTGTGGGGTAATCCTTCCATAAGCTTGTTGTCGCTATCCGAAAGTGCGATTGCTCAAGCAGGTATCGGCCGCAAGTTTCAGCGGCCCACAGTTTTTGAAGCGCAATCAGTCCTTGATAATTTAATGATGGCTTTGAACAAAAACCGTTCGCCCTTATCAGTTCTTTTTTATAAATTTACATTGAATGATTTTTCAAAAATCAACGCGGTGGCGGAAGAGATTTCACTGACAGCGGTTCTTGATCGTCGTGCAGGTGAACTCTCGCATGGGCAAAAACAGTGGCTGGAAATTGGAATGTTGCTTTTGCAAGAGCCGAAACTCTTGTTGGTGGATGAACCCGCCGCTGGCATGAGCCTGGCTGAGCGAGAAAGAACCACTGACATTTTAAAGCATGCCGCGAAATCGCGCGCTGTTATTGTTGTTGAGCATGATATGGAATTCGTGCGCCGCTTGGATTGCAAGGTATCAGTGTTGCACGAGGGCTCAGTCTTGGCGGAAGGCTCTTTGCAACATGTCACAGGAGATTCGCGCGTTATAGAAGTTTATCTGGGGCGGTGACAATGCTGGAAGTTCGCAATCTCACGCTCCATTACAGGCAATCTCAGATTCTCAATGACGTTTCTCTTGATGCGGCTGTTGGGCAAGTTACCTGCGTTATGGGCACAAATGGTGTTGGCAAAACCAGTCTATTAAAAGCCATAGCCGGAGTTCACCCACGGTCTGGGGGAACGATCATGTTTGACGGACAGGTAATCACTAAACAGCGTTCTGATGAACTCGCCCAAATTGGTCTCGCTTATGTACCTCAAGGACGCGAGATTTTTCCGCTTCTCACGGTGCGTGAAAATCTTGAAACCGGCTTTGTTTGTTTGCGCCGCGATCAGCATAATGTGCCAGATTATATCTTTGAACTTTTTCCAGTTCTCAAGGAAATGCAAAAGCGGCGCGGTGGCGACCTTTCGGGCGGGCAGCAGCAACAATTGGCCATTGGCCGCGCGCTGATCATGAAGCCGAAGCTCTTGCTTCTTGACGAACCAACCGAGGGCATCCAACCCAACATTATTCACCAAATCGGCAAAGTGATTCAATATCTGCGGGATGAACGGAAAATTGCCATTGTTTTAGTTGAGCAATATTTTGATTTTGCTTACCGGCTGGCAGATCAGTTTGTTGTGCTCGCGCGTGGATCTGTGACCTTAAGTGGCGCAAGACAAGATATCGAACGAGAACTACTACTATCGCATGTTTCAGTTTGAGTTATGACTTTCGTTGCCAATTTTGTTCAGGCCACGGATTAGTTCCGCACCCGATTTTCGTTTAGGCGCTTTTTTTGTTCGAATTTAACAGGTGATACGCCTTCTGTGGCTAAATGTCTGCGACGGTAGTTGTAGAAGCCGTTGACGTATTGAAAGAGGGCTTGAGTGGCGTGATCGCGGGTCGCCCAGCTAAGCCGTGAAATGAGATCAGCTTTCAGGGTTTAGAAGAAAGTCTCGACGGCAGCGTTGTCGCAGCAGTTGCCTTTACCACTCATACATATTGCAAAGTCCAGCTCCCGCAACCGCTTTTGATGATCATGAGATCAATATTGACTGCCTCCATGTGTGTGAGGGCTACAACCCAGCAAATTAACTATTGCGCTGTTGCCCCATCTAAAGAATGCACTGGATGACTACGCCACCCTTTATGCGCGCTCGTTTGGAAGCGAGGAGCAAGTGGCAGAGCCTGTGCCTTACATGCTGGAGGCCATTGAAAGAATTCGCAACTGCATTAAACAGCCTGTGGTCGCAAGACGTGGCGCCGACTCTTTCTGCGGATGTGAAAGTAAAAAACCTCTAGGGTTCTCGCTTTAAACAAAAAAATAATTTGACATTCTCGGTGGGGGTGCAATCTTTCACCCAAGCCCACAACAAGATTGGGCCTGCGCCTAATGCGCCAATCAATATTGGGAGGATACGATGTTTAAGAAATCATTGGCATGTTCGCTTGCCATCGCGGCGCTGTTTGCCGTTTCTACCTCGGCTATTGCGGACACCAAAGACAAGAAGATTGCTCTTTCGAATAACTACGCTGGCAACAGCTGGCGCCAATCCATGCTGAAAAGCTGGGATAAGGTGACCAAGAAGGCCGTAGCTGATGGCATTGTTGCGGCTGCGGATCCTTTCACCACCTCTGAAAACCAAGTAACCGAACAAGCCGCACAAATCCAAAGCTTGATCCTCAAGGGCTATAACGCCATTGTCATCAATGCCGCCTCGCCCGATGCCTTGAACGGCGTTGTCAAGCAGGCTTGCGATGCTGGCATTGTGGTGGTGTCGTTTGACGGTATCGTGAAGGAACCATGCGCATATCGCATCGCCGTTGATTTTGCTGCCATGGGCAAATTGGAAGTTGATTATCTCAATAGCAAAATGCCAAAGGGCGGTAACTTGCTTGAAATTCGCGGTCTCGCTGGTGTGTTCGTTGATGACGAAATCTCCAAGGGCATTCATGCAGGTGTTGATGCTCACAATCAGTTCAAAATCGTAGGTTCAGTGCATGGTGATTGGGCCCAAGAAGTGGCGCAAAAAGCTGTATCGGGCATTCTTCCCTCATTGCCGGAAATTGCTGGCGTTGTGACACAAGGTGGCGATGGTTATGGTGCTGCACAGGCGTTCAAAGCTGCTGGCCGTCCAACTCCTTTGATCGTGATGGGAAACCGCCAAGACGAACTCCAATGGTGGAAAGAACAGAAAGATGCCAATGGCTATGAAACCACTTCAGTTTCAATTGCACCAGGCGTTTCCACACTTGCTTTCTGGGTGGCACAGATGATTTTGGACGGTAAAAAAGTGCCGCAGGACATCAGCGTGCCATTCTTACAAATTGATCAAGCTGGTTTGGAAGCAGCTTTGGCCACAACTGAAAAAGGCGGCGTCGCCAATGTTGAATACTCCGCAGAAGATGCAGCCAAGGTTGTTGCTGGCAAGTAAACCTTGACGATCAAGGCAATAACATTAGACGGCGTCGAAAAAAATTTCGGCGCCGTCAAAGCATTAGCTGGCGTCACACTGCGTGTTGACGCTGGCGAATGTTTAGGGCTCGTTGGCCATAACGGGGCTGGCAAGTCGACGTTGATGCATATGCTCAACGGCACACTTTCACCAGATAAGGGTGTGCTTTCAATTGACGATACAACGGTTGGCAGTGGTTGGAGTGCTGCCGCAGCACAAGCCGCAGGTGTACGCTGTGTCTTCCAAGAATTATCGCTTTGCCCCAATCTCACAGTTGCCGAAAATGCTCGCATCGTGCACCGTCCACTCAAGGGTTTCGGTTGGAAAGCCCGGGCGACGGCCTTGATTGTAACTAAGTTGAATGAAATTTTCCCCGGCCATGGAATTCAGCCAGGCGATGAAATAGCAGAGCTGTCCATTGGCAAACGCCAAATGGTAGAGATCGCGCGGGCCTTCACAGTAACTGACACAGCATTGCGCTTGGTTATTTTGGATGAGCCAACATCATCATTGGATGCCGTCACCGCAAAGCAATTGCTTGATTATGTGAAACGTGAAACCTCTGCGGGCACCTCAGTAGTTTTGATTTCACATTTGCTTGGTGATATTTTAGGCACTGCAAATCGTATTGTGGTGATGAAGGATGGCAAGACGGTTACTGAGCGGCCAGCAGCGAATTTTGACCGCAGCTCTTTAGTAACAGCCATGGGCAGCGCACATGCCGCCAAATCCACCTTCAAGCGGGAGCATGATTTTTCCACGCAGCAGGTTTTGGTGGAAGCGCATTCAGGGACAATGCAATTTGAAATCCGCAAAGGTGAAATTGTTGGTCTAACGGGCCTAGCGGGGCAGGGCCAAACCCAAATGTTGCTGCGCATCTTCGAAAAGCGCGACGCTAAGGTGCAAGGAAGAACAGCATTCGTTGCTGGTGATCGTCAATCCGATGGGGTGTTTCATCTTTGGTCTATCGGCCAAAATATCACCGTGCGTTCGCTCAAAGCTTTGCGCAAGATGGGTTTAATCGCAGCCGAAGATGAAGAATCTATGGCTTCGGATTGGCAACAAAGCATCAAAATTAAAACCCCTAGTATGAACAATAACATTCTCACACTTTCGGGTGGCAACCAGCAAAAGGCGCTCTTTGCACGTGCGCTGGCAAGCGACGCAGAAATTATTTTGATGGATGATCCAATGCGCGGTGTGGATATTGGCACCAAGCTCGAAGTCTACGATATAATCAAAAGCGAAGCTGCCAAGGGCCGATGCTTCGTTTGGTATTCAACAGAGATTGACGAGTTGCAACATTGCCACCGCGCTTACATTTTCCGCAGCGGCGCAGCCATTCGAAGCCTAGCCAAAGACGCTTTAACAGAAGAGCAAGTGCTGCAAGCCTCTTTTGCTGAGAGTGCCGCATGATCAATCGCAGCACATTGCGCATGTTGCTGCCATTCTTGTCGCTGGCCGTGGTGTTGATTGCAACTTTCTATGTGGCACCCCTAACCCGCAGTTATTTTGGCCTGAACCTTATGCTGCAATATTCCGTGCCAATTGCGCTGGCCACGATTGCGCAGATGTTTGTGATAACTATTGGTGATCTTGATTTATCAATCGGGCCTTTTGTGGGTCTAGTGAGCTGCATCGCTTCTACTTTGCTTTTTAGCAATCCTGCTCTTGGCATTCTTGCCTTGCTGGCCTGCATTGTCGCCTATGGTTTGGTTGGCGCGCTGGTGTATTGGCGTAATCTCCCGTCTATTGTTGTAACGCTGGGCCTGTCATTTGTGTGGCTTGGCATTGCCGTTCTCATCCTCCCATCACCTGGCGGCAAAGCACCTTCATGGCTTTCGGCCATGATGGGTGTGAAATTGCCGTTTGTGCCTTTTCCAATCGTAGCGGCTGTCTCGATCGGCCTCGTCGTGCATTTCGCCTTGATGAATTCCTCTTGGGGCGTAGTGGCGCGCGGTGCTGGCGGCAACCCAAAATCTTTGGCACGGGCAGGCTGGTCAATGCTGCAAACCAAAGTGGCGATGTTTATGCTGACCGGATTTTTCGGTGTGCTTTCAGGTCTCGCACTGCTTGGCCTCACGACATCTGGTGATGCCCATGTGGCAGATCGTTATACGCTTTATTCGATCGCTGGTGTAATCCTCGGCGGCGGCGAATTTGTGGGCGGCCGCGTGTCTCCCATCGGTGCAGTGGTAGGCGCGCTCACACTGGCTCTGGCAGGCTCGTTCTTGATCTTTCTCAACATCTCACCGGATTGGCAAATCGGTGCGCAGGGTGCCATCCTGATGATCGTGTTGGCGCTGCGGGCGCTGCTGTCGCCCCGAGAGGCCGTAAGATGAAACAGCTGCTACGCCAAGCATGGGTCTGGTCATTCATTGCGGCAGCAGCGGTGTGGTTGATCACCATAACCTACACGCGTGGGCAGGGCGCTGGCGAAATTCTCACAGCAGCATTGTCTTTCGCCACCTTCACCATCATCGTGGGTCTTGGCCAAATGTTGGTGATCACCGCCGGGCCCGGCAATGTTGATCTTTCCATTCCGGCAACAATAACGCTTTCAGGTGTAGTCGCCATGAAGGTGATGGACACTAACGAAGCGATGTTGGTAGCGGGAATTTTCGCATCTTTGGCCGTGGCAATCACGGTGGGCGTGTTCAACTATGGCCTCATTCGTTTGCTGCGCATACCGCCGATTATCGCGACGCTCTCCTCCAGCTTTGTTGTTTTATCGAGCGCTATCTTCCTGGGCCACGGCCTTCGCATTAAGCCACCGACTTCACTTTCCGATTTTGCCACAGCGCGCATAGTCGGCATTCCGTGGGTAACGATCTTAGTTTTGCTGCTTTCGATTTTCGTGGGGTTGATGATCAAGCGCAGCATCTATGGCCGAACACTTTTAGCAATAGGACAAAATCCGCGAGCAGCTTGGTTAGCTAGCCTCGCCACTGGGCGCACGCGGTTTTTAACTTATGTGGCCAGTAGTTTGCTCGCAGGGGTCTGCGGCATTTTACTTTCCGGGTTTTCCGGTGGTGCCGCCCTCAACATGGGCGAAGAATTTTTGCTGGCATCAATAGCAACAGTTATCATAGGAGGAACTTCGGTTGCCGGAGGTCGAGCTTCTGTGCCCGGAATATGGGGGGCAGCTCTGTTTATGTATCTGCTGGTAACAATGCTGAACACGTTTGGTGCAGGTGCGGGGGTGCGTTTAGTATTGACGGGGTTGGTGATTATTCTGGTCATCTCCATTGCTGGCGGCGGCGAAGAACAACGCAGCTGATGCGAATTCAGTTGATGAAGAGGGGCTATACCCCAATAATGAAACTGATTGAAGGCGGCCAAGTTTATCAAACTCTCATCCGTATTATGACGAGCAATGTGCGTGAACCAGATCAGCTAGGCGGTGATGTCTATGCACTCGCCAACTGTAACGAGATTAGCAAACGTCGTCTGATCGAGATGAAGAATGGGCTTGCTGCGCTTTATGTCGTCAATGCGCATGTCCCCTAATGAAACCCGAAGTGCCTCTAACACGGCCGCCTTCTTTCGCCTGATATGTTTGCCCACTTCTTGATGGTCCATAATGTGAAGATCGATGATCGTGGCAAACGTACCAACTTTTTTGGGATCTGGCGAATTTGGCAAAACACCGCGATCAATGTTGCGCTCGATTTTCAAGCCCCATTCCTCTGCGTCCTTTCTGCGAAGGAAGGTTCCCGTAACATGTTTTCCCTTGCGGCGCACTTGAGCGCGCCAACTACCAGAAGGAAGCTTGACGATTGCGGCTATTCGTGTGCACTCCTATTTTCGTGTGCAAATCATGTGCAGTGACAAAGCGTAACCCGTGTACAAACCGTGAAAACGTGTGCAAAAATTGCACACATGTTCTCCGTTTAGTCCATTGTAATATAAGAGCAAACTATTGAATTACAAGGATAAAATATTCGCCGTTGCCCCCATGATGGACTGGACGGATCGGCATTGCCGGTATTTTCACCGTCAAATATCCAGCAGCGCCGTACTTTATACTGAAATGATAACAGCCATGGCGGTCAAGCATGGTGATCGGCAGAAGCTGTTGGCATTTGACCCGGCAGAAAAGCGTGTTGTGCTTCAGCTGGGTGGAAGTGAAGCCGCCTTGCTGGCAGAGGCATGCAAAATTGGTGAAGATTTTGGCTATTCAGAAATAAATTTAAACGTGGGCTGTCCATCAGACCGTGTGCAGGGTGGCCATTTTGGGGCATGCCTGATGGCAGAGCCCCAACGCGTTGCGCAGTGTGTTTCCGCAATGATAAATTCTGTAAAAATTCCAGTGACGGTAAAGTGCCGGATTGGCATTGATGATCAAGATGAGGAAAAAGACCTGCAGAATTTTGTCGAAGCGGTCGCCTCTGCAGGGTGCACCTCTTTTGTCGTTCACGCCCGCAAAGCTTGGCTGCAAGGCCTTTCGCCCAAAGAAAATCGTGAAATCCCGCCGCTGAATTATGACCGGGTCCACCGCTTGAAAGCCTCCCGTCCCGATCTTGCGATTTCGTTAAATGGGGGACTGGAGACTTTGGAACAGGGGCTGCCTCATCTGCAAACACTTGATGGCATTATGTTGGGGCGAAGTGCTTATCACATGCCATGGGTGTTACATGAAGTGGACCGTGTTTTTTCAGGCCTTGAACCAAAATTCAGAACCCGGAGGGAGATTGTGATGGCTATGCTGCCCTACATAGACGAACACTTGCAAAAAAATCTCGCGTTGCACCGAATTACACGGCACATGATGGGGCTGTATCATGCCCAACCCGGCGGTCGCATGTGGCGGCAGGTGCTTTCGACAGAAGGGTGCAAAGTGGGGGCAGGGGTTGATGTGGTGATGCGGGCCTTGGACGTGGTGGAAGCGCAAGCAGCACAGCAGGCGGCTTAGTTTGCGACGTAAATAAAATGCACTGTCACCGTAGTTCCAAGGCCACCGTGTGGCAGGACACCTACAAGCCCTGGGGCGAGGTGCAATCCATCTCCGGCACCAGAACCAATAACCTGCGCTTTCCTGGCCAATACTTCCAAATCGAGACTAATCTAGCCTATAACTGGCACCGCCATTACGACCCGACCACCGGCCGCTACACCCAGCCCGATCCGCTCAGGTTTGTCGATGGGCCTAGTGTGTACGCCTATGCGGGGAACTCGCCGTTTATGTATACGGATAGAAACGGGCGTGGAATTGTAGGCGTTATAGTTGGTGGTGTTATTGGAGGTTTAGGTGGAGGTATTGAAGGAGCGGCGATAGGCGGAGCTTGGGGCGCTGGAGGAGGAACACTCGTAGTACCTGGCGTTGGAACTGTTGTTGGAGGCGGTGGTGGTACAGTTATTGGAGGCATTGGAGGAGCAATCGGTGGTGGATTAACTGGCGCGGCTCTTGGTTCCGCGTGGGAGGATTGGCTCACTGGTTTGAATTATTGTCCTGTTATGCTGTCCAGCTCTACAGGTGATGATGAACATACCAAAAATGCTCGACCTTCAACGCAAGAGAAACACGAACGCGGAAGGGCTAGACGCGCTCAAGATCAAGGTGGAGAAAAAGGTGATGATAATCGTGATCCGTACGGTAAAAGACCTCCCGACTGGAAAGGTCCTTGGCCACCAAAGTCATAGAGTTGTCGAATAGGTAAAATATGAATATTAAAAATGAGGTAAGAGCTCGTAAGATTTATTTTTTGGCGCTCCAAATAGCGAAGACTAAATCTCCAGATTTTGCGAAGGTTGCGAGTATGCTTCAGGAGGCTGCTAAGCTTGGTTCAAATGATTCAAACTACGCGTTAGCAAGTTGGTACTTAAGCGGAAGATACTTTACTGAAAACTGGTCGAAAGCTGTTGTTTATCTAAAGCGCGCGTGTAATGGTGGCAACTCGGAAGCTTGTTTTGATCTAGCCGTTTGTTACGAAACGGGCAAAGGGATTGAGCAAGACCTTAATCGAGCTTTTGAACTCTATCTGGAGTCTGCATTGCGTGGTGATATATCCGCGCATCGCGAAGTTGCGAGATGTTTTTGGCACGGAATCGGAACAAAAAAAAATCGAACAATTGCTCATCTCTGGGGAGACGCTCATAAATTAAAATTGAAAAAATCAAACAACAAAGCTACCAGTTGAACCCGATGATCGCGTCACGGCCATTAACGACAACGTCACCCCTGCCAATACTGTGAACTTGTGGTGTAATGCTTCGCGAAGCTTGCAGAATGCCGATAGCAGCTGGGGGCAATCAACGTATTACTATGACATATTGGGCAATCGCACCTGCGATATTAATACAGTTGCAAGTGTTACCACCACCAAGACGCAAGGCTTTGATGCAGCCTCAAGTAGAATGCTGAATGTGGCGGTGAATGGCACCAGCAATAGAACCTTCGCCTATGATGGCGCAGGCAATATCACCAATGATAATAGGCCGGGTGAGGCTTTTGTGTTCACCTATTATAAGCGCAACCGTCCATCATCAGTCACCCGCAACTCTGTGGCCTATGCCACCTATATCTATAATGCCCAGAACCAACTGGTCAGCCGCACCACCTCAGCCCCTGGCGGCCCCACCGGCACGGTGCATTATGTCTATGACCTTGAGGGCCACTTGGTGGTGGAGGCGGATGGTGCCACGGGGGCCACGTTGCGAGAATATATCTGGCTGCCCAGCAATGATAACCGCATCACGCCAGCAGGTGGCATGGTGGGAGAGGCCTTTGGCCTTGGCGCCCTTGCGGCCAATGATAATAATCCAGTTGATATGCCCCTGGCCATTGTCGACACGGTGAACACCACGCCCACCCTTCTGATGGTGCACACAGATCATCTGGGCCGTCCCCTCAGACTAACCGATGCCACCAAGGCCACCGTGTGGCAGGCCACCTACAAGCCCTGGGGCGAGGT
>JBBRNW010000026.1:0-30739 GCA_038230015.1 Hyphomicrobiales bacterium | reverse complement strand
GCGGTTTCGTTCGCATCGGCGCATCTGGCCTTGATGCATTTTATCAGGCTCAATGTTCCGGCAAATTTGCGAAACTCTGCGCAGGGGCTTTATGCAGCACTGGCGGGTGGCGTGTTGCTGTCATCGGTTACGTGGATGTCGGGACCACTTTATAGTCATTTTGGGGGACAGGCTTATCTGGCAATGGCCATGATTTCGGTTTTTGGGTTGGGACTGGCTGTGGCTTATGCAAAGCTTAGCCCCACAAGCTCCGTGGCGGCGGCAACATAAGGCTGCCTTCAAACGTAAATCCGGGGTCACGGTCTTTGGCCAGAAGCAGCGGACCATCAAGATCAACATAATCCGCAAGTTGAGCCAGCAGAAATGCAGGTGCCATGGCCAGCGATGTGGCCAGCATGCAACCCACCATGATCTTGAAATCGTGTTGCCTGGCCGCGCGTGCAAGGGCGAGTGCCTCAGTCAACCCCCCTGTTTTGTCGAGCTTGATGTTGATTGCATCATATTTACCCTTCAGCTTGTGCAGGGAATTTTGGCCGTGGGCGGACTCGTCAGCGCAAATCAAGGTTCCACGTGGACAATTTTGCAGGGCGTCATCTTTGTCAACGGGCAAGGGTTGTTCAACCAGTTCCACCTTGTATTTATGGCAACACTCCAGCATGGTTTGCAATGTTGCTTCAGTCCAGCCCTCGTTGGCATCCACAATGAGACGGGTTTGCGGCACGGCTTCACGGATGGCCTGTAGGCGTTCTGCATCACCTTCCCGCCCCAATTTTAATTTCAACAGCGGCCTTGATCCTGCCTTGCTGGCGGCCAGAGCCATGCATTCGGGCTTGTCCAAGCTGATGGTAAAAGCTGTGATGACAGGTCGCGGTTCTTGCATGCCTGCCAACTGCCACGCTGGCGTTTCTGATTGTTTGGCGCGCAAATCCCACACAGCGCAATCAAGGGCATTGGCTGCTGCTTTGGGCAAATCAGGCACTTCACCCTTTTCGATTGCAGACCGATTGGCCTCCAACGCCGTCAAAACTTGCCCAACTGTTTCACCGTAGCGGGGATAGGGCACAGCTTCGCCGCAGCCTGTCATGCCATTCTCAGTCAGCCTCACCACCACCACATCGGCAGCTGTCTTGCTGCCGCGAGCGATGGTGAAGGTTCCGGCAATGGGCCAGCTTTCAGATGCGAAACTTAACTGGCGCACTTTATTTTTGCGTTAGCTTTGGGTTGGCAAGCGGCCTGCGGCTTCAGCCAGCATGACATAGATGCGGCCTTGTTCGGACGCCAGCACCTGTTCCATGACACCTTCTCCGCCTTGACTTTCCGACAATGTATCGAGAAGTTTTTCAAACAGGCGGTTGTAGGCTTGAACGCGTGTGCGCAGCAGGCGCTCTTCTGCAAAACGCGTTTCGAGTTGTTTTACCATTTTACGGCTGCGATTTTCATAGAGGCGTTGGGTGAACACTGACTTGTCAGAGGCTACATAGCGCTTTTCCAAGTCGCGCGGCAGGCTGCCATCGATGGCTTCCACCAAGTCGCGGGCCGATGAATGAAGCTTCAAAGTGTAAGACTCAAGTTCCCTTGCCAACGTGCCAATTTTTTCTGGCGCCGGACTGGGCTTTGCTGCTGTGGCATTGCGGCGTGCCGCTATGGCCTGATCAATCGAGGCTAGAATGCTGGCATTGGCATTGCGCTCCGCAGCGATCTTCTGGGCACTGGCCGATCCAACAGATGGAGCCTCAAACGAAGTGCCCTCAGATTTTACCTGCGAGGAACTCTGCGGTCTGGCAGTGCTTATAAAGCCTGGGCCAGAATAATCCATCGAGCCTGACTGGCGGCGCACAATATCCGATAGGGCATTCAGTGCACTAATCTGATCGGCCACCACACGGCGCATGGCATCGGCATTGTTACGGGTTTCTTCCGGCAAATCGATGACGGCGCGTTTCAATTCACCCCGTGCCGCATCAATATCCTTGACGACCTGTTGGGCCGTGATGCGCATATCCTGTGCGGTTTGCTGGAAGTCACTGGCGGTGGATGACAGCATTTCATTCATGCTGCTCAAAGCGCGTTCATGCTGTTCGCGCAGCACGCGGGCAGCTTGTGCGACCTGGCCATTGGAATTGGTTTCAAGCTTGCGCAATTCATCTTCAAGCCGGGCAAGAGCCGTGGACGTTTGATCAGACACAATGCGGTTGATATTCTGGGCCCGTGCTTCTGCTGTGTTGAGTGATTCTTCGATCAGGTTCATGTAGCCTGTCATCACGCCATCAACGTCGTTGGCGCGTTTGTTGGCATCGTTTACCAGATTATCAAGCGTATCTTTGCGGTTTTGCAGCATGTGCTCCATTTCCGTGTTGAATTTATCGATCGATTTTTCAACCAGCGACGATACGTCATCAAGACGTTCGGAAATGCGGCTGCCGGTCATTTCCAACTTGCCAGTCAGTTGCATGGATACGCTTTCAAGACGGGTATCCATGTCGCTTGCGGCTGAGGCAAGCTGATCGGCAAGGTAAGTGTTTGCCGTTTCAACATGCTTGGCAAATTTTCGATTGGCTTCATCGAACTTGCCGCTTGACGTGCTAGCAGTGGTATCAAATTCTTGAGCTGCGCGGTCAATACGGTCTACCAACAGGCCCGTTTCCTGTTCAAAGCGGCCGCTGATTTGCAGTGTTGTCTCGCCCAAACCTTCGGAGAAGGCATCGCGAGCTTTGCCCAGATCGCTGAAGATTTGACCGCTTGCTTCGCTCAAAACCTCGGCAAAGCGTTGTCCGGTGCCATCCAGTCTTGTCGAGATATCCGATGTCACCTTTTCCAAGTGCTCGGTTGCCACATCAAAGCGCTGGCCAAGCGTGCGCGTTGTGCCTTCAAGTTTGGCGTACATGTTCTGGCTTGCGGCTTCTATTTTTGAGGTCACTTCGGCGCTTGAACCATCAAGAGCCTGGGCGGCGCGAATTGCCGTGGTGGCAAAAGTATTTGTGACAGAGGTTGAGGTCTGTTCCAACTGATCTGTCATCATGCGGGTATTTACATCAAACAACGCGGCAAGCTCGGTTGACGCCTGTTCCAGCTGATTGCCGAGACGGCTTTCAGTTGATGCCAACAGCGAGCCCAATTGTGTTGTAGAAGAGTCAAGTTTTCCTGTCAGTCCTTCGGTAACAGTGGTGACACGTTCAGTCACAGAACCAGCGGTGTTCACGATCTGTGTGTTGATGCGTTGTGACGTTGTCTCAAGCTGATCCGTCAGATGGGTGGACGCCAATTCCAGATTGGTGAAAAGATCCGAAGTGGAGTTGCGCAGCTTCAAAGTCAGATCTGCACTGTTTCCCGAAATTGTCTTGGCAATCACTTCGGCCGTGGTGTTGAGCTGGTCAGTGATCTGCGCAGACGACAATTCCAGACGACCGAAGAGCTGAATGGATGTATCCTCCAGTTTTGTGGTCATGTCACCTGCTGTGTTGGCAAGGGCTGCCAACATGCCATCGCGCGCAGCATCAACACGGTGCACAAAGTCTCCGGATACAGACAACAACCTGTCGGTCACCAGACCGCCGGAGTTTTCAATGTTCTGGGCCAGGGCCAGGCCTGAATCCTGCATCTGGCGGCTGACGATTTCTGATGTTTCCTTGAGATGGGCCGCAATCGTGCCGCTGGTTGACACCAGCAGATCGTTGACACTGGAGCCAACCAATTGCATTTGATTGGTGGCCACACTGCTTGCATTGGAGAGGCTGGCACCAATGGCTGCGCTCGAATTTTCCACACGGCTTGTGGTCGTTTCAACCAGACCCGCATAGGCCTCTGCTGCTTCTTGCACGCGGCGCGTAATGGCTTCCGCATGGAGGTCGAGTTGGCCTGACACCATGTTGGAAGAATTGCTAATGCTGCTGTTCACTGCTGCGGCCATCGCTTCGATGCGCGACGTTGATTCTTCAACTGTACCGGCATAATTTTCAGCTGATGTGCGCACACGTCCGATAATCGAGCTTGCATGACCATCAAGTTGGCTTGCAACCGAGGAGGTTGCGGTTGCAATCTTGCTATCAAATGCGGCTGTCACAGTTTCAAGCCGGGACGTTGTATCTGCCAGCATTCCACCATAAGTTTCTGCAGACTCACGCACCCGGCCAACAATTGCTGTGGTGTGGCCATCAAGCTGACTTGCGACCGTCGTTGTTGCAGTCTTGATTGTTTTGTCAACTGCCGACGCAACACCTTCTATCCGGGTGGTGGCTTGTTCCAGCATGCCTGCATAACGCTCGGCAGACTCTTGCACGCGGCTGGTTATAGCTTGGGAATGCTGGTCCAGTTGACCTGCAAGGCTGCCCGTGAATTGTTCCACACGGCCAGCGAAGCCCGCACCTGTTGAGCCCAACTGTTCAATCAAACGTTGGCCAGCACCGTCAAGGCCGGACACCAGAAGGGCACCCGTTTGGTTGACCTGATCATTAAGCCTGCTGGCAGCACTATCAACACTGCCCACAATCTGCAGTCCGGCGCGGTCTACATAAGTTGTAAGGTCCTGATGCGTTGTCTGGATCTTGCCAATGAAATCCGACGCAATATTTTGCAGTCCGGTGGTGACAAGTCCTCTGCTTTGATCAATGCGGTTTGCAACATCTACGCCAGAACGTTCAATGATGCTTGACGCATCATCTGCCGTGCTGCGCACGTGATAGGCAATGCTTTCACCAATTCCGTTCAAGGAAAGCGCTAAATCATCTGCTGTTTTCTGAATGTTGGCAACCGAGTTTGTGCTGAACCGTTCAATGGTCTGGCCTACTTCGGCATTGGCTATCGTTAATTGATCAGTGCTTTGGCGCAACAATTGCACCAGGCTTGATTCCATGGTTTTCACTTCGCCGCCAAACTTGCGGGTTTCATTGCCCAGATTGCTTGCGGTGAAATTCAAAGACTGTACATATTCCTGAAGCTGCGATGAGAAACCGCGGAAATCTGATACCAGTGTTGTCGACATGCGTTCAAACTGTGCTGAATGACCGCCAATTTCCTGGCCCGTCATGGCCGCGCGCGAGGCCACATCTTCAATGGTGCGGGCCAGTTCGTTGGTTGATCCCTTCAAGCCATCTTCCAGACGGCCAAATGTGGACAGGGCAAGATTGATGACTTGATCAAGGTTTTGCGTGTTCGCCTCAAGGCGAGACAGCATGGGAGTCGCATCGCTGTTCACCAGGGCGCTGGTTTGTTGCAAGGCCAAACGCTGCGCTTCAAGTCCGCTGACGAGACTTCTGATGCGGTCTTCGTTGCCACCAAAGGCGCGTTCAACGGCAGATATTTCCTTGTGAACGATATCTTCAAGTGACGTGGCGCGTTGCAAGGCATGTTCGACGCCACCCACCAGAAGATCCACCTCATGGCGCACAGCTTGCGCAATGGACGTCAAGCCTTCGGTGGCAATATCCTGCGGCTTGATCAGGCGCATGGCAGAGTGCATCAGCACTTCTGACACCTGGCGTAACTGTTGTGCACGCTGTTGAAAATAAGCGATGACAAACATGGCCGCGATTGGAATTAAAAGCAGCATGAGCGCTTGTACAAAATCAATCGGTGTTGCTTTGGCCACGCCCTCAGGCGTCAGGAATTTTTCAGAGTTGCTGAAAAACCAGCCAAAAATCCAGACGAGAGATAAAATCGAAACGACAATATAACCCGTGTTTGAGGGTGGCCTGCGCAATCTGGCCAGCATCATGGCGGATGTGGGATCATTTTCGTTGGCAGGACGCGTGCGCAAGGAAGACCCCTCAAGCTCCGCTGGTTTTGCAGCTTCAGCGGTATCAAGAACAGGCAATCTTCCCTTGCGGCGATTGTCGGTGATTTTTGTAGCCATGTAACGCGCACCCTCTAATATTTTCAGATCGGCATGCCGATCATCTCATGGCCCGTATTTTGACAACCTGTAGCTCTTGCGAACCGACAGGGGCCTTCAGTCAAAAAGCGGACTCCGCCTTATTCCTTACCCTAAAATTAACTGTTTTTGAACCAGAAATGACCCTCCGGTGGAGCTAATTGAAGATTTGGTTAAAATTGTGGATCAAATTGATTCGACTCGGGAAATTCTCTTTTAGGCACATTCCTTCAGATGAAAGTAGAGGGTTGCTGGCAATCTCCCCAGCAATAAAACAGGGCTTAAAAGTGTGGAAAAACAATCTAAGGGGCTGGCGTATTTGGCCAATGTGGTGGTTGACCACGCAGTGGTTTTTGACCATGCACAGTTCCAGTCCACAACGATGCATGATTCCGCTTTGCAAGACGAAATTCTGGGCCTGTTCAATGACCAGCTTAAAACTTTTGGCGACAAGCTGATGCTTGGTCAAATCAGCGCAGAAGATTGTAAATTCATGGGCCATACGTTGCGGGGTTCTGCAGCAGCGGTGGGAGCCCTGGAAATTGAGGGCTTGGCTGCAGCCTGCGAAAAGGCACTTAAAGTTCAGAATGATTTTGTGACTGTTTTTAACCTTGCCACGGGCCGTTTCAGACTTGCAACACACCGTTATCGCCGATTTTCGAAGGCCGCCCGCTGAGGGAACTTTCCGCTACTTTGCGCGCCAGATCATGATTGAGCAAACCACGAATGGCAATCTCAATAGGCATTTCCTTTCCCATAATGCGCGACAGGGCCCCATGCGTCCATGACAGGCACTCAGCGTCTTGATCAAGCGAAACGCTGGCTGTTGCAGGATTTTGAGTCAGGAAGGCAATTTCACCGAGAAAAGCCCCTGGCGAAATCTTGGCTCTTTGGCCGTCCTTAGAGACTTGGGCGTGGCCCTTGATCAGGTAATACATGCGGCTAGGCATTTCGCCTTGCACCAGAAGATCTTTATGGGGGCCGTTCACACGCGATGCTGGCGCAACCAGCCGTTTGAATTGACCAGGCGACAACACAGCAATTCGGCTGAATAGTGCGCGCAAGTCATTTGGCACACCCACATCAAACCGGTCACGGAAGATCAGCACAATCATTGCAACATTGGTAATGCTGGTAAACACTTTCCAGAACAGGGGATCAAACAGCGGCCCACCTGGAATTGCAAAATAATACAGACCTTGCAACACCAGACTGATCGCCATGACCAGACGCAAATGCAGTTGATCACGCATCAGAAGCGAAACCAGCGCAAGACCATTGGCAAGATGAAACAAGGCCGCAAACACAAAGGAAGGAGAATTGAGGAATTGAGACATGAGCTTTCCCTGGTGGGGGTATGCGTCAAATATGCAGCTTATTCACGCGAAACAAAAGTTTTTTTGATCGGCGCAAACTTGCGTTTGACTGTAGCATCTTCTAAGCAACCGCTTTGACGTTACGAGGATTATTTGACTATGGCCAAAATCATTTTCATTCAACACAATGGTGCGGAAATTACTGCTACGGGTGTGGCTGGCATGACTGTCATGGAAACGGCGGTCAAACATCAAGTGCCTGGCATTGATGCTGATTGCGGTGGAGCTTGCGCCTGTGCGACGTGCCACATTTACGTAGAGCCAGAATGGCGTGAGAAGGTGGGTGCTCGTAATCCAATGGAAGAAGACATGCTGGATTTTGCATTTGATGTGCGCGAGAACAGCCGCCTCTCGTGTCAGATCAAGGTGAGCGATGCGCTGGACGGGCTTCGTGTCAAGGTTCCGGAAAAACAATTCTAATGAGGTTTTGAAGTCATGACGGATGTCATTTCCACTGACGTGGTTATCATTGGTGCGGGGCCTTGCGGATTATTTACGGTTTTTGAATTGGGCCTGCTCGATATTCGCTGCCATGTGCTGGATATTCTGGACCGGCCAGGCGGACAGTGCGCCGAACTTTATCCTGAAAAACCAATTTATGATATTCCAGCCTTGCCGCTTGTGACGGGGGCTGAACTCACATCACGGTTGATGGAACAAGCCAAGCCTTTCAAGCCGCAATTTCATTTCAACCAAATGGTCACATCGCTGGTCAAGCGCGGTGACAATGATTTCGAATTGAAAACGGATGGCGATATCACATTCAATTGTAAGGTTGTGGTAATTGCGGCAGGGGGCGGATCATTCATGCCCAAGAAACCGCCCATTCCCGGTATCGAAGCTTTCGAAGGATCATCGGTTTTTTATTCGGTGAAGAAAATGGAAGCTTTCCGCGGCAAGGACATGCTGATTGTGGGTGGCGGAGATTCAGCGTTGGATTGGGTGAACAATCTGCAACCCCTGGTGAAAAGCATGACACTGCTGCATAGGCGCGACGAGTTCCGCGCGGCGCCAGATTCTGTCAATAAAATGCGGGAGCTGGTTGCAGCTGGAAAGATGCAGTTGAAAATCGGTCAGGTGACAGGGCTCTCTGGCGGTGATGGTTTATTGACTTCAGCGCATGTGAAAGGTGTTGATGGCAGCACGAGTGAAGTGTTGTGCAATACCATGTTGCCGTTCTTCGGACTCACCATGAAGCTTGGTCCGGTGGCGGATTGGGGATTGAACTTGACTGAAAACTTGATTGCGGTTGATACCGAAAAATTTGAAACCAATACGCCCGGCATTTTTGCAGTGGGCGATATCAATACCTATCCCGGCAAACTGAAGCTTATTCTATCTGGTTTTCATGAAGCTGCCTTGATGGCGCAGCAAGCTTTCCGCTATATCAATCCGGGCGAGCGCCTGTTGTTCCAGTACACAACAAGCAGCACAAATTTGCAGAAGAAGCTTGGTGTCGCCTGAGGGGCTAAAATCGCTAAACGGCAAACTGCGCGGGCGTGGACTTGGGTTGGCGTGGCCTGGAACACCCGGACAGTATAATGCCATTACGGATGTGCTAGGGGTTGAGGTTGGCGTTACGACTTTGATTGTAGGTGTTGATATCCGCACCGGGGTCACGGCGATTTTGCCGCGCGGTCGTTCAAAGGCCCATATTCCCTGTGCGGCGGGTTCTTTTTCGTTCAATGGAAATGGTGAAATGACGGGGCTGGCCTGGATTGAAGAGGCGGGCGAATTACAAACACCCATTACAATCACCAACACCGCCTCCTGTGGGGTCACGCGCGATGCAACCTTGCAATGGCTGGTCAAAAACAAAATTGGGACAGGTCAGGACTGGGGGCTTCCGGTTGCTGCTGAAACCTATGATGGCGACTTGAACGACATCAATGGATTTCATGTCACTGCTGCACATGCCATGCACGCCTTGGACACCGCCCATGGTGGTGCACTGGAACTGGGCAGCGTGGGCGGCGGTACAGGAATGATCACTTACGATTTCAAGGCTGGCAATGGAACAGCCTCGCGGCTGGTTGAAATTGAAGGCGAAGTTTTCACAGTCGGGCTTTTTGTACAATCAAACTTTGGCAGGCGGCAGGATTTCACGGTGCTGGGTGTTCCTGTGGGCCAACATGTTTTACAAGATCAATTGCGGGGCAAAGAGCAAGGTTCAGTCATCGCGATTGTTGCAACCGATGCACCACTTCAACCGCACCAATTAAAGCGCCTGGCGCGGCGCGTGCCCGTTGGGTTGGCGCGGACCGGCACCATCGGTTCCAACAGTTCAGGCGATATTTTTCTGGCGTTTTCGACAGCAAATGAAACATCGCATACACGGGCAAGACGTTCAGGAGATTATCTCGCCAATAGCGCCATAGACGGGTTATTTCGTGCGGTGGTGGAAGCCACAGAAGAAGCAGTATTGGATTCCATGATCTGCAATGAAACGATGGTGGGGCGCGGTGGCAACACCAGCATAGCATTGCCCGTTGAACAGATGATGGCGATTATGACCCGTTACGGACGGATGCCATAAATCTCGCAGTTAAAATTCCTGCGGCCATTGTGCCTACAAAAATAAAACTCAAACTGTTGCTGAACACCAGTCCTGCGAGTGCAGGACCTGGGCACATGCCGCTGACACCCCAGCCCACACCAAAAAGTGCAGCGCCGCCCAACAGTTTTGCATCAATCACAGGTGTGTCTGGCATATGAAATCTGGAAGCAAACAAGGGCTTGTTGTGATTCAATAACATTTGATAACCGATCAGTGCTGTCAGCAAACCGCCGCCCATTACAAACGCCAATGTGAAATCATGGATGCCGAAAAGATCCAGAAAATTCAAAACTTTCATGGGGTTTACCATTCCAGATAATGTCAGCCCGGCCCCAAATAACAGGCCCGCAACTGCGCTTGAGATTTTTTCCATGCTCAAATTCCGATCACGTGCCGCAGAATGCTTGTTGTGCCTATGGCCACAACGAGAAACACGCTTGTGGCCACAAAGCTGCGTTTTGAAAATCTGGCATTGCCGCAAATGCCATGGCCAGACGTGCATCCGTTGCCAAGATAAACACCAAAACCCACCATGAAGCCGCCAAATGCGGTTAGCAGAGGCGATTTGCCAAAAGCCATCTCTTGAGCAATGCCAGTGAACACCGCTGTCCATGCTGTACCAATGAGCAAGCACGCGGTGAAAATGGCGCGCCAGGCAAAATTGCGATCAAAATTCAAAGTGAGCAATCCGCCAAAAATTCCACTGGCCCCCATGATACGGCCATTGCCTGCCATCAACACAACTGCTGCAAGGCCTATGAGAATGCCGCCGAAGAGGCCGGAGTAGGGTGTGAACACTGTGGCTGACATTATAACTTTTTCTAACCTTTGGTAAAAACCAATATCTTGCTGGGAATGCGCCCATCAATCAAGGCAAGACCTAAACCTATTACAACCATGCCCAGTATATGGCGCGATGAAATATCCTCGTTCAGGAACATGGCACCCAATATCATGGCGCTGATGGGCACCAGAAATGTAACCAACGTTACATTGGTCATGCCAGCGCGCTTTACGATGTTGAAAAATATGAGATAGGCTATTGCGGTACACACCAGTGCCAAAGCGAGCAAACATGATGTTGCATAAAGGCTTGGCATCGGCAGCGAAAACGGATGGTCAATCACCATCATCAAGGGAAACATCATGATGCTCGATGCCGCTGTTTGCGAGGCGGCCGTGACCAAGGGTGGAATTTTTGCAATGCGCCGCCCGAAAATTGTGCTGACGCCATAACTCAACGACGCAAGCACGATGGCCAATTGAAACGGCAGGTCAATGCCCAAGTTCTTCAAGGCATCATAACCCACCAAAGCTGCCACCCCCGCCAAACCAATTATGGCGCCTGCCATTCGGTTCCAGGTCAGTTTTTCATTCTGAGTGGACAGATGCGCAACAATGACGGCAAAAAAAGGTGTCGTTGCGTTCAACACCGCAGCAAGGCCGGGGGCAACCTTGCTTTCGCCCCAAACGATGAGGCTGAAGGGAATCACATTATTGAGCAGCCCCATCAGAAAAAAATTGTGCCAGATTGTTTTGAGATCAGGCATCTCCTGGCGCGAAAGCAGAATATAAAGCCAGAGCGCCAAGGTGGCCAGGAACACACGAAAGAAAACGATCGTGAAAACCGGTAGCTCTTTGATAATGACAGCAAAAAAGAAAAATGAACCGCCCCAGATGGCACTCAGAATTATCAGGAATGTCCAATCAAGGGGGCCCATGAACTGTTGGTTGGCTGTTTTCATAAGTTCGGCATTAAGCCATGTGACCGACTGAAACCACCCGAAAAATGAATCAATGCCGCGTGAGGGGCTGCAGCAGTCGCAAGGCTCTGGAGGGCAATTTATAATAAAGCTTGCGCATCAGAGGGCGCAATGCTTTCAGATAGGTCTGCCCATAAAGCCAACCCAGAAAGCTGACAGATTGGAAATAATCATTGGTGGGAATGGTGCCAGAGCTCCACGATTCCTTGTGAATGTCGTGTGGTACCATGAGATCGAACTGTTTTTGGCCGTCGGCCAAGGCCTGGCGCTGTGAATAGTCCATATGCAAGCGCCCTGGCGACAAATCTGTGAGTGCGTTCACGTGCGAGGTTATGTAGGCAAAATGGGTGCCGAGGTAGCGAAAGCCAATTTCCCATGAAACGGGTTTTTGCCCAGCCTTGATTTCCGTGGTCACGGCCGTAAAATTTGAATTTGAAATGCGTGCAAGTCTTTTCAGAAATGCAACATGGCTTGGACAGCCCATGACGCGGTTGAAGCGGCCCCGATCAGACAGCCACGCATTTTTTTCAATGATGGATTGATCGATGGCTACATCACGCCCTGCACCGGGCGGCAGCACCGCAAAACTCACATCTCCCATTTCCTCCAAACTTTTCCGAATTTTCTTTCGGCGTTTGCGTTGGGTCGATGTGTAACGGGCATCATATTCTGCTTCAGTTTTGAATTCTGTCAAATCAAGATAAGGGGCTCGTTCATTGTATTTTGCATCTTGCATGTGCCGCTTGGCAAAATTGGCAACATTGCTGGTGTCGCGCACGTGGCGCAAGCGCACCAGATCCGCACACCTTGATTTTGTAATGTGTTCCAAGGCGGATGTCATCCACACTTGCGGGTCTTCTGACTTGGCGCACAGCGCGTCGCCATATTGGCCAATGGGATGGGTGAGCCAATCCAGAATGATCACCCCGGTTTTACGTGTCTTGATGAGGGGCAACGCAAAAACCAGATTTACGCCACGGTATCCGGTGATGACGAAGATTTCACTTTGGCCATTGCCCGGTAAATAAGATTCGCACCACGCCATGATCCAGTCAAAGGACTGAAACACGGTTGAGCGACCCTCATTTTCAATTTCAAGTTTTCGCCAGTCGTATTCAAGCGTGCGCAAATCTTCAATAGTTGAAATTGTTTTGAGAGTTAAACTTGAAAAATTGGTCATGACAATGGGCGGACTATCCAGCAAAGTACCCATGGTCGGATCTTGCAGTTTGGGTGCCGCAGTTAGAGTCAAACTTTACGCTCCTGATCAATGGACCATTATGAATGGCTCATTATGGGAGAAGGTTTAGCGTTATACTATGGCGCCAAGGTTAAAAGTGAGAAGGGCGTTAACAAAGCGTTAACATCATTTTGATTTTTCCGGCTCGCCGCTGAAGTTTGCAAGCTCCTTCAACAGGCTTCCCAGTTTTTCACGTTTGTTTGCCTCTTGCGGAATGGGCCTGCACACATCGCAAGCCGCAAGGCCGATGCGGGAGGTGAGAATTCCGTTTACGGCACCTTCGCCGAAGCGTGTGGACAGCCGGCCCAGCAGACCTTTGCCCACAAACAAATGGATAAAATTATCCGACAGAGCGAGTCCGCCAGCAATTGCCAAATGGGTCACCACCATGCGGGCAAGCTTCAGCGTTGCAAAGGTTGAAGGCCTGCCCCCATAAAGTGTTGCAAGCTCCCGCAGCATGGCAATGTTTTGCGCTGCCACAAACAAGATATCAAGCGTGGCTGCCGGAGTGACTGTCGTTAACAGGGTGACGCGTTTGGCGCGTTTTGAGATTATTCTGTGGGCGGTCTCGTCCAAGGGATCAACCAGATAGCGTTCGGCCAGCCGCACGCGGTCTCTTGGGTCCAGAATGTCAGCAGCGTGAATGTTATAGTTTTTGATGTTCCAGGCGTGGTTAGGTTGATTTTGATACAGGCTGACCAAGCCTGCAACAGTTTGCTGTGCAGAATTTTCATCGTCCTGGTTGAGGGCATGAGCTGCCGTCAGCTGCAGTTTCTCAATGCGCCTCAGCCGCGCCAGTCCCCAGATTTCACGCAACATGATGACAAGTGCTGCACATGCGGCAATTCCGGCAGCAGCCAGGGCCGTCCAACCGAGGATTGGAGAACTCGCAAAAAAGCCCTCGATCATTTGGGTGATTGTGAAGCCCGCCCATAATGTGATGAGACTTGCGATGGCGCCAAGGAGAATGTTACCCCAGCGCCAACCCCTGTTTCTTCGGCGTACAGCAGTGATTGGCGCAACCACTATGGTTTGAGCCGTGTCATCATTGGCAAAGATGATTTCGGTTTTTTTTGCGGAATGTTTATCAGTGATGACAAAGGCCTGAGGGGTTCTGGTGTTTCTGGTCATGAAAATTTGTCACCAATCAGAAACTCCAGCGCCCGGTCAAGTCTGATGTGAGGGAAGGTTACATCCTTGAACAGGGGTGGCCGAAAACGCACAAATTTAAGCTGGCCCTTAAGTTCGCCGTCAAGTGCCGTCTTGGCGTCTGCCGGAAGATCGCCTGGAAAAATTGCAGCTTCAGTTTCACCACTGAATTTAATCTTGCCAATTGATTCACCTGCTTCGGGAATCCCGGCAATGCAAGCCAGCACCTCTCCTTTTTGCGTAACAGTGGCCTCGCGTGTGGCGCGGATTGCTGCCAGTGCTGACACATCGTAGGTGGCTCCGGCAAACTCTGCGCGCTTGGCAGCATCATCGACAAGAATACGCAAGATATTTTCCAACCTGTCATGCGACGTGTGGTGCAAGAGATCCACTTTCGTTGCTGCAAACAGGATTTTTTCAACGCGGTGGCCAAAAAGCTCGGTCACCAGCGAGTTGGCCCCCAACCTGAAACTGGACATCACATCAGTGAGTGCTGTTCTAAGATCATTCACTGCATTTGCCCCCGCGTTCAGTGCAGTGAGAGCGTCTACCAGCACAATCTGGCGGTCCAACCTGGCAAAGTGACCAAAGAAAAATGGCTTGACCACGCGGGCCACATAAGAATCATAACGCCTGGCCATGAGGTGGCCCAGGGTGCCTGATGCAAATTGCGTATCAGCGCTAATATCCAAGGGCGCAAATGTAAGAAGGGGCGAGCCTTCGAGATCGCCTGGCAACAAAAAGCGACCGGGCGGCAAGGATGAAAGAGAGACATCATCTTTGCGGCAGCGCGCCAGATAGGCCGTAAAGAGTTGGGCTGCCTTGACCGCATCCAGTTCATGCGCAGGTTGGTGAGCATTCATCTGGTTTACATGGTGGTGCCAATCGGTTGCCAGCACACTGCGCGGTGCCAGTCTGCTGGCTGCAACAGTGTTGGCTGACCATTGTTGATAGGACAGGTTCATCAATGGAAGATCGAGCAACCATTCGCCCGGATAATCTATGATATCGATATGCAATTTGCCGCTGCCAAAGTTGCGGGCAAAAAACCCTGTTGGTTCATAGTCCAAGGTCAGGCGCAATTGGCTCAGGCGCTTCGTGCCTTCTGGCCACTGGCGATCTGTGCCGCTTAATTTTTCCAGATGATTTTCATAAGCAAAGCGCGGCAGATCATCATCGGGTTGCGGTTCAAGATAGGTGTTTGAAATGCGCCCCTGAGCCATTGCTTCGAACACTGGAAGGCGGGCTTTTTGCAGCAGCGCATGAACCAATGCCGTGATGAAAATTGTCTTGCCTGACCGCGAAAGACCCGTAACACCCAGTCTTAATGTAGGCTGCAGCAATCGGCTTGTGAAATCTTTCAGCCCACCTGTCGCAAGACGGCTTCCATCAATGATATCATTCCATTTCAAAGTCTGTCTGCCCTTCAAGCCAGCGCCTATAGTTGGGACCTTCGAAAGCTTAAAACAAGACCTGGCTATGTTCTGCCAATGTCATTCAAATCAAATGGCGTTGACTGGTAAAGCTCGTTTATCCAATTGCCGAATAGCAAATGGGCGTGGGCGCGCCAGCGGTTTGACGGTGGTAACTTTGGATTATCATCGGGAAAATAGTGGGCGGGCGGGCTTATGGTTTTTCCAGCTTCCACATCCCTGAAATATTCCTCCCCCAGTGATCCTGTATCGTATTCAATGTGATTGAACATGTTGATCATGCGGTGGTTAGGGTCTGACACCAGACAAAGACCCACAGCATCAGAGGCCATAAGGATTTCGAGATTTTTATCCTTGGGTAAATCGTGCTGGAGATTTTCTGTCCAGCGCGAAACGGGCATTTCAAAATTGTCAGAAAAACCACGTAGCAAAGGGGAAGACGGTTTCAGGTTTTTGTGGGTAAAAACACCAAAGGCTTTCTGGGACAAATCATGTTTTGGTACTTTGTAGAAATGATAGAGAGACGCCTGGGCTGCCCAACATATGTTGAATGTGGATTGCACATGGGTCTGCGTCCATGCATAAATGCGCGACAGTTCATCCCAATAGGTCACATCTTCAAATGGCATCTGTTCGATGGGTGCGCCGGTGATGATTAAACCGTCAAAGCGCTGGTCTTTAATGTTCTGCCAGCTTTCATAAAAAGCCAGAATGTGTTCTTGCGAGGTATTCTTTGACGTGTGGTGTGTCATCTTGATCAGAGACAATTCCACCTGCAAAGGGCTTGCCCCCACCAATCTGGCGAATTGGGTTTCGGTTTTTATCTTGTTGGGCATCAAGTTCAAAAGTCCAATGCGCAGCGGCCTGATGTCCTGGCGGTTGGCTGTTGCTTCGGTCATGACCATGACACCCTCTTGTTCGAGGATGCGGCGGGCGGGCAGTTCATCTGGAATGCGGATGGGCATGGCTTAAATCAGGCTTGATCAATTGTTTTGCACAGAAGGCCAATAAAGTCGGCCTCGGTTTGAATGGCGGGAATATCCTGCATTCGCAGCGTATAGCCATGACGATCAGCGATTTTTTTGTAAAGCGGTATGCGGTGATGCAGCAGCTGCTCAAACCCCCATATGGCAAATCCATCGGGATCAACTTCGTCGTCGCTTGATATCTGATTGAGGGCTTTGTACTCGGCCCATTTTTCATCAAGAAATTCCGGTTGGTAATACATGGGCTTTGGATGTTTGCGGAACCTATCCACCAGCATGGCGGCATGCTCTGGCGTTCCCTCTATATAGAGCAGCATGGTGCTTTCACTTAGCGATTTCAAAACCGCATCATGCTCGATTTCTGCGTCCACCACCTCACACAAACTGCCGCCAGAATCTCAGATGAAGTTTTGATAGCGATAGATCTCGAAAGCGCGGCGAATAAATTCAGGCACATCAAGCAGCGCCTTAATTTCAGCTTCGCGGTGCTGGGCTTGGCGCAATTTGTACGCGCTGAAACTGATGCCGCCTTTGGCTGGGTTGCCGGGTTTGCCCAGATAGGTGGACAGCGGAGCTAGATTGTGAAACGTAATATTGGAGCGGATGTAAATTGAATCAGACCGCAACAATTCCGCCAAAAACGGATTTTCCATTGCTTCGCGCTTGAAATTATCGACGATGTGCTCATCCATATAACGTGTGGCAATACGGTAATCGACGGAATATTGAAACCAGTGTTGCGCTTGCATCACAGCGGCCAATGTTGTTTTGCCAACACCTGACATGCCCAAGACAGTCACAGCTTTGGACGGTAAATTTGCAAAATCCTTGCTTGAATTAAAACGCATGAACGTGCTTTAGCCAGTGCGTGCGTGTGGGGCAACCATTAGAAATCCTTGGTCAGGCGCAGATTAACGGCATGTGCGTCATAATCATAAACTGCAATGTTGCTGACATTTTTTGTGTAAGTATAGGACAGTTCAGGCGCGAAACCGTAGATATTGAAATCGCGCTTGGTTAAACCGACAGAGCCAATATAACGTTGGTCTTTGCGGGTTACCATGAAGAACGGGTTCTCTTCATCGAAACTGGAAATGCGAGCTTGCGTGTTCACATTGACAGTCAGACCCAGGGGCAGTTCCTTGTATAATCCCAAGCCACCAAAATAGGTCTGGTATCCAAGATTCTTTTGATTGGCATTAACTTTGTCAAACCCTGCAGATAGGGTCACATTAAATGTTTGGTCAAATCCATGGTTGAGAGAAGCTTCACTCAGCAAAGCAGTGCCATCCAGAAGTGTTGAGTTGGCGTAATCGCGCCATTCATAAACGGCGCTGGCATGCAACCTGTTCCTGTCACCGAGAAACCTCAGCATTGAAACACGGGGACCAAAGCTGTGATAGGTCAGACCATCAACCAGATAATTATTTGCATTTGGATTGATGGATTGGTCTGCAACTCCGCCTATACCCAGATATCCATTATTCAGGTGGTACCGCATTTCTGCTGATTGGCTGAGGGCTGCTGAGTTGTAATTCTTATCGACATAAAGGCTTCCGGAAATATCTCCGGCCAAAACAGCTTCCCAATGATTGCCCAGCCGTTTGGAGTATCCAACACTCAAGCCTGTTGAAATACCTATGCCGCTTTGCTTCTGGTCGGCGCTGTTGATGTCAAAGTAGGCATCGTTCCCGAAAGCTGGCGCATAGACTTTGCTGTGCGATGAACCAGCGTTGATGTTTGTTGAAGGAGCCACTGCAACAAATCCGCTGAAGGTAAGGGGCCGCTTTGCATCAATACGGTCCATAAAAGATTTGATGCTGTTGGCCACATCCTGGTTAGGTGCTTCAGCTTCAAGAAGTTGTAAGTGATGCTTGGCGCTGGAGTCTTGGCCGAGTTTGTCAAGGCACTGCACCAACTGGACGCGGACAAGAGTCAGCGATGGGTCACGCGCCAATGCTGCGCGATAATTTTTTGCGGCTTCAGTCAAATTTCCTTGCGCTTCGAGCACCAACCCTTGAATAAACAAGGTGCGATTGATAGCGTGCGGCCCTTGCAGGGGATAATGCTGGAGCAAGGTTTCCACCAGTTCCCCTTGGCCCATCTTGGCTCGTTCAATAAGAAAATGAACGCGTTGACCTTCATCGGCTGACTCATAAACACGAACCTGCCCATTCGTCAGTGGCTTTGCAGCAAATGCTGGCGGTGAGAATGAACTTACGAACAGTGCAAGCAAAATACAAAGAGCGCCGCTGCCACGACGCTCTCGTCCTGAAGATTTGCGGGACCGTTGGACCATTATTGTCCGTTGAACACGCCGCTCATAGTGATGTCACCGCGGCCATCCTTATTGATTGGATAATAGCCTCCGATTGGACCAGGCACTATCGCTTCGAGGCCAAATGCACCCGAAATTTCCTGTGCGGTTGAGCCATATACACCGGCATACATGGCATTAGAGGTGCTGTTGGTGATCCACCCCGTTGTTGGATCAACCACTGCAGTGCCCACAATCTTGTTGCCTGTTGTGGCGTTGTTGGTGATTGTACCCTTCAAGATAACGTTGTCATTCATATATCCAACCCAGTTAGGGTCTGCAAAATTGCCAGCAGAAACTTGTTTTAGGCCTGTTCCACCATTCAAAGTTTCTTTGCCCAGCCATTGCTGCGGTGTTAAAGTACCTGCAAAGGCGCCCGTAACAAAGTCTGCTGTCAAGTTACTATCGCCTTGAACTGACCATTCATTATTGTGAGACAGTGTTTGATAGACGTCGTTCGAGTCAACAAAGCCCGCGGTTTTGGCGGTCGCACCAAATTTCCCGATATAAGTGCCTGAGCCCTTGGTGGTCATGGCAGCTGCTGATGTTTTTGTACCACCGAAGGACCACGCTTGGTGGGCAGCGGCACCGCCGCCTGCGGTCACGTCACGATATTGTGTGACGTAACTGTGGTTGAAGTTCCAAACCTGAAGTTCCTCGTCAATACCAGAATTGGTTTTTGGATCTCTGGAATAAGCGCGATACTCTTTGTAGTCGCCGCCCAAGCTTGACGCGCCAAGACCATTTGGCGGACCAGATGCGTTTGTTCCTGCCAAATACTCATCCATTGTTTTGGCAATGGGCCAGTTGGCGTTTGTTGGTGTGTTTGTATCAATAGAAATTTTAGCTGTATTTGGATTGCCGCTGGTCCCTGCAGTTTGCGTTAGTGTCGAAACCGCGGGTGTTGCTTTGCTGGACGTGATAATTTCGTTTTCAAGTGTTATCGTGGCGTCACCCGTTGAAATGGATGCGGTGTTTCCTGTGTTTGTGCCAGTGCCTGTGCCCGTCCCAGTTCCTGTGCCGGTCCCAGTTCCTGTGCCGGTCCCAGTTCCTGTGCCGGTCCCCGTTCCAGAACCCGCTATGGCGCAATTCGGGTCATTAATGCCGCACACAGCCACACCTGATGTGGCCAAGCTTAGGGCTGAACCGTCGCCGCCAGCGCAGCCGGATAATGCTGTAGACGCCAAAATTGCAAACAGAGATACAAAACGCATTTTTAAAAATCCACACTGACCCAGATATTATTAAATATGGACAGGTTGTTCTAATTTTGCGTTAAGCATGAGAAAATTAGAGTGGTTCGGTTTGGCACAGATGATTCAGAAATTTGAAACGTGGTATGAAGCAACCGCCAAGCGCGACATGGCAAGCTTACCCTTTTCGCAGAAATGTGCTGTGGATGTTTGCGTGGTGGGGGCGGGGCTTGCGGGCTTGACCACGGCGCTGGAACTTTCACGACGCGGGTTGAAAGTGGTCTTGCTCGAAAAAAATCTTATTGGGTCAGGGGCATCCGGGCGCAATGGCGGATTTGTGTCAAATGGTTTTGCGCTTGGCATGGATGATGTTGCAAAGCGTGTGGGGCTTGATGCAGCGCGCGCTCTTTATGATCTGTCTAAAAGTGGAACAGAGTTTGTGAGGGCAGAGATATCGCCACACGACAAGATGGGAGAGGGTTGGATTTTCTGCGCGCGCCATGATGATGGTGGTGGATTGCACCGTTATGGAGAGGCTCTGGCGCGGCACTATGGCGAAGAGGTGCAATATCTTAAGCCAGCTGAAACGCGCCAGAAACTGGTGACGCAGCGGTATTTCGACAGCTTGATGTTTCCCAAGGCGTTTCATATCCACCCTTTACGCTATTGTTTGTCTCTTGCAGAAAAAGCACGCGTTGCAGGGACCACTATTTTTGAAAATTCTGCTGTTGTCAGCAGCACAAAAGAAGGGTCTCTATTTCTGGTCAAGACTGCTCACGGTGAAGTGCGCGCCCAGCATGTTGTGCATTGCGTGTCTTCAACCGGGCGCGATGTGCACCGCCCGTCTGGCCGGGCTGTTTTGCCAGTTGCCACTTACATTGCTGTAACGGAGCCTCTAGCGCAAAATTCGATCAACACGCGGGCGGCGATTGCCGATACACGCCGGGCCGGGGATTATTACCGCTTGATTGATGAGGGGCGAATTTTATGGGGCGGTCGCATTACCACGCGTGTTTCACAACCCGCAAGATTGGCAGAGCGGATGAAGGCTGACATGCTTTCCACTTATTCTGCACTTGGCAACCCGCGCATTGAACATGCGTGGTCTGGTTTGATGGGTTATGCGGTTCACAAAATGCCGTTGATCGGGCGCGATGCCGAGGGTCAATGGTTTGCAACCGCTTTTGGCGGGCATGGACTTAATACCACTGCCATGGCTGGTCTTGTTCTTGCATCAGCCATTGCTGATGGCGATGATGCTTATCGCAGGTTTGCGCCGTTTGCGCCGCAATGGGCTTTTGGCCAGTTGGGCAGGCTTGGTGTGCAAAGTTCTTACTGGATGATGCAGATGCGCGATAAACGTGACGAATCACGACGTGTTTCAGTTTGATAAGCAACTATTGCACCCGTCATAGAGCGGCGCTATAGCACCGCCCATCACAAGGGTAGAGAGACTGTAAATGTCGATTACACTGGACGAAGATTACAAGCCTGGCGACTCCGAGCCGTTTATGAACCCGCGCCAAGTTGAATATTTCCGCCGCAAGTTGATGGCGTGGAAAGATGACATCATTCGCGAAAGCAAAGAAACCATTTCGCATTTGCAAGATGAAAACCATATCCTGCCCGATGTGGCAGACCGTGCTTCATCAGAAACAGACCGGTCGCTTGAGCTTCGCACGCGCGACAGGCAACGCAAGTTGATTTCAAAAATAGAATCTGCGTTGAAGCGGATCCAAGATGGCTCTTATGGCTTCTGCGAAGAAACGGGCGATCCAATTGGATTAAAGCGCCTGGATGCAAGGCCCACCGCCACACTTTCCATTGAAGCCCAGGAGCGCCATGAAAAGCGCGAGCGGGTTTACCGCGACGAATAAAGCCCCGTTTGCATAACCTCACTCGCTTCATTCAACAAAGCTTGTGAGGAGGCGGCAATCACATTTCCGCCTTGTGCAGGGTCATTATCGGTCCAGGTTCCAATTACTCCACCAGCACCTCTGATGATGGGAATGAGGGCTGCCACATCATAAATCTGCAAGCCGGGATCTAAGGCAATGTCCAGTTGCCCTGCGGCCACAAGGCTGAAGAAATAGGCATCTCCACCGTAGCGCATAGAAATGACGGATTTGCGCAGATGCTCAAAATTCGGGTGCCCATCATAAAGGTGGGGCGACGTGGTTCCCGCCGAGGCCTTCGACAACGGCAATCCGGACCGCACATGGAGAGGGTGAGTTTGGCCACCATGGCTGTGCCACGCCCCTTGCGGATTGCCAAAGAACAGCTCGCCCACAAAAGGTTGGTTCATGATTCCAAGCAGGGGCTTTCCATCGCGGTAAAGGCCAATCAGCGTTGTCCATGTTGGCATGCCGATCACAAAAGCTCTGGTGCCATCGATTGGATCAAGCACCCACTCATAGGCAGACGTGCCTCGCTTCGTGCCATATTCCTCGCCGATTATGCCATGTTCAGGATAGGTTTTTTCGATGAGTTCCCGGATGATACGCTCGGCTGATCGGTCAGCTTCCGTGACTGGATCCCAGACTTCCGCTTGTTTGACATCCACAGCGATATTTTTTCTAAACTGCGGCAGGATTACTTTTGCTGAGGCTTCAGCCAGACTGAGAGCAAAATCTGTTAAGCGGGACGTTTCGGTTTCGGCTGTCATCATTCGTTTTACCATTTGATCAAAATGTTGCAATGCAGCAACAGTTGAAAGCTATGTTATTTTCGCATGTCTTAAATTAAATGAATAAATTCAATTACTTGTTTATAAATAGTAATTTAATTTTGTGTCATTTGTTTACACGCGTTCGATTTGTAAGAGAGTAGGCCTTGATATTGTCATGGTGCACTGCCAGATAGGTCTCACGAGATGAGCATCCATGATGATCTCTCGTTGCCCATCTTGGGCGTTTCCTCCCTAGACTTGGGCCGATCACCTTGGTGCATCGGCCCCTTTTTTTATTCAGCTGCAGCTTTCTGGACTTCGGAATTCTGGTCTTGCGGCAAATAGGCCAGGATGTCGGCAATGACTTTCGCCAACAATTTTTGGATATAGACAAACTCGTTCTTTTTCAGAAGTTTGGATTCATCCATATATAGCGCGCGGTTGATTTCAATTTGCAGCGCGTGCCGATTATGGCGGGGTGTGCCGTGGGTTTCGGTTATAAATCCTCCGGCATAAGGCCGGTTCCTGACCACCTTAAAACCCGCACGCGACAGCAATTCCTCCACAGTATGGGAAATTTCAGTTCCGCACGCAGCACCAAAACGGTCGCCCAATACAATATCGGCACTGCGGGCATGGGTTGATTTGACGGCCGAAGACGGCATTGAGTGGCAATCTACCAACAGTGCAAAGCCGGTTGCGTTAAAACACTCGTTGAGCAGTGCAGTCAAAGTGCGGTGGTAAGGTTGGTATATCGTTTCAATGCGCTGCAATGCGTCCGAAAGGTGGATGCGGCCACGGTAAATGTCTTCACCTTCTGCGACCAGGCGTGGAATGGTGCCAAGGCCTGAAGCCACACGCGGTGACCCCGGGTTCATATGCCCTGGCAGGGTTTCCATGAACATGCGTGGGTCAAGCTCATAGGGTTCGCGGTTCAAATCGATATAAGCACGCGATACAAGTGCGCGCAGCATGGGAGAACCTGCCGCCTGGCAACCGATAAACAATTCATCGACAAAACTGTCTTCAGATTGACGCAGTGCTTCGGCGGAAAGCCTTGATTGTTGCAAGAAAGAGGGGGGTAAAAGTGATCCACTGTGGGGCGAATTGAAAACGGCAGGCACAGTCCATTGGGCGGGTGCCATGATTTCAAAAAACTGTTCTGCCATTCACATTCCCGTTTAGATTATAGTCTTGCGTCGGCACGATATGGCTCCAAAGCGAAAGCTTTGTCCACTGAATTGCTTCATCACCTGTTTACCCCTTTTGGCCTAAAGCACTTTCACATATGTGAGAAAAGGCCAGTTCAACCACATGAGATGGCTTGACCCTGCCTTCAGGCTGTCAGATAGAGAGTGTTATGGTAAAAATTATTCTTGCAGAAGACGATGATGATTTGCGGCGCTTTCTGGTAAAGGCACTGGAAAAAGCAGGACACCGCGTTACGCCCTTTGCAGAAGGCGCCAGTGCGTATGAAGAAATCAAGCAAGACAATTTTGATTTGTTGCTGACAGATATCGTAATGCCGGAGATGGACGGAATTGAACTGGCACGGCGTGCCGCTGAACTGGATCCGTCCCTGAAGATCATGTTCATAACCGGTTTTGCTGCCGTGGCGTTGAACCCTGATTCAAACGCACCCAAGGATGCCAAAGTTTTATCCAAGCCCTTCCATTTGCGCGACCTTGTGGATGAAGTGAACCGTTTGATGGCTGCTTGATTGCCGACCTTGCCCTGCCTTCGACATTGAGGGTAAAATGAACTTGTTGAATTTCAGGCAACAAGCTGAAGATGAACACATACGAAAATTTTATTGCACTCACATGTGACACGCTTGCGATGCGTCTGGGGGACCTGGACATTTTACGCGATCAGATTGGACATGATGCCAGCGCATGGCGGGTGCGCGAGGTGGGCGACGGCAATCTTAATCTGGTATTCATTGTAGAGGGACCTGTTGGCAGCGCTGTTATAAAGCAGGCCTTGCCTTATGTGCGCTTGGTTGGCGACAGTTGGCCCCTGCCACTCAAACGATCCTACTTTGAATATCAAGCACTCATGCGCCAATCGCAGCGTGATGCCGGAATGACACCAATGATATTCCATTTTGATGAGCAACAAGCCATCATCATCATGGAATATCTGTCTCCGCACATAATTTTGCGGCGCGCGTTAATCGAGGGTCGCGAAATTCCCAATCTGGCACCAAAGCTGGGATGCTTTCTGGCGCGCACATTATTCCGGGGTTCTGATTTGTGCATGGAGACAAAAGTGCGCAAAGCTGATCTGGCACTTTTTGCAGATAACGCCGCGCTGTGTGACATCACTGAATCTTTGGTTTTCACCGATCCATATTTTAACGCCAAACGCAACCGCCATACGTCGCCCCAGCTTGATGCAATCGTCGCGCAGCTTCGTGGTGACCGAGACTTGAAGGTGGCTTCGCAGCGTCTCAAACACATTTTTGCGGCTATGCCTGAAACTTTGATTCATGGTGATCTCCACACTGGCTCTATCATGGTGACAGATGATGATGTGCGGGTGATAGACCCTGAATTTGCCTTTTATGGCCCGATGGCCTTTGATGTTGGCATATTGCTGGCCAATTTCTGGATGAGTTATTTTTCTCAATCCGGTCACGAAGGCGCAACGCCGCGCAACAGTATGAGAGCTTATCTGCTCACCACGTGCACGGAAATCTGGCATGTGTTCTGCACCGAATTCTCCAGGCTGTGGCACAGCGAGCGCACGGGAATTTTGTATCAGCGCCAGCTCTTTGAAGATCAGAATGATGCTTTGGGCTCAGCGCAGGCCCTGGACCACGTGTTGCAGGCTATATGGGTGGACATGCTTGGATTTGCGGGAGTTGAAATGCACAGGCGAATACTTGGCCTTGCGCATAATGCGGATTTTGAGCTGATTGCCAACACAGACACGAGAGCGGCTTGCGAACTGAAAGCCCTTAAACTTGGCAGACATCTTGCCGTGAACAGAGCCTCCATTCACAGCATGTCTGAAGTAAACGCCTTGGCCCAGCGGCTAGAACAGGAGACGGTGACTTGAAGGTAGATACAACACATTACCGCACCATTTGGCTTAGTGCAGATCAGAGATCGGTAGACATCATTGATCAGCGCTGGCTGCCCCATGAATTTCGGATTGCGTCATTGGTCTCCGTTGAGGATGTGGCGATTGCCATCCGAGATATGTGGGTTAGGGGTGCCCCTCTGATTGGGGTAACCGCTGCTTACGGCGTGGCCATTGCCATGGGGGTTACCCCATCGGATGAGCACCTTGAAACAACGTGCAATTTTTTACACAAGACAAGGCCAACGGCTATAAATTTGAAATGGGCACTGGACGACATGCGGCGCATACTGCAGCCCCTTGCCAAAGCCAACCGCAGGGATGCAGCTTACAGGCGCGCTGCTCAACTTGCCGATGAAGATGTGGAACTCAACCGTGCCATAGGGCGGCACGGTTTGAAGCTAATCAAAGACATTGCTGCACAAAAACGGTCAGGCGGTGTGGTCAACATTCTTACGCACTGCAATGCCGGATGGTTGGCCACAGTGGATTATGGCACAGCCACGGCACCCATTTACGCAGCACACGATGCAGGGATTCCGGTTCATATTTATGTTGATGAAACGAGGCCGCGCAATCAAGGTGCGCAATTGACGGCTTGGGAAATGATCAATCACGGGGTTCCCCATACGTTGATTGTGGACAATGCAGGCGGCCACCTGATGCAACATGGTGCCATTGATATGGTGATTGTTGGGACGGATAGAACAACAGCGGGGGGAGATGTGTGCAACAAAATCGGGACTTATCTAAAAGCCCTTGCAGCGCATGACAACGGCGTTCCATTTTATGTGGCCCTGCCATCTCCTACCATTGACTGGACTGTTCATGACGGCGTGAAAGACATTCCGATTGAAGAACGCAGTGCTGATGAGGTGACGTTTGTTCAGGGGCGCAGCAGCGATGGCACAATCAGCAAGGTGCGCATATCGCCTGAAGGAACGCCTGCCGCCAACCCTGCTTTTGATGTGACCCCTGCCAGGCTGGTTACGGGGCTTATCACCGAACGCGGCATTACACCCGCATCAACCGAAGGATTGCTGCAACTTTTTCCAGAACGAGGGTAGTACAAATTAGAAAACCCGCTTTTGCCAAAATAGCGGGTGACATTTATTCCGACTCTTTCAGTTTCTGGGCATAGACATTGACGATCAGCGCCGTCAACAAAATGAGGCCTCTGATCAGAATTTTCAGAAAGCTGTCAATCTGGATATGATCAAGCCCATTGTTAAGAACGCCCAAGACCAAAAGCCCAATGATGGTGTTGCCGATGCCGCCACGTCCGCCAAACAAACTCGTACCGCCCACAACCACGGCCGCGATGGCATCTAGCAGATAAGAGTCAAACTGGTTTTGCTGGGCAGAGCCAAAATAAGCAACGGCCAACATGCCTGCAATGCCAGAACACATTGCGGATATGACCATGACAGAGCCGATGATGAATTTTACATTCACGCCCGAATATTCAGCGGCCTCGCGGTTACCCCCGGTCATGTAGATATAGCGGCCAAAGCGCGTATAGGTCAGTATGAAATGTCCAACAGCCAAGAACAGGATGGCCACGATAATCGTCCACCTTATGCCGAAGATGGAGCCTGATCCCAACAGGGTGATGAGATCAGGATAGGAATAGGCGATTTGCCCCCGCACCAAAAGGGCTGATACGCCGTTTGCAATTTGCATGATGGCCAGTGTCATGATGAAAGACGGAATGCCAATCCAGGTGACACCGAACGCTGTGATCAGTCCAAAGGCCAGGGCGCTTAACAGGGTCAGGCCAATGGCAATAACACCTGGCATGGGCAAATTTGCAATGTTTACGTAATCGGGTTGCACCGTGAAAAAGGCCACAGTAATCCCTATGGCATTGGCAACGGCTGCAACAGAGAGATCAATTTCAGAGGTGAGAATGACGTAAGTCAAACCGACAGCGATGATGGCCGTGATGGAAATCTGGGACAGAATATTCATGAAGTTGACCATCGTGAAAAACGATGAGCTGGCCACCGAGAAAAAAATCACCAACGCCAGCAGCGTGAACACGGGTGCAATATTCCGCAACTGATTTCTTAAAATGGTTTTGAGCCCATTGCCTTTGTGACTGCTGGTAATTGGGTCGGTTGATCCGCTCATATCTTCTCCCTATGCCGCCGCCAAGAGATCGGCTTTGTAAAGTGTTCCGCTTTTGAATTCCCGCGCCACAAGGCCCTTGCGCAAAACACTGACGCGGTTGGCAAGTGTGAGAATGGTTTCAGGCTCTGTTGAAAGAACGAGAATTGCAACACCCTTGTCGCGCAAATCCTTGACGATGCGGATCACATCTTCTTTCGCACCAACATCCATGCCGCGCGTGGGTTCGGAGAGAATGAGAACTTTTGGCAAATGCGTCAGCCATTTTGCCAAAGCCACTTTTTGCTGGTTGCCGCCTGACAAAGAGCCCAAAGTCATGTTTGGACTGGGGGGCCTGATTTGCAAATCAATTGCATGTTTAGTTGCGATTGTGCGTTCCTGCCGGGGTTTTAAAAACAGGCGGTGAATGCGATCAAGAATGGCTATTGAAACGTTCTTGTATACCGGCTCGCTACGAAACAGCATCATGCGGCGGTTTTCAGGCACAAAGGCAATGCCGCCGCGGCGTGCGGCAGATGTTGAGCTGAACGCATGCTGCTTACCATCCAGAATAATATGACCATTTTTTAATTTGTTTTTGCCAAAAAGGGCACGCGCCAATTCAACTTGCCCGCACCCCATGAAGCCATATACGCCGGTGATTTCTCCGCCACGCAATTGCAATGAAACATCGTGCAGGGTTTTACCATCCCCTATGCTTTGCGCTGCCAGCACAATGGGCCTCATGTCATCACTGCTCAGCTCTGTGCTTTCACCCATATGCATGCCAATCGAGCCATGGCCGATCATATGTGAAATGACCGCGTCTTTGGTGAGTGCTGGTGCTGGCTCAGTAGCCACTTTCTTGCCATTGCGAAAAATTGTGACGGTGTCTGAGATGTCCAGAACATCATCCAGAAAATGCGATATGAAGATGATGCCTCGTCCTTCTGCCTTGATTTTTCTCAGCACTGCAAAAAGCCGCTTCACCTCCGGTGGCGAAAGAGCAGATGTTGGCTCATCAAGAATGATGGTGCGTGCGCCAGAAAACAGCACGCGTGAAAGCTCGACCAATTGCTGCAGGCCAACCGGCAATGAACCCATTGGCGTTTTTGGATCAATTTCCAGGCCAAGGCTTGAAATGAGGCGGGCGGCTTCCCGGTTGATTCGCGCCCAATCAACCAAACCCAATTTGTTAAGCGGCTGGTGACCCAGAAACACATTCTCAGCCACCGTCAAATCAGGAATGGTTGATAGTTCCTGGTGCACCATGCCAATGCCCGCGGCCAGCGCATCGCGTGCGGAACGAAAATGCACGCGTTTGCCATCCACCTGCATTTCGCCTTCATAGTCGGCATAAACGCCGGCGATGATTTTCATGGTGGTGGATTTGCCTGCGCCATTTTCACCCACAAGCCCGTGAATTTCTCCAGCATGCAAGGTAAAATCAACGTCCTTCAACGCGGCAATGCCACCGAAAGATTTTGATACGTGGTTAAGTTGAAGCAGGGGCGGTGTTGCGTCCCCGCTGTCAGTTTGCGTCATGATCAACAATCAGATCAGGAAATTCTTTTGCAGCCACAAATGACCAGGTGCGGTTTCCTTCGTGATCACCGGCCCGTCCGCAAGAATGAAGTTTGGAATATCCTTGCCGGCCTTTTCGCCACCTTGAACAGCAGCCACACCGGCAGCCACAGCCCAGCCATGGATACGGCAAGAGGGGTTGCGCACTGTTGCCAGCATGGTGCCATCAAGCACCGCTTGCACGGCAGGTGGCATGGCATCCACACCTGCAATGATAATATCGGTGCGGCCCTTGGCCTTCATCACATTATAAGCGGCAAGGGCCATATCGTCATTATGGAAGAATGCACCTGCAATCTTGTCATTTTGCGTGAGGATTGAATCCCAGATGCGCGCAACCTTCGTCACATCCCAATCGGCTGGTTCTTCATTGATAAGTTTCACATTGGGGAAACCGGCGGCAACGGCTTTAAAGCCCTTGGCACGGCCTTGCGCACCAGAGTGGCCCAATGCCCCTTGCGTCATTACTACATTGCCTTCGCCCTTGATGGCAGCCATCAACTGCGATGTGACGGATGATCCCATCATGATATTGTCAGGCGCAATAAAGGTGTGAATGGCAATGGTGCCTGGAGGAGCCACCAACGTATCCATGGCAATCACCGGCGTTCCTGCATCAATCATTTTCTGGATGGGATCAGTCAGGGTTCCAATACCGAAAGTTTGAATGGCAACGAAATCCCATTTCTGGGTTGACATGTTATCAATGGCGGCACGCTGTTTTGTTGCGGCCAGTTCACCGTCAAACCACGTGATTTCAACATTCATCAATTTGGCCCACGCTTCAGCGGCCTGCTTTCCCTGGGCGCACCAGGAGGCTTGCAGACCGGCATTCGAGAATGCGGCCTTCATGGGTTTGCCTGCCGGGTTCAAGGCTTGAGCCATAGCAGGATCAAAACCAGCGTCGGCCATCAAAATGGCCCCTAACGCAGCAGCACCGCCAAGTCCTTTAAAAACATCGCGGCGATTTTTTGCTAAATTAATTAGGTCGTCGTTCATAAGATCGTCTCCCATACAAAGTTGTTTTTATTTTTTATGAAGGTCCAGCCTCAAACACGTTCAAAAAGTGAATGACAGGTCATCGAAACTTGGTCGCTTACAAACTTCCTCCAGTCGTAATCCTGCCTGTGATGGCCAATGCTGTCAATATCCCAAGGAAATGCCTGGAGGAATCGAAGACGAAATTTGATGCAGCTTGCTTTGGCGCATGTTTAACAGTATTGACCGATGACCGCAGTCACAGTGGGTGGTTAGCTCAGCGGTAGAGCACTACCTTGACATGGTAGGGGTCACAGGTTCGATCCCTGTACCACCCACCATTTTCGCCCATATATATCAACATGTTAAAGTGAATTTTGCACGTGCGAAGAGACAGATAATCGTCGCTTGTGGCGGAGGCGTGGCGGAAACT
>JBBRNW010000025.1:0-32994 GCA_038230015.1 Hyphomicrobiales bacterium | reverse complement strand
CGTCAGCGATGTCTTGCCATGGTCAACGTGACCAATCGTTCCAATGTTGCAATGCGGCTTGTCGCGGTTGAATTTCTCTTTGGCCATGGTCCAACTCCTAAAATTTAAAGGCCTTGCGAGGCATCGCAAAGCCAAATTTGAGCGCGTCTTTAAGAAATTTATGTGGGACTGGCAAGGGCCTTATGCAAGGCAGATGGAGCGGGTGAAGGGGATCGAACCCTCGTCTTGAGTTTGGAAAACTCTTGCTCTACCATTGAGCTACACCCGCGATACTTGAATTCATAACAGAACGAAGTTGATCCTTAAAGAGATTCTTCCTGCACACAAAATATTGCTGCCGCGCGATAGGCTAAAACACTTAAAGCCGTTTTTTAGCAAATGCTCGGCATGAGGCTTATTTTAGATACTTTTCAAATACAAAGGCCGCTGCTTTACCGGAAAAAGCAACATAAGTTTTCAATTGCCAAGGCAAATACTTCGAAGTGTGTGAGACCTCTCCCGCATTGTGCCTTGCCGGGCGCCGCTTCAAATCATCTGAAACGCCTACATAATAGCGTTCTGCATCAGAAAGGCTTTGAAGAATGTAAATATAGTGAAACATAAACAACGAGCCCGCCTACGTGCTGCGCACTCCGTCGCGGCAGCTTCGCTTGCCAGGCCTCAGCTGGCTTGCCGAGCCGTAGCTTGCGCGGCAAGCGAAGGCTGGTGGGAGAGGTAGGACTCGAACCTACGAAGCCGTAAAGCAGGGGATTTACAGTCCCCCCCCTTTGCCACTCGGGACACTCTCCCCCGATACCAACAATCGGAAACCCGAAAGCGAGGCGCTGTATGCCGTTGCAGATTCTTTAAGTCAAGCGCGGGGTTTAAGAGATATCGTTTAAATCAACAGCTTGCGCAGAGTGAGAGCGACACACCGGTTTTCCTTACTTGGAACTGCGGCCCAATCCAGTGCTGTGTTTTCGTGAATGTCAACCGTTGAGGGTGTGGGGTGGGGCATGGTAGAGCTTGTAAAACTGCCGGCTTCCCCGATGAGATCAAAAGTCAGACATGCCAAGATATGTGCTGTGCCGCCCGCAAGGTGGATTGAATGATGCCTTGTGTCAGATTGAACGGTGCTGTCGCTATGCAGAGCGTTTTGGGCGCAGTGTTATCGTCGACACCAACTTTCAACACGCCAAAACTTTCTGGTCCCCGTTTTCAACTTACTTTGTCTCCAAGCAGCCAACTTTGCATTTGGATTACGCCCCTTTTGCCAACGCATTGGAAAACGCCAGCGTCTCTCCGGCCCATCTCTATGGACACCTCAACACATACCGCACGGCAGATTCCATTAACAGTTTGGTTGAGGCCAATGACACGTTAAACCGCGAACTGAGTTTTGATTTCACCATAGACCACCGTGAGGACGTTCTGGTTCACCACCAATGGGGCGGCGGAAAACTGTCTCATTCCGCCGGGCGGCGCATGAGTTTGCAGAAAGACCTGTGGCAGGCGCTAATTGATCGTTTGGAGATTATGGGCGGAGAGTTTGACGGCGTTCATATCCGCCACACTGATCTTAAATCAGACTATTCCCCTGCCTTGGAATTTTTTAAGCAGAGGGATTTTCAGAAACTGTTCGTGGCAACAGATAATGCTGAAATTCTGGATGAATTCCGCGCACAATTTGGGGCGCAGCGCATTCACTCGTTTGCACAGCTGCCAAAGGACACAGGCACGGCGCTTCACCTCTCGAAGCCAGACGGGGAGTCAATGGATCAGTTTAACCGCGATGCCATTCTTGATCTCTTCACACTGGCATTTTCGCAACATCTTTTCATTTGCCAGACCATCAACAACCCGTTTTGGAACTGTTCCGGATTTTCAATACTGGCCAGGGCGCTGCAGACTGACGCCGCGATGAGGCAATCTTTTCTGGAACAGCCACGGTTGTTTTCGCTCGGAAAAAATTGAAAGGGACGGACCTACAGATAAATAGGTGAAACGTCACCGGTCATCTAGCGCGGTTGTGATGGATTGGCGCAACGCCGCTTCGGCCTCCTTCGGCAAGAAAAGGCTCGTATCGCCGCCCATCTTGGCAATCTGCTTGACCAATGACGACGCAATCATTCTCGTTGCTGGTGATGCCGCCAGGAAAACGGTTTCCATATCCGGCGAAAGTGCTCCATTCATCTGCGCCATTTGCACTTCGTAATCAAAATCAGAGGCGTCACGCAATCCCCTGATTACGACACCTGCATGGGCCTTTCTGGCTGCGTCTACTGTGAGGCCACCGAATGTGATGACTGAAATTTTTACGCTCGCATGTTCCACGATTGGCTTTATCACCGCTTCAATAAGCGCCACCCGCTCTGCCCCCGTCAGCAAAGCTTGCTTTGCGCCGTGTGTTCCCACCCCGATCACCAGTTTATCCACAATGCGTGCCGCACGCGCAATAATGTCCAAGTGCCCATACGTGACGGGGTCAAAGCTTCCGGGGTAAAAGCCTATGCGCATTATCGGCCTTTCAGCACCAAATCAGTAGCAGCCAGAACAAAGCCGAGAAAAGTGTCTGTTGTCATACCGCGCACTCTAGCCTGAAAACGCAGTGGGCGGCAACTCGGGTTGTGGTACAAAGGGTGTTGGCCTAGCGCGGGGCACATAAACCCAAGGCCGGTTCCCCTGCACGCCCTTTACCGTTTCAATGTGCACTTCACCATTGGCAAAACTGATGGTGTGGGCACCCTGTTTCCAGACATCAAAGCGATCAATTCGAATCGGAATTTCCTTGCAGGCTTTGCGCAACGGAAAATCAGCGATGATGATATCCACCGGTGGGCACGTCCAGTTGGGTTCTGGTTGCTCATGAACATAGGCAACCGATTTGGGGGCCAAATCGGTAAAGCACATGCCTTCCATACACAACCAACCCGGGCGCTTTGCCGCCTCACCGAGTTCAATAAGCTCGCCATTGCTTCGCAGCCATTTTTCCGCAGCGAACTTGCCGTGTTTGGTATCGGCAAAAACATAGCTTGCGTTTTCATTCAGCACGGCAACATTTGATCCGCGCTCTTCAATTATTATTTGAGGGAGCTGCTTTAACATGCCAAGTCCCAGACCAGCAATCATCACCGCCACTCCTACCAGGCGCACACGGCCCACTGCTATGCATAAAATTGTACCGCCGCCCACAGCAACGACAACGCCGTAAAGGCTTGGTTGGGCAATGAGCAGATTGGCCCCTGGCCAACCTGATACCGTATCGGAAATCCACATCGTAATTTTCAGGCCCAGTTCCATCACTTTCAGGGGATAGTATTCCAAACCAAACGGCATCACCATGGCACTGGTCAGAGCAGCTGGCATAACCAAGAGGCTGACCACGGGGAGAGATAGTCCGTTGGCGATTGTGCCATAAGGTGCCATGCGGCCAAAATGATAGGCGGCGGCCAGACTCGACAGGCCACCAGCAACCAAAGTTGTTAGCACGGAAACCACTGCTGCCTTTGCAACATAGGTGATGATGCGCCAGGCGCGCGATGATGAGAATTTTTTTTCATCAATACGTCTGCTATTCCACCATTCGAAAAAAGCAGCCAGGCCCATGACCGCTAGAAACGACATCTGGAAACTGGCACCCATGCTTTGTTCGGGTGTTACGAACAAAATGAGCAAGGCTGCAATAGCTAGATTACGAAGTGACACCGCTGGCCTGTCAACCAGAATAGCAAAGAACATCACGGCAATCATGATATAGGAGCGCTCGGTTGCAGAGCCGGAATCGGCTAGCAGCATGTAAATCAAACCCACGATCAAAGCCGCCACGGCCGCCCATTTTTTGATTGGATAATTCAGGGTCAAAAAGGGAAACACTGCCAAAGCCGCCCGTACGGCCCAGAACACACCGCCCGCCACCAATGTCATATGCAAACCGGAGATTGATAAGATATGCGCCAGGCCTGAAATCTGCAAACTGGTGTTCATCTCTTTGGGAATGGCAGCGCGTTCTCCGGTTATGACCGCATTGGCAAATGCGCCAAGCGGACCGGGGATGACGGCCATGATGCGTTCCCCCATTGCACTGCGCAGGCCATGAAAAAAACGCCTGATCACATAGGTAAAGGGCACATCTTTCCGTTCAATTCGCGGTTCCGACTTGCTGGTGCCTATCGCACCGATTGATTGAAAATAAAGTTCGCGGCCATAGTCAAATGCACCCGGCGCCACAGGCATTGGCAAAGGAGAAAGCCTGGCTGTCATGCTCACATAATCGCCAATGAGTACCGCAGGAGCGTGATAGCTTGTCACTCTAACACGGCGCGGCATTTCGTTTGCGGGGATCTGCGTTGCACTGTCCAGATCAATCACCAGCACGCGCCGCTTGCCGCCTTTATTGTCCACATCGGCCACAAATCCCGTTATGGTGCTGTCCATCACAGTGGCGCGCAGCAGCGGTGTTTCAATTGTATATTGGCGAAATTTTGCAACGGTGAAACCACACAACACCAAAGCCAAGATGAGGCTTAGCGTTGATCTTTGACCGTATATGAAAAGGAGTGCTGTCAAAAAGGCAAGGCCACTCACGGCCAAGCCGCTTGGCTCTTGGGGTACATTGAAGTAAGTCCAAATGCCCGCAATCAAAAACACCGGAGACCACACCATCATGCGGCCTTCCTGTGCTGCTAAAACAGCAACCAGTGTTGCGCGCCCTTTGACGCTCCAGCCAATTGTGCTATCGGGCTCGCTCAGCGCCACGTTGCCTCCCCACAACTCAAGCTAGCCGGAAAACCACCCCTATGTCATCACCTGTCACACGCTTTGCACCCTCGCCCACGGGATATTTGCACATTGGAGGGGCCCGTACGGCTCTTTTCAATTGGGCCTATGCCAAGGGCCACGGCGGCAAAATGCTATTGCGCATCGAAGATACTGACCGTGAACGCTCCACCGATGCTGCAACAGCGGCAATTCTTGAAGGCTTGACATGGTTGGGGTTAGATTGGGATGGCGATGCGGTTTCACAGCACGGTCGCATGGCGCGCCACGCTGAAGTTGCAAATGAGTTGCTTGTCAAGGGCCATGCCTACCACTGTTATTGTTCACCCGAAGAACTGACTGCCATGCGCGAAAAAGCCGAAGCTGAAAAACGGCCCCTTCGCTATGATGGCACATGGCGCGACCGTCCAGCGTCAGACGCGCCACCGAATATCAAGCCTGTCATCCGTTTTAAATCTCCGCAGGAGGGTGAGACCGTGATCAACGATCAAGCGCAAGGTCGCGTGGTCTTTGCAAACAAAGATCTTGATGATCTGATCATCCTGCGTTCAGATGGAAACCCCACTTATAATTTGTCAGTCGTGGTGGACGACCACGACATGGAGGTGACCCACATCATTCGCGGGGTGGACCATCTGACCAATGCCGCCAGGCAGACGCAGATTTATATTGCCATGGGCTGGACGGTTCCCAACATGACACATGTGCCCTTGATCCATGGACAAGATGGCGCAAAACTTTCCAAGCGCCACGGTGCGCTCGGGGTAGAAGCTTACCGTGCGATGGGATATCTGCCAGCGGCACTTCGCAATTATCTGGCACGGCTGGGCTGGAGCCACGGCGATGATGAAATATTCTCGACTGAGGAACTGGTGCGCTGGTTTGATCTGCCAGACATCGGCAAATCACCCGCCCGGTTTGATTTTGCCAAACTTGAGAATTTAAACGGGCATTATATGCGCAGCACCAGCGATGGAGAGCTTCTCGACCAGTTTCTGGCCTTCCTGCCTTATGCCGAGAACGGTGCTTTAATGCTTTCCAAAATTGACGGCGCGATGAAGGACAAACTTCTGAAAGCCATGCCGGGACTTAAAGACCGTGCCAAAACCTTGGTGGAGCTGCAAAATAGTTCTTCCTATCTTTTTGTGGAGCGACCTCTGCCACTTGATCACAAGGCCAAAGCATTGCTGAACGATGAGGGCAAGGCTGCCCTTAAAATTGTTGCCGGTGCGTTAGACATTTGTGATGAGTGGACCGCCATTGCGACGGAGGGGGCCTTGAAAGGTGCAGCGGATACTGCAGGCTTGAAACTGGGAAAGCTCGCCCAGCCCCTTCGCGCAGCACTTACGGGAATGAGCACGTCTCCCCCAATCTTTGACGTGCTTGAGGTGTTGGGGCGTCAAGAGAGTCTGTCTCGCATAAGGGACCAGTTATAGTCTAACCATTGTCACAAACCGTACAGTATCATTGACCTTTATGCTGCACTGCAATAGACCCGGTAATACGAAGGAGCCTCAAATGGCCGACGCAATGAAGACTGCCCAGATCACATTCAATGGGGTAACGCATGATTTGCCAGTGTTGCCGGGAACATTGGGCCCAGATGTGATCGATATCGCAGCGCTCTATAAAAATGCGAGCATGTTCACCTTTGACCCAGGCTTCACATCAACTGCGGCCTGTAAATCCACAATCACGTTCATTGATGGCGATGAAGGCATTTTGTTGCACCGCGGTTACCCCATTGAGCAGCTTGCGATGCAAGGTGACTTTCTAGAGACGTGTTACCTGCTCTACTACGGCGAGTTGCCAACGCCTGAGCAGCGCAAGAAGTTTGAATTTGCAATTACCCATCACACAATGATCCATGAGCAAATGGCATTGATGTTTCGGGGTTTCAGGCGCGATGCGCACCCCATGGCTGTGATGGTTGCCATGGTGGGTGCACTTTCGGCATTCTATCACGATTCAACGGACATATCTGATCCGCGCCAACGCGAGATTGCGTCTCACAGGATGATTGCAAAGCTGCCTACGATAGCCGCCATGACCTTCAAATATCACATCGGGCAACCCTTTGTTTATCCGAAGAACAGCCTGTCCTACGCAGCCAATTTTTTACACATGTGCTTTGCCGTTCCGTGCGAAGATTATGTGGTAAATCCTGTTTTGGCGCGTGCCATGGACCGCATTTTCATTCTGCATGCTGATCATGAGCAAAATGCGTCTACGTCTACAGTGCGGCTGGCTGGTTCATCCGGGGCCAATCCATTTGCATGTATTGCTGCTGGCATCGCCTGCCTGTGGGGCCCTGCGCATGGCGGGGCCAACGAGGCAGCTTTGAAGATGCTGGAAGAAATTGGCACCGTCGACAAAATTCCGGATTTCATAGAAAAAGTGAAAGATAAATCCTCAAATGTCAGGCTTATGGGTTTTGGCCACCGTGTTTACAAGAATTACGATCCTCGCGCTAAAATTCTGCAAGGTTCAGCGCATGAAGTGTTTGAAGCACTGGGCAAGCAGGATGACCCGTTGCTGGATGTTGCACGCGAGCTGGAACGCATCGCCTTAAGCGATCCCTATTTCATTGAGCGCAAGCTCTACCCCAATGTTGATTTTTACTCAGGCATCATCTTGCGCGCACTCGGGTTTCCCACCAGCATGTTTACCGTGTTGTTTGCACTGGCGCGTACTGTGGGCTGGATTTCACAGTGGAAAGAAATGATTGAAGATCCAAGCCAGCGCATTGGACGCCCACGCCAACTTTACGTCGGACCCGCCAAACGCGATTATATTGCGATGGGAAAACGCTAAGCGCTTTTCTCGTCCATTAGCATTGCGCCAATTTCGGCTTCAGCCACTTTTTTGCCTTCGACATAAGCTTCCGCCCAATATTTCCACACGGGTGGGCGCTTTTGTTGCAGCTTGACGTGAAACTGTACCTGGTCTCCAGGCACAACGGGTTTGCGAAAGCGGGCTTTCTCGATTGACATGAAGAATACCAATTTGCCAGCATGTGCCGCATTGCTTTCCAATACCAGAGCCCCTGCCGTTTGGGCCATGGCTTCAATGAGTAAAACACCTGGCATGACCGGGCGGCTAGGAAAATGACCTTGAAAAAAGGGTTCATTCATGGTGACGTTTTTCAGTGAGATGCCTGAATCTTCCCCGTTGCATTCAATCATTTTGTCGATCAACAAAAACGGATAGCGGTGCGGTAGCAATTCCATGATGCGCATGATATCCAGCGATTTTTTGGGGGCCACAGCATCCATATTTTAGTCCTTAACAAAGTGGCGGCTGAATGTTCAGCCGCCACATGATATTAGTCGCTAATTCCAAAAAATCTAGAAGCGCGTTCCAATCGAGAACCTGAACTTCTCGGTCTCATCAAAATTAGATTTGAGCAAGGGATAAGCATATTCAAATTTAAGCGGACCGAAAGGCGATGACCACACAATGCCCGCACCAATCGAAGCGCGGAAAGCGCTGGTGTCGAGAACATCGCAATTTCTGACGAAGGTTCCGTTGCCACCACAGTTAGTGCCAAGATGGACCACAGAACTTGCACCCGAATTAAATACCGAACCAAAATCGGTGAACACTTCGCCTGTGATCCCCAGTGCCTCTGGCAAACCAAGTGGGAAGTTGGCCTCAAGTGTTCCAATGGCATAGGTGCGGCCGCCAATAGCATCGCTGCCGCCGTCATTGCCAATTTGCCTTGGACCAACGCCTGATTGCGCAAAGCCACGGAACGAATCTGCTCCTTTGAAAAAGCGGTCTTGCAGGGGTACATTTTTATCGCCAAAGGGTTGAATGTAACCGGCGTTGCCTTCCAGTTTCACGACGACGTTATCATCAAAGAACGGGATGAAATAAAAGCCATGGGCCTCCACTTTTCCATAATAGGTAGAGCCACCAAGGCCTGCCACTTCCGTGTTCAATTGTGCGCGCACACCTGTGGTTGGCTTGCTGGGGTCGTCAATCGTGTCGTATTGATAATTGATGGACACAGCAGACTTGTAGCTGCTGCCCTGTTGGCCAATCACCTCAGGAGAGGCTGAATTCACGTCAATCCCGGTAATATTTCGATAAGCGAGATAATATTTCAGAGTCATTGATGAGTCTTCATCAAGATTGAAGCCCGTTCGCAATGCGCCGCCGATCTGCTGACTGGTGTAAGACGACGCAGATTGATTGTCGGTTTTGGTTGCGAACAAATCGAAACCTGCCGAAATCGGTGTGCCCAGGAAGTAAGGATCAGTGTAGCTGAAATCAACCGACTGCTTCTTGAAACTCAACGTCGTGTTGAGGCTTGCTTGCAAGCCTTTGCCGAACAGATTGCGTTCGGCCAGCCCAACAGAGCCCACAACCGTTTCAACTGACGAATAGCCGATACTAAACGTTAATGACCCGGTTGACTTTTCAGACACATCGACAACCACCACAATCTTGTCAGGTGCCGAGCCTTCCTGTTCCTTGAAATCAATTCTCTCGAAAAAGTCGAGTGCCGTGAGACGTCGTCTCGCGCGTTCAATCAAGGTGCGGTTAAACGCATCGCCTTCGTAAAGCCTGAGCTCGCGGCGAATGACTTCATCGCGGGTGCGGGTGTTGCCGGTTATATCGATACGCTCAATATAGGCCCGTGTACCCTCGCTAATGTTGTAGCTGATCTTGACCTGCCGTGCCGCTGCATCACGGTCAACCTTTGGTTCAACCTTGGCGAAAACAAAGCCTTGGCTGCTGGCCTCAAGTGTCAGGTTTTCAACAGACTTATCAACTTTAGACGCATCATAAGTGTCGCCCACCCCTGTCCTCACCACCCTGGTGAGCCCATTGGGGTCAAGGTTCACCTGACCGACGTTCACTGCCACATCAGCCACAGAATATTTCGGGCCTTCTTGCAAAGCTATGTTCACTTCAAAAGAGTTCCCATCTGGCGTGAGGTGCGCCTCGGCAGATAAGATCTGGATATCGGCATAGCCATGCTTCAGGTAATAACGGCGAAGAAGCTCGGCATCGAAATTCAAGCGATCGGCATCATATGTGGTGTTGCGCAGGAACGGGTTCCACCAGGTTTTTTGCTTGGTCACCATGACGCCGCGCAAATCAGAATTGCTGAACACGTCATTGCCAGTGAAGTTTATTGCAGAAATTTCGGTCTTGCCGTTTTCAGAGATTTCAAAGGCAATGTTCACGCGGTTATCTGGCAGGCGGATGAGCTTTGGCGAAACCCGCACATTATAAAAACCTTTGGTTTGATAAATTGCCAAAATGCGGCGCGTGTCGCTTTGTACCCGAGCCTTTGTGTAAATCATGCGTTCCTTGATATCGACTTCCTTTTGCAAGGTTTCATCGTCAATTTCGCTATTTCCTTCAAAGTTCACCAGATTGACCAGCGGGTTTTCAACAATCTGCACAACCAGCACAGACCCGCGTGTCACAATGCGCACGTCTGAAAACAGACCCGTTTGAAAGAGTGCTTTGATGGAGGCATCAATTTTTTCGCTGTTGAACGAATCGCCAGCGCCAATCTGCATGTAAGACAACACGGTTTCACGATCAACGCGTTGCCCGCCTTCGAGCACGACCTTCGAAACAGTTGCTGCTTGCGCTTGCGAAACGCCAATAAATGGCCCGCCCACCGGAGATGCCATTGTAGCCAGAAACACGAGGAGACCTAGGAGGCGAAAGTATTTGCGCATTAATCAAGCCACTCTTTAACTAAACGAGCCGTCCCCGAACAGTGTAATCAGCGGCTGTCTTAACTACTTTATCCTACATTGCAAATGAAAGATAAGTGTTAATTTTTCAGCCTTTAAAGTGCATGGTCCAAAAACGGCCAACATCATTCGTACTCACGAAAATCATGAATAAAAGAATAACGGACAGACCTATTCTGAAACTCCATTCTTGGGTTTGCGCACTGATGGGCTTTCCCAAAATACCCTCAAGAAAATAAAATACCAGATGCCCCCCGTCCAGCATGGGAATGGGAAACAGATTTACCAAACCTATGCTGACGCTGATGAGGCCGATAAAAGTGGCAAATGCCCAGATTCCCATTGAAGCGTAATCGCCTGCAATTTTCGCAGCACCTATAGGGCCATGCAATTGATCTGAGCGTTCACTGCCCAAAATGATTTTTCCGAGATAGCGCAACGTCGTGAGGCCAATGAAATAAGTTCGCTCAACACCTTTGGCCAGTGCTGCTGGAGGAGACAGCCGTTCCGACAAGGCCTTGTCCTTGGTGGCATCATGCGTGACACCGATCAGGCTTTGACGAATGGTGCCGCCGAAATTATCGTCAATTTCCTTGATGCGGGGAATGATTGTAAAGTTCTTCAGCTCTCCCCCCCGATCAATTTGCAGGGTGACCGGATTTTCGCCGCGCAGAATCATTTTTTCCTGAATATCGGTAAAAGTCTTCACGGCCTGGCCATCGACTTGGCGGATGTAATCACCTGCCATCAAACCTGCAACTTTGGCAGCGCCATCATCGGTGACTGAGTCGATGCGAGGCTCGCTCACCGGAATGCCGATGATTGCGAAAGCTGCCGCAAATATAAAAATCGACAACAGAAAATTTGCCAATGGACCAGCGGCAACAATTGCAATTCGCTTCCATAAGTCTGCTGCATGCAGGCTTCCTGGAATATGATCCTTGCTGGCACTCGGTAGACTTGCAGCATTGGCATCGCCTTTGAAGCGCACATAGCCCCCCAAAGGGATCCAACAAAACTTCCAGCGGGTTCCATGTTTGTCGTTAAATCCGACAATCTCTTTGCCAAAACCAATCGAAAATGTTTCGATTGTTACGCCACACCAACGGCCTACAATGAAATGGCCAAATTCGTGGACGAACACAATAATGATGAGCGCCAGGAAATAAGGCAAAACGAAGAATACAACAGCCACATAGGGCACCGTCAAGATTGACATTAAATCCATATTTGCAATTGCCTCACCCGTAAACCGCCCCCATCAGGCTGTCTGTTCTTATTTAATAGAATTTTAACCACAAAGCGTCCGAAATGAGTCAAGTTTTCGGCAAACATGGTTACCAATGCAGAAGGCCAAAGCCCGGCGTGGTCCGTGAATGCAAATAACCTAGCAATCCTGCAATAGAAACAACGGCTAACAAGCCATCTACCCGGTCTAGCACACCGCCATGGCCTGGTATCAGGTCGCCAGAATCCTTGATATTAAAGTGGCGCTTTAACGCGCTTTCAAAAATATCGCCGCCCTGCTCTATCACGGCCAACTGTGCCGCCAGTGCCATAAGCGGCATCAACGGCAGCTCGCACACAGCTGAAAACACGGCAGACGCAATGGCAGCCCCAACAATTGCGCCGCCCATACCAGCCCATGTTTTCTTGGGAGACAGTTTGGGAACAAGTTTTGGCCCGCCAATCAAGCGCCCAGAAAAATAGGCCAAGGTATCAGCGGCCCACACAATGACAAGACACCAGATGATGGCTTTCAAGCCCCAGAATTCATCGGCCCGGAGAATTACAAATGCAAATACCGGCAAGGCAATGTAGGGCACTCCCACAAAGCTCCAGAATGACAGTGGCTTTCTTGAACCCAACGCGAGGGTAATAGACAAGATAAGCGGGATCAGGAGAAACACGGCTTCTACCGGACTTAACGTTGCGGCCAGCACAACAGCTGCCGCATGGATCAAAAACTGCTTTGAGTCATCGCCATGGACAATTGATACCCACTCGCGCGCCATCATGATGCCCAGCAGAATGATAAAAAGTGAAAACCAATATCCACCCGCCCAAACGTCGACAATTGCTAAAGGTGCCAAAACCAAGGCGGATGCCGATCGAATAGCAAGGTCTGACCAGTTGCGCGGGTTCTCTTCGCTCAAGCGCGCTGTGCCTTAACGCCACCAAAGCGGCGGTCGCGCCCGGCATATTCATCCAACGCGCGCCTGAAAATATTTGCATCAAATTCAGGCCAGAATTCTGGAACAAAAACAAATTCGGTATAGGCACATTGCCATAAAAGAAAATTAGACATGCGCTGTTCGCCGCCCGTTCGGATCAGAAGATCTGGATCTGGATGCTCGGCAGTTTCAAGCGCATTGGAAATCGACTGCATTGAAATCTCCGATGCGAGCAATTTTCCGTCCATGATCTCGACGGCTAACTTTTGCACAGCGGTTAAAATTTCATGGCGACTGCCGTAGTTGAACGCCACAATGAGATGCAACTTGGAGTTCCCGGCCGTCAAACGCTCGGCATCGTCCAGCATCTTGACCATGGAAGGTTCAAGATTTTCTCGTGTGCCTATGATTTCTATTTTGACGCCAGACGCATGAAGCTCTGCCACGTCCTGGCGAATGAACCGGCGCACCAATTCCATCAGGAAAGTCACCTCGGTTTTAGGTCTCGACCAGTTTTCGGTGCTGAAGGAGTAAATAGTCAGATACTCAACGCCGTATTCGGAAGCGGCATTTACTGCTCGGCGCACAGCGTCAATACCAGCTTTGTGTCCGGCGGACCGGGGCAAACCCCTTGCCGCGGCCCAACGACCATTGCCATCCATAATTATGGCCACATGGCGTGGAGGTGCTGGCATCAATTGGTTGTTCACGTCTCAGGCCTCAAACCTGCATAATTTCAGCTTCTTTGGATTTAAGCGCGACATCAATATCTTTTATTGTGTCATCGGTAAGTTTTTGCACTTCAGTGGATTTGTCTTTTTGCTCATCTTCACTCAATTGCTTATTTTTTTCCAGCGCTTTCAACTGGTCCATGCCATCGCGGCGCACATTACGCACCGCAACACGGGCTTTCTCGCCGTAAGTGTGGGCGACCTTCACCAACTCCTTGCGACGGTCTTGTGTAAGGTCCGGCATGCGCAGCCTGATGGTTTGACCCTCAGTTTGCGGGTTTAGGCCGAGATTTGACGCATTGATTGCTTTTTCAACAGCAACCACAAGCCCGCGGTCCCACACACTGATTTGCAACATGCGAGGTTCTGGCACGGTAACCGACGAACATTGTGACAAAGACATTTTAGCACCATAAGCATCCACCATAACGGGATCGAGCAAACTTGTAGATGCCCGCCCGGTCCGCAGGCCACCGAAATCGTGTTTCAATGAATCAATTGCGCCACTCATGCGCCGTTTGATGTCGCCAATGTTAAACTCTGGAAGTTGCGCCATGATCAATCCTTGGTCACTAAAGTAAATTTGCCAGAGCCTTTGAGCACCTGCCCTACATTTCCAGCTTCACGTATGGAAAATACAACTACTGGATAGTCATTGTCCCGCGCAAGTGCGATTGCAGCAGGATCCATAATTCGCAAATCCCGAGCCAGAATTTCTTTAAAGGTTATTTTACCAAGCCATTTTGCGTTGGCGTCTTTTTTAGGATCAGCAGAATAGACGCCATCAACACTTGTGCCTTTCAAAAGTGCTTCACATTTCAATTCGGCGGCGCGCAAGGCAGCACCAGTGTCAGTCGTAAAAAAGGGAAGGCCTGTTCCAGCAGCACAAATTACCACCCGCCCCTTTTCCATATGATGAATGCCCTTGGCGGCAGAATAGGTTTCGCACACACTTGGCATTGCAATGGCCGACAGCATGCGGGCATCAACACCCTTGGAATTCAAAACACCTTGCATTGCTAGTGCGTTCATGACAGTGGCCATGATGCCCATATGATCCGCCGAAACCCGGTCCATGCCTTTTGCAGCGCCCGCCAGACCGCGGAATATGTTGCCGCCCCCAATCACCAGGGCAATCTGTGCACCGGCATCCACACACGCAATCACTTCGTCGGCAACGCGGCCCACTGTTTCAAGGTCAATGCCAAAGGGCTGATCACCCATAAGAACTTCACCTGAAATTTTCAGCAATATGCGCTTGTATTTGATTTTGTTCATCATTGCCCCAGTATTGCCCGCCGAATCGAGATCGAAACACGTGCGACAACATAGGCTTAGAACAGTAATTTGTCTCAGTTCAACTTAAAGCTTTGATAGCCACTTGAGCTGTTTCATTGTCATTCAGCGGAGTTTTTGTATCTCCCAATACAAAATCAATCATGGCGCGCCAATCGGCGGGCAAATCACCCCAGTCCGGAAGACTGCCATTGGCCGCTTCCAGCATATCCTCACTGGGTTCTCGAAGTTCACGTAGCGAAGCTTGCGCAGCGCCAACGAATGCTTCCCAATCGCTGCGCCCTTGGCTCAATGCCAATGCCGAAGCCATGCGGATTAATACTGGATTTAACGACTGATTACTTGCCATAACTGTCACCTCCGTGCCCCCGAAGAGTGAGAATGCGGGATCAATCGACCGCGCCGCATGCAATCCATGCCATAAATAACTGTTTCCTACAACACTGTAAAAATATCTATTGAAGCTCAAGCACTGCCCGACATTTTTGCAACTTCGGCCGCAAAATCATCCTCAGCTTTTTCAATTCCTTCACCCAGCTGCATGCGCACAAATCCGGTCAGTTTAACGTCAGAGCCAGAAGATTTGGCAATGTCCGCCAAAACCTGGGTCACGGTTTTGGAACCATCATGCACATAAGTTTGCTCAAGCAAGCAGGTTTCCTTGGCATAAGTTTTTAAGCCCGAAGCAACGATTTTCTCCATGACATTTTGCGGCTTGCCAGCATTCTTCTCTTCGAGAACAGCTTTTTCACGCGCCAATACGTCTGCCGGTACCAAGTCAAGGCTCATCGCTACTGGATTGGTTGCCGCAATATGCATGGATAACATGCGTCCGAATGATGCCAGCGTTTCTTTGTTGCCAGCTGATTCAAGCGCAACGATCACCCCAATCTTTCCCATGCCAGGCGCTGCCTGGTTATGAATGTAAGAGCCAATTATGCCATCCGTAACATTCAGCGAGGCCGTACGCCGTACCGTCATGTTTTCGCCGATGGTTGCAACCAATTCAGCCACATAGGCCGCAACCGCATGCGGTGATGCGGGGAAATGATGAACTTTCAGCTTTTCCAAATCGCCATCGACCTCAACAGCGAGTTTCGAGATTTCTGCGACCATGGTCTGAAACTTTTCATTGCGCGCCACAAAATCAGTCTCAGAATTCACTTCAACCAATGCGCCGCGCATGCCCTTGACTGAAAGTCCCACCAATCCTTCGGCAGCAACCCTGGTTGATTTCTTGGCGGCCTTGGCAAGGCCCTTGGCCCTAAGCCAATCGATCGAGGCTTCCATCTCGCCGTTGTTGGCAGACAAAGCAGCCTTGCAATCCATCATGCCCACGCCGGTTTTTTCGCGTAAGTCCTTCACCATGCCAGCAGTAATGTCAGCCATGTCAAACCTCAAAATTAAAAAGAAATGGGCCTACAACCATTGCAGGCCCACGTGTCAATCACGCAGAAGCCGGAACAGCTTCCATCATTGGTTCAACAGCTACACCAATATCCACACCAGAATGCTGCCCAGATTGCGAAATACCTTCAATCACGGCCTTGCTGATCAGATCGCAATAAAGTGCAACAGCACGCGCCGCATCATCATTGCCAGGAATGGGATAGTTCACACCTTCGGGATTTGAATTTGAATCAATGATGGCAATCACCGGAATGCCCAAGCGATTGGCTTCTTTTATGGCGTTTGCTTCCTTGTTCGTGTCGATTACAAACAACAAATCTGGCACGCCGCCCATGTCCTTGATGCCGCCCAAAGCTTTTTCCAGTTTGGCTTTGTTGCGGGCCATATCCAGCACTTCGCGCTTTTTGAAGCCCACACCCTGCTTTTCAATGGTATCATCAATCTTGCGCAGTGTTTTAATCGAAGCAGAAATGGTTTTCCAATTGGTGAGCATGCCGCCCAGCCAGCGAGCATTCACATAATACTGTGCGCAACGCCTGGCTGATTCAGCAATTTCCTGCGCCGCTGAACGCTTGGTGCCCACAAACAACACGCGACCACCCTTGGCCACAGTATCGGTTACCAACTGCAGCGCTTGGTGCAGCAAGGGAACAGTTTGCGATAAATCGAGAACGTGGATGCCATTGCGCACGCCGTAAATATAAGAGCCCATCTTGGGGTTCCAACGGTGGGTTTGGTGTCCAAAGTGAACGCCAGCTTCCAAGAGCTGACGCATGGTGAAATTGACCGTGGCCATTAAGTAATCTTCTCCGGTTGATCCTCCGCAGATGGTGTGACCGGATTATTCCGGCACCGGAAGGAACCCACTCTATGAGGGGACCGCAAAGTCCCATGAGAGGTTCCAACACCTGCGTGTGGTTTTAGATGTGGCGGGCTATAGCGATGGAATGAACAAATGACAAGCCCCGCTCTTCACGCCTGAACTTCTGCTGGTTTAACAAATTTTGTATATAACCAGCCAATGCCCACCAGGCTCAATCCGATCCCCATCACACTTGCAATCTGCCACAGGCCACCCAGTTGCCAGAGGTCATAGCCAAAGGTTTTGAGCAGCGCCAAGACCATCACGGCCAGCCCTGCGTAGCGAATGGTTGCGCGGTTGCCTTTCAGGCCCGTGATGAACAGCAAAACTGACAGGGCCAGCCAGACGGCGGACATGGCATAGGATTCAGCATCGCTGTTGAACTCCGTATTCAGCACAGGGCCTTGAAACAGGCGCTTGGTCTCCAAGGTGACAAATGTGATCACCAACACCAAAGCCAGCACACCCACGACGCTGCGCATTTTGCCAAGGCCAATGGCCGCCAATTTTGGTGCTAAAAGTGCCAACAAAGCGACAGGAGCAAGATAGGCCAGCCAGAGCGTGTTGATGACCGCATTTCCTTCCACCGCTTGCGCCGTAAACAGTGGATTGAGAAGCAGCAAATTCAACAAAATTAGGGCCGCACAGCTGACAGCTAACAAAATGCGCGAGCCCCAACGCGAGACAACAGATGAGTGGAACTGCTGGCGGTAAGCCAAGCCAAATGCAGCACCGAGCCACGTCAAAATATGAGTCGATGCTTCAAGCAAAGTTATGTCGGGCGCTGTAACGCTTCCGGCGATCAGCACACGCAATTCCAGCGAGATGAGCGATATGGCAAGGGCCAAGCTTACCGCCTCCAAACCCGTGGCGGAGCGAGGACTGAATGATTTTAGCATTCGGCTGGCCATCCAGAACAAGACAATGGGGATGCCATAACCATAAAGCGGCCAATGCTGGCCCCAAGGCAGAGTGCGTTCTTCAAACCACACCACCAGCAACATCTGATGCGATAAAAACAGGCGCAATGCAGTGAGCGAGGCAAGGCCTGCAGAAATTGGCCCCAGCGCCCTGACGGGCAGATATTTGGCAAGCCGTGCAGCAGCAAATGCGATGACAGCAATTGCGAGTGCGAACCATACACCGTCAAATTGTAGATCTGCCGCAAACAGCAACGCCAAGGCTGCCCCACCACACAGCAAGCAACATGCTAGATTTTGGGCCGAGTCATCTAGTTTAGCTTTGCGAATAAAGCAGACCCCCACCAGTACACCCGCAATGATGACAGCCATCAGCGTCCAGACCGTGTTTGTGAGACGCAGGTCCGCTAAGACAAAACTGGTAAGGCCAAACACAATGGGTGCAGCCGCCGCAAGGGTGGCCCAGTTCAATGGATTAGTTTTTTTAAATAAGCCGAGCAGTCCGAATGCCATGTAAAGTGCAGCCGCAGAGAGTGTCCACTGGAGGAACCGATCAGCTTCACCAGTGCTGGAAACAACTGTGCTCATGTTTAAGTTTTCTTCCAAACCAAACTGCGGGTAAAACCCAAGCGGCCAATTGCTGAAAACAAACAGAGTGAGCAAGGCCGCTGCAAGGCCTGCACTTGTTTCGCCCTTCTTGAACCAGGCCAAAGCGCATAAAGACGCCATGCCGAATGCAAACAAGGAAAGTGCCAACGTGCCGTGGGCAGATTTGAACACCAGTAAGGCCAGCACCACACTTGCAACCCCGGCGCCCACAGCGCCCATTCTAAATGACAAACTCATTTTAAGAGGCAAGAGCAATGCTCCATTATCGGCATCCAGGGAACGGCGACCTGCCACCGCAAAAAAAGAAACAGCGCCAAATGCCAAGGCAAAAAGACCCAGAGGCAAGGTATCTGCCAGAATAAACGGGCCGTGCAGCCACAACACAGACCATAAAGCTGATCCTGCAATGCTGGCATACCCCAGCCACCACCACGGCCTTTTGCGCAACACAGCGAAACTGGCCAGCATGATTACCATCAAATACGGAAAGAAACCCCATGCATTAGGCGTAACGGCTGGAATCATCGTCGGTGTGAGATAAGAGCCAGCAATGCCCAGTGCACCGATGAGTGGCCCTTGCCTTAATGAGAGTGCCAAAGCGCCCAGCCCCACTAAGCCTAGCCCGGTGAAGGCCACAGCTGGGGCCACCAGATTATAAAGCGCGTAAGCTGCATATATGGCCCCGAACGCAACAACCAAACCTGCGGCGGCGAGAGCCGCTGGTACATAATTATCACTCTTCGTGGGTGACGTATTTCGGCGCAAAGCTTCGCCCGCCATGATCAATGCGGACGCCAGCACAAGCGCCAAAAAGATTTGTAGCGTGGGTGAGATGATGTGATTTTCATAGGCGTATTTGACGAACAGCAAGCCACCCATGGCAATAGCAACCCCACCGATCCATACGAACCAGCGAGATGCCAAATTCTGTTCAATGTCGCGTTTGGGTTGAGGGGGCATGACGGCTTTGGGAGCCGTAATATTTTCTTCAGGAGCGTGAACAGCGGTGACGAGTTCTGGCGCTTTCACCTCGACTGGCTTTTCCACCTCCACAGGTTCGGGCGATGCTTCCACTGCCACGGGTGAGCCTTGCAAGTTTTCCAGGCGCTGCGAAAGCTGCATCACCAGCGCCTTCATACTGGCGAATTCACGATTCAGAGTGGAAATCTTCGCTAACGCTGCGATGGCCAACACCAACGGAGCGACAACAAAGAGGAATTCAAACATCAGCCCAGCTCCCAGAATCGTGTAAGCTTAGGGTATGCGCCTGCGCCAAGACATACAAGGCAATCTCCACTCCACCGCCCCCTTCCGCTGGGAGCTTGCGCAAGGCCTCCTGCCCTACCCTGATGCGTTGGCACGCATGGACGCGGAAGTAGAATCAATTGTTGCAGGCGCACCAGAGTTGATCTGGCTCGTTGAACATCCGCCCATTTATACTTCGGGCACGAGCGCGAAGAATGCCGATTTGGTGGAGCCCAATCGTTTCCCGGTCTACCAAACAGGCCGCGGTGGCCAATACACTTATCATGGCCCCGGCCAGCGGGTTTGCTATGTGATGCTGGATCTCAGAAAGCGTGGAAATGATGTGCGCGCCTTTGTGGCCGGGTTGGAAGATATCATCATCCGTACACTGATGGAATTTGGCGTGGCGGGCGAGCGCCGCGAAGACCGCGTTGGCGTGTGGGTTAAGCGAGGTGAGCGTGAAGACAAGATTGCCGCACTGGGCATAAGAGTGCGGCGCGGGATTACGCTGCATGGGCTCAGTATCAATGTGAACCCTGACTTGGATCATTTCACTGGCATCGTGCCCTGCGGCGTAAGCGAGCACGGGGTGACCAGTTTATGGGACTTGGGTATCAAGGTGGAATTTGCGATAGTGGATCAGGTGTTGCGGAAGGCTTTCAGCGAGGTGATTGGCACGTGACGGTTTTCAAGCACATGCGCAGCGGCATTTTTTGCGCGATGTTTTTTGGCTGCACTTTCATTTCGGCACCTGGCTTGGCTGAACAGCGTGTCGATCTTGAACTGGTTCTGGCGCTTGACGCTTCAAGCAGTGTTGATCAACGCGAATATCAACTACAGCTCGGCGGCGTGGCCGCAGCTTTGCGTGATCCTTCAGTGCAGGCGGCCATTGCTGCGGGTCCGCTGCGGCGCATTGCCGTGAATGTGGTGATCTGGGCCAAACCCACTGATGCAAAACAAAGCACGGGTTGGCATCTGATCAGCACGTCACAAGATGCTGAGACATTCGCAAAGGATATTGAGGCTTTGCCCCGCGTGCAAAATGGCGGCACGGGCATTGGCGAAGGTATTCGCGCAAGTCTTATTGAACTGCAAAACAGTGGAACCAAAAGCAACAGGCGCGTAATAGATGTTTCAGGCGATGGCCGGGAGACTTTCATACCGTTAGAAACACTTGCCAACGCGATGAGCTTGCAGCAGGCACATCAACTGGCAGACACAATGGGTGTCACCATCAATGGGCTGGCGGTGACGGGTGATGACCTCGAACTGTTTACATATTACCTAGAAAAAGTGCGCCACGGCCCCGGAAGCTTCGCGGTGCCAGCCAGCACCTACGATGATTTCACCCGCGCTATGACAGCAAAACTGCTGCGCGAGATCAGCGTGCAGCCCGTGGCGATGCGGTGACGAGCGGCGGGTTTGGGGTGGGCGTGCTTTTAGATTAGCCGCAGGTACTCGTTGAACTTGCCCACGAAACCTGCGCGGCTTGAGCGCCAATCGTGTAGCACTCGGGTTCCTTCTCCCTCAAGGGGAGAAGGCGAAAATTATCGAGAGAGGTGTTATCCTCTCCCTGCCCGGTTCACCCCACTCACCACGGCCTTCAAACTGGCGACCACAATGTTCTTGTCGATGCCCACGCCAAACAAACTCGTCCCGTCCGCCAGCCGAAGCTCCACATAGGCAATGGCTGCTGCATTGGCACCATGACCCATGGCGTGTTCGCGGTAGTCAGCAACGTCAAAGCTCACGCCGGTCTCTTTTCGGATGGCGTCGACAAAGCCATCAACTGGTCCGTTGCCGTGGCCTGTGATTGTTTTCAATTTGCCGTCCACCATCAGTTTTGCTGTGATGGGTTGGTCACCATGGTCTGAGGGGCTGGTGTGTTCTAAAAATTTATACGTGCCATTGCCTTCAAGATATTCGCTTTCAAAGGCGGCCCACAATCTGCTCGCTTCAACCTCTACACCTTCGCCATCGGCGATCTGCTGCACAACTTTGGAGAATTCGATTTGAAGCCTCCGTGGAAGGTCAATTCCGTGTTCGGTTTCCATGACATAGGCAATGCCCCCTTTACCGCTTTGGCTGTTGATGCGCACCACGGCTTCGTAAGAGCGGCCCAGATCCATAGGATCGATTGGCAAGTACGGCACTTCCCACAATGGCTGGTTAGAGGCCTTCATGGCCTTGAAGCCTTTGTTGATCGCATCTTGATGGCTGCCGGAAAACGCCGTGAACACCAACTCGCCCGCATAGGGATGGCGCGGGTGGATGGGCAGTTGGTTGCAATATTCCGCCATGCGCACAAGATCATTGACGTTGGAGATATCCAGTTTTGGATCAATGCCTTGGCTGAACATGTTCATGGCCAAGGTTATGATATCCACATTGCCCGTGCGCTCGCCATTGCCAAAAAGTGTGCCTTCCACACGGTCAGCCCCTGCCATTATCCCAAGTTCAGTTGCGGCAACGGCGCTGCCGCGATCATTATGAGCGTGAAGCGAATAGATAATGCTGTCACGATTGCGGAAATTTCGGACGCACCATTCAATCTGATCAGCATGAATGTTGGGGGTTGCTGCTTCTACCGTAAAAGGCAGATTGAGAATGAGCGGGTTTGCCGGTGTAGGCTGGATCATGTCCATCACGGCTTCGCAAATTTCCTGGCTGAAATCCAGTTCTGTGCCCATGAAGCTTTCTGGTGAATATTGAAACCGAATGGCTTGGGCCATGCCGCTGTCATCTGTCATGCTGCGCACCAGCTTGGCCGCGTTAACAGCAATTTCTCTGATCCCTGCCCGATCTTTTTGAAACACCACACGGCGCTGCAATTCAGATGTGGAATTATAAAAGTGCACGATGGCTTTGTTTGCACCCTGTATTCCGTCAAAGGTGCGACGGATCAAATCCTCCCGGCATTGCACAAGAACTTGGATCGTCACATCATCCGGTACCAGCTTCTGGTCAATCAAATGACGACAGAAATCAAAGTCTGTCTGGCTGGCCGATGGAAAACCGATCTCGATTTCCTTGAAGCCCATTTTCACGAGCGCATTCCACATGCGAATTTTGCGCTCGTGGCCCATGGGCTCAATGAGGGATTGATTGCCGTCGCGCAAATCCACGCTGCACCATATGGGTGGCTTGGTAATTTGTGCGTTTGGCCAATTGCGGTTCGGCAGGTCTACGGGCGTGAAGGCGCGGTATTTAAACTGGGGATTGATCATCATGGTGGTGGTTCTCGTCTTGGCTGCTGGATTTAATTTTCAAACCCCAAAGAGCCAAGGCGTAAACGCCCGGCCGGCCCTTAGGGGCAGCTAAGAAGGAGGAGGCTTAAAGGGAAATTTGAATTTTCCGACATGATATTGCAATAGGGCATTAGAATGTAAGAAGCAATTGACAATCTTTGCCTTGCAAGCGGGAACTGGGGCACTATACAGTGTCTCTCATAGCTACAGTATTCAACCGAAGCCTTCTTAGCTTGACACCGTCGCCCCTTGCTGCAACGCCCAGTGCACAAGGGTGGACTAGAAAAATTGAAGGATTTTCAATCCTCGGCCTTTGGTGAATTGGTTTAATTTTGTGCGGGGGACTCTTTTAAGATTCCCCCGCAAACTTTCAGAGGCGTTAACCTTATGCTTTCCATTTGCATCATGTCGGCTTAATCTCGCCAAGATTCGAGGGCATGTCGCACGCAACATTGAACTCAGGATTTATAATGATAAAGACATTCAGCCTTGCTGCCGCATTCACCCTTGCAATTGCCTTGCCGGTTTTTGCTGATCAATGCCAGGATGATATTGCAAAAATCGATACGGCACTGGCAAGTGCGTCGTTAGACGCGGATGTTAAAACCGAGGTCAATGATTTGCGCGAGCAGGCCGTTCAGCTGTGCGGCGCTGGCAACAGCAAGGAAGGCCTTGATGTTACAGCTGAGGCCAAGGCCAAACTCAACATCGAGTGATCAGGCTGCAAAAGCCATGACCGCGCAAATGAGCGCCACGGTTGCTGCCCCAACGACGACATGCAAATAGGTTCGGATGAGGCTTACCAAGCTGACGTCGCGGCTTGCCAGAAACGTCATGATACGCAAGCGCATCAGCACATAAGCTAGAACCCATATGGCGACAAACGCCATCTTGGCATGAAACCATGGCCCAAGCGAACCTGCTCCGCTCACACTCCAGAGCAGGACCAGGCCTGATGCGATAAGTGTGACAAAGAAGATATCTCCGTAAGGAATAAGAGATTCGCGGTGTGCACTGATGCCCTGAGCTTTGTCACCACCCAGGCTTTTGGCTACGCGGAAGCCTACAATGTTTGAAAAGCCAATGCCCAACGCCATGGCAATGGAAAAGAGATGAATGATCAGAAAAATTTTGGTGTATATCACGCTGGCTTTCCTCTGATCATCTCACTCTTAGGCAGATAGCGCATTACCGTGTGCGTTTCATTTCTATTCCAAGCATCTCATAATTCACGCGGTAGAAGCCAACTTGGCCCTCTGTGACAGCCTGGCCCTCAGAATGACACGATTGAAGATTGGAAATCAAGAGCCGCGTTGGCTAAATTTCAATTTGACCTGTCATCATCCTGACAGCGGAACCTGCGACACGTACCGCCATCAACTTGCCTGCACTCACGTCAGCTTCCAATCGCAGATCAGAGGGCCTGCCCATTTCATAGCCTTGTTCGAGGTTCCAGATGTGGGTGCCCGATTTGAGCGTTTCTGCAGTGAGAAGTTGGGCGGCAAGTTGCACTGTGGCTGAGCCTGTTGCAGGGTCTTCGGGAATTCCGCCCGTTGGGGCATACATCCGCGCGCGGTAGTGCGTGTCCGGATGATCGCCACCGCGTGTATAAAGGTAAGCGGCATCAAGCCCCGGCACTTTACTTAATAGTGCTGACCAATGCGGCTCAATAATTTTTGACTTCTCAAGTGCTTTTCGCGTTTTAAGCGGCACGCACAAAAACCCAATAGCCCCACGGGTGACAACACTATGATGCCGGTCAAAACCAACGTCACTTTCAGCCACATTCAAGGCCTGCGCCACCTCCGTCACATTGGGCGGTGGTGCCAAGTCAAGCGAAGGAATTTTAGGAGCGGTGAGTAATCCTTCGAATGTGCCATTGTGGCGGGTGATGGTTACAGGGGTCAGACCGGCAATTAGTTCGAATTTCACGAGGTCGAGACCCTGAAGTTCAGCAAGCAAAATTGCCGTTCCCAAAGTAGGATGTCCCGCAAAAGGCATTTCGCCACCCGGAAAGAAGATTCGCATTTTGGCGGTGTTGGAAGGGTCTTGCGGCTTCATCACAAAGGTTGTTTCAGACAGGTTGAATTCTTTGGTAATGGTTTGCATCTGTTCAGTTGTCAGATCATCTGCATCCAAAACAACGGCCAGTGGATTGCCCGCAAATTTGCGAGTGGTAAAAACATCAAGCGTGTGGAATTTTAATTTCATAGCGCGCCACACTATTCATCATGCGGCCTACTGATACAACCGAAACATTGTTTCGATTGTATCAGGGAATTGTGAATTCGCTTCGCTCACCTGCATTTACTTCAACCAGCTTTTCGCCAATCAGCTCGTTGCTCTTAAACGCTTTGACAAGATAAACGCCTGCATTAGCAGCCAAGTTGAGTACAGGATCGTAGCTGACAGACAAGCTGGTGTTGGTGCCATCAAGCAATTTCTTGCCTTCAAGAACCTCGTAACTGGTAGCGCCATCAGCTTTGCCAGCGATAAATCCGATGTTGGTGTTGATCACCAATTCAGTCATCTGGCCTGCTTTGACTTCAATTTCCTTTTTTGTTTCAGCAATTCCCAATTTTACTCTGGCCAGATATTTTCCCGATGGCAAAACAAAAATTGCTACATCATCATATTTCGTTGCCATTGAAACCTCAGCTTCGCCAGTATTGGCTGCAGGCTTCAAAATTTCAAAGCTCATGCCATTTTTCAAAGCTTCGCCACCTTCGGCATAAACAGCTGACAATTTAACTTTACCTGAGCCCAACAGCACCGCCTTCTCGATCGTTTCCCCCGCTTTAACATCAAACTCGGTTTGCGTTTTGGCTTCACCCAATCTGAGATCAACTGTATATTGTCCGGCATTGAGCATAAAGCTTTTTGCAGCGCCATAATCAGTATCAACAAATTTGCCATCGCTGGTGTGAACATCCCACACAACTTCGGTATCCGTGATGGGCGTTTGATCGTCCACCATTGCTTGCAGTTTTACGATGCCAGATTCCAAATAAGCATCAAACTTCGTCACTTTATCGGCGTCAACCTTGATCGGCACCTTCACGGTGGCTTTGCCGGATTGAACTGTCACCACATACTCACCTGGAGGCAAATTCGTCTTCATATCCACATTATATTCTGTGCTGACATAAGCCCCCTCGGTGCCGTCAGCTCCATCTGGTTTGTGAAACACCCAAACCGGTTCAGCGTAAGGTTTGGAGAGTTCTAGGCTAGCCGTCTGTTTGACATGACCACGAACATTAAATTGTTCTGCTAGCGGAGGCGCCGTTGCGGCCGGCGGAGCCGAGGCTGCAACAGTTTTGGCCAGCGCTTTTTGCAGCTCATCGGCATTGTTCGCAGTTGAAAAGGTGCCGCCGGTTTTTTCCGCAAGGCATTTAAGCTGTGCAACTGCACCTTTGTCATCAAGGCCAAATCCAACGGTGTGAACGGTCAGCCCAATGCCAAGCTGCTCTAATTCGGTGGCAACCGCACAAGGATCAAGGTCACATGTTTCAATGCCATCGGATACGAGAATGATGGTGGCTTTTTTTTCAGTATATGAAAGCGCTTCAGCTGCCATTTTGACGGCGGCCGTCATCGGGGTTTTACCCTTGGGATTGAGGCCGTTCACAGCTTTCATGTAATCTTTTGCATCAAGCACAGCTGGTCCACGCAACACTTCAATATCTGTACAACTGCCCTTTTCGCGGTGGCCATAGGCTATCAGGCCCAGTTCATCTTCCGCCTTCCACGTTTTGATGATGGAACCTACCACTTGCTTGGCAATATCCATCTTTGACTTGCCGTCCAATTTTCCGCGCATCGAACCCGACGCGTCCAGAACCAGGATTACGCGGGAACTTTCTTGGGCAAAACTCGCAACAGAAAACGCGAGACTCAATAGAAGGGCTGTAGCGATATTGCGTAAAAACATTTTTAGTTTCCCGATGCTTGGCCCCCGCCTAAATCGGAACGTGCATCTGCCTTATACTTTTGTCAATCCGATCACGCCATCATACACCAGTTTGAGCGACAGCAGAAACAAGGCGACTTCGACAAGCCGGAAAAACAGTTTTTCAGGTAGAATTTTAGTCAGGCGATATCCTGCAAATGCACCAAGCAATGCGACAGGGGTCAACCAAGCGCAGACTTCAAGCGAAATGAGATTAATCTGGCCCAATTGCCAGTAAGGCGGCAGTTTCAAAAGATTGATGATGGCAAACACGATTGTCGTGGTACCCGCATAAGTCATTTTATCAAGCTTCAAGGGCAACACATACATTTGGTAAGGCGGGCCGCCCGCATGCGCTACAAAGCTGGTAAAGCCTGCAATACTTCCCCAAAACGCAGCACGCGGGAGATTTTCAGCAGCGGGTTGAACCACGCGTCTGGACTTGAGAATTGCATCCATAAAATAAAATAGCCCGATGATGCCAACGATCAGTTTTACAACATCATCGTTGGTGTGAGATGCGGCAGCCCAGCCTACGAGAATGCCAATCGTACCACTGGCGACCATCAGCTTTATCACCCTGAGATCATAATTCTTTCGGTACATCCATAAGCCATACCAGTCACTGGTGATCAAAATCGGTAGCAGCAATCCCGCTGCCACCACCGGCGACGTGGCCTGTGCCAAAACGGGCACACCCAGCACGCCAACACCAGGTAAGCCCCCTTTGGACGCTCCAACCAGCAGCGAAGCGGCAATGGCACAGACCCAGAACCACAGATCAAAATTGATCATGGAGCAATGTCAGACAGCGCAAGTGAAGAAAACTCAATGTCAAGAAACTGTGCAATGCCTTGCGTTACGAAATTATGATCGTCACGCTGCGGAATGCCTGAGACCGTAATTGCACCGACAACTCCGGTGCTTACGAGATGAATTGGAAAACTTCCACCCGCATCGGCATGGTCAAGCACGGTGATGCCCCTGCTCTCGTCAAATTTATTACCCTTCAATTCATATTCGCGACCCACACGGTAGGAACTTTTGTGAAACCGCATGACGGTATTCACCTTGCGGCGCACCCAGTCAAAATTTTCAGGCGTGGAGCCAGGCAGTGCCATGTAAAACAAAGGACGGTTGCCAATCCGGATATCAATGACCATCGGCAGTGATTTGGCCAGCGCACTGTTGCGGAGGATTTCACCTAGTGCAAATGCATCTGCCTCGTCAAATTTATGGAATCTCAGGATTTCTTCCTGCTGTTTCAAGCAGGCTATATCTTCAACCAAACTCACATTTTTTCTCCGTCACGGTGTTGCACCACCTTAGTCTCAAACCGGACACAAAGGCAAAGCAGGATGAGCTCTGGCGACGAGAGAAAATTCATATGAAAAAATTCGTGTTTGCGGTGTGTGCGATAATTTCAACTGCCGGATGGGCGCAAGCCTGTGACGCATCCAAGGCTGTTTATGAAAATACTGAGGACAAAGCGTTTACGATTTCATTTTCGAAACAGAAAGACCCTAAATCGTGGAGCAATATTCTGGCCACTTTAAAAACCCCTCACCGCAAACTTGAATTTGAATTCACGGCGTCCAATGGATACGAAACACAATCAATGGTCTTATTGACCGCCGGGTTAAAGCAAGACAGGGAAGTTCAGATTGAACTTTTCAACAAGGATCTAAAATCGTTAGGCCTGCCGCAGGTGGGTGAGCGTGCTGCCGCATACTTATTTTCACGGCAACTGGGTTTATGGTTGTGGTATTCTGGAGCCACTCCGCAAGAATATATTCCGCCGGCCATGTGGACGTTAAAACTTTGCAGAAGTTAATTTTTGCAGAAGTTGACCTGATAGTTTGCCGCCTTTTCAACATGATTGAAACGTAGTAAAGCCCTCTCAAGCCGAATATATTATTTAGCAGATTGTTGACCCAAACGCGAAAACTCCTGTTCTGGCGGGCGGAATAACCTTTTAGATGGGGATTCATAAAATGAAAATTTCACTGCGCACTTCAACCTTGGCACTGGCATTTATGCTTGCTGCGGGCCCGTTTGCTACTCTTGATGCAAACGCCAAATCGACCTTCATGACCGACTGCAGTACCAAATACAAAGCCGCAAAGGCCGATGGTAGTATTGATGCTGCGACCAAATGGACAGATTATATGAAAACCGTTTGCAAGGCAGATGCGGCTTCCGCCGATGCTCCAGGTGCAAATGCGGCAGCGCCTGCTGCCACGCCCGTCAAAGCAGCAAAGCCTGCGACCACTCCGATGGAGGCAACCACTACACCAAGTGGCAGTTTCATGCAGAATTGTTCCACGTCGTGGAAAGCCATGAAAGCCAGCAATACTGTGCCTGCAGGATTGAAGTGGAAGGATTTTGTGGCCGCCAAATGCGTGGCAACTCCTGCCGCAGCACCTGCTACAACAGCGGCAGCCTCAAAACCAACAGCCCCTATGGCCAACGGGGCCCTTCCTGCCAGTTTTGTTAAAAAATGTGGTGACGATTGGAAGGCCATGAAATCAGCGGGCACTGTTCCAGACGGTTTGACCTGGAAAGACTTCGTGATTGGCAAATGTGTTGCAAAGCCGGCTGGTGGCGTAACGACAGCTTCAGCATCTAACCAAACTTTCCTGCAAAAATGCAGCACAGACTGGAAGGCCATGAAAGCGGCCAATACTGTTCCTGACGGCATGGCATGGAAAGATTTTATTGCTGCCAAATGCACTGTTGATGGCATGCCCGCTGCCAAACCAGCTTCCGTCAAAAAGGCTGTTGCCGTAGCACCAGCCGAACCCACAAATGATGATCCAGCCATTAAACTTGTCGACAAAAACGGCAAGCCATTTACGGCCGGACAATTGGCAGCCCATGAACGCGCCCGCACCTGCGGTGCCAAATGGCGTGCGGAAAAAGCTTCCGGCACAGTGGACGCCAGCCAGAAATGGCCGCAATATTGGTCCAAGTGCAACGCCGAAATCAAGGCCGCTGCGCAATAAGCCTTCCAAACTTAAAGGGCCCCGAGATGGGGCCCTTTTTACGTTTTACGAAGTGAGTTTAATTCCGCGCCCTGTCCACCAACTTGTTCTTGGCAATCCACGGCATCATCTCGCGCAGCTTTGCTCCCACCGCTTCGATTTGGTGGTTATCGTTATTGCGGCGGATGCCTTTGAATCGGGCAGCACCGGCGCGGTATTCCTGCATCCACTCTGATGTGAATTTGCCAGATTGAATATCTGCCAATACACGCTTCATTTCCGCCTTTGTCTCTGCAGTGATGATGCGCGGGCCGGACACGTACTCACCCCATTCAGCTGTGTTTGAGATGGAATAGTTCATGTTGGCAATACCGCCCTCATAAATCAGGTCCACGATCAGCTTTACTTCATGCAGGCATTCGAAATAGGCCATTTCAGGCGCGTAACCTGCTTCTACCAATGTTTCGAAGCCGGCGCGGATGAGTTCAACCAAGCCGCCGCAGAGTACAACCTGTTCGCCGAACAAATCGGTTTCGCATTCTTCCTTAAAGGTCGTTTCGATAACGCCTGAACGCCCGCCGCCAACGCCTGACGCATATGACAAGGCCAGATCATGGGCGTTGCCAGATGCATCCTGATGGATGGCAATCAAGCAAGGCACCCCGCCACCCTTTTGATATTCACCGCGCACGGTATGGCCGGGACCCTTGGGCGCAATCATAACCACATCCAAGGTCTTTTTCGGCTCGATCAAGCCATAATGAACATTGAGGCCATGGGCGAACGCAATCGCGGCACCATCACGGATGTTTGGTGCAATTTCACCTTTGAAAATATCAGCCTGCAATTCATCAGGCGTTGCCATCATTAAGAGATCACCCCATTTGGCGGCATCGGCAACGGTCATCACCTTCAGACCATCAGCTTCAACTTTCTGGGCTGTTGGAGATCCCGCTTTCAGCGCAACCGCAATATCCTTTGCACCGGAGTCTTTCAGATTGAGCGCATGCGCGCGACCCTGGCTGCCATAACCGACGATGACGACTTTCTTATTCTTGATCAGATTTACGTCAGCATCCCGGTCATAATATACGCGCATGGTTCTTTTCCTTGTTTTCAGTTGCGCTGGGAATTAGCGGGACGGGCCAATTAAGGCAAGTCTCAATCGCCAATGGCGGCACGGAACAATTGCACGGTTTTTTCCATGCCAAATAGAATTGCGTCAGATGTGATGGCATGGCCGATCGACACTTCTTGCAGATTTGGCAGTGCTCCAACCAATTGCGGCAGGTTTTCACGTGTCAGGTCGTGGCCAGCGTTAAGGGCAAGACCCACCTGGGCGGCTGCCCTTCCCGTGGCCACCACTTTTTCAAATTCAGTTTGCATAGCGGCCTTGGTTGATGCGCCTCCATAGGGCCCGGTAAATATCTCAACACGGTCGGCTCCCGTCGCTTTTGCCAAAGCGGGTTGGGCCGGATCAGGATCGATAAACAGGGCTACACGCATACCCTGGTTCTTCAGGCGCTGAATGATGGGCCGCAGCAGATCAGCAGCCTGAGCAAAATTCCAGCCATGATCCGATGTCCCCTGTCCGGGTAAATCTGGCACCAGTGTCACTTGATCAGGCCTGTTGGCCTCCACAAGTTTTAAGAAAGCTTCATCGGGATAACCTTCGATGTTGTATTCGTGACCCGTAAATTCATTCCTGATCAAATCACGCAACATTGGCACATCAGCATAGCGGATATGGCGTTCGTCAGGGCGTGGGTGAACAGTGAGACCCACCGCTCCAGCTTTCAGGGCAATACGCCCAATCTCAACCAAGTCCGGCCACGGCACGTGGCGACGGTTCCGCAGGTAGGCAATGGCATTGACGTTGACAGAGAGTTTGCAGGGCATCCAGTATGGACCTTCTATTTTATCCACTCATTTCGACATGCCAGCTAATTTTTGTTCGAAAAAAGAGCAGGCTCCAGCTTGCACTGGGGATACGTTTATTAGCATCGCCTTATTTGCCACAAAATCTGGATTTGGGCCATGTGCCAGTTATGCGCAATACAACTGGGACAGTGGCTTGACGTCAAACCTTAATGGCCTCTGGCCCGCGTGAAATTGCTGCAACACCTGTTCTGGCAACCTCCACCAAACCCAGCGGAACCATAAGGGAAATGAACTGATCAACCTTGTCAGGCTTGCCCGTAAGTTCGAAGACGAAGCTGTCGGTTGAGGCATCCACCACGCGCGCGCGGAAAGCATCGGCGAGGCGCAATGCCTCCACGCGTTTGTCGCCGTGCCCTACCACTTTCACCATGGCAAGTTCACGCGCCAGGAAATTTCCCTGGACGGTCAAGTCGGCTACAGAATGCACCAACACCATGCGCTGAAGCTGAGCCTTGATCTGAGCTACCACTTTCTCGGTGCCGCTGGTGACGATGGTGAACCGCGAAACATGTCTTTCGTGTTCCGTTTCTGAGACTGTGAGCGAATCAATATTATAACCGCGACCAGCAAACAAACCGATGATGCGAGCCAAAACTCCCGGCTGATTTTCCGCCACCACTGCCAGTGTGTGGGTGTTGATCTCTTCTTTCTTGGTATCAATGAAATAGGCTGACTGAGGGGCAGTTGTATTCATGATTTCATTCCTTAAACCAACTGCTTGCCGCGTGCATCAATGGCGGTGCCCACCTCTTCATCCGACACGTTCTCACCCAGCAGCATTTCATTGTGCGCCTTGCCGGACGGAATCATAGGGAAGCAATTTGCCAGATTGGCCACCCGGCAATCAAATAGCACAGGGTGCGGGGAGGCTATCATTTCCTTGATCATGCCATCCAATTCATCTGGTTTTTCACATTTGAAGCCAACTCCGCCATAAGCTTCAGCCAATTTCACAAAATCAGGCAGCGCTTCGGAGTAAGACTCACTCATGCGGTTGCCATGAAGCAGCTGCTGCCACTGGCGCACCATGCCCATATACTGGTTGTTCAAAATGAAAATCTTAATGGGCAGCTTGTATTGAATGGCGGTTGAAAACTCCTGCATTGTCATTTGCACGGACGCATCACCCGCAATATCAATGACCAAT
>JBBRNW010000024.1:0-37088 GCA_038230015.1 Hyphomicrobiales bacterium | reverse complement strand
GCCCCTGGCCATTGTCGACACGGTGAACACCACGCCCACCCTTCTGATGGTGCACACAGATCATCTGGGCCGTCCCCTCAGACTAACCGATGCCACCAAGGCCACCGTGTGGCAGGCCACCTACAAGCCCTGGGGCGAGGTGCAATCCATCTCCGGCACCAGAACCAATAACCTGCGCTTTCCCGGTCAATACTTCCAAATCGAGACTAATCTAGCCTATAACTGGCACCGCCACTACGACCCCACAACAGGGAGATACACCCAGCCTGATCCGCTCAGGTTCGTCGATGGGCCGAGTGTGTATGCGTATGCGGGGAGTAGTCCGTTTATGAAGGTGGATCGGGAGGGGTTGGTTGCCTATCCCAATTCACTAGCGCCTGAACTACCACATTCGGAAATGCCTCAATCGGATAAGGGCACGCAAATCTGTGGATGGAGCATAGCGCGCGAGACTTGCCACGATCTCTGCTTTGGTCATTTGTTTGACAGGAGTGGCGTAGGAAGTTATCGAAAATGCGTCAGAGCTTGTCTGCCTCCCGACGAGAGAGATAACTTTTAATTACATTTACATTTGCGAGATTGATGATGGACTATGAAACCGCGAAAGAGTTACTCGCCGAAACGCTTAAGCTTGGTATTCAAATTGATAAAATTATTTCTGTGACGAATGCCATCGACGATCCCGTAGTGAGGGAGAAATTCCAGAAAATTGTGGGTGAACTAGCGGGCTTAAGCACTGACATTGTTTTTGGGATCGAAAAATTCTATCCAGACCTGAACCCAGATAAATAACTTCGGTGATGTGATTGACTATACAAACGGTAAAAACGGGATCGCTTCTCTTTGGTTCATAAAATACCACGTCCAGAATTGCGGTGATGTGGTGGACGGAATTACGGTGCCAGTGCACTTAACATACATTTGAGTTGATAAAGCTGACTTGACGCGACCGCCGTCACCAAGACCCGTGCTGCCACCTTTGGCACCACGACCAACCGCCTCAGCAGCATCACCGAGAATGCAGCGGCATTTAGAAGTTACACCTATGATGGGGCCGGAAACATTCTGACAGATGTGCGCCCCGGTGAAAGCTTGGACTTCACCTACAACAAGCGCAATCGTCCGGTGTCAGTGACGCGAAACTCTGTGGCCTATGCCACCTACGGCTATAACGCATTGCAACAGCTCGCCACACGTTCGACCACTGCCGCAGGCGAGCCGACAGGCCAGGTCGCCTACATCTACGATCTCTCGGGCCACCTGATCGCTGAGGCCACAGCCTCAACCGGTGTCGTCACCCGCGATTACATCTGGATGGCTAGTAACGATAACACCACCCCAACAGACCTGCCGCTGGCGGTGGCTGATATCTCCGGCACCACCTCAACCGTGTTCATGGTGCACACGGACCATCTCGGCCGCCCCATCCGCATGACCGACGGTGCCAAATCAACCGTCTGGCAAGCGACCTACAAGCCCTTCGGTGAAGTCCAGACCACATCCGGCACCAAGGCCCTGAACGTGCGCTTCCCCGGGCAATACTTCCAAATCGAGACTAATCTCGCCTATAACTGGCACCGCCACTACGACCCCACAACAGGGAGATACACCCAGCCTGATCCGCTGCGGTTTGTGGATGGGCCGAATATCTATCGCTATGCGGGGAATTCGCCGTTTATGCGGGTGGATCGGAGTGGACTTGATACGACAATCGTAATTTGGGGTGCGGATGGTTGGGTAGGTGATCATTCTGGTATCGTAATTACTGGTAAAACCCCCGATGGCAATGCTATATACGACCCAAGCGGTACTGGGAATTTTCCAGAAGGTGGCTCAGGGCGACTATCAACGGGGTCTGACTCACCGTCTCTAACAGATTATACCGGTGGTCCGAACTGTGGATGCAAAACTTACACTTTTCCGACCACGCCCAAGGACGAGGCAGAAATTATCAAGCGTGCAGAAACTCAGGGTGGAGGTGGATTTGCCCAATGTACAAACAATGTACGTTCGGCAATCTCTGGAATTGGTCCATTTAGAAATATTGGCGCAGGTTGGCCGTTTAGTTGGCCTGCCTCGCTTGGGCGCGATCTGGGAGCCACGCCCGGCGTGAAAATGGGAACTGGCAAATGAGGCCCAGAACAATATCACCTCATGTCTACCAGCCTTGGCTCGAGGTGGTGATGTTTGGTATGCTTTTCTTTGCTTTATCTAAGCTTCTTCAAGACGTGATCATCAGCCCTCATTCGTATGGGCATGGGAGGATTTTATATCCTTCAATTGTAGCAATATTGTCAGTTGTCATTTATAACCAGAGGATAAAACTTAAATCCATAACAATTGCCAGTGCTACTTTTGTGCTTTTGTCAATTTGGGGGATTTCAACTGTTGCTGCACTTGTTGACACCCTTTTAAATTTGGATTTTTGGCATCAACTGACATCAAGCTGGAATAGTTCAATTGCATTGTTTGCCTCAATATTATTTCAACCCTGGCTTATCCTTACCCCTGCAGTTGGCTTGACTATTGTTATATTTTTGAATTGGCTCCGAAACTTATTATTCAATAAGTTTGGCCCAAAATAGTGATTGCAATATGCAAGCGGGGTCTGGGGGGCTTCGAATTATTATTATGACATTGGGGATTACGGTGACAGTGCATTTAATTGGAGCAGCAGAGCTGTTTTAGAACACGATAGGTGATAGTTAAATGAACTGTCTCTGAAATATTTAAGGCTAGTTGAGCTCTAGCTCAATGTCGCCATCCGCCCGGCTCTTCCGCCTTTGCGGCGTTTGCGCAAAGTCAGTTTCGCCATGCGCTCTGGCAAAATCCCTATGACTTCATGACGGGCGGTTGGGGTCATGCCAATCCAGCCCGCAATCTCGCCGCGCGTGCGGCCACAGCCGATACAGAATTGCGTTTCGGGGTCAACCACACACACCTTCACGCAAGGTGTTTCAATATCTGAAAAGCGAAAATCGTCCATGCTTACGAATCTAGGGCATTGTCCAACATGTAATACAAAATCAGCGTCGCCTTATGGCCAGCAAACGTCAGTTTTTCAAGGTTAAAACGCCGCCTTCGGATTGAAAACTCCTAAGTTTTGAGAGAAAGCTCATTCCCAGCAATGTGCCATTCAGCGCACCTTGCGGCAAGACCAAGGCCTCGACGTTGTCCACCCGAACTGTATCAATTTCTACCCGGTCAAGTTTTGCCCTTGCAGCGTTAACTGAACCGTTGGCTGTTGAGACTGGAACATTGAAATTCAGGGTGTTTGGCCGCAAGCCAGCCTTCTGGGCATCCTCATAGCTTAAAGCCACCACACTGGCACCTGTATCAACCATGACGTCGATATTCGTCTTGTTGATGGTCGCTGTCACAACATAATGCCCGGCACTTGCGGCCTTCAATTCCGTCATCGCCATCAATTGCAAAGGGGTTGGTGTCTGGGCCGCATGTAATCCAGGAAGCCCGGCACTGGCCAAAAAACAAAAAGCCAAAAACACACTCAAAAAAAATCGGAATTTTACCATGCCGCAACTCCACCTTGACCAATTGAGTTTTAGCATTTCAATCATCAGCAAGCGTTGACACGCGACAGATTTTTGGAACCAGGGTTAACCAATCATTGATGCAAAAACAGTGAGTATGGAAACTTCCACCAACACTTGGGTTGCACCGCAAATGTCACCCGTTTGTCCGCCGATGAGACGCATGGCCGTGCGGCGCATCACGCCAGTGACTAAAAGAGCACACAGAACGGCAACAACGCCACTTTCAGGGTGGATCAGCGAACCCGCTGCAATCACCAGGCCACCACCTGTGACAATTGCAAACAGCGCAGAATTTCGCCCAGGTCTGCCTGCAAAAAACGAGAGACCGTCAGCCCGCGCAGGTCTGGTCGCCCACATTAAATCAACCACCATGGCCCGTGAAAAAGCGCCAGCTGAGGAAATCAGCGAAATGGAAATCCAGGCTGGCAAAGTATATAAAGTGGCAAAGGCGCCAACGCGTGCCAAAAGACAACTGAAAAGCACGATTGCCCCGTAGCTGCCTATCCGGCTGTCGTGCATGATATCAAGCCTGTGTTCGCGGCTTTTGCCCCCCAGCAAACCGTCTGCTGTGTCAGCCAACCCATCTTCGTGAAGTCCGCCTGTCAGCAGAAAAGAAAACAGCCCTGCAAGGGCTGCCGCAATGAGTGCCGGCACGTGGAGCATGTGCAAAAGCACCAGAAAACCGCCAATTGCCGCCCCAATCAATGCACCTGCAATCGCAAAGAACCGCATGCTTTGCGCCAGCGCTGGAGCATCCAGGGTGCGTGTGAAGGGAATGGGCAACCGCGTGAGAAAACTTAAACTGAATATCAGTTCTGCAAACAGACGAAACTTCATTCCAGTTTCGGCCATAGGGGGCGAATTGTCGGTCACGGAAGTTTTCCTGTTTGGCACCTGTGCTTCTGCTGTTAGAGAAAGCGCAGGTGTTTGTCAGTTGCCGCTACCCGGTTAAATTCAAATTGGCAAAACAAAATGTCGCAGTGTGAACAGCGAGCAGAAGGAAAAAACGGAAATGACGAGTGGCCTACCCTTTGACGATATCCGAACGCTTTTCCCCCTGATGCCAAAAGCCAGTGTCGAAGCTGCGGAAAAAGCCATGGCCCATGATAAGGAACTCACCAAACCGCCTGGATCCTTGGGTAAATTGGAACACATTGCAAGCTGGGTGGCAAGCTGGCAGGACCGCCACCCACCAAGAGCCGACAGAACGATTGTTGCGGTTTTTGCAGGAAATCATGGTGTGGTGGCACAAGGTGTTGCAGCCTATCCGCAAGCTGTGACCCAGCAAATGGTGGCCAATTTTCAAAATGGCGGGGCAGCGGTAAATCAAATTTGCAAAACTTTTGATCTGGGCCTTAAAGTTTTTGAGCTGGCACTTGAGGTGCCAACAGCTGACATTACACAAGAACCGGCCTTAAGCGAAAAAGAGTGTGCTGCCACATTTGCCTATGGCATGGAGGCCATTGCCGGTGGCTGTGATCTTTTATGCGTGGGTGAAATGGGGATCGGCAACACAACAATTGCAGCCGCTTTGTGCCATGGTCTGTTTGGGGGTCAGCCTGAAGACTGGGTAGGGCCTGGTACCGGTGTGGATGCAGACGGGCTGGTGCGGAAGGTGGACGCCGTCCGCCGTGCTGTTGCGTTGCACCAACACCACTTGAGCGATCCTTTAGAAGTTTTGCGCCGTCTTGGCGGACGCGAGCTTTCAGCGATGGCAGGAGCCATTATGGCAGCGCGCATGGAGCGCGTGCCCGTTCTCATTGATGGCTATGTGGCCACAGCTGCAGCGGCCGTTTTGTTTGCGCTGGATGCTTCTGCCTTGGACCATTGCATGGTTGCGCATTGTTCGGCCGAGCCTGCTCACGCAATTCTCCTCAAAAAATTGGGCAAGGAGCCTTTGCTTGATCTAGGCATGCGCCTAGGGGAAGCTTCAGGTGCTGCTTTGGCGGCGGGAATTGTCAAAGCTGCCGTCAACACGCATAACAACATGGCTACATTTGCCAGTGCGGGAGTTGCCAACAAAGATTAAAGATCAACCCGTCAGGGCTATAAGCTTGCGCTGTGAATCTGATTGAATGGTGGGACTGGCGATGATTTCACCGCGTGGGCCCGAGAGCAGGCGAGAGGCCGGAAACGTGCAGATCACTTCCGTGCCGCACCCCAATTCGCTCCGGATTTCAATTTTTCCATTGTGAAGGTCCATGATCCCTTTAACAATTGAAAGGCCCAAGCCCGCACCATCAATGGCTTTCTTCGCAGCCAAACTGCCACGCGTGAAAGCAGACAGGGCTTGTTCTATTTCGGCCTTTGGAATTCCAGGTCCGTTATCTTTCACTATCAATTCCATTTCGCCCTTTAAAGTGCGTCTGGCCAGCATAGTAATTTGACCTTGCTCAGGAGAAAACTTGATGGCGTTGGCCAAGAGATTGATGGCAATCTGGTTGATCGCACGCGCATCGCCCCACACTTTTGGCAACCCTGAATCAACTTCAATTTTGACTGTCATGTCTTTTTTGGCGGCACTCATTTCAAGCAAGTGCTGGGCATGGCGCAAGGGTTCAAGCATATGAACAGGCTCTTCACGCATGTCACGCCGTCCAGCCTCAATGCGCGAGAGGTCGAGGATGTCGTTAATTAAACCCAGCAGATACCGGCCAGAACTGTGAATATCTCCCGCATAATCCTTATAGGTATTGTTTGTGAGAGGTCCAAAAAGTTCACGCTCCAATATTTCAGAAAACCCTAAAATTGCATTCAGTGGCGTGCGCAGTTCGTGGCTCATGTTGGCAAGGAACGACGATTTGGCATAGTTTGCCGTTTCTGCTTTTTTCTTTTCAGTCTCGGCCCTGTCACGCTCCAATTTCAGTTGTGCGATCAAAATATCCTTTTGGTTTCTAAAAATGAACATGTCTCGAGCGGTTTCTTGCAACTGGCGCGCAATGAACAGAAAAAACACTTCTAAAGTGACAATCAATCCGGTCATGGCAAAATAGATAGGGCCACCTTCCGACACACATCGCAGAGCCACACCAAGGGTCATAATCCCTGTACCTGCAATAAGCACAGGCATGAAGTTGCTGACGACAAGGAACCTTACAGCGTTAACGGCCAAAATTGCGGCCACAAGAAAAGTGCCCTGGAAGGCATTTGCTTCCGGCCAAAAAAAGAACAGTGGTAAAACCCAGACTGTGCCTTGCATCAATTCTGAAGCCGACATCATTCCGATCCACTCACTTTGTTCAACTTCATTTCGCGGGCGCTTGAAATAAAGATGGCAGAGATAAAGTTGAATGGCGATGCAACCCCAGACGGCGAGCAACCAGGTGACCACGATTGAAAGTGGCACCCAGTGCAGCGCCGTGATGGCGAGCAGAACGGAAAGCAATGGCATAGTCGGTGCGACACGCAACTGATTGCGTAAAAACATTTCGAGCAGATCGCGCTGCCAAGGTGTATTGGCAATTGCCGATAGCGTGTCTGCCGACGCGTAATTTACGGTAATGTCGGGCGCAAGCAAATTTTCGCTGTTGGAAATTTCAGAAATCGAATCTGCAAACGACATGACGCAAACCTCGGTGAACAATATGTTATCGAGGAATGTAAAATGAACTTGCTAATTCGAGCTTTGCAAACAAGGTAAAGATTGGTGCAATTTTTAAAAGCTCGCTTTTTTAGCAGCTCACTTTCTTAGCAGCTCAATTGAGTGTGGCTCACTCTCCTTAAAGCATCTATAGACCCCACACATACGAAACTTGGTAAATAAATAGGAAATTTTATGGCCGGAGTGACCAAAGACCAAATTCTTGTAGAATTGAAGCGCATTGCAGCCCCCGATGGCAGGGGCAACATTGTGTCAGCCGGATTGGTATCAGAAATAGCGATTCAAGATGGCCAGGTGATGTTTGCGTTGAATGCCGATCCGCAGCACATGAAAACCATGGAACAATTGCAGGTTTTTGTGCAGAAAGCTGTCGCAGCTTTAGACGGTGTTACAAAAGTCACGGTTGCCCTGACGGCAGAACGTGCTGCACCCCGTGAACAAGGACCCAAGGTCAGTGCCGCTCAAACCTTGAAGAATGGCGTGCCGGGTGTGAAACACCTTATCGCGGTTGCCTCTGGCAAGGGTGGTGTCGGAAAATCAACCACCGCAATAAATCTGGCACTTGCCTTTAAATCACTCGGTCTGCGTGTTGCAGTCTTGGATGCAGATGTTTACGGCCCATCTATGCCTAAACTTTTTGGACTGAGTGGCAAACCCGAAGCCAGCGATGCCACTGGCAAGCGCATGAAACCCATGCAGCGCTTTGGTGTGGAGGTGGCGTCTATTGGCTTTTTGGTTGATGAGGATACCCCCATGATTTGGCGGGGACCCATGGTCATGTCTGCACTGACGCAGCTTTTGCGTGAGGTTGCCTGGTCTGAAACAGACGTGATGGTGATCGATATGCCACCTGGAACAGGAGATGCCCAACTCACCCTTGCGCAACAGACACCATTGTCCGGTGCTGTAATTGTGTCGACCCCGCAAGACCTGGCTTTGATTGATGCGCGCAAGGGCATAAACATGTTCAACAAAGTCAATGTGCCGTTACTCGGCATTATTGAAAATATGAGCTATTTCATCTGCACGGGATGCGGCCAGCGCCATGAGATTTTTGGCCATGGTGGCGCCAGAGCAGAAGCAGAAAGGCTGGGTGTGCCGTTCCTTGGCGAAGTTCCGCTGGATTTACAATTGCGTGAACGATCAGATTCCGGCGAGCCCATTGTGGCAACGGAGCCCCATTCCCCACACACCTTAAACTATCAAAACATTGCCAAAAACCTTTGGGCCACGCTTGAAAGCGGCACGCTTGCCAGGCCTGCTCCCAAAATTGTCTTTGAGAATTAGCCATTTTCTTCAATAAATGTTAACCCTGAGGCTGATTCAATTGGTGTTTATAACTCCGACCGAATGATTCGGATGGAAGGGGGAAAAGCGATGTCTATTTTAATGAAAATCCTGGGGGCTTTGATCCTCCTAACAACGGTCTTCTTTGTGCTGTTGCTAAAGCTCTCCTCTGCGCAAATGCAAGTTTTGGGCATAGGCCCTGACGTCATCGCAACACTTTTCGTGGGCGGTGTTTTGAGCTTGGGCCTTGCAGGTGTGATGGACGCGGTTGCGCGCACAGCAACGGGTATCTCAACGCAGGTCGAAGAAACGCCGACACTTGTTAAAATTGATGAACCGGTCGTGGAGGAAAAATCAAACCCACTGCCCACCATGGGTTTTGGCAGAAAGCGGGTTGATGCCCCAACTGCGGCCCAACCTGAAACGTCTGTTTCAACCCCCGCAAAGGCTATGGCTGCCAACAGCGTTGCCGATACCATTGCAGCGCTGGAGCAAGCAAAATCCGATATCAAAACTGCACTTGGCGGTGTGGAAACCATGACTTCGCCTGTAGAAGATCCAGTGGTAACCGACGTTGCAGCGGAAACTTCAGCCACTGCAGCTGGCGATGGTGAAGAACTTTACGTGGTTGAAGAAAAAATAATCCGGGGTCGTCCGTCACGCATTTTATCAGATGATACTGTTGAAGCTGAAACTGATGAGGGCTGGATGCGCTTTGAAAATCTGGAACACCTCAATGAATACCTGGACTCAGTTGAGGAGGCTGATGCCTGATCGCTGATCTACCTCACATCAAGCACACTGGTTCTCGCCCTTTTTACCACTTCACTGGCCACTGATTTTTTAAAGATGCGCTGCAATCTGCTGCGCCCCTCATCAGAAACAACAATAATGCGGTAGAGTGATCCTGTTTCAACTATTTCATCGGCAGCAAGGCCCACTTTCGTTTTCGTTTCAGCAACATTGATTTTCATAGCCTTCAAAAGGGCCTTGGCGTTAGCCACCGCTTCTTCAGCAGCGGGCTTGCCGTCTTCGTTTTCGGCAACTGAAAAAAGTGTAATAGGTTCTCCGGTGACCTGAGCAAGAACAGCTGATCTTCGAACGGCTTGCATGGATCTAGACGAACCATCCGTGCAAATCAGAAATCCTTGCTTGTCGCCACCCGAGCGTGCCACCAAGACGGAGCAGGGCGCCATGGTTGCTACAGTTTGAACAACACCTGCATCAAAGAATGCCTTGAATTCGCTGCGCCATCGCGAAGGTTCGCCGAGGATGATGAGATTGTAGGGCCCCAGTTCATATTGGTCAAGAATACCCACCGCCACATCGGGCGAGGTTTTCAATTTCAAAACCACAATGCGGCCACTGGCGCTGTGATACTCAGCCTTGTTGTCTCCTGCAGGGTCCCCCCAGGCATCCTGATTTTCGGCAATCTGCGTCCAATCGGAAACGTCAACCCCTTCTTCTTTTAAAACGTCCAAAGCGCGCTTGAGGTGTTTCACCCCTGGCAATTCGAAACCTGCCTCCATCATGTTCTGCCGCGCCAGACGAACCTGCAAACCACCCGAATGCAGGCCCTGATCAATGGGCCTGACATAAAGAACAATAATATCTGTGTCGTCGCGCGGGGCCAGTTGGGCAGCCGCCCTCACCGATACAAATGATTCTTCAGATCCGTCTATACATGCCAAAATGCGGAATCGATTGCGCCTTTGCGCACGCAGATTGGACAGGGTCTTTCGGACCGCAGCTTCTTGCCGATTTGACAAAGTCGTCCGTTTAAAAAAACGCAACACCGGCCAAACACTCCCTTCCTTATTGCAAAAGTGGCCAATAGTAAGTGGCAGTCAATAATAACACGATAAACGAAAGCACCATCATGCGAATACCAATCTTGAAAAAGTCGGAGCTCTTGAGGTAGCCGGATGCATAGATGATGGTAAACGCAGGCTGGGCCGCGGGTGTCAAATAGCCAAAGGCAGAGGAGATTGCGGTAATGAACCCGGCGCGCAGCGGGTCTTCTCCTGCAACCACTGCCGTTTTGAGAACAATCGGACCCAAAACCGCAACGGCAGCTCCCGCTGTCATTGTGTTTGAAACACCAACAGTCAACAATGCTATGGCTGTATCAAAAGCGAGATCACTGCCGGCCCCAAGGGCTTGCATGCCGTGGATCACTCCGCTTGCAACCCATTCTGCGGCGCCTGTGCTTTTCATTTGTACACCCAGGGAAATGGCTGCTGCATAAAGCAAAACCACCCCCCAATTCACCCCGGCATTAATGTCCTCCCAGCGAACCAAACCAAACACCAGAAAAGCGGCGGTACCTGCAATTGCGATCGTGCCAAGACCAACCTGAGACGAAAATGCCACCCATGCCGCAATGGTCAATGCAAAAATGAGAATGGTCATCCACTCAGATCCCCGCATGGGACCCTGCATTGAAACTTGCGTGCGCAAGCGGCTGATGGCACGGGACATATCGGTGGTTTCTGGCCGGAACGTGAAAACCAGCAGGGCCGCAACAATCGGCAGGCGCAGCACAAACATGGGGAATGCATAAAGAGCCCAGTGCACATAATCCATCAGGTACCGCGCAGTTGCAGGGTCAAGCGGATTATAGAAAAAGTCATGCCAATAGCCGATCATGATGGCGTTGCGAGCACCCCCGGACGGCGTTGCAACGCCTGCAATCGAACAGCCATAAGAAATCGAAAACAAGATGACGGCTGCAAGGTTGTGAACTTTTTTAGGGTCATTTGAAGTCAGCGTAATGAGTGTGACACCCACAGGCAGCATCATGGCGGCCACGGTGTGTTCGCCAATGAAGGCCGCCAGAAGCCCACAAAATGTGGTGATGCCGAAGCTGATCCAGTAAACGTTTGTGCCTGTCACCCGCACAATCCACCACGCAATGCGCTTGTCCAGCCTTTGCTTGACAACGGCCACCGCCAACATGAGCGAGCCCATGATAAACAGCACAGAATCAGTCATCAGACTTTGCGCCACTTTTGTGGGGTCCATTCCCAACAACAGCACTTCGCCGATGATGATGAGCAGGGGCACGGTGGGCAGCGGAACCGCCTCGCTGATAAACAGCATGGTGGCCATGATCGACATGCATAAAACAATTTGCCCTGAATGCGTAAGGCCGGCAGGGGCTGGAAATGTCATTAGCGAAAAACCAACCAGCATTGTTATGATAAACCAGCGGCGCTTCCAGAGCAGAGATAGATCAACATAGGAGCGAAAATGCCGGTAGCGCTGATACCCTCGTCGGCGAAACCGGCTGATACCAAACGCAGGTTCGTGCGCAAGCAAGCTGTCGCGCGCTAGCACAAAACTATTTTGCGTCGTCTCAGCACTCATGCCTGGTTACTGTTCCGTTTGCCGTAGGCCGGAATCGTGAAATACCGGTGCGTCTTCCTGTCCTGAACCAAAATGCTGCAAGCTTCAAGCTTGGTTTGCGAAATTTCCCAGTTGGTCCTAAAAACCTGTCAAGATTGGCTAAAAGGACTTTGCTCCATGACTAAAATTGCTGCCGCGTTAACCCATGCCGATAACGATTTTAAGGCAAGTATTGGTCGTCTGTTTGAATTTTTGAAGATCCCGAGTATTTCAACTGATCCTGCCTACAAAGCTCACTGCCACACTGCTGCCGATTGGCTGGTGAAAGAATTGCGCGGGCTGGGATTTGATGTGGAAGCCCGCCAAACACCTGGGCTACCGATGATTGTTGCGCACTATAGCCCAAAAAATGCAACCGCCAAGACAGTGCACGCGTTGTTCTACGGACATTATGATGTGCAGCCCGTTGACCCTGTTGACCTGTGGACGACACCTCCGTTTGAACCTTGTTTGAAAGACGACAAAATCTACGGTCGCGGCAGCGCTGATGACAAAGGCCAACTTATGACCTTTGTTGAAGCAGCCCGGGCACTAATTGCCACAAATGGCTCACTTCCATTCAAGGCCACATTTTTCATTGAAGGTGAAGAGGAAAGTGGGTCGCCGTCCTTAATCCCTTTTCTGAAGGCCAACAGGCATGAATTATCATGCGATGTTGCCTTTGTTTGCGACACCAATATGTGGGACCAGAAAACTCCGGCAATTACCACGCGGTTGCGAGGGCTTGTGCATGAGGAAGTCACCGTCACGTCGCCTTCTAAAGACCTGCACTCAGGACTTTTTGGGGGCGCCGCCATGAACTCCATTCGCGCACTGACCAAAATGCTTTCAGCATTACATGATAAAAATGGCAAAGTGACAATTCCAGGATTTTATGAGGGCGTTATACCGCTGCCCAAGGCCACCAAAAAACAATGGGCGAACCTTAAATTTTCGGAAAAGAATTTTTTAGGTTCTGTTGGTTTGAAGGCCAATGCAGGCGAAACAGGTTACAGCACCAATGAGCAAATTTGGGCAAGACCCACAGCCGAGGTCAACGGGATTTGGGGCGGCTATACGGGGGCGGGCAGCAAAACCGTGATTCCGTCACAAGCCCATGCCAAGCTTACATTCCGGCTTGTGGGAAAACAAAACCCCAAGGCCATTCTCAAGGCTTTCCAGACATTCGCAAAAAAACACATGCCCAAGGATGCCGTGGTCACATTTTCAGGACATGGCGGTGGCAGCCCGGCATCAGAAATCAGTGAAAGCAACTCTTTTATCACCAAATCAGCCGCGGCACTTGAAGCTGAGTTTAAGGCGGAAACTGTGCTCATCGGCTCAGGCGGCTCAATTCCAATTGTGCGCAGCTTCAAGGATATTCTCGGCATGGATTCGGTTTTGGTTGGCTTTGGCCTCAGTGATGATGCCATCCACAGTCCAAATGAGAAATACAATGTCTCAAGCTTTCAAAAGGGCATTCGAAGCTGGATACGGATCATGGCAGCACTGGGCGATGAGGCTTAGCCAATCTTAAACGCGGCAACGTGCTCTGGCGCTGAAATTCCGGAAAACAGCCGAGGATCGTTAATCGCAGGCAGGCTAGTCATCCGCAGCGGCACAACGCCTGCCCAAATCGGCAAGGCATAGTCTTCCTCATCATCGCCCGGTGGACCGCTGCGCACCTTGGCTGAAACTTCGTTGAGTTCTAACCCAAGAATTGTGGTCGCCTTCAATTCCGGTGGTGTCATGGGACGCAACAGATTCCACCGTTCAGGAAACATCTGATTAACCATTGCTTTCAACCGGGCTTCTTTGGCTTCAACATCAGTTACTTTGTAAGCGGTGCCGAAGGCCATCACCGAACGGTAATTGCAGGAATGATTGAAAGCCGACCGCGCCATCACCATGCCATCGAAAATTGTGACGTTCACGCACACTTCGGTTTTCTCACAGGCTTCCAGCATGCGGCTTGCAGCTGAACCATGCCAATAGATGTGGTTGCCTTCACGCCATTGCAACGTGGGGGTGACATAAGGCAAACCCTTGAACACATACCCAACTGTGCACAGGGGCTGTGCATCCAATATGGGGTTGATGGTTGCTGCGTCATAATGTGCACGCTTGTTCAAGCGCTTTACGCGGATTCGTTCAGTTGGAGCAGCAGTCATGATTTACCTCAATGGTGACAATGCCTGTTCTTCAATTCTTATGCGGTAAGCCAGAATACAAAGATTTATCAACCCACCAATCACCGCAAACCAGACAAGCCCGAAGGCGAGAGGCAGAACAAAAATTTCAGCCGCAACCACCAGATAGTTGGGGTGATTGAGAAATTTGAACGGTCCGCCCACCACCAGTGGTTTTTCTGGCATGATGATGATGCGCGTGGTCCAGCGGGGGCCGAGCGTTGCCAGCACCCAGATGCGCAAAGCCTGAAGAAGTGCAAAAATCGCGATCAACGGCCAAATAACATCTTGCCCGCGCGCAAATATCCAAAGGCCCAGAAGCCAGGCCGAGTGAAAGCCAACGATAATGGGATAATGTGAAGCGCCAATTTCGCGCCCACCCTTCTGCATGAGGCCTGCTGTGTTGCGCCGGGCGATGACCAATTCAAAGATGCGCTGAACCGTGACGAACGCCAGAATAGCCAGAGGCCACATGGTCAATGCACCATGGTCATGAAACTACCTGTAAATCCAGGACCAAGCGAACATAAAAAGCGGCGGCCTCTGGTTGGTGTGGCCAGGCACTCTTTCAAAACAAAAAGAACCGTAGGTGCCGACATATTGCCAAAGCCCGCTAAAACTTTTCGCTCATTCGCCAAGTGACCGTCTTCCAGTTCAAACGCAGGTTCAAGGGCTGCAATCACTTTGGCTCCACCGGGGTGGAACGAAAAGCTGTCAATGCTGTCCACACTTAATTGGTGCCGCGCTAGAAACTGGTTTGCAGCGGGCCGCAAATCCCGCGATGCCAGATCAGGAATGCTGCGTGAGAAAATGGCGCCAAACCCTTCAGGGTCAACGCGCCAGCCCATCACATCAATTGTATCAGGCCAGCAATGCTCGCCCGCATGCTCGATTTCGCCGTGGCCTGTGTCCTCCCCGGCGCAAAGCACGACAGCAGCTGCGCCATCTCCAAAAAGTGCTGATGCAATGATGTTTGATTTCGTCATTTCATCTGGGCGAAATGCCAGGGTGCAAATTTCAATGACAACCAGCAGAACCTTTTTGCCAGGCATGGCCACAGCAAGTTTTGAAGCCAGCGCAAGCCCAGACAATCCGCCAGCACAGCCGAGCCCGAAAACAGGCACCCGGTGCACATCTGCACGAAAACCCATTTCATGCATGACGTGCGCTTCAATGGAAGGTGTTGCAATTCCTGTGGAAGAAATTGTCACAATTGCATCAATCTCTGATGCCTCACAACCCGCTTCCTCCAAAGCCTTTGCCGCTGCATCTTTGAATAAGGCCTTGGCACCAGACAAAAACAATGCAGTACGATCAGGCCAACCATGCGGCTGGTGAAACCACTCTGTCGGAGCCACTGAATAACGCCGTTCAATTCCCGTATTGGAAAAAACAGGGGCCATTTTTTCATACAGCGCGCCAAAACGCGCAAAGATTTTGGCAGCCTGAACCTGAACATCCTTGGTATCGAGAATATGCGGAGGCACAGCTGTTGCGATGCCCAGAAGCCTGGCGTTTGGTGTTGATGTCATGAGAAGCCTTTGATACTATACGTTCAACAGTGGAGTTTGTTCCACTTTTACGCAATTCAAGCGTGTATGGCTCATCCGCCCGTCACACTCATATGGCGCGCGACTGCCGGCTTGTTATGAGCCCGGTCAATGATGAAATCATGCCCTTTGGGCTTTCGCGATATCGCTTCCGAGATGGCCGCGTGAAGCAGCACATCACCCTCTGACGCACGCAAAGGGGCCCGCAAATCCGCTGCATCATCCTGACCCAGACACATAAACAACGTGCCGGTGCAGGTCAGGCGCACGCGGTTGCAGCTTTCGCAGAAATTATGCGTGAGCGGTGTAATAAACCCGATGCGACCCCCGGTTTCCTTGGCTGTCATATAACGTGCAGGGCCACCCGTTCTGTGCGGATCATCGATCAACGTGAAGTGATCTTGCAATTGGTTGCGCACAGCCGACAATGGCAAATACTGATCGGTGCGGTCGCCATCAATATCGCCAAGCGGCATGGTTTCAATCAAAGTAAGTTCCAAACCCCGTTCATGACACCAACGGATCATTGCAGGAATTTCGTGTTCGTTTACACCCTTCAGTGCAACTGCATTGATCTTGATTTTAAGGCCAGCATCTTGGGCCACCTGAATGCCGTCCAGCACCTTGGCAAGACTCCCCCAGCGCGTGATTTGCTTGAATTTCACAGGGTCCAATGTGTCAACCGACACATTAATGCGCTTGACGCCATGCTGCACCAACTCCTTGGCATACTTCGCCAGTTGACTGCCATTTGTCGTCAGGGTCAATTCTTCTAGCGCACCCGTTTTAAGATGGCGTGATAGGCTCTCCACCAGTGTCATAATGCCCTTGCGAACCAAAGGCTCCCCACCCGTCAAGCGTAGCTTTTTTACACCTTGCGAAATGAACGCTGAACACAAGCGGTCGAGTTCTTCCAAGCTTAGCAAATCCTTGCGCGGCAGGAATGTCATGTCTTCAGCCATGCAATAAACACAGCGAAAATCGCAACGGTCAGTAACCGACACGCGGAGATAGTTCACATGACGACCAAAGGGATCAATGAGGGCAGGGGACATGCTCATGGGGCTATATTTGGTGGAATACAACGGTGAGGTCAAGGGACAAGCAGTAGCAAAATCGTGATCAGCAGATTAAGCTGCAAGGATGAGGCAGCTTAGTTTCAACAGACGCCAAGCTCTGGCCTTGCTGGCATTGGCAGGTCTTGGTGCAGTGCCGCAAGTAGAGGTGGACCTGGCTTTGGTGCTGGCCATTGATTGTTCTTACAGTGTGCGAACTGATGAATACCGCCAGCAGATGCAAGGTCTGGGCCGTGCCTTCATGAACCCTATGGTGTTTGAAGCCATTGCGCGCGGGCCGCAGTCTCGAATTGCAGTATCAGCTTTTCTGTGGTCGGAAGATCAGAGCCAGAAGCTGATCATGCCGTGGAAAATAATCGCGTCTGCCAAGCAGGCCTTCACCACGGGCAATTACCTTCTCTATACGGCGCGAGATATTCAGCCTGCGGGAACGTCAATTTCAAGCGCTTTGCAATTTGCGCAGGATTTGTTTGAAACTGCACCCTCTTCGTTGCGTCGGGTTGTCGACATTTCAACTGACGGCCTGAACAATTCAGGTCCGCGCATCAAAGTCATCCGGGAGAAATTGGCCGCAGCAAACATCACCATCAATGCACTGGCAGTTGTCAATGAGGTCACGGTTCTCGTACCCTATCTCAAAGAGCAGGTGATCAGCGGAGAGGGGAGTTTTGTGATGAAGGCTGATAGCTATGACGTTTACGGCGAAGCAATTTTGCGAAAGCTTGTGAAGGAAATAACCGGTTCAGGAATTTCATGAGTAAAGACGAAGTCATTCGGCGTTTGTCAATAATTGTCCACGCCACAATCACACATGATGAACCGCTGCTGGCATTATTTGCCTGGACCAACGATCCCGAAATTGCAGCGTAGTTGGTCAATAGCCAGGCGGCGGATGAAATCCGCCCAGTTCCTGTTCCAGCAATTCTGCAAATTTGATGCTCGTGTAATCGCTATATTCGCGTGTGATGATTTGAACGCCCGTTGGTAATCCCTGTGGCGTTAGCCCAAGCGGAGCCACTGTTGAGGGCAGATAGAAGCAGCACGAATAGCCAGCCCAAAAACGCTGATCAATGGTGGAAACCTGTTTTCCGTTCACGTCGATAAATCGTTGGTGGCGTTCACCCACTTGATCATGCGGGAAAGCGGCGGAAGCTGCGGCTGGGCAGAGCAACACGTCCCAGTCGTCAAAGAATGCATCCCATAGCAAGCGCATTTTGTGACGCCGCTCGTTGATCATCAGCCAATCGCGGTGCGACAGTGCAAATGCACGTGTCATCATAGCAACATAAGATTTATCGGAATGTGAAAGACTGGCGGCCTTGGTCACTGAGTCAAAATATTCTTCATCTGTTAATTTGCGCGAAGCTGTGGCGCGGAGCAGGGTGATGAAAATTTCATAGGCTTCGTGATCACTGAATGCAGGAGCCGCCGTAAATGATAACTTGCCAAGCTGCTTTTTAATCGCTGCCACCGCACCTAGAATTTTGTCCTGTACAGTTTGATCCACCTCAGACACAGCGCTTGAAACTTTCACGGCGACGCGAAAGTCCTTCAGTGTTTTTTGCGGTGCCTTTGGCAGATGAACAGTTGTGCCCCGCTGCTCTGACCCTGCAAGAATATCCATCATGGCCGCAAGGTCTTTGGCTGACCGTGCCAGGGGGCCAGCCACCGTGATGTCAGCAGGCATGACAATGCCTGGAAGCATGTGCCCGTGATATGGCACCACGCCGTAAGTGGGTTTGTGGCCAAATACCCCGCAATAATGCGCCGGGTTGCGAATGGAAGCGCCAATATCGGACCCAATTTCCAGTGCACTCATTCCTGTGGCCAGGGCGGCAGCTGAGCCGCCAGATGATCCACCCGGCGTGCGCGTTAAATCCCATGGGTTATTTGTGGTGCCATAAATTTCATTGAAGCTTTGCCAATCGGAAAGATCCAGCGGCACATTGGTTTTGCCCCACATGACTGCACCCGCATCAGTGAGCCGCGAAAGTGCAACGGCGTCCACTTTTGCGATATTGTTGCGAAATTTGGGGTTTCCGTAAGTGGAAGGGTGACCAGCCCAATCAAAGCTTTCCTTGGCTGTCATCGGAACACCGTCAAACGCACTTAACGCGTTGTCTTTTTTCCGGCGCCGGTCAGAGGCAGCAGCGGCTCTGAAGCCCCTGTCAATATCCGTCAAGATTACGGCATTCACCTTATCATTGTGCCGGGCATACTGATCCAGGCAGGCTTGCAGCAGTTCCTTGGCAGAAATTGCGCGTTTTTTGAGAAGGCGGCCCATGTCGAGTGCCGATTTGAAAGCAAGATCAGTCATGGATGGAGAATAGCCATGTCTTTCTTGCATGCAAGGCCTCACGACAAATCACCAGAGCCTGTGTATGACACGCCAATGGGACAGCACAGATTGATTGGATATTTTTACGCCGCAACGGGTGCTGCACTGTTTTCCACCAAGGCTATTTTCATCAAGCTTGCCTATATGGAGCAGGCCAACGCTGCCTTGATGCTGGCCTTGCGCATGATAATTTCGCTGCCGTTTTTTGTGGCTGTTGGTATTTATGCGGCTTTGAAATTGCACCGTAACGGAGCATTGCCGGGCTGGAATATGGTAATTCAGGCGATGCTGGTGGGGTTGATCGGATACTACATTTCCTCACAGCTGGATTTTGCCGGATTGCTTTTCATTACAGCTCAGCTGGAGCGCTTGGTGCTGTTCACTTATCCGATCTTTATATTGTTCCTGGGCTGGATGTTTTTTGGGGCGCGTATCACCGGGTTCAGCATTATAGCAGCCGCCATCACTTACGGAGGATTGGCAGTGGTATTTCTCAGTGCGTTGCCAACGGGAGGGACAAACACCGTCATCGGAACCGCTCTGGTTTTGGGATGTGCGATAACATTCGCACTCTATCAACTTTTCGCCAAGAAAATCATCAGCGCCATGGGCAGCATGTTGTTCACTGCCATTGCCCTTTCCAGTTCTGGCATAGCCTGCATTGTGCATTACATTGTGGTGAGCCGTAGTTTTGATTTTTCGTCCAGCCCACGCTTTTTCTGGCTTGCCGCTGGCACGGCGATGTTTGCAACCGTTATCCCTTCGTTCCTGGTTAATGCGGGCCTGCAACGCACCTCTCCGCAAACAACCAGCATGATCGCAACCATTTCACCCTTGGTGACCATTGCACTCGCCGTGTGGATTTTAAACGAACCTTTCACCTGGGCTGATGCTGTTGGTGCTACAATGGTGATTGCGGGAGTGGGGCTTTATGCGTGGGCCGACTCACGCAAATCCATCACACCCGAAATTGAGGCTGCCTAACTCACAGTATCCGGCAGCACGTCTTTCCGCTTGGCCATGAAATCGCGCAGGCCTTCATCGATACCATCATCCAATGCGGGGGCCACATAATCTTTCAAAAGCTGCTTCCACTTGGCATTGGCGCGCACCACAATGTCTTTTTCGCCCTCATCGTGCCACTGTTCAAATGAATTGTTGTCCGCAAGGCCAGAGCGCCAGAAGGCCGATTCAAAATTATTCTGCGTGTGGGTGCAGCCGAGATAATGCGCACCCGGCCCAACTTCACGAATGGCATCCATGGCCTGGCCGTTTTCCGAAAAATCGACCCCTTCGGCAAATTTTTGAAACATGGTCAGTTGATCATGATCCATGATCAGTTTTTCATAACCGGAAGAAAGCCCGCCTTCCAGCCAGCCTGCCGAGTGCAAGCAGAAGTTCACACCGGATAAAATTGTCGACCATAAGGTGTTGGCACTTTCATAAGCGGCCTGCGCGTCTGGTATTTTTGATCCGCAAAGACCACCCCCCGAGCGAAATGGAACACCCATGCGGCGCGCCAATTGTGCCGCACCAAACGTTACATGAGCAGGCTCCGGTGTTCCAAATGTGGGGGCACCCGATTGCATGGACATGGACGCAGCAAATGTGCCGAACACCACTGGCGCACCGGGGCGGCAAAGCTGCGTGAACGCAATGCCAACTGAAGCTTCCGCCAGAATCTGCGTGAGGGTGCCCACTGTTGTGGTGGGCGACATTGCGCCCGCCACTATGAACGGCGATATGACGCAAGCCTGATTGGCGCGCGCCAGAACCTTAAGCGCTCCCAACATAACGCCGTCCCACACCATGGGAGAATTGGCATTAATCAGCGATGTCATGACGCAATTCTGGTCAACGAAATCTTTGCCAAAAACCATTTCTGCCATAGCAACCGAATCGGCTGATCGTTCGCCCGATGTAACCGATGCCATGAATGGTTTGTCTGAATATTTCACATGGCTGTAAATCATGTCGAGATGGCGCTTGGCCACCGGAACATCCACAGGTTCGCACACTGTGCCACCAGAATGATGCAGACTTGGCAGCATGTAGGCCAGCTTCACAATATTGCGAAAATCTTCAATGGTCGCATAACGTCGGCCTTCATCCAGGTTGCGAATAAAGGGCGGGCCATAAACCGGCGCAAACACCGTGTTGTTGCCGCCAATCACCACATTGTTCAAAGAATTGCGGGCATGTTGCACATATTCGCGCGGGGCAGTTTTAATCAGTGAACGGACCAATCCGCGCGGGAAGCGCACGCGAAAACGTCGCGCTTCGGTGGCCGATGCCTTGACCTCAGCGCCAACAGCGCGCCACATTTCAACGGCTTCTTCATCTTCATAAAAGTCAATGCCGGTCTCCTGCAACACGGTTTCGGCATTGCGCTCAATCATCTCAAGTTGATCATCAGAATAGGGCTCATAGAGCGAAATCTTGCGCCTGATATATCCTGCCTGCTTGATCTCAGTGGAACCTCGCAACGTACGGCGCGCATCAGCGCCGCCGCGCGCGCGCCGTCCATTGACATCAGGTTGAACATCAGTCATGAGAAGTGTGCCTCAGTTGAAAAATAATCACCCGCCAAGGTGTAGGCTCAACAGGACTTTACGGGCGGCAGCAAGCGTCAACTGCAAGACAGGAAACGACAAGCCAAAGCGGCGCAAAACGAGCGCACCTAAATTTGGGTTGGTCCGGGTTGATTGCCCAATCAAAAAATCAAAGGGCCACCGAGACAATGTCCAAGTGGCCCCAGGTGCAGGGTGGAAAATTATTGGGCAGAGGCCGATCTTTTGAAGGCTGGGACCGGACCGATATAGCCCACGTAAGCCCGGGCGTCCTCAGGGTTCTTCAGTTTGTCAGCGTCTGATTCACCATAAGGATGTTGGATCACGGTTGTGAGATACGCAAATCCGTTAATATCCGAGTACCAGTCAAGGCCGGTGATTTCAGAGCCATAGGGCGACGTGACAAAACGGGTCATGGCTTTGGTATCGCCGTTCACCGCCCACGCCGCATCGTTCTGATGGCCGGTGCCGGTGTCTTCGCCAATCAGCAGGGTGTTATAGCCGGGGATGAAAGTCAGGTTGTCCGGGTTGGCAATGCCGTCAATATCACACGTCTGCCCAGCATTGGGGCCGTCCTTATATTCGGTGGGCTTGCCTTCAAGAAAGCTTTTGGCACCCGTCACCACATAGCTTGCGTCCATGGTCAATTCATAAACTGCGCCGCACGCATTCTTTTTTAATTTAACATCGTTGCGGCCACCCTTGTCATATTTATTGTCCTTGGCGGCATCTTCCATGCCGTTCGACACTTCTGACATGGCTACAAAAATGCGGTTTCCGGCTTTATCGAAGGTTTGGCCTTCCATCTTGCGAAATTCGGTTGTGGCCCCCACCATTGAGGCAAATCTGCGAGTTTCGAGGCGCGAGGCCAAGACCTCCATGCCCGGTTTCACTTTCAAACATTCTGCACGGCCTTCGGCATTGGAGGATTTGAAGCCCTCGGGGCAGGAGCCGTCATCTTTAAATTTCGCAGTTTCAAACAGGTCGGAAAACTTCACACCAAATTTCAAGGCGGTTGCCACTTCGGCATCAGAACCGTGGCCAAGGTCCACCCATGAAATATCAGCAGCACCGGCACCTGCCGCTGAAGTCTGCGTCCACTTCGCGCCAAACAGTTGACCAGAGGAAAGATCGCCTTCCTTGTCGGCCACAAAGCGAAACAGGCCTGTGTTGGTGCCATCATCAGAAATATAGGCAGTCTTGTTATCTGGCATCACCAAGGCCAGTTCAACGGCCACCCGGCCCATGGCATAATGCTTGGCAACGGTTGTGTCGCCTGTTTCACTGACTGTGATTTCAGTTGGAAAACCATATTTATAAGGCTGGAACGCCGCTTTGAAAGCGGCTATCGGGGCCACGTCCGCGTCGACACCAAAATATCTGGTCATCGGCAACATTTCTTCATCAAGGTCACTATAGGCCACCGCTGTTTCAATGCTTTTAGCATCAGGCGGATATTCTTCTGAACCGAGATGGGTGTTCCACGGCGTCACAGACCCTGCACACGGGTTCCACAATCCACCAATGGCTGAAAAATCAATGGCACGGGTTGAGACTGGCGTCAGCTGGCCATCCGGTGCTTGGTTCAACTCACTGATATACATGGCAGCGGGCCGGGCTTCGAAATGGGTGATCGAGTAAATCTTTTTGCCAATCGGCAGGATGGACGTGAAATCAGCCGCATCAGACACCGTGGGCTTGCCATCTTTATCCAGGATGGGTGATCCCTTGGCCGTGGTCAGAACCCCAAATTGTCCATCGCCAAGTTTTTGGCCAGAACGCGCCATGAGATTGAATTTGATTGCGTGTTCAACACCATCAATATTCACTTTGGTTGATGCGATCACTTCGCGCTTGGCTGCATCTTCCACAGGGGCCGCAACAGAGCTGAACTGGATAGATTGGGCTATGGCAGTGGTGGAAAGGCTGGACATCACGGTGGCGGTGAGAAGTAACGTTTTAAAACGGTTCATCTTGATCCTCCTGCAGCGGTTTGGATGCCACAAAACTAAGGCCACCAAGGTGACAACTTCATGACTGCTCAGAACTGCATGTGCAACGCGTCCAAACCATGAAAGTGATAAACATCTTTGTAGTGAGGCTGTTCAGCCAGCCTGAGCTTTGGTAACCTTGCAAACAGTATTTCAAACGCGATTAACATTTCCAGCCGTGCCAAGGGTGCGCCGATGCAAAAATGGATGCCAGCCCCAAAGCTCACATGTGGGTTCACGTCACGGGCGGGGTTGAAAATTTCAGGCGATGTAAACCGCGCGGGGTCATGATTGGCTGAACCCAGCAAGAGGCCCACGGTGTCGCCTTTTTTAAAGTTCACGCCAGCAAACTCCAGGTCTTCCAGCGCATAGCGCGTGAACATGTGCAAGGGCGCATCAAAGCGCAAAATTTCTTCGATGAGCGCAGGCGTGATGGGGCCGGTTATTGCCCGCTCCAGCATCACCTTCAAGCCATTCCCGATTGCATGAACGGTGGCTTCATGGCCTGCATTTAAGATCAAAATGGCCGTGGTCACCAATTCATCTCCAGATAATTCATTGGCCAGCGACAATTGCGACAGCAAATCATCCCCCGGGCTTTTACGCTTTTCGGCAATCAGCCCGCGCATATAGGCGCTGAATTCCAGCACAGATTTTACGGCCTGGTCCTCCACAGCGCGGTCCCTTTTTGCCATGTACATGGCCACATGATCGTGGCTCCATTTCAAAAACTGGTCCGCCATATTGGCCGGTGCTCCCAGCAATTCGCAAATAACAATGACGGGGATGGGAGTAGCATAGAGCGCCAGCACATCTCCTTCACGCAACGCTTCAAAGTCATCAATTAACCTGTTGCAAAAACTTGTTATTATGGGTCTCAGCCGCTCAATGTGACGGGCCAGGAAAGCCCGGTTGATCAAGCCGCGAAGGCGCGTGTGAACAGGCGGTTCCAATTCCAACAGCGAATGTTGCTCATGCTCCACAAACGCTTTCAAATGCGAGGGTGGCTCAGCCCATCCTAATTCTTCGCGCGTGGCGACATGCAAAATCTGGCGGCCAAAACGCCGATCACGCAGCAAGACATTCACATCCTCATGCCGCGCAAAACACCAATGCCCATATTGCTCCCATTTAAACACCGGCACGGTCTTTCGAATGCGTGCATAAAAAGGATAGGGATTGGAATAGAACTGCGCATCACGCGGGTCGAGCTGCACAGAACGTGTGTTGGAATCGATAAGCATAACGAGTACAGACTCTTTCTTTACAACTTCTCACATTAGTCGTCTTGGGGGAAGGGCTCGCCCATCCCACAGGCACAAAAGGACCACATGCAAACCACCCGTCCCAACGAATTCATCGCCTTAGTGGCCTTGCTCACCGCTCTGGTAGCCATGTCGATTGATACCATGCTTCCCGCTGTAGGCCAGATCGCCACTCAGCTGGGTGCGGCACATCCCAATGACCGGCAATTCATCGTGCTCGGTTTTTTTGCGGGCATGATGGTGGGCACACTTTTGTTTGGTCCCATTTCTGATTCGATAGGGCGAAAGCCCGCCATTTATATTGGTTTGGGATTTTACATGATCGGCGCTTTGCTGTGCATGGTGTCCACAACTTTCCCGATGTTGATTGCGGGTCGATTGGTCCAGGGTTTCGGGGCCGCAGCACCGCGGATTGTTTCCATCGCCATGGTGCGAGATGGCGCCAAGGGCGCTGAAATGGCGCGCATCATGTCGTTTGTCATGTCGGTGTTCATGCTGGTGCCCATTCTGGCACCCAGCATCGGGCAGCTCGTTCTATATGTGGCGAGTTGGCGTTATATTTTTACAGGCTTTGTAGTGGCCGCAATCATCGGCGGAATATGGTTGAATATCCGCCAAACAGAAACTTTGCCTGTGGCCAACAGATTACCGTTTTCAGCGTCTAAGCTTGCCGCCAGCGCTTATGCAGTAGTGAGCAACCGCGCGGCGCTGGGCTATACAATGGCGGTGGGCTTTGTCTTTGGCGCATTTACAACTTATCTCGGAACCTCGCAGCAGATTTTCGCGGAACAATATAACCAAGGCGATTATTTTGCCTTGTGGTTTGGCGGGCTGGCCATTGCCATAGCGCTTGCCATGATTGCCAACGGAAAATGGGTGGTCAGGCTTGGCATGCGCCTTATCACCAAATGGGCAGTCATCGGCTTTATTGTGTGTTGGGCCATCATGATGCTGTTCAACTTGATCTATGCCGGGCATCCACCCTTGCCCGTGATAGGTGTTTTATTTTTTGTATCCTTCTTCTGTAGTGGGCTGTTGTTTGGCAATTATAATGCCATGGCCATGGAGCCCATGGGACATATAGCAGGCATGGCTGCTGCAGTTTCGGGTGCCTTGTCGTCGTTGGTTGCTGTTATTCTGGGGGCAGCTACTGGCCGCTTTTATGACGGAACCATGTATCCCATTTCGATTGCGTTTCTCATCTTTGGCATAATCGCCTATCTGTGGGCGGAATGGGCCGCGCGCTCGGTCACCGAGGTTCAAAAATCTCATGCTTGATCGGCCAAAATTCTCAGCTATTGAGAGCAATGGCCAAAGGTTACAACATTTTCAATCTGCTGCGGCACGCCTTGCGCCCCGGAGACGCTTGGCCGCAAGCTTGGGCTAAGCCGGAGCCCAAGTCATCCTATGATGTAATCATTATTGGCGGCGGCGGGCACGGGCTGGCCACGGCCTATTACCTTGCAAAAAACCACGGCATGAAAAACATCGCCGTACTGGAAAAATCCTACATCGGATCTGGCAATGTCGGGCGCAACACCACGCTCATCCGGTCCAATTACATGATTGGCGGCAACACTGCATTTTTTGAATTTTCCATGAAGCTGTGGGAAGGGCTCTCGCATGAGTTGAATTTCAACGCCATGGTTTCGCATCGTGGCCAAATTGTATTGGCAGTCAGCCCCGGCCAGGTGGATGCTTTTGCCAGGCGCGGCAACACCATGCGCCTGAACGGCATTGATGCTGAACTGCTGGACCGCAACGACGTGATGAAGGAACTGCCTTACCTTGATTACTCAAAAGAGGCGCGCTTTCCCATTTATGGTGCGCTACACCAGCCGCGAGCAGGCACAGTGCGCCATGATGCAGTGGCGTGGGGCTATGCCCGTGCGGCTTCGGATCTTGGCGTGCACATCATTGAAAACTGTGAGGTAACCAACATTATCCGTGAGGGGGACAATGTTGTGGGTGTTGAAACTTCGCGCGGCAAAATTCTGTCGAACAAAGTGGCCATGGCTGTGGCTGGTCACACCTCTCAAGTGGCTGCCATGGCGGGCATGCGGTTGCCTATCGAAAGTCACATTCTGCAGGCCTTCGTAACAGAACCTGTAAAGCCACTTGTGCATCACGTGGTAAGCTGGGGGGCAGAATTATTTTATCTGTCACAGTCAGATAAGGGCGGCATGGTATTTGGCGGGCACATTGATGGCTTTAATACTTATACCCAGCGCGGAAACATGCCCCGCATGCAAAGCGTGATGGAATGCGCAACGACATTGCTTCCGTTCATGTCGCGCATGCGGCTCTTGCGCCAGTGGGGCGGCATTCAAGACATGACGCCTGATGGTTCGCCTTTCATTTGCCTCACGCCAACGCGAGGCCTCTATCTCAATGGCGGCTGGTGCTATCAAGGTTTCAAGGCAACGCCAGCATCAGGCTTCACTTACGCCCACACCATTGCGCATGATCAGGAACATGATTTGAATAAATGTTTCAGCCTTGACCGGTTTGTAAAAGGCAAGGAGCTGGATGAATTCGGACTTGGCAACTGGACTTATAAACAATGAGAATTCCTTGCCCCCAGTGCGGTGAACGCGACCTTTCAGAATTCCGCTATGGCAGTGATGCCACCAAGAAGCGCCCCGTCCACGGCGCCGGTGATGTGCAGGACTGGCATGATTATCATTTTGTGTTCGACAATCCCAAAGGCGAGCACACAGAATATTGGCAGCATGTGCTGGGCTGCCGTCAGTGGTTTAAGCTGAAGCGGAACACCGCGACGAATGAAATTCTTGCTTCTCCCGCTGAGGGAAAAAGCCAAGAGAAGCAACCATGACCGCATTCCGCCGCACCACTGGCCCCGCCCATATTGATCGCACCAAGCCCATCAGCTTCACGTTTGATGGCAAGACCCTGAGCGGATTTGCAGGCGATACATTGGCCTCTGCCCTGCTTGCCAACGGAAAAACACTGCTCGGCCGCAGTTTCAAGTACCATCGCCCGCGCGGAGTTGTGGCAGCTGGGTTGGAAGAACCCAATGCGCTTTTTACCACCGGAAAAAACGGCCGAACCGAACCAAACTCCATTGGGCCTGCCACTGAACTGGTGAATGGCTTGACGGCGCAAAGCCAAAACGCCTGGCCCTCCTTGCGCTTCGATGCAATGGCAGTGAACCAGGTCCTTTCGCCCATTTTTTCAGCAGGCTTTTATTATAAGACTTTCATGGGCCCCCTGAAAAAATCGTGGATGATGTATGAGCCCATCATTCGAAGGGCAGCCGGTCTGGGCTCAGCCGTGCCAGACGTTGACACCGCGCGTTATGAGCATCGCTACACGTTCTGCGATGTGCTTGTAATTGGATCAGGCCCTGCTGGCCTTGCAGCTGCCGTTACAGCCGCGCGCAGTGGCTTGCGCGTGATTGTTGCCGAGCAGGATTTTGAAATGGGCGGCAGCTTATTGTCGTCTGGCAATGGTGTAATTGAGCAGTGGCGCAAAGCCCAACTTGCTAAACTGGAAACACATCAGGACTGCCGCGTTTTAAAACGCACCACAGCCCAAGGCATCTATGACGGAAACCTTGTGCTGCTCAATTGCCTTCAGCCACACAACCGCGCTGCAATGATCCTTGAACAGTGCCGCGCCAAAACCATCATCATCGCAACAGGTGCAATTGAACGACCGCTGGTGTTTGAAAACAACGATCGCCCCGGCGTTATGCTGGCCTCTGCCGTCAACACCTATCTCAACCGCTATGGTGTTGCGCCTAAAAAGCGCGCCGTGATTGTGACCAACAACGACAGTGCCTATCAAACCGCATTTGCGCTTGCTGAAGCCGATGTGGCAGTGACTGTTGCAGAGCAGCGTGCATCTCTTGCGGGCGATTTGCTGGCCAAAGCCGCGCAGTTGGGCATTGCCATCTTTCCAAGTTCCGGCATTGCCAACGTGATTGGAACCCAACAGGTCAAGGCGGTGAAATTGTCGGGCCGACATGCTGTGACCATTGAATGTGATGTGCTGGCCATGTCCGGCGGCTGGAACCCGGTTGTGCATCTCACATCGCATGGCGGCATCAAACCAAAATATGATCCGAACATTGAGGCCTTTGTGCCGGGCGGCTTTGCACCAACTCACTTTGGAGCAGGCGGTGTTAATGGCACATTCGGAATTTTGGCGGCGGTACGTGAGGGCGAGGGTGCCGCACGCTCGGCCCTGCAAAAATTGGGCTTTGACAAAAAGCCACTTGCAATCGAGGGCCCCCCAGTGCGTGAAGACCGTGTGTATGCCGTTGTAACATCATGGGCGGCACCAGACGGAACGCATGCCTTTATTGATTTTCAAAATGATGTGACCACAAAAGACATCAAGCAGGCCCACGAAGAAGGGTATCTGAGCGTTGAACATTTGAAACGCTATACCACGCTTGGCATGGGCACTGATCAGGGCAAAACGTCGAATATCAATGCTCTTGCCATGATGGCTCAGTTACGCGGCTTGCCAATGTCTGAAGCAGGCACCACAACATTCCGCCCGCCCTATGCTCCGCTCACAATCGGTGCACTGGCAGGCCGCAGCATTGGTTCGCATTTCCGGCCAAAGCGCCTGTCGCCCCTGCATGATTGGCACGTGGATCACGGCGCAACCTTCATTGAAGCTGGCCTGTGGCTGCGTGCCTGGTATTATGAGTGGGCAGGCAATACGCCAGAAGAGGCCTACATCAAGGAAATGGAACTGGTGCGCCAGAATGTGGGCCTTGCCGATGTTTCAACGCTTGGGAAAATTGACATACAGGGACCTGACGCAGCAGAATTTCTCAACCGTGTTTATGTCAACGGTTTTGCCAAACTGCCAGTCGGGCGCGCGCGCTATGGCGTGATGCTAAACGACGATGGTGTGGTGCTGGATGACGGCACCACGAGCCGCATTTCCGAGACACAGTTTTATATGACCACCACCACAGCGCAGGCGGGCGAGGTGATGAGCTGGCTTGAATTTTTGTTGCAAATGCACTGGACGGATTTGGACGTGCATGTGACATCCCTGACTGATGAGTGGGGTGGAATGGCGCTGAGTGGGCCTAATGCAAGACGTGCGCTGCAACTTGCATTTCCTCAGGTGGATGTGAGCACCGAAGCCCTGCCTTACATGGGCGTGATGGATATTGAGTTCGAAGGTGTGCCTGTTCGTATTTTGCGCCTCTCGTTTTCAGGCGAGCTGGCCTATGAAATTCATTGTGCTGCAAATTACACCACGGCCCTGTGGGAACATGTGTTGAAAGCCGGGCAGGTGCTGGACATAAAACCTTATGGCCTTGAAGCACTGGCCAGCTTGCGCATTGAAAAAGGCCATGTGGCGGGTGCCGATCTTGATCACCGCAATACGCTCGATGATTTGGGCCTTGGCAAAATGGCGGGCAAGGAAAAAGACTATGTCGGCAAAGCTCTTCGTTTCCGCGAAGATTGCCAAGCGCCAGAACGCTGGAGCCTTGTGGGACTTGAATGCCAGGAAGACGGCAAGCCATTGCGCGGCGGTGCAATTTTATTTGCAGCATCCGATGAAATCAAAGGCCATGGCCGGGGCTATATCACGTCCGTGACCTGGTCTGTTGAATTGAACAAGTTCATTGCCCTTGCTTTGTATCATGGCGGACTGAAACATGAGGGTGAAGACATCATCTGCGCGTTCCCGCTGAAAAACGAGCAGGTGCGCGCAAAAATTGTTTCCCCGCATTTCATCGACAAGCAGGGAGAACGCCTGCATGCTTGAAGCCAGTTCTGCTTTGGCGCGTGCGAAGGCCTTCACAAGTTCTCAATTGAAAATTGAGGAAGCACCTGATTTTTCCCTGCTGCAATATGCAGGCAGCGACAAAGATTTAAAAAAAGTGCTCGGCAAACTGCCCGTGTCAGGCAAAATTCAAAATGGTTTGATGCGCATAAGTCCCACCCAAATTTACCTTTTAAGCAGTCATTCCCGCGAAAGCGGAAAGGACGCTCCGAAGAGTGGTGGGCATGATGCGTCAGGGGTGTTCATCACCGAACTCTCCTCTAGCCGCACCCGCATTCAAATTTCAGGCGCACCTGCGCGTGATCTTCTGGCCAAATGTGCGCCTATCGATTTTCACACATCCCAATTCAAACCAGGCAGTTTCGTGATGACCGGTATGCACCATGTGCCTGTGTTGATCCATTGCCTGGATGCAGATACGTTTCACATTTATGTTATGCGCACCTTCGCACTCTCGATTTGGGAACACATCACAGATGCAGCACTTGAATATGCGTGATTTACTAAACCTCGAACACTATCCACTTGATCAGCCCGGCACCCCCGCATGGCACAAACTGGTAGCGCGCTGCAAGAGTGATCTTGTTAAAGATGGCATGTTCAATCTTGAAGGTTTTGTGAAGCCAGAAGGCTTGGGGAAAGCGGTTGCCGAAATTCAACCGGTGATGGATACACTGTCTTTTGTTCACAAGCGCAGCCACAACATTTATTTCCGTAAGGACATTCCCGAACTGGCTGCTGATCATCCGGCCTTGATAAAGGTGGACACCATCAACCACACTGTGTGTGCTGATCAAATTTCACAGGGCACGATCATGTGGATTTATGAATGGTCACCCTTCATCATGTTCCTTGCAGCCACGATGGGCAAAGACGCACTTTATCTGATGCGCGATCCACTGGCGCGCGTGAATGTTATGGCTTACCGCGATGGTGAAACTTTAAACTGGCATTTTGATCGCAGCGAATTCACCACAACACTCCTGCTTCAAGCACCTGAGCAAGGAGGAGAATTTGTTTATCGAACAGATTTGCGCACTGAAGCAGATGCAAACTACGATGGCGTTGCAAAACTCCTGCGCGGCCAAGACCCCGATGTGAAGACCTTGCCGGTAAGTGCTGGAACCCTAAATGTTTTCCGGGGCAAAAATACTGCGCATAAAGTTTCAACCGTGCGCGGAAGCCGAGAGCGCCTCATCGCCGTGTTCAGCTATTTTGACAGGCCAGGCGTTGTGTTCACCAAGGAAGACCAGATCGGGTTTTACGGGCGCAGCGCTTAACTCCGCATCCTTTCCCCCTTGGGATCAAACAGCGGTTCATGCGCGATTTTTGCTTTTCGCATTTCGCCAATGATCTCGATTTCAAATTCATCTTCGCCAACCAACTCCTTAGGCACGTAACCTTGCGCCATGGACTTGTTCAGATAATGCGCAAAACCGCCTGAGGTGGCCCAGCCGACAACCTTACCCTTGTGGAAAATGGGTTCATCGCCGATCACGTCGCAATCATCCGCGTCTACAACCATCGACACACGGCGCAGTTTTCCGCCGTCACCTTTTTCAGTTCGTGCAGCTTCAAGACCAATAAAATCATTTTTGGTGAGGTCAACAAAGCGGTCCATGCCAGCTTCGAACGCACCATAAACTGGGCGGAGTTCGCGGTACCAGGTGGGGAAGTTCTTTTCAAGGCGCATGGTCAGAAGGGCTCGCATGCCGAAATTCACAATGCCATGCTCGGCACCGGCCTTCATGATCTGCTCATACAGGCGGCGCTGGTAGGAAGGTTCCACCCAGATTTCATAACCAAGATCTCCGGTGTAGGTGACACGGTTGACCAATGCCGAACAATGGCCAACGTCAAACCGGCGATGGTCCATGAATTTGAATGCGGCATTTGACACATCTTCATCGGTCAACGCCTGCAACACGGCGCGTGATTGAGGACCGGCAATGGATAAGCCAACAAGCGCCAAGTCCAGGCGCTCGATCGTAACGCTGCCGTCTTGCGGCTGGTGCTTTTCAAACCACCGCATGTGATAAATCTGTGCCTGAGAAGAGCCCCACATGTAAAACAACTCATCAGCAGCCTTGGCTATGGTAAAATCGCCAATCAGCTTGCCTGCTTCATTCAACATCGGTGTTAACACAATGCGGCCAATCTTGGGCATGTGGTTGGTCATCAAGCGCGACAGGAACGCCTCCGCACCGGACCCTGAAAAACGATACTTTGCAAAGTTGGCTATTTCAGTGACACCCACACCATTACGCGTGCCCAGAACCTCGGCTTTCACATAGGCAAAATCGTTGGAGCGATGGAACGACACAATGTCTTTTGGTTCCACACCTTTGGGTGCAAACCAAAGCGGCACTTCAAGGCCCCAGCTGTTTCCCATCACAGCACCTTGAGCCACCATGGTATCATAAAGGGCCGTGGTTTGTTGGGGGCGCGCTGCGGGCAGTTCTTCATTCGGAAATTGAATTGAAAAGCGCCGCCCATATGTCTCGCGCACTTTTTCGTTGGTATAGCTGCGCGTGGCCCATTCGCCATAACGCGCATTGTCCATGGCCCACACATCAAAGCCGGGGTCGCCATTCACCATCCACTGTGAAAGGGCCAAACCCACACCACCGCCTTGGCTGAACCCTGCCAGCACGCCGCAGGCCAGCCAGTAATTCGGCACACCCTGCACTGGCCCCACAAGCGGATTGCCATCTGGCGTGAATGTAAACGGCCCATTGATGACTTTCTTGATGCCAACTTTTCCCAAAGCCGGAAAATGTTTGTAGCCCAGTTCAAGGTTGTGGCTGATCCTGTCCAGATCAGGCTGAAACAATTCGCGGCCAAAATCCCACGGCGTGGTCTTGGGCGACCAGGGCAAACAATTCTTTTCATAAGTGCCCAGCACCAAGCCATAACGTTCCTGGCGCATGTAAATTTCTGATTTGAAATCGATGATATGCGGCAATTCATGGCCATGGGATTTGTTAAATTCAATCACCTCTGGCATGTCATCAGTGACCAGATATTGATGCGCCATGGCCAGCACCGGAAGTTCCAGCCCCACCATGCGGCCGACTTCGCGGGCCCATAGACCGGCAGCATTGATCACATGTTCTGCATTGATATTGCCCTTCTCGGTAATAACATCCCAGGAATGGTCTTTGCGCTGTTTCAGCTCTGTCACCCGCGAACCTTGATAAATTTCTGCACCACCGATCCGGGCGGATTTGGCATAGGCGTGTGTGGTGCCTTCTGGATCGAGGTTACCATCGGCAGCATCCAGCATCGCACCAATGAAGTATTCTTCTTCGAGCAGCGGATTGAGTTTCTTTGCCTCGGTCATTGTAAGCATTTCGGTTTCAAGACCAAGGTAGCGCGCGCGGGCATGCGCCATTTTTAACCACTCCAGGCGCTCTGGCGTTTCGGCCAAAATCAATCCGCCAGACCGATGCAGGCCACATGACTGGCCGGAAATTTTTTCCAGCTCATCATAAAGCCCAATGGTGTATCCCTGCATCTTGGCTACATTCGGATCACCGTTCAGGGTGTGAAAACCGCCAGCCGCATGCCAGGTGGAACCGGAGGTGAGAATATCGCGCTCGACCAGAACCACATCTGTCCAACCAGCCTTGGTCAGGTGATAGAGCACCGAACAGCCCACCACCCCACCCCCAATAACAACCACACGCGCCGATGTTTTCATGAAAAATCCCAGATCTGTTTATCAGACAATAGCGATGTGGGTGCTTTACCGCAATCAATCGTCGAGTTGAAATGAATTCACCGGCCTTAAACTAAGGTTCCAAACAATCGTCCAACTCCAGCCGTTATAATCATCGCAATGATACCCCAAAAGACCACCCGTGCAGTGGCGCGTATAACGTTGGAACCGCCTACATAAGCGGCAAGCACGCCCAGCAGGGCCAGAAAAGCGACCGTGGAAACAAGCATTGCGAAAAAGAGAAATTTTGTGGGTGATAGTAAAACGACAGCCAAAGGAAGTGCTGCTCCAACTGAAAATGTAAGAGCTGAAGTCACTGCAGCTTGCAAAGGTCGCGCCGTTGTCATTTCAGTAATTCCCAGCTCTTCGCGCGCATGAGCGCCAAGCGCATCAACCGCGGTAAGCTCTCTGGCAACCTGCAGCGCAGTGGTTGCCGAAACGCCTCTGGTGACAAACGATTGTGCAAGCTCTTTCAGCTCAAACTCCGGCTGTTCAGCCAGCTCTTTTTGCTCACGTGCCAAATCAGCTGTTTCAGTGTCGGATTGTGAACTCACTGATACATACTCGCCTGCCGCCATGGCCATGGAACCTGCAACAAGTCCTGCCGTGCCTGCGATGAGAATATTGCTGTTAGAGGCCTGTGCGCTTGCAACCCCCAAGATCAGGCTCGCGGTTGAAATCAATCCATCGTTTGCTCCAAGCACTGCCGCACGCAACCAACCAACGCGGTGAGCGCTGTGATTTTCGCTATGTAATCTATGCATTAATTTTAGAAATCCATTATTTTATTTCAATGAAGAGACATATTCCGCAATGGCCTTGATGTCATCCTCGGGAAGGGAAGCAATGTGCGCGCGTACTTGGCCCATTCCCCCAGATGCCATTTTATCATAGCCCATTTCTTCGCCATTCTGGAATGCCAGGACCAGATCGGCAGCATCCTTGTAGCGCTCACGGCCTATCAAATTACGCAATGACGGCACTTGGCCTTTGCCCTCCGGGTGCGGCCCGCCAGCAAACATGCGAGACACATCGCTGCTCATGACTACTGTGCGCGGAGTGTGGCATTCGGCACAATGCCCCGGGCCTGCCACAAGGTAGGCACCCCGGTTCCAGCTCACAGATTGCGTGGCAACCGGTTGCCAGTTGTTTTCATTAAGCCCTACCCATTTCCACAATCCAAGCCCGCGGCGAATGACCGGCAGTAGCATGACATCATGCGGAGTTTCCGCATTTTTGACCACTGGTAATGTGCTTAGATAAGCCTTGATGTCCAACACGTCACCCACGCTCATCTTGGCATAGGATGTGTAGGGAAACGCTGGAATGAGGTGTTCGCCATCTGGGCTTAATCCCTTTTGCATGGCATTCACAAAATCAACATCGCTCCATTTTCCGAGGCCGGTTTCGACGTCAAACGTGATGTTGGGTGGATAGAGAATTCCAATTGGCGTAACGAGCGCTTTGCCACCCGCTGGTGCATCTGCTGCGGCGTCTTTTACATTAGGCCCTGCAGAATGGCATGAAATGCAGCCCCCGATATTGTAAAGCAGTTTTCCATTTTCCAAGTTTGCAGTATGTGGCGGCAATTGCGCCGCGCTGAGAGGATAGGGTGCGCTGGCGAACCATAATGCCACCCCCACCGCAATTGACGTCGTGGCAACAACCGCAAGGTTTCGTTTGGAAATAATTTTCAATGGCAGGCCTTCCAACAATGGAACCGGTTGATGACGAGCCATCAACCGGATTAGGTTTTATTTTATTTTGTAACAGTCAGACGCGTGGCCATGCCAAGTTCAAAATGTGACGCATGATTGCACAGCAATAAATATTCGCCCGCTGCCAACTTGACGCTGAGTTTGCCCGTTTTGCCAGCCTGCAATCCCGCCACTTCACCCAACGAGGTCAACTTCTTTTCGTCAATGCGGTGATTTTTCGGGTCTGCGGTAAGGGCTGTGTCTTTGTTGGCAAGCTTGACCAAAACCATTTCATGGTCAGTGCCGATGGCAACATTGGTGACCTTGAATTCTACTTGGCCCGCCTTGATCGCAGCTTTGTCGATATCAATCTTCATCGGTTGATCGGCCTCACCTGCCAAACCCACCTTGATTATTTCAACCTGCTTTGCCGCCAAGGCAAAAGGCGTGAAGCTGAGTGAGAGGAGTGATGTTGCGATAAGGAATGTGGAAAATTTTGTCATGTAGTACCTCGGTTTAAGTTTTGAACATGGTGGCCTGTTTTGATCACAGCACCATGTCTACGAGGGCATGTGCCTACACAGACTGTCACGAATTGGGCGTTCTTTGTAATTTGGCGATTAAATTTATGTAATACGAGCCATCATATTTCATCGAAACAAAAAAGGCCCCGCACTCAGGCGGGGCCTTTCGCAGATTGCAAATTGAGTTTTAGATTGCTTCCTTGACTTCTTTGGCGGCGCGGAAGGCAAGCTTCTTTGATGCCTTGATTTTGATTTGTTCGCCAGTGAGTGGATTACGACCAAGACGGGCAGGACGCTTCTTCACTTGAAAAATTCCAAGACCGGTAACGCGTACTTTGTGGCCCTTCTTCAAGTTCTTCACAACCAGTTCAATAAAGTTGGAGAGCATTTCGGCAGTGGCCTTTTTTGACATCTCGTGCTTTTCAGCAAGCTCTGCGGAAATCTTTGTTAACGCAACTGTCAGTACTTTTTCATCAGCCATGGTTATCTCCTATTTGGCGGGGGTCGAATCACAGTGGGCGAAAAACTACAGGACTGTGGAGGTGCTGAAAACCCTT
>JBBRNW010000023.1:0-38951 GCA_038230015.1 Hyphomicrobiales bacterium | reverse complement strand
GGATTGGATCAAGTCACACGGGCGTGATCCTTCTAGCGCTTTTATTCTGCCGGGTCGAACAGCGGGCAAACCCCTAAACAATCTTTCCAAGTCTTGGCATAGGTTGTGCGGGCGGGCTAATTTGGAAGGTGTTCGACTTCAAGATGTTCGGCACACTGGTATAGTGCATTCCGAGTGAGCCGCGCTCCTCGTCATCGGCCACCGCCTGAATCATGCTGCCGAAAATGTCGGGATTGATCTTTTTCCAGTCGAGGCTGCCAATGTTGATGAGGTAGGACCTTGCAATCTTGCTGAAACGCGGCACTTCCGTTGATCCCGAGAACAGCCCACCATTCACATAAGGGAAAGGGTCGGCCCAAGAGCGAATGTTGGCTGCCTTGCGATAGCGCCCATCAAGTTGCCCCTCATGGCGTGTTGGCGTGTTCATGGCTCGAAACAACTCAGCGACTACCTCGTGGGTGTTCGCGGCATCGCTCTGGCTCATTTTCTCGACAGTATCGGTAAACTTGTAACTGGGGTGGAAAATATCTGTATCTTCTGCAAAAAAGCAAAAGATGAGCCGCGCCATAAAATGGTTCATGTCCGGGCGGCGCGCTGGGCTAGCCCATTCGGGATTGTCTTTCAACAACTCGACGTAGAGTTTGTTGAGCCGCCCGGTTGCCCGTATGTCGAACGAACTTTCGCGGATTTGCTTGACCGTGGTGATGCCCGCTAGGCCCAAGAAAAATCCGAAATGGTTTGGCAAGTCTACATAGAGGCAAGCGATTGGAGGGTCATCGCTGGTAACGTCTTCTGCTTGCAACGTCTCACCGTCGGTGGCGAGGATGAATTTAGCTTTAGCAGTCGCTGTTTTCTGGCTGTCTCGTAATGCTTTCAAAGTCGCGTCAACCGCGCCCACTGCGCAGGTCGCCAAGTGAATATTGTTGCGCTGCAGAACGCCACCTGCAACATCCGATGCGTTGGAGCCGCCCGCTGCGCGAAGGCGCTTAGTCGTCGTTTCCTTGTTGCCGAATGCAGCAAGAAATTGATAAGCGAAATCCTTCGCATCAAAAGGCTGGCTCGCAAGTTCCGATACAGCTTCTTCAATTTCTACAGCATTCATTCGTCAATATTTTCCCGTAGCTTTGGTGGTTCCTGCGATTGGTGTTTTCCAAAAGACGCAAAGTTGCCACTAGAGATTGACAATGACTAGCGGAAGGCGAGGCAATTGTCACCGCGTGTACCTACGTGACGGCACTCAATCCGTTATCGGATAGAGTCGCGGGAGCCAGCGTTCAACTACCTCTTCCGGAAAGCCTAAGCGAACCTTGCTGCGTGATGTGGGAGAAATCAGAACACCTTTCTTGATGAGTGTGTTGAGAACTGTTCCGGCTTGTCGCTCTTGATAGCCGGTAAGCGCTGCAGCCCGACCACGCGCAAACTCTCCGGCGATCACAGCTTCTCGTAACAATGGCAAGCTGCCCCTTGGCAAACGCTTTGCCAGCATTTCTTCTTCACACCAGACCGTCATACGGCTGAGCAGCTCGGCAGGCTCCATGAGGCTCTCCATGAAACTCACTTGATCAATGCAACTTGCGAGGAAGAATTCACAGAACTGCGACAAACCGGCCTCTGTGAGATTGCCCCTGCCATCAAGGTCACCACGACGGGGTTCATCGGCCACCATGAGCAGCTCACGATAGGTCTTCACCTCACGCGCCAGTCCTCGGGATACTGACCATAGTTCGGATCCCACTCCCAGTTCGCGCAGCATGGCGTGGGAGAACAGGCGCATGACGCGACCATTGCCATCCATGAAGGGGTGAATCCAGCCAAGCCGATGATGTGATGCAGCAACGGCAATCAGCCGTTGGACACGGGAAAGCCCATGGCTGCCGTAAACTTCGGTAAAGCGGTTGAGGAGGGCGGTCAGTGCTTCTGGCTCTGGTGCCACATGGCGACCGACCTGAACATCGTGCTGGCGCAATTCACCGGGAATGACGACAAGTTTCTTGCCGGTCTCAGGATTCTCGACCCAAAGCAGCTCTGCTGGCATCCGGATGCAGAACTCCCGGTGCAGCCAGAGAATACCTTCGATGGACACGACAGGATGGGGCATCTCGCCCTTGTCAATCATCGCCTGCACCTCAATATGGGCCTTGGCTTCAAGCTGAAGATTGCGCTTCTTCGCGTCCCCTGAATAGTCACCGCGCAAGGCTCGGTTGATGTCCACAGGGTGGGTGTCGTGGCCCTCAATCAAGTTGGAGTAATAACAGTTCATGGAACGAACGAGGTCGCCAAGTCCGCTGTGCAAGACAGGGTTCAGCCTCGCGGCAAAGCGGCTCGCACCTTCAATGAGGTCAGCAACCCGGTCTTCAAGGCGTCGGTTGCCATCACTGGGCAGCAGCGGCTCCATACTGAAAATATCGGTCATTTTTGCGACTTCCCTTGCAGCAAAAGAACTTAGTATTTCTATATAGATAGATTGAATTCATCTCACTCGATTTGCGGGTTCTTTTGCGGGTTTTTTAGTAATTTTGCAATAGTCGAAGAATTTTGGGAGCTGCGTCCCTCGAAGTGCTTGAAACAGCGCTCCTGAAACGCCAGCAAAGATGGGCGTACAAGATGGGGGCCTGCCGAAGCCACCTTTGGGGGCGAGTGCACCTCAGGCCAACATCCCGCTCGCCATGCCAGTCGGGACGGGGGTCTGCGCAGCCGCAGGAGCCCTGAAAGGGCGGGGCCGACTGCGCCCGGACGGCTGGGACTTTTACCTCTTGAGAAACGACCGACTGATCTGAAATGAGCGGCATGCATAGTCTTTTGCCTGACCCGAAATATATATAAGTTCACCCTCGTCCAATCGCTGGACTGATTTTTACAATGTTTCCTTTGTGTCCACTCAGCATCGCGGCGATCTGGTTGCCCATGGCTTCGTTTACGGCACGGACAGGGTCGGCTGCGAGGTGCGAGTATTTCTCCGTTGTGAAGCTTTTGGCGTGGCCCAAAAGTTTCCCTATGATCGGCAATGATGCGCCACCATTTACGCCCACACTTGCGAACGAGTGTCGCAAATCATGAATGCGCACGTCCCTCAACCGTGCCACCTTGCAGATGCGCAGCCAAGGCTTACGCAGGTTGACGAGACGCTGACCCTCTTTGTCACCCACAATGACAAAAGGGTTCTTGCTGACCTTTGGAAGCCCTGCCAGCACCGCAAGCGCTGGTGCCGAGAGGTAGACAGGTCTCGCACCTGTTTTGGTCTCCGCAAGCGTCAGCATGGCTCTTTCGATGTTGACGTCCTTCCACTGCAATTCCAGAATTTCATTGCGGCGACAGCCCGTGAACATCAACAATCGGATTGCCGTCAATACAAAAATAGACTCGGTGTTGTTGCGTTCGGCTCTCGCAAGTGCAATTCCAAGCCGGGCAAGTTCACGGGACGAAAGGAAGCGCTCCTTGCTTTTCTCGGGAAATCTTTCGACCCCTTGGACCGGGTTGGAATGTCTGGGTCTCAGTCCGCAACGCTCACACCATGAAAACACAGCAGAGAGAGAAGATATAACACGATTGGCCGTAATCGGCGTGTTGCGCAGGCCGTAATGCAGGATGGCGACGTCGCTGAACTTGATTTGAGCAACCTTCACGTGGCCCAACTTGGGATAGATCAGACGATTGAGGAAATCATGGTACAGTACTTGTGTGCCCTTGCGCCTCTTGGATACTACTGTCTCCAAGTAGATCGCCCCAACCTCCCGAAGTGTGGGGTTCCTGACCCGTTCATCTCTGATCGATGCTGGATCAAGATCATTGGCGATATCGCCTTGAATGACCTTCACGCGGTTCTCGGCTTCGGCAACGACCATACTTGCCAATCGCAAACCAGCGCTGCCTGTTGCCAATCCTGCACTTGTAAACGAACACCTTGTCGCGCCGCTGATATCTCACTCCGAAACCAATGAGCTTGGTGTCCCAGATGATTTCATCCGGCTTCATGCCATCGACAACCGCCTTAGTGATATGTTTTTGAACTGAAGCCATGACGCGCCCACAAAATTTCTAGCAACCATCTAGCAACCAAATAACAGCAAACTTTGCGTGCATCAATTGGACATGGCGGGCAATCACGTGCAGCTAAACAATTGATTATGTTAAATATAATGCATTTCCGTGAAAGTGCTGGAATCATTAAAAACGGCATGGACGACTTGGTGACCGGTTTCGCCCACCTCTTATCAACGCTCGCTCGGACAAGCAGATATTTTTGACAGCGCTTCAATCACATCCCTTGGGTTTGGGTCCGGGGATGGTCTGTGTCCCGTATGTTCCTGATCGGCATGTTTTTAGAGGTTCATACAGCGGCAAGGACGTGATCCCCCTTTACCGTGATGCCGCCGGAAACGAACCGAACGTGACAGCCGGATTGCTGGCAGAGTTGGGCAAGGAACATGGCCCGACGCCTTCGGCAGAAGACCTTGCAGCCTATGTCTATGCCTTGCTCGGCGGCCAGTCCTATACCAAGCGATTCTGGAACGAGCTTGAAACCCCCGGCCCGCGCGTTCCGATGACCAAAGACGGCGCGATATTTGCCGATGCGATGAAACTGGGCCGAAAGCTGATCTGGCTGCACACCTATGCCGCGCGATACCAAGACGCGACCCAAGGCGACGATGTGCCAAATGGCAAGGCGACGAGCATAAAGGGCGTGTCGTCGGTTCCTGCCCTTTACCCCGTTGAATACGCCTTTGACCCCGCCAAGGGCGAGATAACGGTCGGTGATGGCAGGTTCGGCCCGGTCGCGCCCGGGGTCTGGGATTTTGAGGTTTCGGGCCTCAAGGTCGTGCAATAGTGGCTTGGCTATCGGATGAAAAAGCGGTCAGGCAAGAAATCGTCGCCGCTGGACAAAATCCGCCCCGAACGCTGGACCGCGCGTATGAGCGATGAATTTCTGGAATTGCTTTGGGTGCTGGAATCGACCCTTGCTATGGAACCCGATCTGGCTGCGGTTCTGGACAAGGTCGTATCCGGCCCTTGTTTTGCCGCCAGCGATCTGCCGCAACCGACCGCCGCAGAACGCAAAGCCCCCGGCGCAACCAGTGCTGCCGGGGACCTGCTGGCCTTGATGGAGGAAGATGACGCCGCCGCCGATAGTGAAGATGACTGCGACGACGACTGATTATTCCGCTGCCATCGCCATCTGCCCCCGGGGCAACTCGGGGATCGGCAGCGGCCATTCCGCCCAGCACCCGCGCAACCCGCCGCCCTCGGCATGGCGGTGGAAGAAATAGTAGATGTGGTTGCGCAGACTATGCTGGAACCACGCCTCCCAGGTGTCGAACCCCTTGCCCCTCGGGGTGTCGCGATTGTAGTGGAGATGCGCGTCGGGGATTAGCGGCTTGAGCGTGGCGATCACGTTTTCGGCGGTGACGCCAAGATCGGTGAGACTGCACCTCCCCTCGACATAGTCGTGAAGCGACCATCCCCGGAACGCTGCTTCTTGAAGCAGCCAGCGGGCCACTTTCTCGATGGTCGTCTTGCCGTCCCCGTGCTTGAAGTATGTGGGCATGTGTTTTCTCTTTTTCCCTAAAACGGCGCATCGTAGGCAGAGGCGGAAAGGGACGGGAACCGCTCCACATCGAAGTCGTCGGGGTCGAGCACGATGCATTCGCGCTGGTTGTGACTTTGGTCTTTGGGCAGATCGTCCAGCGCGGCGAGGCGGTCAAAGCCGGTATTGGGGGATAACAAATAACACTTTTGCTTGAAAGGGCCAACTATTTGTTTTCTTGAGGATTTATGGTGCTGTGAGAGAGGAGTTAAATCTCGACCTCACCATTACCGAGGGTGTGCTCTACCACTGAGCTACCACAGCCGCGTTTTTGCGAAACGCAACCCTGGGCGTTACCCCGAAGTCGGTAGGGTTCGGAAAATCCCCCGCCTCATCAACCGCTTCCGTCACCATAGCCGCCCCTTACCAAGGGCGTGCTCTACCACTGAGCTAACGCAGCCGCCTTGGACCAAATCTTTACCTCGGCGTTACGTTTAAAATGCCAGCTTACTGTCCAAATGTGTCCTATGATTGCTTAAGGCGGATTAATTTAAACTATACTGGCATTTTGATATTACGCACATTGGCGTGGTTGTACCGGTAGACCGATGCCGACGGGGTATTTCCAACAAGCTAAGAGAGTCTGATGTAATTGAATCAAGCTAATTGTAACAGCGGGTGTGCCCAATTTTACTTTGGTTTACCAGTGTTTGCTTTTTGGCGTGGTTGTTGGGTGGTTGTTGCCCTAAAAAGGTAAATTTAAAATTTACTGCGAGCCATTGATTTTGTTGGTGAGCCCAGCGGGATTCGAACCTGCGACCCTCTGATTAAAAGTCAGATGCTCTACCGCTGAGCTATGGGCCCCCACGTCACAGATCAGTATGAGTCCGTGAAAGCTGGCGGACCATAGGTGTGGCGCGCGGAGGGGTCAAGATGAGAAATGCAAATCTTAGCGCGTTTTGCGGGGTGTGAAAATTTGCCACAATTAAGGGACTAATCACACTCCCATGCTAGGGATGCGGGTGGGGAATCTGGTGGAGATGTTATGTTTGATTTAGCAGTTGTGATTCTGGCGGCTGGCATGGGCACGCGCATGCGCTCGCAATTGCCTAAAGTTCTGCACAAAGTGGCAAACAGATCAATGGTAGGTCATGTGCTTTCGGCGGCCCATGGCCTTTCTCCTGCATTGGCCGTTGTTGTGCACGGGCCAAGTGCCGAGTTAGTCAAAACCGAAGCCCGCAAGTTTATTTCAGATTGCCAATTTTCAGGGCAGGCCGACCGGTTAGGCACAGGCCACGCTGTTTCCATGACGCGTGATATTTTGCTGGGTTTCAAAGGCACTGTGTTGGTGCTCTACGGCGATGTGCCACTGATCCAGACGGCGACATTGCAGGCGCTTGTGGACAAAATAGATGCCCGCCACCTTATGGCCGTGTTGGGTTTTGAGGCTGCCAACCCACAGGGCTATGGCAGGCTTATTACGTCTGGCGACGGTGTAATTGAAATCCGCGAGCAGCTTGATGCAACTGTTGAGGAACAGCGCATAAAGCTTTGTAACTCGGGAATAATTGCAATTGAAAGTAAACTTTTGTGGCAATTGGTGCCGAAGCTTTACAATTCAAACGCCAAAAATGAATATTATTTGACTGACCTGGTGGGCCTTACAGTGGAGGCCGGTTTTGAAGTTGCCCTTTCTGTGTGTGACGAGGCTGAAGTAGCTGGCGTTAACGACAGGGCGCAGTTGGCCGCCATTGAAAAAGGTTTTCAAAATCGGTGCCGCAGGAAAGCCATGTTGGCTGGTGCGACATTGGTAGATCCTGGCAGTGTGTTTTTTTCGGCAGACACTGAAATCGGGCAAGATGTGGTCATTGAACCCAATGTGGTTTTTGGACCGCATGTGAAAATCGGGAATAATGTGGAAATATTGGCATTTTCGCATATTGAAGGGGCGACCATTTCTGAAGGGGCTCGTATTGGTCCTTATGCACGGTTGCGGCCGGGTGCCGAAATTGGGGTGGATGCTCACATCGGAAATTTTGTCGAGATCAAGAAGGCTAAAATCGGCAAGGGTGCAAAAGCCAATCACCTTTCCTATATCGGGGATGCTGTTGTTGGCGCGGGCAGCAATATTGGCGCAGGTACCATTACCTGCAATTATGATGGGTATGAAAAACACCTAACCGAAATTGGGGAGCGCGTTTTTGTGGGCTCTAACACGGCCTTGATTGCGCCTGTCAAAATTGGCGACGGTGTGAATATCGCAGCTGGAAGTGTGATTTCATCTCCTGTGCCAGCGGATGCACTGGCGATCACCAGACCAGACCTGCAAGTGAAAGAGGGATGGGCCAAACGCTACCGATCAGTTAAAGCAGCGAAAAAGGCTGAAAAAGCCAAAAAAGCGGGAGCTTGAGTCATGTGTGGGATTGTAGGAATTCTTGGCAACAAACCGGTTGCGCTGGATATTGTGGAAGCGCTGCGGCGGCTGGAATATCGAGGTTATGATTCTGCAGGTGTGGCAACACTTGAAAATGGCAGCATTGAACGCCGGCGTGCAGCTGGCAAGTTGCGCAATCTGGAGGACCGGTTGCGCGAGGCACCGCTGCAAGGTCATAGTGGCATTGGCCATACAAGATGGGCCACGCATGGTATTCCCAATGAAACCAATGCCCACCCGCACATTTCTGGTGATGTGGTCATTGTTCACAACGGCATTATTGAAAACTTTCAGGAATTAAAGACGGAACTTGAAGCAGCAGGCTATGTGTTTTTGTCACAGACTGATACAGAAGTTGTGGCGCACTTATTGGCACAAGCCCGGGCAATGGGTGTGCCACCGGTTACAGCCGTGAAAACTGTGTTAAGCCGATTGCGCGGCGCTTTTGCGCTGGCCATCATGTTTAAGAGTGAAAATAATCTGATGGTGGGTGCCCGAAATGGACCGCCACTGGCGATCGGGCATGGCGATGGGCAAATGTTTTTAGGATCAGATGCTATCGCACTGTCGCCGTTTACCAACCGGATTACCTATTTGGAAGATGGAGATTGGGCTGTCCTCACCCGCACATCGTTCGAGATTTTTGGTATCGACAATCAGCCCGTGAAACGCCCGATGAGCTTTAGCCAAGCTTCAGCCATGATGGTGGATAAGGGCAATCACCGGCACTTCATGGCAAAAGAAATTGAGGAGCAGCCGGAAGTGGTGGGTCACACTTTGGCTGAGTACATCGATTTCGCAACACGCACGGTGAAGGTGCCGGCATCTCTGCCCTTTGATTTTGCCAAGCTTGACCGTTTGACCATCACGGCTTGCGGCACTGCGTCCTATGCCGGGCATGCCGCGAAATATTGGTTTGAGAAAGTGGCGCGATTGCCCACCGAAGTCGATATTGCATCAGAGTTTCGTTACCGCGAAGCACCGATGAGCAAAAACGGTGTTGCCATTGTCATTTCACAATCTGGTGAAACGGCAGATACATTGGCCGCGCTGCGATATTGCAAATCACAAGGGCAGCACACGATTGCCATTATCAATGTTCCAGAATCAACAATTGCACGTGAGTCTGAATTGGTGTTGCGCACTTACGCTGGACCAGAAATCGGTGTGGCCTCCACCAAGGCATTCACATGTCAGCTGGCTGCACTTGCGTGTTTGGCCTTGCTCGCTGGCAAACTTCGCGGAACACTGTCACCGGAATTGGAACGTGAATATGTGACGGCCCTGATTGAAGCGCCACGCCACATGACCGAAATTTTGAAGGAAGAAAAAAACATTTCTGCGGTGGCACATGAAATATCAAAGGCCCGTGATGTGTTGTTCTTAGGCCGTGGCATCAACTATCCACTGGCACTTGAAGGCGCGTTGAAGCTTAAGGAAATTTCCTACATTCATGCGGAGGGCTATGCTGCAGGTGAACTGAAGCATGGGCCTATTGCACTGGTTGATGAGCATGTGCCTGTGATTGTGATTGCGCCCCGGGACGAGCTTTATGAAAAAACCATTTCCAACATGGAAGAAGTTGCGGCACGTGGGGGCAAGATTGTTTTAATTACCGACGATCACAGCCACAAAGACAATGCCCATAAAACGTTCCGCCATATTCGCGTGCCTCGTGCGCATGCTTTCATTAGCCCCTTGATTTACGCGATCCCTGTGCAATTACTGGCCTATCATGCAGCGGTGTTTATTGGCACTGATGTGGATCAGCCCCGGAATTTGGCGAAGTCCGTTACAGTGGAATGAAACCCTCTTCAAAGTTCTGGTTTTTTCTGGTTCTGATCAGTTTTGTCTTTGGCGTCTGCAGTTTTGCCCTCGCAACGGAATATTTGGCCAATCGCAGCTTCGAAACTCCAATTGCTCCAAACAACGGCAACAATTTTTACACGACCATTACGGGTTGGACCGTTCAACCCAGTCCGTTTATCGCAAATCCTGTTAATATTGTTGTGCCCACAGCGTCCTATGCAAACAATCCACAATCGACACCAACGGGCGGCGGCAGGCAATATTACGACATGAATGCAACCGGCGGCACCATGGCTCAAACCGTGACGTTTCCAACAGGCGGCGTTGTTTCAATGAGTGTCTGGTTTTCGGTCCGCGACTTTCCGCAAAACCTGTCGGGAATGAGTGTGCGGTTAAAAAATTCCTCTGGAACAATTGTCAGCTCTGGCACCACTCAATTTTTTGTCGCAGAGCCAATCGGCCTCTGGAAGCAGGTTGTGGTGAACACGATTTCTGTTTCGGCTGGAACATATACATTTGAAATTGTGATGGACAATTACAACAACATTGACTTGGCCAGCTTGGATTTTGTGGCTGGTGCGCCAAATTTGCAAATACTAAAAGCGTCCAACAAAACGGCACCCGTGGTTGCGGGAGAAACTATTATCTACACCTACACGGTAAAGAATATCGGCAATGTTGCTGTGACGGTTGTCAAGATCACGGATACTCATAACGGGTATGGTGCAAAACCCGTGCCTACGGGTGAAGTATTGACGACCGATGTTGCACCAACGGGTGACTCATCTGATGTTACGGCTTCCAGTGGCATCTGGGACGTCTTGGGTGCTGGCGATACCGTAAGGTTTACGGCGAGCTACATCGTTACCCAGCAAGATATCGATCTCTTGCAATAGGCACTACTTCAGTGCGCGCGTTTGGACTTTATTTTATATTGCTTCTTTTTGGTATCAAAGCCCACAAAATAGTCTTTGACCTGGGGATGGCGAACGGGCTCGTGATTTTCGTCTTCCAGAAGATTTTGTTCTGAAACATAGGCCACGTATTCGGTTTCATCATTTTCGGCGAGGAGATGATAATAGGGTTGGTCTTTGCGTGGGCGAACTTCAGCCGGGATAGAATTATACCATTCCTCAGTGTTGTTAAATTGAGGATCAACGTCAAAAATAACACCGCGGAAGGAAAAGAGACGATGGCGGACAATTTGTCCGAGTTGGAATCTGGCTTCATTCATCTGTCGCATTCAATATATTTGCCAATTTTATGGATGAATCGCAAGCAACTTATCCGCGCATCGCAAAGGGCAGGTTGCTGGAGGGCGACAAGCCTTGCTGCATGGCCAGTTTTCGCAAAGGTCCTAAATTGGCAATAGCAAAAAGCCCTGCGGCGCGGCCTATTGCTAACACAGGCCAGCTCGACAAAAGTGAAGTGTTCATGAGATTAACTATCTGCTGGCGTGGTACCACGTCTGCCTGACGCAAGCGGTCATATTCTTTCAGTTTTGACTCTATGCCTGGATCGTCCGCGCCAATGATCAGGTCAGCAGCCTGAGCCACATCGCGCATTGAAAGATTAAGGCCCTGAGCGCCAATGGGGGGAAGAAGATGTGCTGCCTCGCCCACCACCATGCAGCGCTTGGTTGCAAAAGTGGTAGCACGTTGACCTTTCATCGGGAAAACCTTGCGTGGTCCCAATTCGGAAATTTTGCCGAGGCTGCCTTTGGTTTCCAGCTGAATTTCGACGGCAAGCTCAGTAACACTTAGCGCTGCCAAACTTGCAATGCGGGCAGGGCGGTCCATCCACACGAGGCTTGAGCGATTTCCGGGCAACGGCACAGTTGTAAACGGGCCAGCTGATTTGTGATATTCAGTTGAAATGTTTTGATGGGGTGCGGAATGAAAAAAACTTGTAATAATTGCCGACTGATCAAACGCCCAATTCTCCGTTTTGATGCCGAGTGACTTTCTCAATGGTGAATCCGCGCCATCGGCGGCCAGCAAAATTTTGGCTGTTAACAGTCTGCCATGAGTTGCATGAATTGTAATGTGCGTGTCGAACACTTCAGCTGAGACTGTTTCGTCCTCAATAAAAGTTACACCGCGTTCTGCTGCTTTGGCGCGCAAGATTGGAACCAGATTTGCCAACGGCACATTCCAGCCAAACTCATCCAACTCCATTTCCGCCGCGTTGAATTCAAGCGTCGGGGCTGTAACAAGATTTCCTGTATCATCAACCAAATGAAGCTGCCGAAGAGGCGCGCAGTGCGATTTTAAATCATCATTCCAAACGCCCATAAATTTGAGCATTTGAATTGAAGGGTGCATCAGCGCCGTGGTGCGCGGATCGTCTCTTAAAGGTGGCGCGATCACCGCAGTCTTCACGCCGTCTATCGCCAGAAGAACGGCAGCAGCAAGACCAGCTGGCCCTGCTCCTGAAATAATCGCGGTGAAATCTACGGTTTGCATTTCAACGGCGACAATATCATGCCGCTGGCAAAGCCGTATTGACCATACTGTCGCGCTTGCTGAATGCTTCATGAAACAATGCCAGGTTTTTCCGGTCCTTGCGCCAATTCAAGCTTGCGTGACGATAATCGATATAAGTAAGGACAACCGCGGTGGCAATGCTGGCCAAGCTTACGTCTTGCAAGCTTTCGGTCCATTCCTTGTCTAGTGAATCAAGGCTGGACGTGATGCGGGCTGTCGCTCTGGTGATCCAATCCTGCCATTGCAGACCCTGTGGGCGTGCTGCCAGTTCATAACGCAGATTAACTGCTGCTTCACCCAAACTAACGGCGAGGGCTTGCAACGTGAGGATTTTGAAACGTTTCACACCTTCATCTGGCAGCAAGGATTTGTTGCCCGCAATATGGCAGAAATATTCCATGATCACGCGGCTGTCATAGAGCGGGTGCCCGTGATCGGTTTCGAGAACTGGTATCTTTCCAATCGGCGACATTTTTTCAAGAGTGGCGTTTACGCTGGTTGGTTTGACACTGGCATGGACCAATTGCACCTTGGTGCCCAATCCTGCTTCCAAGGCTGTAACCATGCTCATTCGAACGAATGGAGATATAAGGTCACCATGCAGTTTCATCGTTATTACTCCTTGAATTTCAGTTGCCCCGGATTGAAGGTCATGGATGGGTCCATGTCAAAGAAAAAAACAGGGCGCAGCGTCATCTCATGCCAGAACGTGGGAAGAATGGGAAAATCCTCTGGTCGGGGCGCGTGGCGAAAACCCATGGTGTACCATACAACAATATCATCATTTGTAATGGGCTCGGCCTTTGCCACATACGCTGGTAACCCCTCATCTTTTGTGGACAGATTGGGATAAAGGCCCGCTGCCCACTTTTCATCCGCGCGATATTTGCTGACCCACAAAGTTTGAGCTGAAAAGCCAGCGCGCTGCTGTGGTGGGTCTGCTGAATCGAGAATTGATGTTGCCTGATGGTGGGTATCTAACCAATAACTCGGGTTGAATTTAAGGTTGGTTTTTTCGTTCGGGTTTGAAACCCGCCAAGCCTCACCACCCGCCGCAGCATGATCTGGCACAACCGGGCCTTCTTTGGTGTAGCGCCCGGTTTGCAGCGTCCATAATGATGTGCGTGTGGTAGAACCTTCCGCAGGGCCTGCCACGTAGGCATCGCGCAACAACGCATTTTGTGTGCCATCAATATCAAGATCGAGCCGGAAACTGAAATAGTGATCATGATTGATGGCCACCATATAAGGTGCAATCAAGGTTCCGTAGGCGGTTTCTGCCTTCGCTGCAGGACTTTCCATGTTCTTGGATGTGACGGATTGAATAGCGTCAAACCCAGTGGCACCAACGCGCAACGTTATATTGCCTTGCGGGGAAAACACGTAGTCCACCACATAATCATAATTGCCAAGTGTTGGAATGTGGCGGACCACCAGTTCGGTTTGCGCGACACCCGCTACCGCTTTTCGCCCGCTGGAATAGTGACGCCAGGCAGGGTCGCCATTGCTGCGCTCGAAAATACAAAGCGCCTGCGGGCGCGAATACGTTCCACCGACATCATTTGGAAAAACAAGATCAGTAAAGATGGCGTTGGGTGGGCAATCCACGCCAGGCTTCAGAGTTGATATAAGGTAACCTAGGCCAAACTCTCCTGCGTCCATAAATGTGCGGTAACTCCATGTGGGGTCCGGGTTCATATAGGGCACGAACATTTCTGAAATGTTCATTTGGTAGGCAATATCGCGAAGTTTCTTGCCATCATCAAAGCGAACGAGCGATAGAATTACGCCCGCGCGCTTGTCAGCTCTGGCGTGCATGGACCACCGGTTCCATCTTATCTCCAGGTTACCCTCCAGCTCAATGTTGGGCCCAGCGGGGGCCACCATGGCGATTGGCTTGGTCTCCACATCAGGCTTTGGCAGATTTGTGCCATAGCCCTCAGGCATCGCAGTCAGATCAACTGAATCACCGTCAATGACATCAAGAACTTGTCCTGATTCAGAATCAACCACGCCCATCAATCCTTCAAGAGGGCGGGCAAGATTTGGGGCAGGCTTGTCACTGCCACTGAAGCACGGAATTTTCAGAATGCGACGATTGCCATATCCGTCTCCCGGGAATGTTCCTGCCGAGTTCGGGGTACAAAAGACGTCGCTCATTTTGGTAATGCCGCGTTTTGCCATTGCCGCCTTGAAGCGCGCATCGGCCATAAATTTATCGCGGGCAAAGGCCCATTCCTCATCCATAATCATGGGCTGTGCATTCGCCTTCTGATCAAAGGATAAAATCTTGCTGTTGGTCAGATCAATTTTGGCTTCAAAGGTTTGGCCATTCTTGCGCATGATCACAAAGGCTGCGCGCGTGAAAGGCTTACCAGGTTTCCAGGCGCGAATTATGTTTTTGTCAGCTTCTTGCAGGGAAATCGAAGGGAAGAGTGTTTTCTCGTCAACTTCACCGGCATCTTTGAGCAATGTGACGGCTGTTGTGATTTCTGCTGTGGTGAGCGCATCCATGGGATGGAAGGGGCCTGCCTCTTGGGCCAAGGTCATGCTCATTGCTGCTGTCATTCCGGCCAAAGCCAGAACCCCTGTTTTGAGTATTGATTGCAACCGCTTCATGAACTGTCCCCGTGGCGAAATGTGGATCCCAAGCTTTGCCGGGATCTCTGAATAAAACGACAGGGATAGTTGATTCTCTGGAGTTACTCCAATTTTTGCCCCAAACGTCCCGCCAATTCCTGGATCAGCTGCCAAGCCACGCGCCCTGATCTTGCACCTCGGGTCATGGACCATTCAATTGCGGCGGCGTGCAAAGCCTCGGTCTTGATTTTCAACTTGTAGTGCTTGGCATAGCTTTCCACCATGTTGAAAAATTCATCTTGGCTACAGTGGTGAAAGCCCAGCCACAATCCAAACCGATCAGAGAGTGAGACTTTTTCTTGAACGGCTTCTGATGGATTTATGGCGGTAGAACGCTCGTTTTCAATCATCTCGCGCGGAAGAAGATGGCGGCGATTGCTGGTGGCATAGAATATTGCGTTGGAAGGACGGCCCTCCAGCCCACCATCCAAGGCAGCTTTCAATGATTTGTACGATGTGTCATCCCCATCAAAGGAAAGATCGTCGCAAAAAATAATGAACTGAAATTTTTCATTGTTACGGACCACGGCCATCAGGGCTGGCAAGGTTTCTATATCTTCTCGGTGAATTTCGACAATCTTGAGCACGCCCTTGGTTTGCTCTGACACTGTGTAGTGAACGGCTTTGACCAAAGATGATTTGCCCATGCCGCGCGCACCCCATAACAATGCATTGTTGGCGGGAAGACCTGATGCAAAGCGCCGTGTATTGTCCAGCAGCGTGTCGCGTGCATTGTCCACGCCCTTCAAAAGTGTAATTTCAACGCGGTTCACTTTTACGACAGTTTGAAGGCCAGCGGGTGCGCTGCTCCATACAAAAGCATCAGCTTTTTTAAAGTTTGGCGCGGGTGGCGGAGGCGGAGAATTTCTCTCCAAGGCATCAGCAATGCGGTTTAAGGCCATTAATTCAAGGTTTTTTGCCATTTAATTTTCTCACCCAATAAGGTTGCAAAGGCCTAATCCATCGCTATATTCCGCGCAAGTTTTGTTTGGCCCGGGTAGGCGGGTTTGCGATGGCAGGAGAATTGAATGTTTATCACGAGCGCATTTGCGCAAGCTGCAGCACCTGGTGGCGATGTGTTTGGTCCCGGTGGAATTATTGGTCTCATGGCACCGATGGTTGCGATCATGGCTGTCTTTTATTTTTTAATGATCCGCCCGCAACAACGCAAAGCCAAGGAATATCAAGACATGATGTCCAAGGTGTCACGCGGTGACACTGTTGTGACCAATGGCGGTTTGATTGGCAAAGTGGTGCGCGTTGTGGACGACGCCGAGCTTTTGGTTGAAGTTGGAGAAAATGTGCGGGTGCGGGTTTTAAAACAGGGGCTGGCTGATGTTCGCACCAAGGGTGAACCGATGACGGAAGAGAAGCCTGCCACCGCAGCACCCAAAACCAAAAAGAAATAAGGTATTTGATGTTTCATTATCCCCGCTGGAAGGTCATTGCGATCCTGGCTTCGGTATTGGTGTCAGCTTTTATTGCTTTGCCAAATGTGCTGTCTCCAACACAAAAAGATTACATGGCTGCTCATTTCGGTTTACGCCCCTTGACGTTGGGTTTGGATTTGCAAGGTGGCTCCAACATCCTCATGGAAGTTGATCGCAAAGACCTTATTGAAAAACTGAAACAGCAGCTGGTAGGCGATATTCGGGCAGGGCTCAGTGATGTGAAGCCCCGCATTTTCTACAGTGACATTACCAAGACCGAAGATGGCGTTGCTGTTCAGATTAAAAATACTGAAGATGTTGACCGCGCAAAAGTGGAACTGGACAAACTTTTACAGCCGCTAGACTCGGGGTTGCTGTCGGCCGGTACACGGGTCAATCTTTACAATCTTACGCAGGCGGATCAAAAATATACATTCAAGATTGATGCCGGTGGTTTGGATGCAAAAGTTTCTGCGGCGGTTCGGACCACACTTCGGATTATGGAAAACCGCGTCAATGGTACGGGCACAACCGAGCCTGTCATCCAGCAGCAGGGCAAAGACCGGATTGTCATTCAGCTGCCTGGGGTGCAAGACCCCGATAAGATGAAGGGCATTTTAAACGGCACTGGCAAGCTTACTTTTAATCTTCTGTGCAACGAGCAACCGTCTGCCGCCAGTTCAGTTCCGCCGCCCGATTGCAAAGCAGTTCCAGAAAAAACCGACGTTGATAAATTGAAAGCCACACTGGCGAAGGGCATTGATCCAACTGAAACGCAGTTGAAGACGCTGCCGCAAATGTGGATCCAAACGTCCAGCCGTGCTTCTGTTGATGGTGCGGATCTTTCTGATGCGCAAGGCAGCTTTGGACAAAATAACGAACCCATCGTGAATTTCAGTTTCAATCAAAAGGGAGCGGTTCGATTTGGTAAACTGACACAAGAGAATATCGACAAGCCCTTTGCCATTGTACTTGACGATGTGGTGCAGTCGGCACCTGTCATTCGCAGTGCCATTCTAGGTGGGACAGGGCAGATTTCTGGCCGGTTCACGATTGACGAGACCAACACACTGGCCATCGTTTTAAGATCAGGCGCTTTGCCAGCCAAACTTACCATCGTGGAGGAGCGCACGGTTGGTCCCAGTCTTGGGGCTGATTCAATCAAGGCCGGTTTGGTTGCTTCGCTTACGGGTTTAATTCTGGTTATGGGCTTCATGATGTTGCCCTATGGCTTTTTTGGTCTCATTGCCAATCTGGCCTTGCTGATCAACCTGCTCATGCTGATTGCCATCATGAGCCTGTTTGGCTTCACGCTCACACTTCCAGGAATTGCCGGTATTGTATTGACGCTGGGCATGGCGGTTGATTCCAACGTTCTGATTTATGAACGCATCCGCGAGGAATGGCGCAATGGGCGTACCGCAATGGGTGCACTTGAAACGGGGTTCAAGGCGGCACTAGCAACAGTTATCGATGCTAATGTGACCACGCTGATTGCAGCGGTGGTGTTGTTTGGCGTGGGTTCTGGTCCTATTCGCGGCTTTGCCGTGACACTCGCCGTTGGTATCATTACAACCATGTTCACGGCCTTTACCATGACGCGTTTCTTTGTGGCGATGTGGGTTAAACGCAATCGTCCCAAGGAGATTAACCTTTAATGCGCTGGAAACCCCTTCGTCTTATTCCAGACGATACCAAATACCCGTTCATGCGGCTCAGCCGTTTTGGGTTTTTCATCTCCGGACTTCTTTGTGCCGCTTCGATTGTGCTGTTTGCCACAATCGGATTAAACTACGGAATTGATTTCAAGGGTGGTTCAATCATCACCATTAGAACGACAGGCCCGGCGCAAGTTGACCAATTGCGAAGCGAGCTTAATGCCTTGGGACTTGGGGGCGTTGAACTGCAACAGTTTGGCGGGCCTTCTGATGTTCTTATTCGCTTGGGTGCGCAAGGAAGTGATAAGGCCGAGCAAGATGCGCAAGCCCAGGTGAAGAAAGCTTTGGGTGCCAGCGTTGAAGTGCGCAGCACGGAAACGGTGGGGCCAAAAGTTTCGCAAGAACTGACTGAGCAAGCAACCGCTGCTGTTATGCTGTCTCTGTTTTTTGTACTGATTTATCTTTGGGTTCGATTTGAATGGCAGTTTGCAGTTGGTGCCATTTTGTCCCTGTTGCATGACGTTACACTTTCGATTGGTCTGTTTTGCGTGATCGGGCTGGAGTTCAATCTTTCAATCATTGCTGCGATTTTGACAATTATCGGCTATTCTCTAAACGACACAGTTGTGGTGTTTGACCGGATCCGTGAATTCTTGCGGAAGTACAAATCAATGCCGCTGGCGGACCTGATTGATTTTTCGATCAATTCTGTATTACCACGAACCATTCTAACGTCTGTCGCCACCATGATGGCGCTTCTGGCGCTCTATCTGTTTGGTGGCGAAGTCATCCGCGGGTTTACATTTGCCATGATCTGGGGCGTCGTCATTGGAACTTACAGTTCAATTTTCATTGCTTCGCCGGTTTTGATTTTGCTTGGCACAAAACGAGAAGCGGCAGTTGCAGAAGCACGGGACGCAGTCAAAAGCTGAGGGTTGCGGCATGAAATTTCTACCGCAACAGTTGCAAATTTCGTCTTTTGGGAATGGGGGGTTCAGGTTTGGGTCGCACTCTCATCTTGGACCTCTCTTGGCATTACCCAGTGGAATGCGCGCTTGGGGGATTACCGTCCAACTTGTTCCGGATAATTTCACTCAATTGCTAAAAGAGCGCGACAACATCGACTTTGTGCTGATCGGCACGGGATCAGACATGCTGAGACTCCCGCGCGATGTTGTGGCTTATTTGGCCGAGCATCATTTGAATGCTGAATGCATGAGCACCAGTTCGGCTGTTCACTCCTACAACGTCATGCTGGCTGAAGGCCGGCGCATTGCGGCAGGGTTTGTTGCGGTTGAGAAAGCCGTACAATGACGTCTGAAGATCAATACTGTTTTGATCTCGTTCGAACTGCCGACAAGGACAGATATCTTGCCAGTCTCTTTGCACCCGAGAACAAGCGCTCCGATTTGCTAGCGCTCTATGCTTTCAATACCGAGATTACTCGCATTCGCGATGCCGTTTCCGAACCGCATCTTGGAGAGATCAGGTTGCAATGGTGGCTTGACACCTTGGACGGAATTTACGAGGGAGAAACGCAGGAACATCCCACTGCGATTGCACTTGCGCGTGTGATAAAAGCTGCCGATTTGCCAAAACACGCACTGAAAAATTTGGCGAATGCGCATGTTTTTGATTTCTATTCCGATCCAATGCCAAGTTTCATCGACCTTGAAGGCTATCTGGGAGAAACCAGTTCAGCGCTTATCCAGATGGCATCGCTTGTTCTCGCGGGAGACGATGGCCTAGAAAATGCAGAGGCGTCCGGCTTTGCTGGGGTGGCTTACGGATTGGCCCTACTGCTTCAGTCTTTGCCATTGCACCAGCGGCGACGCCAATGCTTCCTGCCGCTGGATATGTTGACGGCGCGAGACCTCGCGCCTGACACGTTGAGTGACCTAGACCATGAGGCGGCGCTGGGCTTGGTGATCTCAGAGTTGCGGTTAAAGGCATCCGAGCGTTTGCAACAGGCGCGCCAGGCGGCGTGGACAATCAAGCTTGCTGCTCAACCTGCTTTTTTAAATGTGGCATTGACCGAGACTTATTTAGACGCAGTGGCGCGTGCTGGTGTTTCAGCGTTGCACGTTACACCCAAGGTGGCACAATGGCGAAAACAATGGATTTTATGGAAGGCCGCACGAACCGACACGTTTTGATCAAAGTTGTTGCATAGGAACGTTTGCTCTGAGGAGCACTGTCGCATCGCTGGTCGGGTGGATCTAGCGCCAACCCGGCATCAAACCATTTATAGGATCTTGATTCTCAAACAGTGATACTTGTGCAAAATGCCAACGGCTTTGCAGGGCCGCAGCCTAAAATATCCACCGTCGAGTTTTGGGTTGTAGTGCATCAGTAAGATTTATGATGTCAACCAGCCTTTAAAATCGGCCATTGCCCGGCTGGTGTAAGCCTGTTTTCTGGCGGCGGCTTTGTCTTTGAAGTTAAGTTTCACACCTGCAATTTTGGTTGGCACATCGGGGGGCGGCATAAGGCCGAAATTGATGTTCATGGGTTGAAAGGTTTGCTTGCTGGCATTATCCGTCATCGCGATGTGACCGCCCGTGATATGATTGATCAATGCGCCATGGGCCGTGGTTGGCGGTGGAATGGTGAAGTTTTTGCCCAAGCGCTCGGCAGCGGCCATGCGGCCAGCCATAAGCCCCATCGCAGCACTTTCCACATAGCCTTCAACGCCGGTGATCTGGCCTGCAAAGCGCAGGCGAGGTTCAGTTTTCAGGCGAAGCTGATTGTCTAACAGTTTGGGAGAATTGAGGAACGTATTTCGGTGCAGGCCCCCAAGTCGGGCAAATTCTGCATGTTCGAGGCCGGGAATGGTTTTGAAGACACGGATTTGCTCGGCGTATTTCAGTTTGGTTTGAAAACCTACAATATTATACAATGTTCCCAATGCGTTATCTTGCCGAAGTTGAACCACTGCATAAGCTTTAACAGTTGGGTTATGAGCGTTGGTCAGGCCCATCGGTTTCATGGGGCCATGACGCAAGGTTTCAGGACCGCGCTCGGCCATGACTTCTATGGGCAGGCACCCATCAAAATAGGGTGTCGATTTTTCCCATTCCTTGAAGTCGGTTTTTTCGCCCTGAATGAGTGCGGCGATAAAGGCTTCATATTGCAGCTTGTCCATCGGGCAGTTGATATAGTCTTTGCCATTTCCACCGGGACCCACTTTATCATAGCGCGACTGGAACCACGCCTTTTCTAAATCGATAGATTCGCGATGAACGATAGGCGCAATGGCATCAAAAAAAGCAAGGCCTTCATCGCCGGTTAGTTTTTGAATTTCGTTTGCCAACGCAGCCGAGGTGAGAGGCCCAGTCGCTATGATCACGCTGTCCCAATCATCAGGCGGCAGTGCAGTCACTTCGCCTCGATTGATGGTTATCAGCGGATGGCTTTCGATACTTCTTGTCACTTCAGCAGAAAACCCGTCGCGGTCCACCGCCAGAGCACCACCTGCGGGCACCTTGTGTTTTTCTGCTACGGCCATGACGAGCGATCCTGCCATGCGCATTTCTTCGTGCAGCAGACCTACCGCGTTGTTGTCTTTGTCATCAGACCTGAATGAATTGGAACAAACCAGTTCGGCCAGATGATCGGTTCTGTGAACATCGGTTTTGGTGAGGCCGCGCATTTCATGGATAATTGCTGGTACGCCTGCTTTGGCTGCTTGCCAGGCGGCTTCAGAACCCGCCATGCCGCCACCAATAATGTGAATGGGATCAATCATGCGCGCGGGTATTGCCTGATTTCACCTTTGCTTCAAGTGCGGTTATTGTTACAGGGTAGTCTTTTTTACAATCCAGAAGTACAGACTGTAGGGCAAAACCCTCATAATTTTCAGGATGGCAACAAAGCGTGTGGGGTAGGCCACTTCAAATTTCCCCTTCGCCAGACCTGCCAGGGTGCGGGTGGCGGCATCGAGGGGTTGCATTAGAAACGGCATTGGAAAATCATTATTGGATGTCATTGGGGTTTCAACAAAGCCAGGATTGATCACGCTGATCTTGATGCCTTTCAGGGCCAATTCAGGTTTGAGACATTCTGCGAGATTAATCAGTGCGGCCTTGCTGGGCCCGTAAGCTGCCGCCTTTGGCAAGCCGCGATAGCCAGCGACGGAAGCAATCCAAGAGATGTGGCCCGTTTTACGCGCAAGCATGTGTGGCAAAAGGGCGGCAAGACAATTTACCGTGCCGAGATAATTTGTATTGAGCATGGTTGCAAACTGGACTGGATCAATGTGTGTGGCGTCGATTGCGGCATAAGTTCCGGCCCCAAAAATGGCGAGGTCAATTGGCCCCAGATCGGCTTCTATTTTTGTGACCGTGTTTTGTGCTTGGGCAGCGTCGGTGACATCAAGTGGATAAGTCGCAATGTTTTCACCCAGACTAGCAAGCTTTTCAACACTGCGGGCAGAGGCTGCAACCTTCACGCCAGCTTTTGCGAGTTGGATTGCGATTTCTCTTCCAATGCCAGTTGAAGCACCTGTAACCCATACAACTTTCCAAGGGTGTATTTCCGGCATAATTTGCATTTTCCTGTTAAATCTAGGCTGGGTTACGAATAAAACAGCAATGAAGTTTCACGTTTTCATTAGAATTTTCCCGTGAACCAATCTAGTTAGCATGCCGTAAGCCGAATAACCGAAATAATTGAAAGCCACATACATGAATGCCCTGAAGATTGCTGTTATTGGTTCGGGCATATCGGGACTTTCTGCGGCTTGGCTTTTATCGCAACGGCATCATGTTACCCTCATTGAGGCCGGGCGCAGAATTGGTGGACATTCAAACACCGTGGAATGCACCACACCGGACGGTGTTGTTCCCGTGGATACAGGGTTCATCGTTTTCAACGACCGCACTTATCCCAACCTTACTGCATTGTTTGAATACCTCAATGTTCCGGTTGCAAACTCGAATATGGGATTTGCGGTCTCTTTGAACAGGGGAGGTTATGAATATGCGGGAGATAGTTTATCGACGTTGGTCGGGCACGCCGCCAATATCTTTCGGCCAAAGCACTGGCGCATGATGGCTGGGCTAACGCGGTTTTTTCGCACCGCCGCAACCCAGGCCAAAAGTGTTTGTGAAAGCATGACACTGGCCGAGTTTTTGCGCGGTCAAAATTATAGCGATGATTTTATCAACCTGCATTTGCTGCCCGTTGCTGGTGCCATCTGGTCGTCCGAACCCCAGCAGATGTTGCATTATCCTGCGCGTGCATTCTTGCGGTTTTTTGAAAACCACGGGCTGTTAAATTTTCTTGAGCGGCCACAGTGGCGGACTGTTGCCGGGGGGTCACGAGAATATGTGAAGCGCCTGGTCGACGACAGTTCCATGACCGTCGCGACCGAATGTGCTGTACGCCATATTGACCGATCAGGTGATGGTGTTGTTGTGCGCGGTACTGGTGGATTTGCGCAAAGTTTTGACCAGGTGGTAATCGCCACCCATGCTGATCAAGCCCTTGTCATACTGGGTGAGCCAAGTAGGGCAGAACAGGAACTGCTTTCACCTTTCAAATATTCTCGCAACTCAGCCGTTTTACACACTGATGAAAGTTTCATGCCGCAGCGCAAGCGGCTGTGGTCCAGCTGGAATTATGTCTCTGATGAAGATGCTTCTCAAGACCACGCATCAGTCACGTATTGGATGAACAGTTTGCAGCCCATAGCAACAACCACCAATCTGTTTGTGTCGATAAATCCTAAAAGATTGCCAGCAGAAGGCCACGTCACACAGCAATTTGGATATGAGCACCCGATTTTTACGCCGCAAACCAGAGCAGCCCAGTCTGAGCTATGGTCATTGCAAGGGCAAAACAATACCTGGTTTTGCGGCGCACATTTTGGTGCAGGCTTTCATGAAGATGGCTTGCAGGCGGGGCTGGCCGTTGCCGAACAGCTCGGCGGCGTCAAGCGGCCGTGGAATGTGGAACAGGAAAATGGCCGGATTTTTGTGACGGACCCCATAAAATTTGAAAAGCCGCAACAGCTTGAGGCCGCAGAGTGACAGAGTCATGCCTTTACGTGGGACATGTGGTGCACCGCCGGGTTGCGCCTGTAAAACATGCTCTCAAATACAGGGTGTTTGATCTCTTCATAGATATTGATGATCTTGCCGGCTTAAATGGCAGGTTCAAGTTTTTGAGTTACAACCGGTTCAACCTGCTTTCGGTTCATGATCGACATTTTGGGGACGGCACGGGACTTCGTGAGTATGTCAGGGGCGTGGTTGCCGCCTCATCAAAATCACAAGATGTAACCCGCATTTTCATGCTGTGTTATCCCGCTGTTTTGGGGCGGGTCTTCAATCCACTGACGACGTATTATTGTTTTGATCAAGCGGAAAAGCTAATTCTGATGATTTATGAGGTCAGCAATACTTTTGGCGAGCGGCATTCTTATGTGATGCCAATCGACGGCTCCGGCACGCAAAATCATTCAAAAAAATTTTACGTTTCACCTTTTAACAAGGTTGAAGGCGAATATGAGTTTACCACGCAAGTTCCGGCACAGTCTGTGTCACTGGGTATCGCGCTGCGGGTTAACTCTGCGCCCGTAATGCAGGCTTGGTTCAAGGGTGAAAAGCGTGCGCTTAATGATTGGAATGTGCTCAAGGCGTTTTTCAGCTTTCCATTTCAACCTTTGAAGGTGGTCACTGGGATTCATTGGGAAGCCCTGAAACTTTGGGTCAAGGGCTTGCGGCTGGTGCATCGACCCCCGCAACCTCAACCGCAATTAAGTTTTTCTGATCGTGCAAATTCAACAATGGAGCGGCAAAAATGAAGATGGTTCTGGTTTACGTGCTGACGTTAGTTTTATTCCTCGCAATTGACATGGTGTGGTTGCGAGGCATTGCACGCAGCACCTATGCAGCTGAGCTTGGGCCACTGATCCGGGCGGACGTCAACCTTATTGCCGCGGTTGCTTTCTATTTTCTATATGCTGCGGGCTTGATGTATTTTGCTATTCTGCCAGCACTGGAAGCAAAGTCTGTTGTGCACGCGCTGTTGGTTGGGGCAGGGCTTGGCTTGGTTGCCTATGGCACGTATGATTTGACAAATCTCGCGGTGATTAATGGATTTGGAACCAAGATAGCTGTGATAGATCTGGCATGGGGAACTATTCTGTCCGGTATTTCTGCAGCACTTGTTGTAGGGATTGTAAATCGCTTCAGCTGAAAAACATTTGCCCCTTGCGGAGCGGTAAACTGCACGGCTAAGCAGTCGGCATGCTTGCTGTTTATGGAACTGACAAAGGCTGCCTGATTGAACATCCGCATGTGATTACCAGTGCGGAACTCTCAGGTGCTGTTTGGATCGACATGGTGGAACCCACTGATGTTGAAGAATCGCAGGTTGAGGCAATTCTTGGCATTGACATTCCAACGCGGGGTGAACTTGCTGAAATTGAGGCCTCCAGCCGGTTGTACCAGGAGGATGGTGCGGCGTTCATGACGGCAAACCTGATCCGGCGTGGGGAGGATGACCGCCCTGAATCTTCACCTGTGACGTTCATCATCAAAGGCGTCCAGCTTGTGACGATCCGCTACCACCACCCTCAGGCGTTTCCTGTTTATGTCAAACAGGCGATGAAGCCACATGTCAGTGCGCTTAATGGCTGGGGTGTTTTGATCAGCTTGCTGGAAGCTGTGGTCGACAGGGCTGCTGACCATCTGGAGCGTGTTGGGTTGATCATTGACGATACCTCCAAGAAGGTTTTCGACACGTCGTTTGTAAGACCTGACAAATTGGGTCGGCGCAGGCGACCTAAAAATCTTGAAGAGCTGCTGGGCAAAGTGGGTGAAGAAGGCGATTTCACATCGAAGATGCGCGAAAGTTTGGTTTCAATTGGTCGGATGGCGGCGTTCATGCAGGCCATCATGGATCAGATGAAAATGACCAAGGAGGTGCGGGAAAACAAGGCGCACCTTAAAGTGGTGCAACGTGACATTATTTCACTTTCTGATCATGCGGGTTTTCTGAACGGCAAGATCAGCTTTTTGCTGGATGCCGTGTTGGGCATGATCAGCATCGAGCAAAATGGTATCATAAAAATATTTTCAATTGCCAGCGTCGTGTTTTTGCCACCGACACTGGTTGCGTCTCTCTATGGCATGAATTTCAAGCTGATGCCCGAACTGGATTGGCAATTTGGTTATCCGCTGGCGGTTTCTCTGATGATTCTTTCAGCACTGCTCCCGCTTTATTATTTTAGGCGCAAGGGCTGGCTATGATTGGCTTTGTGGCAGTTGCAGCAGGTGGGGCCGTGGGTTCTACATTGCGCTATGGTTTTAATCTTGCACTGCCGCGTATGCTGGGCGGGCATTTTCCGTGGGCCACATTTTTTGTGAATGCCATTGGCTGTTTTGCGATGGGGTATTTGACAGCCTTGCTGGCTGTGAAATTTAGCGACGATGTAAATTTGCGGTTGTTTCTACAGACCGGTTTGCTGGGTGGCTTTACAACGTTCTCGGCATTCTCGCTTGATTTTGTCACTCTGATGCAGCGGGGGGAAATTACTTTGGCTGCGGGCTATGCTGTGGGTTCTGTAACGTTGTCCATCTTTGCCGTGCTGTTCGGTTTCAAGGCTTTTGGCTGATGGCAGCTGAAGTCAAACGCTATGAAGTTTCTGCCGATGAGGATGGCATGCGCCTTGACCGGTGGTTTAAAGTGCATTTTCCACAAGTAACATTTGCCTATTTGAACAAGCTGACCCGGACTGGACAAGTTCGGGTGGGGGCAGGACGGGTGAAAACCAATGCGCGGCTTTTGACCGGGCAGGATGTTCGTGTGCCGCCGCTGGATTTTGACAAGCGGCCTGCCGACACCCCAAAAGAAGATGTTATCCCGCTTACAGGTGCAGAGCGCAGATTGTTTTCATCGATGGTCATCCATGAAGATGATGATCTTTTTATTCTCAACAAGCCGTCGGGTTTTGCTGTGCAGGGCGGCACCAAGACCCACACTCATCTTGATGGACTGTTGATGGGTTTGGGCAAGGAATTGGGCGAGCGGCCTTTATTGGTTCACAGGTTAGACCGAGACACGTCTGGCGTGATTGTGATCGCCAAGCGCCGTGCCGTTGCTGCGGCATTGGGCAAACTGTTTGCAACACGCGTGGTCAAGAAAACCTATTGGGCGGTGGTGAAAGGTGTTCCCACGCCGGCACAGGGCAAAATTGACGTGGCCTTGATTAAGGCGCGCAGTGAGGATGGTGACAGGATGCGCGCTTCCAAAGCGGGTGAGGAAGACGATGAGCAATCAGCGGTGACGCAATACGCAGTTTTGGGCAAGGCCGAGCGTTTGGCGTGGCTTTCGCTGAAACCACTGACTGGAAGGCAACACCAGCTACGCGCGCATACTGCACACATCGGCACACCCATTATGGGTGATAACAAATATAATGGTGACCTGGAATTGCCTGAAGGGGTTGCCAACAGGCTGCACTTGCATGCGCGGCGCATTGTGTTTCCGCACCCACGTAACGGCGTGGTGGATGTTACAGCTCCACTGCCTGATCATATGCTGGCAACTTTTGAAAAGCTTGGATTCGATGCGCAAAGATTTGACGACTGAAACGGCTGACGAGCGCTGGGAGCGGCTTTCACGCGACCGCATTGTGCGACCTTTGCCGAAGAAATTTTACAAACTTGCTGAAGTTACAGCTGAGCTTGGTATAGCGCTTGATGGCCGGATTGTGAAAACACCACTGAAGGCAAAGCTGATGTTACCGTGCTTGCCCTTGGCAAATGCTATTTCTGCGGAGTGGAATGCGCAAGTGGACGTGATAAACCCAGCAACCATGCCACTCACCAAGCTGGCCAACACGGCCATTGATCGCGCTGGAGCAGAACGCGCATTTGTGGCGGGGCAAGTGGTGGAATTTGCAGGCTCGGACATGGTCTGTTATCGCGCAGAGGCGCCAGACAAACTGGTGGCGCTGCAATCTGATGCCTGGGATCCTGTTGTGGCATGGGCCTCAACCGCAATTGGCGCTAAGTTTCGCATGGTGCGCGGTGTCATGCATAGCGCCCAGACTGCGGCAACGCTGGCTGCAGTTGTTGCCCATGTCGCAACACTTTCCGATTTTCAACTGACAGTTGCCCATAATTTGACGACGTTGACTGGGTCGGCCTTACTGGGCCTGATGTTGACCGCGAAAGCCATTTCACCCGAAAAAGGGTGGGTGGCCGCGCATGTGGAAGAAGATTTTCAAATTGCAACGTGGGGGCAAGATGATGAAGCGCAGGTGCGAAGAGCGTTTCGCCGCATTGATTATGACGGCAGTTTGCAGTTTCTAAACCTCCTGAACGCAATATGACATTTGCCTTAATCCAGCCCTTAACCTGTCAAATTCCACCGGCATATAGGGCCGAACCTAAACCCTGGGGAGCACCATGAAATTTCAACTTTTAACTGCCGTCTTGTTTTCATCCGCGTTGACAGTTGGCGCCCTTGTTGCAGAGGCCGCCTCGGCGGAATTGAACAATGCTTATAAGGCCGGGGTTGCCGGAAAGCTGTGCGAACCAAAATTGGACAGTGGAAAATCCAGCGCTTTGGGTGATGCTGTGCAACGTGCCGAACAAAAAAGCGGTTTGGCGCAGGACGAACTTGATGCCTTGTGGACGAAAACGCAAGGCGATGCAAAAGCTGACAATGCTGGTTTTTGTGCCGACGCCGTGCCGCTTGTTGATTCGGTCATAAAGGCTGCACAGTAAACTTCGCTCGTCGGAAATCCACAACGCGTGTGAGCATGGCGAATAACCTCAACGTCAGGCGATTTCTCCCACCAGATCATATTCCTCAGCCTCGACAATCTTCACCTTCACAAGATCACCCGGCTTCAAACCTATGGCACCCGGTATAAACACGTTACCGTCGATCTCTGGTGCGTCCCATTTGCTGCGTGCAATTGCTTCGTCGTTTTCAACGTCGATCTCGTCGACAAGTACCTCGATGGTTTTGCCAACTTTGTTTTGCAGAATGTCTTCCGATATCGCCTGTTGGCATTCCATGAAGCGGGCGTAGCGTTCGGTTTTCACGTCATCTGCCACTTGGGCAAGGCCCAGATCGTTGGCGGTGGCGCCCGTGACCGGCTCATATTTAAAGCAACCCACACGTTCCAATCTGGCTTCCTTCATCCAGTCGAGCAGAAACTCAAAATCAGCCTCGGTCTCGCCCGGGAAGCCCACGATGAATGTGGAGCGCACCGCAATATCAGGACATATGCCGCGCCATTTGGCCAAACGGTCCAGCACCTTTTCTTGATTTGCGGGGCGGCGCATGGATTTCAGCACAGTGGGGGAGGCATTTTGGAACGGAATATCCAGATAGGGCAAGATTTTGCCTTCTGCCATGAGTGGGATCACATCATCCACATGGGGATAAGGATAGACATAGTGCATTCGCACCCAAGCACCCAGATCACCCAATTCCTTGGCCATGTCATAAAACTTTGCGCGCACATCGCGGCCCCGAAATTTGCTCTCGGCATATTTTATGTCAACACCATAAGCCGAAGTGTCTTGGCTGATAACGAGAAGTTCTTTGACGCCGGCCTTCACCAGGCGTTCGGCTTCATACAAAACAGCGGCCATAGGGCGCGAGGAAAGATCTCCCCTGATGGACGGAATGATGCAGAATGTGCAACGGTTGTTGCAGCCTTCTGAAATCTTTAAATAGGAATAATGGCGCGGTGTCAGGTGTAAGCCTTGCGGCGGCACAAGGTCGTAGCGCGGGTCATGTTGGGGCGGCAGCGCTTGGTGTACTGCGGCCACCACTTGCTCATATTGGTGAGGTCCGGTGACGGCCAGAACATTGGGATGGGACTTCCTTATGGTGTCAGCTTCAATGCCGTAACAGCCAGTCACAATAACGCGGCCATTCTGCTCCATGGCTTCGCCAATAGCGGCCAGGCTTTCGGCCTTGGCACTGTCAAGAAATCCGCAGGTGTTAACGATTACGACATCAGCATCATCATAGCCGGGGGCGATTTTATAACCCTCAGCGCGAAGTTGCGTCAGGATGCGTTCGCTATCGACGAGGTTTTTTGGGCAGCCAAGTTGGACGAGGCCTACTTTTGGGACATGGACATTCATGACGGGGGCTTTAGACCACAGAACAGAATTGCGCAAATAATCCGGCAAATCGTATTGTCGCCCTTTGGCGGTCTAAATTGAACGCTAATAAGATCGTATGGAGTCTTACATGCGCACATTGTCATTGGGGTTGTTAACAGGTTGCCTTTTGCTGAGTGGCTTTGCCGCTGCGGCTGAGGATTTGAAGCTCACGGGTGGCAAACGGTGGTTAATCGTTGCTTCCACCAAAGATTTGGACATAGCCATTGGTTCTGCCCGCTCGCTTGGAGCAGGCTCGCAAGTAGTCACGTCTCAAAGCGGATATTACGCCATAATACGCGGTCCTTATGCAGCCCGTACGCTTGCTCAAGTTAAAAAGCTTGATCAGAGCATTTATGATTTGCCAAAGGATGCAACACTCACCAATGGTGCGCGTTTTCTGAAATCAGTTTGGACCGCACCCTTAGGCGCAACGGTAATGACAACCTATGAAATAGGCAAGCCACTTCGCCTTTCAGCAGGCGATGTTTCTGCTGAAGTGACACTGGTGAAGATTGGGGATGATTATTTCTCTACTGAGGTTTCAGGCCATGACACATCAGGTCATAGTTTTTCCTTCACAGTCGGCAAGGAAGGTGACTTTGCACCCAGTCAGGCGGAAGCGGCTTTCATCACCCTTGATGCCACTTCAAAAGTGCCGCAACTGGTGTTCACGCGTTATTCCGGTGGGGCGCATTGCTGCACGCAGACCTGGATTGTTTCAAAGCCTGACGATGCAGCTGGTTGGTCTCTGATCGAGGCTGCAAATCTGGATGGCAGCGGTTATGAATTTGAAGACGTGGATGGTGACGGCAGCAAAGAGCTGATCAGCGTAGACAACCGCTTTCTCTATGCTTTTGATTCCTATGCGGCCTCCATGGCTCCCATCAAAATCGCAAAGCTGCGTTATGGCAAGATTGATGATGTGACTGATGAGCCAGCCATGGCCTCACGCCTGAAACAGGATTTGGCCAGCATGGAATATTCTGCCAAAGCGACTACTACTTTGTGGAAGGCAAACGGCTATCTGGCCGCGTGGGCTGCAAATAAAATACGCTTGGGGCAGGGTGATGATGCCTGGCAAACTGTGACTGAAAACATGGATAAGAATTCAAGTTTTGGGCCCCAGGAATGCGTAACCGGACAAGCGATAGAAGATTGCCCGGCAGATAATCTGAAGTCAGTTCCCATTCTGAAGGGGCTTGCCAGTTTTCTCGAAGACGGGGGATACGGCCCATTGCCTGATGCGGCAGCGGCTTTGCTGCGTTAGCTATCGCGGCGGCGCGCCAACCAGCGCTTCAAGGCAATAACCGACCAAATGGCTTCCACCACGCCGAAGGGCCATGCCCCTTGCAAGAAGCCATAGGTTGAGCCCAGCGCACAAGACATGGCGAAGAGAAACACCATCCAAGGGCTGCGGGCCTCTAACGCATATGTGATCAACATCATGGACACGGCAAAAAGGCCGAATAATGTGAGGGCGTCCATTACAGTGCCGCTGCCGCTTTCACTAAACCTATGACGGCCAGCGATGCTAAAATTAGCAGTGTATATTTTTTAAAGGACACAGGATCAGCTCCCTTGAAGCTGCGCGCACCCACCCAAACGCCTGCAAGCAAGGCTGGTAAATAGAGGCTCGCGCGAATTATTGTGTCTTGCGTTACTAAGCCCTGTAGCGACAGGTTTGCGAGACCGATCACATCTGTTATCAGAAAAAACATGATGAGCGAGGCTCGGCCTGTAATGTTGCCTGCGGGCGAAGCAAAATAAAACAGCACGACGGGTGGCCCGCCAATACCAAAGGCCCCGTTTGCCAGGCCGGATGCAGCGCCGGTTAATGTTGAAGCAGCCGTGCTGGGCATGGTTTTAAGGGCAAAACCAATCCATAGCAGGTAGGTTGCAATCAATACAAAAAGGCTTAGCGCAATTTGCATGGGTTGAGCTGAAACATTGGTTAAAAGCCAAACACCTAGGGGTGTTGCAACAAGGCAGCCAATTGTCAGAGGTGCCAATGATTTCCAGTGCACATCCTTCCAGATACTGGGAAGCAAATGCAAACTTGCGGCAACTTCCAGCAGAAATATGGATGGCACGATTTCAGCTGGTGGGTAGATGAGCGACAGGGCTGTTATGGTTAGTAATGAAAATCCAAACCCTGAAAACCCGCGCACAATTGCAGCGAGAAAAATGATGAGGCATGCAAGTGCCAAAAAAGCGTAAGTCATGGCGTGACCAATACACTTATCGCACACGCTCGTACTAGCTCCAGATAGAACTTAAATGTGGTGATGGACCGCCCTTGGGAGAAGACGGTCCATCTGGTCTCTATTAATGCAAGGGACTTAGTGAGTGTGCGTGGTCAGGCTCGATCAGGCCTATCATGGCTCCTGTCGTGTCAGTGACCACCGCGAGTTTTCCAACACCGGGAATACGCACAGGCGATCTCATGATTTCCCCGCCCGCATCAGATGTGTTCATGCCTGCCTTGTTGATATCGTTGACCGACAAATACGTCATCCAATGTGACGGTATGCCATCATAATCAGGTGCGGTGAGTTCAAAAATTCCACCCACTGCATTGCCGTCTTTTCTCGCAATCCAATAGGCTGCGCCATCCGGCAAGGGAGAAGGCTCAAATTCCCAACCCAGGGTGCGTCCATAAAATGCCAGAGCGGCTTCAGGTTCCCAGGTGTTGAGTTCGTGCCACCAATGTTTTTGCGGCATATTCATCGTGATATTCTCCCCTCTTGATTGGAGTTCGATTGAAATATGTCGCCGTCCGAATCGGAAATTGCCTCGCTGGTGCGGCGGTGGTGTGGCCCGAATGTGGCGATTCCGCGATGGATGTTTAAGAAGAGCTTAATGCGTTTGGGCTATTCCAGCCGGGGCAGTAATTCCGGGATATAGTCTAAATGGGTCGTAATGATATCAGGCTTGATCAAATAAATGCGCGGCTGGGGGACCTGAATAAACCCCGCCAATTTGATTCTTACAATGAAGATCAAGCTGAAATCTCTGATGGGGATGGCGGCGGGGACGGCAATGCACCTTCCAATGCCTTTTTCATGATTTCAATTGTCACTTTATTTCTTGCCGTGTCGGGCGGCACCTATTTATTCTCAACCGGAACCAATCCGTTCAAAAATGTTGCCTCATCGACTCTGCCGTGGGCTTCAAAATTTGTGTCAGTTGTTGATGCCAGCTGCGGGGCAGGGTGGCGTGAGGGTTATCCAAATGACAAGCAGCTGAAATGCTACTTAACGCAAAATGTAAAACGCCTGTGTAATCCTGAAGAGAAAAAGCGTCTTGTTGCTGTGCTTTCGCGTTACCGGGATGACAAATCCAGTTATGTGGCGAGCGTTGGGGTCAGCATGTTAAGCGTGATTGGCAAGGCACAAACCGAGGGCCTGGCAATGGGCATGGCAGCGGCCAAAATGGAACGTGATCTGGGTGACCCTAGCATATCAGTTGATCAGAAATTTTCACAGCTGCATAACGTTGTCGGCATGGGGAAAGACATCATAGAGGCTCCACAAAGGCTGATTGACAATCGCGGTGATTATGTTCCGCCGCAGGAACTGGTCAATTCCATTAGGGACATCATGCGCGCAGGTATCATGAGCACTTCGGACTTTGGGTGGTTTCCGGATGATTTGGTTTATGTTGCCGCAAAAAATGCAGTGGTTAAAGGAAAAGCCTGCGGCTGATCATGCGGGTCCCTGTTCTGAGCGGCATTGCCACACTGTTTGCATTTGGCATAGCTTTTTTCTGGAGTGATTTTGTTGAGTTGTATCACAAAAACACTACACCGCCTGTGTCGATTGTTGATGCGCAATGCGGAAAATTATGGGTGCCAAGAGCGCAGAATGATCCTGCGCTAACCTGTTATTTGCAAACCCGCATAGAGAGGTTGTGTGATCCTGCTGAACGGGACACTCTTGTTTGGGTATTTAACCGCTATGTGTCTGAGCGTGAAATTTATTTGGCTGATCTGCGAGGAGCGTTGATTGCCATCTCGGCGCAATATGGGATCAAAAGCGCGCTCGCCCGCGCAAAACGCGATGTTCCACTGGGCAATTTGAGCGAGGCGACACGACGTGTTGCCACAGACATGAAATCTAAAGGGGTTGGTGCCTCAATGAATGTTGACATTATCCCTCGCTCGAAAATGGCAGGGTTCATTCGTGTCTTGGGTGCAAAAGGCTATCTGCAACGCGAAGACTTTGGCTGGTGGCCCGATTCTCTTGTCACCCGCGGTTTTGATGGCGTTGGGGATGTTAAATCGCCTTGCCTCTCAAAACTAAACTGAATATCTGGCTGGCGGGCCATGTTTTTTGCAGTGCAATATAGCGGTTTTGTTCGTGACGGCCCATTTTGGCCGGGCGGCCTTATTATTATGCATTTTGCTGTTGACGCGCGGGGGGGAGGTGGCTATGACGCGCCTACTTCCGAAAGGCAGGCCGTTGGGGATACGCTCCTCAAAACGCTGACACGGCGGTAAAAGAGAAAGAAATTCAAGGTCACGCCCCTCGAACCTGGCCGGTTTGATGGGCCTCTGGTTTTGGCGCTACGGTGTTTCCGGACTGGGACACGGTAGTGCTCACACTCGTTTGATCCGGTCCAACAGATTTTGAAGGTAGAGAAAAGGCCCTATGCCTACAATCAACCAGTTGATCCGCAAGCCACGTCTTGCACCGACCTATCGGAACAAGGTTCCGGCCATGCAAGCTTGCCCGCAAAAGCGTGGCGTTTGCACACGTGTTTATACGACCACTCCAAAGAAGCCGAATTCGGCCCTTCGTAAAGTGGCGAAAGTGCGTTTGACGAATGGTTTCGAAGTGGTGAGCTACATCCCTGGGGAAGGCCATAACTTGCAAGAGCACAGCGTGGTCATGATCCGTGGCGGCCGGGTCAAGGATTTGCCGGGCGTTCGTTATCATATCATTCGCGGTGTACTCGATACGCAAGGCCTGCCGAAGCGCCGCCAGCGTCGTTCGAAATACGGCGCAAAGCGTCCAAAGTAAGCGCGGGGAGAACAGAATATGTCACGTCGTCATCGCGCCGAAAAACGCGTTATCAATCCAGACCCAAAGTTTGGTGATCTCATTTTGTCCAAGTTCATGAACAACCTCATGCGTCAGGGCAAGAAATCCATCGCTGAAGGCATTGTTTATGGTGCCATGGAAATCGTGCAGACGAAATCCAAGGCAGATCCTTTGGCCTTGTTTCATTCTGCCTTGGATAACGTAGCTCCTGCGATTGAAGTGCGTTCGCGTCGCGTGGGTGGTGCAACATATCAGGTTCCGGTTGAAGTGCGCTCGGAGCGTCGCCAGGCGCTTGCCATTCGCTGGATCATCAATGCGGCCCGCGGGCGAAACGAGAAAACTATGGTTGAGCGTCTCTCTGCTGAGTTGCTGGATGCTGGTAACAACCGCGGCAGTGCCGTGAAGAAGCGCGAAGATACACATAAGATGGCCGAAGCCAACCGCGCTTTCAGCCATTACCGCTGGTAAGAGATTTAAAAGATTATGGCACGCACGCACGCACTTGAAGACTATCGTAACTTCGGCATTATGGCTCACATTGATGCTGGCAAAACGACGGCCACCGAACGGATTTTGTACTATTCGGGCAAAACCCACAAGATTGGTGAAGTGCATGATGGGGCTGCCACCATGGATTTCATGGAGCAGGAACAAGAGCGCGGCATTACGATTACATCTGCTGCGACCACTACAACATGGAACGGCAAGCGCCTGAACATCATCGATACGCCTGGCCATGTGGATTTTACCATTGAAGTTGAACGTTCGCTTCGCGTGCTTGACGGTGCAGTGTGTGTTCTCGATTCAAACCAAGGTGTTGAGCCGCAGACTGAAACTGTTTGGCGTCAAGGCGACAAATATGCAGTGCCTCGCATTGTGTTCTGCAACAAGATGGACAAGACGGGTGCATCGTTTGAACAGTGCATAAAGGACATTAAAGAGCGTCTTGGTGCGCGTCCTGTTCCAATTCAGTTGCCAATCGGCTCGGAAGCCACCTTTAAGGGCATCGTCGATCTCGTTCGCATGAAAGCTGTCGTGTGGGACAACGAAGAACTTGGTGCTTCATTCCATGATGAAGAAATTCCAGCAGATATGCTCGATGCTGCCAAGCAGGCCCGCGCTGACATGATTGAAGCATGTGCTGAACTTGATGAAAAAGCGATGGACGATTATCTCAACGGTGTTGAGATGGATAACGTCACAATTAAGCGTCTTCTGCGTAAAGCGGTTTTGAACGCATCTTTCTTCCCGGTTTTGTGTGGCTCTGCATTCAAGAACAAGGGTGTGCAAACACTGCTTGATGCAGTTGTTGATTATTTGCCATCGCCACTCGATCGCCCTGCCATCAAGGGCATCGATGTAAAGACTGGTGCTGAAACAACGCGCCCTTCTTCCGACACTGAACCACTTGCGCTCTTGGCTTTCAAGTTGATGGACGATCAATATGGCGTTCTGACTTTCTGCCGCATCTATTCCGGCGTATTGGGCAAGGGCACATCGCTCCTGAATTCAACACGCGACAAGACTGAGCGTGTGGGCCGCATGGTTCTTATGCATGCCAATAACCGCGAAGAAATTGCTGAGGCACATGCTGGCGATATTGTTGCTCTGGTTGGTCTTAAGGATACTCGCACTGGCGATACGTTGTGTGATGCTTCCAAGCCGGTGATCCTCGAAAAGATGGAATTCCCTGAGCCCGTTATTGAAATGAAGGTTGAGCCGAAGACCAAGGTTGACCAAGAAAAGATGGCTGTGGCTTTGTATAAGCTGGCCTCTGAGGATCCATCCTTCCGTGTTTCGACTGACTCTGAATCTGGTGAAACCATCATCAAGGGTATGGGCGAACTTCATCTTGACATTAAGGTGGATATTCTCAAGCGGACTCACAAAGTTGAAGTTGTTGTCGGTGCTCCGCAGGTTGCATACCGCGAAGCTATTACGCGCAAGATTACCAAGGACTATACTCACAAGAAGCAAACTGGCGGTACTGGTCAGTTCGCGCGCGTTATTCTTGAAATTGAACCCGCTGAAAAAGGTGCAGGCAATTCGTTTGAAGCGCGCATCGTTGGCGGGTCGGTTCCGAAGGAATATATCCCAGGCGTTGAAAAGGGCCTCAACTCGGTTCTCAGCAGTGGGCCTCTGATTGGCTTTCCTGTCGTTGACATGAAGGTTGCCTTGATTGACGGCGGTTATCATGACGTTGACTCGTCGGCGATTGCGTTTGAAATTGCCACTCGTGCTGCAATGCGTGAAGCTTTTGAAACAGCAGGCGCCGTTTTGCTGGAGCCTATCATGAAAGTCGAAGTTACGGCACCTGATGAATATCTGGGCGGTGTGATTGGCGATTTGAATTCACGGCGTGGCCAGATTTTGGGCACATCGACACGTGGTAATGCGCAGATTGTGAATTCCATGGTGCCGCTGGCCAACATGTTTGGTTACATCAACAACCTGCGCTCGATGAGTCAGGGACGTGCTTCCTATACAATGCAATTTGATCACTACGAACAGGTTCCGCGCGCGGAAGCTGAAGAAGTGAAGAAAAAATATTCATAATTTAATCTGTTCTGATCGACCCGTTTAAGGAGACCTGCCATGGCCAAAGAGAAATTCAACCGCGACAAGCCGCATTGCAACATTGGAACGATTGGTCACGTTGACCATGGCAAGACATCGCTGACGGCAGCGATTACGAAGATTTTGGCTGAAACAGGCGGGGCGACTTACACAGCCTATGATATGATTGATAAGGCGCCAGAAGAACGCGCGCGCGGTATTACGATTAATACGGCGCATGTGGAATATCAAACCAAGGCTCGCCATTATGCGCATGTGGATTGCCCTGGGCATGCTGACTATGTGAAGAACATGATTACCGGTGCAGCCCAGATGGACGGCGGTATTCTGGTTGTCTCAGCAGCCGATGGCCCGATGCCACAGACGCGCGAGCATATTCTGTTGGCCCGTCAGGTGGGTGTGCCTGCCCTTGTTGTGTTCATGAACAAGGTGGACATGGTTGACGATGCCGAGCTTCTGGACTTGGTAGAAATGGAAGTGCGCGAGCTTTTGAGTTCTTACCAGTTTCCTGGCGATGATATTCCGATCACCCGGGGTTCGGCACTTTGCGCCTTGAATGGCACCAATCCTGAGATTGGCCGCGAAGCCATTCTCAAATTGATGGAAACGGTTGATAATTACATTCCGCAGCCCAACCGTCCGGTTGATCTGCCGTTCCTGATGCCGATTGAAGATGTGTTCTCGATTTCTGGCCGCGGCACAGTTGTGACGGGCCGTATTGAGCGCGGCATTGTGAAGGTGGGCGAGGAAGTTGAGATTGTTGGCATCCGCGACACGGTGAAGTCCACCGTCACAGGCGTTGAAATGTTCCGCAAGCTTCTGGATTCAGGTGAGGCTGGCGACAATGTGGGCGCTCTGCTTCGTGGTATTGAGCGTGAAGGCGTTGAGCGGGGTCAGATCCTGTGCAAGCCAGGCTCTGTGAAGCCGCACAAGAAGTTCACCGCCGAGGTTTACATTCTGACCAAGGAAGAGGGTGGCCGTCACACGCCGTTCTTCAACAACTACCGTCCCCAGTTTTACTTCCGCACAACGGATGTAACCGGTGTGGTCACACTGCCTGAAGGCACTGAAATGGTGATGCCGGGCGATAACATCTCGTTTACGGTTGAGCTCATTCAACCCATCGCCATGGAAGAGAAACTGCGCTTTGCCATCCGCGAAGGCGGCCGCACGGTGGGTGCTGGCGTTGTCGCTAAGATCTCGGATTAAGG
>JBBRNW010000022.1:0-42484 GCA_038230015.1 Hyphomicrobiales bacterium | reverse complement strand
GGGCAAGGTTACAACACTTGGCCTCTAATGGAGGGTCAATTGATCCCCTCAGGTTTGAGCGTTATGACGCCCGCTTGGCGCAACCTGTTTGAAAACGCCTTAACTGTGCAATTCAATCACCGCCTCCTCGCTTATGTCATTCTAGCGGTGGCATTGGTGCATGCCTTGCGCAGCTTTACGTCTTCTTCGAAGGTGGTTCTTGCGGCAGTGGTTGGCCAAGCGTCCCTTGGCATAGTCACTCTTCTTCTCCACGTTCCCTTGGCCGTTGCTTTGTTGCATCAGGGTGGGGCACTCGTTGTAGTCACCGCCATTTTGTGGAATTTGCATCAACAAACATCCACAGCAAACTCTTTAGCAAAACTGCCAAACCGTTCAATTTAGTGCTTGAGCATGTGTGTGATCAGGTGTGACGAAGTTCAATTGCCGGGCAACGATCCATGACAACTTTTAATCCGGCCGCTTCAGCTTTTGCAGCCGCCGCTTCATGATGAACGCCCAATTGCATCCAAATCACTGTTGGTTTGTTGGGCAACACTAATGCTTCGTCCACAACCAATCCGGCTGCTTCAGAATTTCTGAAAATATCCACCATATCGATGTGCAATGGAACGTCCGCCAGTGTGGCATATACCATCTGTCCCAATAACATCTGTCCCGCTAACCCTGGATTGACCGGAATGACCGCATAGCCCTTGCTCAGCAGAAATTTCATAACACTATAAGATGGTCGCGTTGTGTTTTGAGAAGCTCCAACCAAAGCGATGGTTTTCACGCTGCTTAAAATAGTTTGGATATGGGCGTGCTCATAAGTTTTGCTCATGGCGCTGCCCATTTCGGTTTTCGCTTTTCAATGAAGGCTGTGATCCCTTCCCGGGCCGATTCCTCAAGCATGTTTTCGACCATAATTGCCGAACAAAAATCATAACTTTCAGTCAAGTTTAAAGAGCGCTGCTGATGAAATGCTGCTTTGCCATGTTTAATGGCATTCTGAGACGTGCTCGCAATCTGGTTTGCAAGTGTCATAACTTCAGCAGTCAATGCGTCTGTTGACACAGTTTTGTTGATCAAGCCAATACGGTGAGCATATTCCGCATCGTAAGTTTCTCCGGTCAAAAGCATTTCCATTGCGTGTTTTGGCGCCACAGTGCGCGAAACGGCCACCATTGGAGTAGAGCAGAATAATCCAATATTGACACCGGGCGTGCAAAACATTGCGCGCGTGCTGGCATAGGCAAGGTCGCAAGTCGCTACCAATTGGCATCCTGCAGCGCTGGCCAGCCCGTCAACCTCAGCGATGACGGGGCAGGGGTGGGTCGCAATGCGCATCATTAAGTGAGCGCATAGATCAAATATCTTGGTGAAATAGGCTTCTCCTTTGTCGGTATCATCGCGGTGTGATGTGAGCTCCTTGAGATTGTGTCCGGAGCAAAAAGCAGGGCCCTCTGCTGCAAGAATAATAACCGCATCTTCAACATCCAAGGCTGCAATCAACGCCGAGAGCATGGCCTCCGACAAGCTGTTGCGTGAAAGGTGATCCGAAAGTGTAAGACGCAAGACAGCGCCGCGGCGCTCGCTCTTGAGCACACTCATTCTTCGGTGGTTTCTAACAATTTGATTTTTTCGCCATAAACCGGATCGGCAATCAAATCTGTCACGATTTTCGCGTTATTGGGAGATGGAATCATCGCTTTCAGCGAATTGATCATCCGGTCTTTCATGTCCTGCGCCATTTCCTTGTTGGCTGACACTTCTTCAATTTGCTGCTTAATATCCGAAGTTTGATCATCCAACGCATTGGTATAGGCAAAGCTCAACGTCGTCACCGCAAGATTCCAGTTGTTTACGTTTGGAAATCCAAACGTCTTTATATCGTTTTCAAAGTCCTTTCCTTTGGGATCTTTGTCAACGAAGGCCTGCAAGTCGTCATAGTTCTCCAGTGGTGAATCCTGATATTTGGTTTGAACCAAGACATAAGCATCAAGCGCCTTGCGTGCCATGTCTGGTGTGAGTTCCTCCGTCTCCACCGCCGGAATTTCTCCAATACTCATCCCAGCGCCATCACCAGCCCCTTCGGCAGCACCCGGGTCAACAGGTGCTGGGGTTACGGGTTCGGTGGCACCGCTGCTTCCTACGGGCGGAGCAGGCTGGGCTGGGGCCACCACCGCAGGGGGTGTCGTTACAGGAGGTGCGACGACCGGGGGAGTTTGCTGCGAAAATGCAAACTGCGGGACAGCCAGCATTAACGCAAGGCTGGTAATTGTAGATGTTATTTTCAAACGACAATTCTGCATGCTGACCTCGCTTAACAAGTTACGACAGACCTGCAATGCCATCCAGTCAAAAATGCAAAGATTGTGGTACTATGTTACCTTGGCAGAAAAAACCAATAAATTCATGGTTTATCTTGACAGGCTTCCACACAATTGACTAAAGCTCGGCACGCTGCGCATCAATTCCGGGTGTGTTTCAAAATTTAAACATCAAATTAGAGATCAAATCATGAAGACCTATTCGGCGAAAGCCAAGGAAATTCAGAAGGATTGGATGCTTATTGACGCTGAAGGTCTGGTTGTGGGTCGCCTTGCTGCGATTATTGCCAATCGTCTTCGCGGCAAGCATAAGCCAACTTTCACACCGCACATGGATTGCGGTGACAACATCATTGTTATCAATTGCGAAAAAATCGCATTTACCGGTAAAAAGCGCCAGGATAAAACCTATTATTGGCACACAGGCTTTGCCGGCGGCATTAAGGAGCGCAACGCGCACCAATTTCTGGATGGTAAAAATCCTGAGCGGGTTCTCGAACTTGCTGTGCAACGCATGTTGCCGGGCGCCAGCCTTAAACGCCAGCAAATGACTAACTTGCGTATTTATAAGGGTGCCGAGCATCCACATGAAGCGCAAAACCCCAAGAAACTCGATATTTTGGCTATGAATGCCAAGAACGCACCAAGAGGCTGATGATCATGGTTGAAACAAAATCACTCGCCGATTTGGGTGCCGCAATGGGTGTGGCACCCGCAACTGCCGGAGCGGCAACGACCGCTGCTGTTCCCGTGCAACCAAAAATCGATGCCAAGGGCCGTGCCTATGCAACGGGCCGACGCAAGAATGCAATTGCCCGTGTTTGGATCAAGCGCGGCAAAGGCAAAATCATCGTCAACGGCAAGCCGATTGAAACATACTTTGCTCGTCCTGTGCTGCGCATGCTTGTGGCCCAGCCGATGCATGCGGTAAATCGCATGTCTGAAATGGATATTGACTGCACAGTTTGCGGTGGTGGCCTTTCAGGGCAAGCCGGAGCGGTGCGTCACGGCATATCTCGCGCGCTCACTAACTTTGAGCCAGCCTTGCGCGCCGTGCTTAAAAAAGGATCTTTCCTCACCCGCGACAGCCGCGTGGTGGAACGCAAAAAATATGGTCGCGCAAAAGCCCGTGCCCGCTTCCAGTTCTCGAAGCGCTAACGGATTGAAAACGAAGGTCACCAAAGGCTGCCCTACGGGTGGCCTTTTTTTGGACTTGAGGCCGGCCAATAGTGGCTGTTTTGATGCCGTCACATAAATTCAGAAAACTGTTTAACTAAAATCAACGGGGGCGCTGGTTGTGCAAATTAAAGTGGCAGGATACTTTGTAATTTCAGCTTTGCTCATTGTATTTTTTACAAAAATGGCGATGGCAGAACTAAGCTGCAACTCCCATCCAAACCACACCGTTGCTGATCTCTCCCAACCGGTTACGACAATTTCGACCAACAGTAGAAAATCCGGTGCCGAAGCGTTCAAGGCCATTGGGGTAAAAACCATTGTCCGCTATTACGATTGGCCGGAAGATGATGTTATCAGCTGCAAGGTTTTGTTACCCGCAGAATCGGATCATCTCATCAAAGCCGGTCTCAACATCTTGACGGTCTTCCAGAATGAAAATGACGACCCCGAAACGTTCATGAAACTTGGGCGCGGCCGCGGTGATGCAAATAAAGCGATCAAACTTGCTAGGGCAAATGGTCAACCAAAGGGTTCAGCACTTTATTTTGCAGTGGATGGGGTTGACCAGACGATAAAAGATGCTGTGTTCGAACATTCAATCAACAAGGGTGGCCCGGTTTCAAAAGGTCGTCGCCAACGCTTGCTGTCTGCTGACTCAACATTTAGAAAGCACATAAAATACTATGAGCGTTTCAGGCAGTATCACCGCAATGTGTTCCGCAAAACTGCGGTGCAGATTAGTGCTGGAGATATGCTTCCCTTCATTGAAAGATATTTCCGCGATGTGAAATCAATAATGGCAGAAACCAAGGCCGGCTATAAAATTGGTGTTTACGGCAGCGGCGCAGTTTGCAAACACCTGCAGAAAGTCAATTTAGTTGACTATTGCTGGTTGGCCATGTCGCAAGGCTGGCCTGGATTTGATGAACAGTATAAAAGTGGCAAATGGAATTTGGCCCAACAACGCTCTACTACATGTAAAAACTGGAAGTTTCGCGGCCAAGAAAAAGTAAGATTTGATTTCAACAAAGTTAATGGCACCAGACCAACTTACGGACAATGGTCAAAAAAAGCCGACATAACACCGCTTTCAATACTGCCCACGGATTGCAAGTTGCGCTGGTAGTTATTCGTCCTTCATTCGCACATATTGCCCCGGTGCATCACCCAATTCGGCATCGAATGGAACCCGCGCTGCAATCATTTTCCCACTTCTGCTGGAAATCCATTCTAGCCAGTTCGGCCACCAGCTACCTGCTGTTTCGGTGGCACCATCAAACCACTCTTCTAATGTTTTAGCACCAGCATCATTCGTCCAATACTGATATTTACCAGCAGCAGGTGGGTTGACCACACCTGCAATATGCCCAGAGCCTGACACCACCAATTTTGTTTCTCCACCCATGTAATGCCCAAGCCTGAAAACCGAGGGCAGGGGTGCGATATGGTCTTCTCTGGCCGCCAGATTATAGATCGGGATTGTCACCTTTGAGAGATCAATGCGCACACTGTCCAGAACCATGGCGCCTTGAGACAATTTGTTGTGCAGGTAACACTCCCGCAGATAAAACGAATGAACGCCAGCGGGCATGCGCGTTGAGTCGGCATTCCAATACAACAGATCAAATGGCATCGGGTCCTTGCCAAGAAGATAATTGTTGACCACGTTTGACCAGATCAAATCATTGGCGCGCAAAAGATTGAATGCATCAGCCATGCGGCTCCCCGGAAGATAACCCTTATCTTCCATTCGACTTTCAATCCATTTCACCTGTTCTTCATCAACATAAACACAAAGGTCGCCCGCTTTCTCAAAATCCACCTGAGTGGTGAAAAAAGTCGCTGCATTGACGCGGTCATCATTCTTCGCTGCCATATAACCAAGGGATGCTGCGACCAGCGTGCCGCCAATGCAAAAACCAACTGAATTTACTTTCGGCGCTCCCGTGGCTTTTTGCACCTGATCAACAGCAGTCAAAAAGCCCTGCCTCATATAATCAGAAAAACTCTTTCGACCTTGTTCATCAGACGCATTGATCCACGACATGACGAACACGGTGATGCCGTTCTCGACGCACCACTTGATGTAAGATTTTTGCGGAGTGAGATCCAGAATATAAAACTTGTTGATCCATGGCGGTGCGATGAGCAACGGGTATTCAAATGTTTCTGCGGTGCTTGGCTGATATTGTATCAGTTCAAACACGTCATTTCGAAATACAACTTTGCCTGGCGAAAGAGCAATATTTCGCCCGACTTCAAAAGCCGCAGTATCGGTTTGCCGGATCCGCAACCGCCCATCAGGTGAGCCAAAATCGCGCTCAAGCTTGTCCATGCCGCTGATTAAATTGGCACCATTGCTGGTCAGCGTGGCCTTCAAAACTTCAGGATTGGAAAACACAAAGTTTGATGGCGAAACTGCATTGGCAATCTGTTCCACATAAAATTTCGCCTTGAGTTTGGTGTGCTCATCAAGCTCGGCATTGTTCACCATCTCAAGGGCCCACTCGCTCGAGATTAAATATGCCTGTTTTAGAAAGTCAAAAATCGCATTATCTTGCCAGTCTTTATCTTTGAAGCGTTTGTCGTTGCGTGCGGGAACAAGCAGAGGCTCCGCAGGTTGTCCCATCGCTTTAGACCATGCGCCCTGCCACAGAATTGAATAGCTCTGCCACAGCTTCATTTGCCCTTGCATCAGTTTGAACCTGTCATTCATGTAGAATGCGGATACTGCGCCGAGTGTCTTTGCCACCTGTTCCATCGGCAAAATCTGCGCATCATTTTCAACCTTCTGCAAATCTGACCGTGCGGCAACTTGCTTGGCAATTTCAGATGCGCGCGCGAAAACCTGCGAAAGATTCTGCATCAGCTTCACCGGATCGGGCAGCTTGAATTCACCAGGTGCAGCGGTCTTTAGATTTGTCATTTCTATCTATTTAGACCTGGAAAAACATGTGGCAAGGGCAATTCTTGCCAAATCGACACCTTGTAGTCATAAGACAACGCACACTAACACAGGCACGGCTATGAAAGCGTTAAGATTGGGAATTGCTGGGTTGGGGACGGTTGGCACCGGTGTTCTCGACATTTTTGCCAAACATGCCACTCTCATAGATAAGCGAGCTGGAAGGCCCGTGACCGTTACCGCTGTAAGCGCGCGCAACAGGGTGAAATTGCGAGGGCAGCACGATCTTTCGCAATTTCAGTGGTTTGGTGATCCTGTGGATTTGGCAAACTCTCCAGATATAGATGTGTTTATTGAATTGATTGGCGGCGACGAGGGTCCCGCCAAAACAGCAGTGGAAGCTGCAATTTCATCAGGCAAACATATTGTGACGGCAAACAAAGCGCTGCTTGCGCACCACGGTGCAAAACTTGCACGTGCTGCCGAAGCCAAAAACGTGGCTCTCAATTTTGAAGCTGCTGTTGCAGGCGGCATCCCCATCATAAAAACGTTGCGCGAAGGGCTTGCTGGCAATGGCGTGCGCAAGCTGTTCGGTATTTTGAACGGCACCTGCAATTACATTCTGACTAAAATGGCAAACGAAGGCCGCAGTTTTTCCGATGTCTTAAATGAGGCACAAGCTTTAGGATATGCCGAAGCCGACCCCACATTTGACGTCGGTGGATTTGATACCGCTCATAAACTTGCGGTGATTGCATCTCTGGCCTTTGGCATGGAGGTGAACCTTGCAAGTATTCGAATTGAAGGCATTGAAGCGATAACGCTCGATGATATTCATCACGCGGAAGAACTGGGTTACAAGATAAAACTTCTCGGTGTGGCGGTTGCTCATCAAGGCGGCATTGAACAGCGCGTTCATCCCACGCTGATCCCCAAAGGGACTTCAGTGGCCGACACGGATGGCGTTTTCAATGCTGTTGTCGTCAAAGGCGACTTTGTGGGTGACCTTATGCTGGAAGGCCGCGGCGCGGGGTCCCACCCTACGGCATCGGCAGTGCTGTCGGACGTCATAGATATCGCGCGTGGCAATTTCAGGCCCTCATTCGGCGTTCCCGCACAGGATTTGAAAGCGTTCAAGGCCGCTCCTCAACAGGCCCATGAAGGCGGCTTTTACGTGGCCCTGGAACTGCACGACAGGCCGGGCGCTGTGGCCGCCATTGCGACAATCCTTGCAGATGCCAAGATTTCAATCGAAAGCATTGTTCAGCGCGGCAAGAAGGACAAAGACCACGACCGTGCTACGGCATCGTTTATTTTGATAACCCATGACACTTTGGAAACGGCAATCCAGAGCGCAATGCTGCGTATTGAAAAGGATGGCCACGTGGCCAAAGCTCCCCGCGTGATCAGAATTGAGCGCTTGTGATCGTAAAGCCAGCATTTCTTGAAGTTGAACGTTCGATAAAGGGTCAGCGCTGGGTTGCGAGGCTTGATGACGAGCGTTTGGCGCACGCCATTGCTGAAAAAAATGAACTTCCCGAAATCCTTGGCCGTGTGATGGCGGCACGAGGGGTAAGTTTGGATGATGCGGAGGCGTTTCTTAATCCGACATTGCGCACCTTGATGCCGCAACCCTCAGCGGTGCTTGACATGGAAAAAGGGGCCGCGCGGTTGGCGGCTGCCATCATCAACCGCGAAGCCATCGGCATCATCAGCGACTATGACGTTGATGGCGTGTCATCTGCTGCGCTTCTGCTGAGTTTTATCAGGGCCACTGCGCATGACGCGGTTGTTTACATTCCTGATCGCGTTACCGAAGGTTATGGCCCAAGTGAAATGGCGGTGACCGAACTCAAGAATCAAGGCACCGAAGTGTTGCTGACACTTGATTGCGGCGTGCTTTCGCATGACCCTTTGGCTCACGCGGCTGATCTGGGCCTGACGACCATAATCGTTGATCACCATCAGGCGGGCTTGGAACTTCCACAAGCCTATGCCGTCATCAATCCGAATAGGCAGGATGACATGTCTGGGCTGGGCCATTTGTGTGCGGCTGGAGTTGTGATGATTTTGATTGCTGCCGTAAACCGTAAATTGCGTGAGCAGCGCTATTACAGCACTGAACGGCCAGAGCCCAACATGTTGCAGTGGTTAGAACTTGTGGCCTTGGCAACCATTTGTGATGTGGTTCCCCTCAAGGGACTGAACCGTGCCTACGTGACGCAAGGCCTTAAAATCATGGCGCGGCGCGAAAATTTGGGAGTGGCTGCACTTGCCGATGTAGGGGGCTTGAAAAAACGTCCCGATACTTATGCACTTGGCTTCATATTAGGCCCGCGCATCAATGCTGCAGGGCGTGTGGGCCATGCTGATTTGGCACTGGCCCTTCTGACAACCAGCGACAAAGGCGAAGCCTACGCCCTCGCAAGACAACTGGATGAACTGAACAAGAAACGCCAGGTGATCGAACTTCGCGTTGTTGATGAAGCTTACGCCCAGGCGGAAGCTGCAATGGGCACAGAAAAAAAACCATCGATTCTTGTGGTAGCCGCAGAGGGTTGGCACCCGGGTGTTGTTGGCCTTGCGGCCTCTCGCCTGAAAGATCGTTTTGGCATTCCCAGCCTGGTCCTTGCCATGAATGCAAAGACGGGATTGGCCACAGGTTCTGGCCGCTCTATTACAGGCGTGGATTTGGGCAAGGCCGTTCGACTTTCAATGGAGCAAAATCACATCATCAAGGGTGGAGGCCATGCCATGGCAGCCGGATTAACGCTAAAAATTGAAAACCTCGGCGCCTTGCGCCAGTTTCTTGAAAGCGCGTTGGAACTTGAAGTGGGGGCCGTTCGCGAACAGTTTTTGGCAATCGATGGCGCACTGGCGGCAAGTGGCGCAACGCTTGATCTGATTGAATTGCTGGAACAGGCGGGGCCTTACGGTGCGGGACATCCTTCACCGGTGTTTGTGTTTCCAGCGCACCGAGTCACCTATGCAGACCGGGTGGGAAACGACCATGTGCGCTGCACTCTGGTGGCCAGTGATGGCACGAAACTTAAAGCCATCGCCTTTCGGGCGCTCGGCACCGAATTGGGAGAATTGCTGTTGGCAGAGCGTCACCACCCCATCCATGTGGCGGGCCGGCTGGTGGTCGATGAATGGGGCGCCAAGCGCGTGGCCAGCCTTCAGATAGAAGATGCCGCAGTTATTCGCTAATGCTTGCAATCGCCTCAGAACCTTGATATCGACCGATTTGAGGCGCCCTTCGTCTATCGGTTAGGACGACAGCCTTTCACGTTGTAAAGACGGGTTCGACTCCCGTAGGGCGCACCAAACTTTTGTTTTGCTTCACATCAGGGTTCGGTAGAGCCTGTGCAGTCTGATCGGTAAAGGCCTTCGCCAAGACCTCGGACAAACTTTTATGCTCAGTTATAAAGTTCTTGAGTTGATCACTTGTGAAATGCGCAGTGAAAGTTGCTATTGCATGTGCAGGCTTCAAATTTGTGATGCCGTTATTTTCCAGAATGGTGCGAGCGGCAAATAACTTGATCGCTTCAGACAAATCAACAAAAGAGGCCCTGTGGCGGTTTTGCCTGCTGGAAAAAAGCAGTGTTGATTCGGCTGCATTGTCTTCATGCAGTCCACGCCAGCTGAGTGTTTCATCCAAAAACAGTGTGCCACCCAACATATGCGCTCCATACACACAATACGTATCGGCACATATTTTCATATCCGGCATGTAAGTTTCTCTGCGCAAGATTTGCAACGCGTCGCGGCGGAACATGAGCGATGAGGTTGTTCCCCACAGCCAGCCAACAGTTTCGGGCGCGTAATAGGTGCTGAAACCAAAATCCAAAAGACACGCTTCAAATTTTGGCAAATCACCAGCTTGAATTGCACGGTCTTTAAAACCCACATAGGACCGCGTGAGCATTGATCCGCCCACTCTGAAGAGGCCCATTTCACAAGCAGCAACAGCCGCATACACGCGTGGATTTAAGTGACACTTCAGCATCTTTGACAAAAAAGTCGACTCATAGAGATCATCTGAATCCAACAGCGAAACAAATTCTCCAGTGGAAAGCGCCAATCCGGCAAACACGGCGTGGGTTTGACCTTCGTTTTTTGGCAGTTGCAGCAAATTGATGCGGTCGTCAGCCAAAGACTTTATGATCTCGGCCACCTTTTGACGATGCAGTTCGGTTGAAAAATCATCAACAACAATGCACTCCCAGTGCGCATGGTCTTGTGCAATCACACTGGTCAAAGCATGAACAATGAAATCCGAATAGTTGAAGTGAGTGATAATTATGGAGACTTTTATATTTTCAACTTGAGGCATTATGTTAGGCGTTAAAATGGTCAAAGCGTTTTCCCCTTTGCACAAAAAATGTGCAGTTTGATCGCACAACTGCAACACTGGAAGTGTTATCTCAGGTCTCATTCGCGTTGACAATCGACAAATAAAAGTTATGTTTATGTCTACGGGGGTTCAAATGACAGGAGAATCAATTCATGAGCAGAACTTCCATTTTAGCCATACTGGCAGGTGCGGGCGTTGTGTTTTTAGGATCAGCAACAGCTGATGCAATCGCCTTTGCAAGAGCCATTCAAACCGCGGACGAAACACAGTTGATCAGGTTTGCAAAAGATTTTCCAGACAGTGCTTACAAGAACGATGCTTTGAAACTTGCCGATGCAAGTTGCATTGGAAACTGGGTCAATGCAGGTTGCACAACGCCGCCAACCGGTAGTACCCTCGGGGAACCGGGAAATGTTTCGGAGCATTCGTCTTCGCGCCCCCGTTACGGTTAAGTTTTTTGCGGATATTTTAAGAGTTTTGAGGTCACATTTCGCAAGAAGTGTGACCTTTTGATTTAGGTGTCGGTACTTTCAACTGCCTAAGCCGTATTCTCGCAGAGTTGCAGCATCCAAGAATTGTCCGTTAGTCTCAATATTGGAGATCACATGGTTCATGAATTTCAGTCTTTCCGGCTCGTTACTTTTATGCACGGATATGTTTGTTCCGGTGTTCAGCACATAAACAACACCGGGAAATTCAATATCCAAAAGTGGAATTCCCATTTGCGCAACTAAAGTTGGAATTTTCGTGTGCCCTGCGCTGAGAATTGCAAATGGCCAGTTTTCGCTTGATCGCAGCTTCGCATCCAACTTGAAAATGATCGAACTTCCACAAAACGCATCAAAGCTATTGACGACGATTTCTTTGCTGGGGCAGGGCAGGCACTTACCTGAGCCTGCGTCCAACACCAAACCATTGCGGATCACGTAACCTCGCGCATGTTGTTGCTGGCGGGCAAATTGCACAAGTTTGTTACTGACCAAATCATCAGCATCCAAGCCCATCACATATCCAACATTTTCATCATAGGCCTTTTGATAAAGAAACCAGCGTTTGGCACCTGCATCATCATTTGCGACGTTATAAAAATTAGCGGGTTCATGCGCGCTATGCGCAAATGGAACTTTACAGACGATAATTTTGGGGTTGGACACTTCTGGCAAGGTGATCTCATCATTAGACGCGATGTAAACAACGAAATTTTGATCAACTTGATTAAGTGCTGACTGCAATGTGGCCTGCAGATTTTCTAAAGCGCGTTGCCAGTTTTCCGCCCTGTCGCGAGGGATGAGTGGGATACAGAAGCAGAAAAGATTTTCGCCTGACATATTTTGGTTCCTGCGTAAGCATCAACACGACCATGTTGCAATCGCAAGCCCGGTGCGGCAAGTTCAATATTTTAATGCGAGCAAAATTTAACAATGTTTGATGATCTCAAAAATAAGGTGGTTGTGGTGACCGGCGGCGTCACTGGCATTGGTGGGGCAGCGTCACTCGGTTTTGCCGCTCAGGGTGCAAAAGTGTTGGCGCAATTTTTGGCAGGCGGCCAAGAGATGACGGCTATTGAAGCCGCGGGCATTGCGACCCTGAAACTTGACCTCACAGAACCAGGCGCGCCGCAAAAACTGGTGGATGCAGCAATTGAAAAATTTGGTCGCATTGACGTTTTGGTGAACAATGCGGGCAGCCTTGTTGCGCGAACTGCGCTTGACGATCTTGACGATGAATTTATCGATAAGGTTTTTGATCTCAACTGCCGTCAACTTGTGCATTGTTGTCGGGTTGCAGCTGTCCACATGAAAAAGCAAAAATCTGGAAACATCATCAATGTGACATCCATTGCAGCCAGAACTGGCGCGAGCCCTGGCGGCAGTATTTATGCCGGAGCAAAAGGTTTTGTTTCGGCCTTCACAAAAACTATTGCCAAAGAACTGGTGGATTATAATATCCGCGTAAATTGTGTTTCGCCGGGTACAATCCACACAGCATTTCATGACCGTTTTTCAACTGCAGAAAAACGGGCCGCCACTGCAAAAACAATCCCCATGCAACGCTTGGGCGTGGCTGATGATTGTACGGGCACGTTCTTGTTTCTCGCCAGTGACAAGGCATCCGGATACGTTACAGGGCAGGTGCTTGAGGTCAATGGTGGTCAGTTAATGCCGTGATTACCAAATTTATTTCACACACGCCTGATGCAATAGCACCAGACGGATCGGAAGTTCGTGTGCTGGCTGCCACTGCCAGGGGTTCCATGGCTCAATTTACGTTACCCGTTGGTAAAATTTCGCGCGCAGTTGCCCACCAGAGTGTTGATGAGGTGTGGTTTTTCTTATCGGGGCATGGAAAGATCTGGCGGAAGTGCGGAAGCGATGAAGAAATTTCTAACATTATGCCAGGTCTATCACTATCGATTGCGGTTGGAACACATTTTCAGTTCCGCAATGACGGGTCCGAACCGTTGACAGCCATTGCAGCCACGATGCCACCTTGGCCGGGCGAGGCTGAGTCCTATTATGTATCTGGCATTTGGCGTTAGCTGGCGTCACCTCAACGTCATTCTAAATCGTTAGCGTGCTTCTGTAGAGAACTTAATAAAAAGGAAGCAATGATGACCACGATGTCCCGACGTTTTGCAATTGGCTTGTTTACGGCGACCATGTTGATGACTGCTGCACCAAGTTTCGCAGAAGATGCAGTTCCCTTTCTGACTGATGCCGATGTGGCGTTGGTTGATGTAATTCCAGCACCTCCGGCTCCGGACAGTGATGTAACAAAAGCTGAAATTAAAGCCTATCATGAGATGGAAGCAACACGCACCAAAGAACAAGCTGATTTTGCCATTGCCGACGATGATGAAACCGTATTTCGCTTTTTGGACGGCATGGGCATGAAGATTGATCCTGCCAAGGTTCCGGTAGCCGCAAAGTTCTTTGAACGCGTTGCCGCAACCGAAGGCGCAACTGTTGATCCCGCCAAAAAAATGTTTGCCCGTCCACGGCCACCGCTGGTGGATCCGACGATAAAGCCTTTGATTAAACTTTCGTCCTCTGGGGCATATCCTTCAGGGCATGCAACGCTGGGCATGTTGATGGGAATTACACTGTCCAAAATGATCCCAGAAAAGAAAGAGGCATTCATGGCCCGTGCCGTTCAATATGGGCAAAGTCGGATGGTTGTCGGTGTGCACTATGCCAGCGATCTGGAAGCTTCAAAGATGGCTGGTGCAACAGTTGGAAACGCAATGCTGCATAACCCCGAGTTCCTGAAAGAAATGGAAGCAGCCAAAACCGAACTTCGCGCAGCCTTGGGAATGTCGTAAGCCAAAAGGGCCGCGCGAAACGATCGTGCGGCCCATTATTATTTTACCAACTTCCGATATTGGGCATACTGGCCCAGGGTTCCTGCACCGGAAGATAAGCGTCATTGGCTTGCAGCAGTTCAATTGAAATGCCATCCGGTGTCTTTATGAAGGCCATCCGGCCCTCGCGCGGCGGACGATTGATGACCACACCTTTTTTCATCAGCATCTCGCAATAAGCGTAAATGTCATCAACCTGATAAGCCAGATGCCCGAAATTGCGGCCGCCGGTATAAACTTCTGGATCCCAGTTATAGGTCAGTTCAACTGGTGTATCAGGACTTTCGGGGCACGCAACAAAGACCAATGTAAAACGGCCTTTCTCGCTTTCGGTGCGGCGTTGTTCAATAAATCCAAGCACGTCAGTGAAAAAATGTAACGATTTTTCAAGATCGCTCACACGGATCATGGTGTGCAAATATTTCATGTTATTTTCCTTCTGTTGCTGAACGCGATTTGACATACGCGAATCAAAGCATGACCAACTGTAACAGACTTTGTGTGTGGTTCAGATTTTGAAGCTTCATTTTGGATCACAGTTTACAGGTCGCGGCCAACTTTTATAACCATGCAGATTTTGCAAAGGTACAACAAGTGCATGACACATATGGCAATTTTTGAAATTCAAACACGCAAGCTAGGCAAGCTGAAGGAGTGCAAGTGTTTTTCTGTGAGCGTGCGAAATGAAGGTCTGTACAAACGGTTAAGATTTGATCAGATTACCAGTTGGCAGACGGGGAGGCCCTCGTCTTTTGGGGAATAGGTTGGGTCAGTAAATGGCGGTTAATGGAACTGTGAATGCAGAGGCAGGCCAATCGGCCAGGCTCGGCATAGAAAACGAACACGGCATAAATATAATTCGTGTGGATGGGCTGGTAAAATGGTTTGATGTGGGCCGAGGTTATGGCTTCGTGATACCTGACAATGGCCTCCCGGACATTCTCATCCATCTCAGTTGTTTGAAGCGCGATGGCTTCGAGGCTCCATTGGAAGGAACGCGCGTCGCGTGTGAAGTTGTTGCGCGTCAAAAAGGCTATCAATGTTTGCGCGTGCTGTCGGTTGATCAATCAACGGCAATCCATCCTGTGGAACGCAAAGCCCGCACTCACAACCCCGTTGCACCAAGCACGGGGTGGGTACGTGCCAAAGTCAAGTGGTTCAACCGAGCCCGCGGTTTTGGCTTTGTGAGTGAAGGCGAAGGCCTGGGCGATATTTTTGTGCATATGGAAGTGTTGCGCAAAACGGCTATGGCTGAATTGATCCCCGATACGTGGATTTATGTTCGTTATGGCGATAGCAATCGCGGCAAAATGGCTGCAGAAGTTAGGAACTCGCTGGAATCAGGTCCGCCGCTGACAAACTAGATTTTACTGTGTGACTTCGTGGGTGAGTGAGGCATCATGTTAAAACGGTTCCATGTCCTCATGGTTTTGGCAATCTGGCTTTTGCCTGTTCAAGCTTTTGCGCAGGAATTGGCAAAGATTGAGCCGCTGACAATCGCAACCGAGCTTGCCTCCACAATGGTGTCAGCAGAAATAGCTGACACGCCCGAGCTTCGGGAGCGGGGCTTGATGTTTCGTCATATATTGCCTTCTGATCAGGCTATGTTGTTTGATTTTGGCGACCCCAGACCTGTCTCGATGTGGATGAAGAACACTTACATGTCGCTCGACATGTTGTTTGTCCGCGAGGATGGGACCATAGCCGCGATCGCAGAAAACACGGTTCCCAAGTCACTCGATACCGTGAGTGTGCAAACGCCCATAAAAGGCGTGATCGAATTGGCGGCTGGAACGGTTAAAAAATTGGGAATTCGCCAGAACGATAAGGTGTTTCACCGAATTTTCAAAACCAAAGAAGAATAGTTGCAACTGACGCTCAGTTTCTTTATGCAGCGCTGATCAAGGTATGTCGGGGCGTAGCGCAGTCTGGTAGCGCACCTGCCTTGGGCGCAGGGGGTCGCGAGTTCGAATCCCGCCGCCCCGACCACCTTTGCCAAGGGTTTTGGAGATTTTAATGCCAGCACGTATCTACAAGCCATCGCGCAGCACAATGCAATCGGGCAAAGGTAAGTCTAAAGACTGGCACCTGGATTTTGAACGTAACGATGCACCAACTGCTGACCCCTTGATGGGGTGGACGAGTGGGGACACATCAACGCAAGTGAAATTGACATTTGACACGCAGGAAGAGGCTGAGGATTTCGCAAAGCGAAAAGGGATCGCCTACACGGTCACTCCTGTTTCACCGGTGAGATTGAACAAGAAATCCTACAGCGACAATTTCAAGTTCGGCCGCAGCTCCCTCTGGACACATTGAAGGCATAACCATGACTGCATTTTACATTACAAGCATCTATACCGCTGTGTTGACACTCATGATGATTGGCCTTTCGGCGCATGTGAGCATGATGCGCGCGAAAACCAATACTTCAATTCTTGATGGGGGCAATACCGAGCTGGCTGTCAGAATCCGGCGTCACGGCAATTTCATAGAAAACGTTCCCTTGTCCTTGCTGCTCATGTTGCTTGCCGAGTTAAACGGGGCAGGGCATGTTTTAATTCACGTCGCAGGTGTGTTGCTGGTTGTTGGTCGAACATGTCACGCTTTAGGCCTGCGGGCCGATGCAGCAACTCCGCTCCGCATTGCAGGCGGGGCAGCAACAACCCTCTCGAATTTGCTTTTGATCGGCAACATTCTACTTTCTGTTTTCGCTCGGTGATCAGTCCGCATGTGAACATGCAAGGTCCAGCCCAAAGTTGGAAGCTCTTGATGAAACTCCTGCCGCGTATTACAGCAATACACGCAGGTTAAACGACTCCGTAGCTCAGCTGGACTAGAGCAACGGATTTCTAATCCGTGGGTCGCTGGTTCGAATCCAGCCGGGGTCGCCAATCTGTTAATGCTTTATTAATCTGAAATTGAGAGCCCCCTGTCAGGGCCTTCATTGTTTGTGGCTCATGATTCGGGTCTTCATGGTCAAAGCAGCGCTCTTTCTGATGATTGGTATGTGCCTCTGCACTGTTTCAAGTGTTGCAAAGGACGAGTTAAAATGCGCTTCGGACCCCCTGACAACCAATACAATTGACCCAGCCTCAAAGCCTACAAATGGTGGTGGGCGAGTGGTTTTCGAAGCTGGAGCGATAGAAATTGCGTTTGCCCCGTTTCCACAACGACAGGCACAGCGGTTGGTGGAAAAGATTATCGACGCGTCTGAAATTTCGGTTACCATCGCGGCTTATCAAATGACGTCAAAACCAATTGCCGATGCACTTTGCCGTGCCGCCGAACGGGGTGTCGCTGTCACTGCCGTGCTTGATAAAAAATCAAATCCAAGCGGGCGTGGTCATTCAAAACGTGACTATCTTACGCAATGTGGTGTCGCCGTTCGCACCGACGCCCGTTATCCAATCATGCACCACAAGTTCATAGTTGTTGACGACAAACATGTTGAAACAGGTTCATTCAATTACAGTTTTGCTGCGTCCGAGCGAAATGCGGAAAATGCCATGGTCATTTGGAACAATCCTTCTCTCGCTGCGAAATATGCCAAGGAATTTGACAGGCTTTTTGGTGAAGCAAACGACTGAGAACTCAGGTTTTGCGTTTGCGATGCTTGCCCTGCTTATGTCTCTGACCATGATGTCGACGTTTAAAGTGAGTTGCACGGTGCATTGAGCCTTGGTCGAACCTTCGCAGCCGCTCACACCAATACCACTGACGTTTTGGTCCAAGATCAATATGAATAAAATTTTCACGGCAATAGGTGCCAATGCCGCCTCGCTGTGGCAGGGTTGCAGCTTGACGCGCCAGGGAATACTTGTTGACGCCTTTTATTTCAACATCAGCCGCCTGGCAGCGCAGGTGCCAAGATTCGCGTGCGCCTCCAATGCGGCGGTTATGCGCAAGCGAGCGGCATCCCGACTCCACCACCAGAGGGCGATGAAAATGCCTCTCTATCTGAATAAGCAGGGAGCGCAAACGTGGATGCAATCCACCCGTCTCGCCAGAGTACGCCGCAACTTGAGACTTAAGCGTAAAAAGCACACAAAGCCCAAAGGCAAGCAATTTTAGAAACTTCACCATCCGTAATTCTTTCAAGAACCAAGTTGGCAAAGTGCAGCAAGTGTTATGCCATGCTGTTGAAAAAGTGCAGCTAAAGGTTAACTGTTAAGGGGTCACAAAATCCTTGCACTGGGGCGCAGGGGTATCTCCCCACGGCATCAATGGCACAGTTGACGTTGAATTCTGTGGTGATCCATCAATCAATTTGTCAGTATAGCTCAAATAAACAAGAACGTTACGTTTGGGATCACAGCCCCTGACAATATGCATTGTTTTGAAAAAGAAAGACCGCCTTTGCTCGTAAATATCAACGCCTTGGGCAAATTTCGCCTTGATAACGGCAGGCCCTATTTGTCTGCATGCAATGGACGTCTCAGAACGCTGTTCGGCAAAACCCGCCCACCCCGACCAACCTCCAGCTTCTGGCACCGTAAAATAACACGAAACACCGTCCACCTGTGGATCATCTATCACGTAAGTCGCCAATTTTGCATCGGGTGACAGCAGATGAAACACGGTGTTTTTCTTGAAAATAAGCTCCGGATCATCAGCCTGTTGTGCCAGCACTGGTGTAACAAGTGCAACGCACATTAACGCAGTGGCAAAAATTCTATCCATGTTCAACTCCAAGGGTCCTGCTCAGGGAGATGGGAATTGGAGTTTAGAAAACAAGCTCGCCGTGCGCAATTGGGTTATTTTATCCTAATCCTTTAAGGCATCCAAAAATGGGGTTTGTGGTTTACTGGCATAGAAAATCACCACTTTAGTGTCTTCCGTTGCGCTGGCATTGGTTGCATAAACCTCCACATCTGGCTGTTCCACAAGCGCCTCACCGGCCTTTATCGTCACCGGACTTTGCCCTTTTACCACAAGCGTGAACTCGCCCTGCAGCACATAAACAGTAACCGGATATTGATGCGTATGTCTGACAGATCTTTCTCCTGGCTTTATTGTGGCAGTTAGAACACGCAACTCCTGTTGGGTGTCGATTGGCATGCCTGAAACAACTTTTTGCAAAACCATGACAGGTTTTGCTGTGTTTTGTCCGTGAGCTGCCTCAGTTAGGCCCAATATGGGCAGAGCTAGTAAACCACTGATCAATGCTAAACTGCGCATCTCTTTTTTCCTTTGCAATTGTCGAAGTGTTGGATTCTTGCGGCAAAAAAATAACTATCAGATATCCTATCGTTGCAGGAGTCACGAATTTAGACAAGGGGGCTGCAATAGTGCATAATGATCTCATGTTCGACTGGAATGATATGAAGCACTTTCTTGCGGTTGCTAAGTTCAAAAGCACAATAGCTGCTGGCAAGCATTTGAAGGTGAGCCAAACAACGGTGCACCGCCGACTGAATGACTTGGAAAAACGTTTAGGCCAAAAAATTGTGGTGCGCTCTCCGGAAGGCTATCGCTTGACTGAGTATGGACATGCGCTTCTGCCTTACGCTGAGCGCATTGGCGCTGCCTGTGCTGATCTTGAACGCCACATTCGCGAAAAGACCAATGACCATTCGGGCGTTATTCGCGTCACATGCCCGGAACCAATTGTTCAGCTGCTCAAGAAATCACAGTTCCTTTCTAATTTTCAATTGGCCTATCCAAAGCTCATTGTGCAATTCATTTCAAATGACCGCTACATTGACATGCAGAATGGTGAGGCCGACATCGCGTTACGGTCTGGTGATACCGACGAAGAACTCGTTGGACGCAAAATCGGCGAATCGGTCTGGTCTATTTTTGCCAGTAAGGATTATGTAAAATTGCACGGCGCACCCAGGAATTTTGAGGATTTGAACAATCATAAACTGGTTGTCTTTGATTTTCTCAAGGTTCCCCACCGCAGTGTTGAATGGTTCAAGGAAGTGGCACCAAACGCAACAATAGTGTCAACCCACACAAGTGTACTGGGTTTGATTGAAGGAATTAAATCAGGAATGGGCCTTGGAACCATTCCTAAAATATTAGGGGACCGGGAAACTGATCTGGTTTGCATTATTGAAAAAGTTCCAGCTTTGGTGCGCCCATGGCGCATACTCACCCACCCGGATTTACGGCATGTTCCACGAATAGCGGCGTTTTTCGATTTTGTTGTGGCATCGAAAGCCGATCTTAAAACCGTATTTGCCTAAGGTGAATGCGTGGCAAGGCGTGCAAAGCCCTGTTCCAGATCCGCAATCAAATCCTTGGGGTCTTCCAACCCAATATGAAGCCGCAAGCAGGGGCCATGGCTGGTCCATTCACGCGCGGTGCGGTATGGCTTGAAAGGAACCACAAGGCTTTCAAATCCGCCCCAACTGTAACCCATTCCGAACAGTTGAAGCCCGTCCAGCAATGCCGCAACAGCAGCTTCAGGTTTTGGTTTAAGAATGACCGAGAACAGCGCGGAAGCACCCGTAAAATCGCGCTTCCACATTTCGTGCCCCGGTGCATTTGATAGGGCAGGATAAAGCACAGTGTCGACCGCTTCTTGCCCGCGCAGCCATTGCGCCACTGCAGTTGCATTGCGCTGGTGGCGCTCCAGTCGGACATCCAAGGTGCGAAGCCCGCGCAAGGCAAGGTACATGTCATCAGGCCCTGCAAACAGGCCCATCATTTCGTAAGTGTCTTTGAACTGCGGCCAGGTTTTTTCATTGCAGACAACCGAGCCCAGCATAGCATCTGAATGTCCAACAATATATTTTGTGGCCGCCTGAATGGAAATATCGCAGCCATGTGCAAACGCTTTAAAAAAGTGACCAGCGCTCCATGTGTTGTCCAACATCACAATGGCTCCATGTGCCTGTGCCGCTGCGGCAATTGCCGGAACATCCTGAACTTCCATGGTTTGCGACCCCGGACTTTCGCAATAAACAACACGCGTGTTAGGCTTGATGTGGGCGTCTATGCCCTTGCCGATCAGCGGATCGTAATATGTTGTCTCAATTCCCAGCCCTTTGAGAAGCCCATTACAGAGTTCTCGGGCGGGCCAGTAGACAGTGTCTACCATCAACAAGTGATCTCCTGATTTCAGGAATGAAAGCAACGCTGCGGTAATTGCGGCCAAGCCAGAAGGGCATACTTTGCAATCAAACCCTCCCTCTAGATCAGCAATCGCTGTTTCTACCGCGCGCGACGTTGGCGTTCCCTTGCGTCCGTAAGTGTAGTCCTGTTTGCGGTCATGCAAAGTCTTCACATCTGGAAAAAGAACGGTTGATGCATGGTATACTGCAGGGTTGACCATGCCGTGCTCGTTAAAGCTGCGGGCCGCTGTCACCATACGGGTTGCGGATTGCAGATTTTCGGGAAGAGTTTTTTTGCTCATGGCCAACCTTATAGAGGCCATGGTGTTTCATGCACAACTGCTTTAAGGCCAGCCTCCACCCCAATTTTTTGAAAAGATAATGCCTTGCCATTTCCATTAACACTTGCTCCCATTGCCCGTGCGTTGACGGAGCGCAAATATGAAGACCCTACAGCTGTCCAACTGGCAGTGCTTGAGGCGCGCGCTGAAGGCCGGGACATGGTTGTTTCAGCCCAGACCGGATCGGGCAAGACTGTGGCGTACGGTCTTGCCATTGCCACAACTTTGCTGGGCGAAGCGACGCGGTTTGAAAATGAGGCTGATCCACTCGCGCTGATTGTGGCCCCAACGCGAGAACTGGCCATGCAGGTTGAGCGCGAACTGGCGTGGCTTTATTCTTATACCGGTGCCCGCATCATTTCGTGTGTGGGTGGAATGGATCCGAGCCGCGAGCGCCGCAGGCTGCATGACGGAGCCCACATCATAGTTGGAACACCGGGCCGCCTTCGCGATCATCTTGAGCGTGGAGCGTTGAAGATCAATGATCTTAAAGCGGTCGTGCTCGATGAAGCCGATGAAATGCTTGATTTGGGCTTCCGCGAAGACCTTGAATTCATTCTCGAAGCAACACCAAAAGAACGCCAAACCCTGATGTTTTCAGCCACCATGCCAAAGCCCATTGCTTTGCTGGCAAAGAAATATCAGCGTGACGCATTGCGCATCGAAGCCAAAGGCTCTGAAAGAGCCCACGCCGATATTGAATATCGCGCCATGCGCGTGGCCCCCAATGAGGTTGAACATGCAGTCGTCAACGTGCTGCGTTTTGTTGAGTCGCAATCGGCCATTGTTTTTTGCAATACGCGCGATCACGTGCGTCACATGCATGCCGCACTTTCGGAACGTGGGTTTTCGGCAGTCAATCTTTCGGGTGAACTGAGCCAGGCAGAGCGCAATCACGCTCTTCAAGCGCTGCGCGATGGCCGCGCGCGCGTGTGTGTGGCAACCGATGTGGCTGCGCGCGGTATTGATTTGCCAAATCTGAATTTGGTTATTCATGCGGACCTGCCCAATGATGCTGAAACTTTGCAGCACCGTTCAGGCCGCACCGGCAGAGCGGGCCGCAAGGGCGTATCGGTTCTGTTGGTGCCACTGTCTCGCCGCCGCAAAGCAGAACAGATGCTGGCGGCAGCGAAGATAAGTCCAGTCTGGTCTGGGCCACCACTTGCTGATGATATTCGCAAACTTGATCAGCAAAGAATGCTGCAAGACCCCATTCTGACAGCCATAAATTCAGAAGAAGATTTGGAGATGGCAAGAGCCGTTCTCGCCAATCGTCAACCTGAAGAAATTGCCGCCGCTTTGGTTCGCATCTACCGCTCGCGGTTGCCTGCTGCTGAAGATGTGTTTGATCCGGGCCCGGGTGACAACCGCGGACCGCGCACTGAACTCCGCGAGGCCAAGCCGTTGCGTCGTAAAGATCACGGCGACACAGGACCACGAGATTTCACGTGGTTTAAACTCGACATTGGGCGCAAGAATAATGCCGATCCCAAATGGTTGTTGCCCATGATTTGCCGCAGGGGCCATATTACAAAACCGGATATTGGTGCCATTCGCATCAACGAAAATGAAACTCGGTTTGAAATAGCAAACCATATGGCTGAGAAATTTGCGGCCGCAATGGTGATCGCGGACAAAGATGACGTTACCATTTCGCGGCTTGATGGAGCATTGCCTGCACCCGCTCCAAAATCTGAACGCAAACGAAGCTTTGACCGGGCTGAGGGCAAACCGGAACGGTATGAAGACAAAAAACCACATGATGCAGATTTAAAGCCGCGCTACGAGAGCAAAAAATCATTTAGCGATAAACCCAAGTTTAAAGACAAGGGAAAATTTGCGGGCAAACCCAAAGAAGGCGGGTTCAAGATAAAAAAGGCCCCGTGGGATAAGAAAAAATAACGCGGGCACTGGGAATAGTGATTGAGAGGCGAAGTGGAATTCTTACGCTATGAAGAGAAGGGCAGGCATCTCCCAGCGTCTCTTTTCATTGTGCAGTGCAATATAACATGGTAAACGATACGCACTAAAACAGAGGAGTGCTGCATGACAAACACTATTCATTCTTACAACGAAGACTCAATCAGAGCGCTGGCCCATCAAAAATGGATTGACGAGGGCAAGCCCGATGGCCGCGCCGAAATTCACTGGCAATGGGCTCTTGCCGCGCTGACTGCATCAGCTGAACGGCCGGCGACAACTCCAAAAACACCACCAGCCGACGATATTTCACTGATTGATGGCATTGGCCCCAAGATCAGCAAACAGCTCGCCAGTGAAGGCATAACCACTTTTGCACATATCGTGAGCCTCTCTGCAAAAGCACTCGCAGAACTGGACGAAAAGCTTTCGCTTAAAGGCAGGGCGATCCGGGATGAATGGATCACCCAAGCCAAGGAATTGATTTCAGGGCAGGCGCCGCGTGCAAAAACTGATCAATCCAAGGCATCCAAGACAAAATAGTTGGAGCAATAAATGGCGCAATTTTGAAATTGCGCTAATGCTTCTATATGACGAGCGAAAACATGCTTGGTTCTGCACCCGTTGATGTGGCGTTGGTGTTAGCAGTTGATTGCTCCAGCAGTGTTGATGCTGGAGATTATATGCTCCAGATGCAGGGAACTGCCAGCGCGTTGCGGCATTTTGCCGTGCTGGAGGCGATCAGGGCAGGCCCTCTGAAACGCGTCGCAATGGCGGTGGTCCAATGGTCCAGCCGCAACAGCCAGAGTGTTGCAGTGCCTTGGCACACAATTTCAACCGTGACGGACGTTGAAACGTTTGCCCAGACTGTTGAGCGGGTTGAACGAAAATGGCAACCTGGTGGAACGGGATTGGCCAATGCAATGATTTTTTGTGTGAAACTTGTGAGTAATCTACCAGTTGTTGCAGCCCGAAAGGTGATTGATGTGTCAGGAGACGGGGCCGACAATGAAAACGGCAATTTGGGTGAGGCTCGGCAGAATGCAATCGCCAATAAAATCACCATAAATGGTCTTCCCATTCTTTATGGTCAAAAACACATTCTCGATTATTACGCCGCCAATGTCATTTGTGGTCCCGGTGCATTTGCAATCCCCGCCAATAATCTGCAATCCTTCCCAGAAATCATGAAGAAAAAACTGTTGCGCGAATTGCAGGCGTGGAGTGTTTAGCCCTCCACATTAGTATTTTGCTCAATTTCAAAACCGGCGACTGTCTGAGTGTTGCGGGGTCTGGCAAGACTGTGTTTGATGTCTTGCTCCAAGGTGCCGGTACTGATGAGGTCCTCAAAGAAGTTGAGAAGGTTGATTCAATCTACCTGGCGGACACCCAGCAGCTTATCGAAGTTCTGCAAAGTCATGAGATATTGATAGAGGGGGCCAATCCATTGCAATCAGCGCATGTGTCTTTTTCAATGACAGATCGCCCAACAGTTCAGGTTTTTGCCGATATGGCTGATTTAATAAAATCCGATTCCGTTCATGAGGCGGATGAAGCTTTGGGCTGGACTTACCAATAGGCGTGCAGATTAACCACAGCATTGATGAAAAGGTAAGTTGATAATGAGACGGTTCTGTTTGAAAATTTAGAAAGCGAAGCGGCGCTTCAAAGTGCGTTGCTTTTTACCGCACAATTTCAACCAAATTGGACCTTGCCGTCCATAGAGCAAAAAGGCAAACCGTTGCCTTTCTCAAAGCTCCTTATTTTTGGCTTGGAGGCGCCTTCCTCAAATATGTTCACCGAGGCTTTGAGGGCTATTGCACTTTTCCCTGTCGGCAAATGGCGCGGCACCAAACCAACTGAGTTTGGTTCTTCTTGATCTAATTGACCTGCTCCTTTATTCCAAACGAAACCAAGGGATAAATCCATGCTAGAATCCGCCAAGCGAGTTGCCGACAAAAAAGACTGGATCAAAGGTGCAACCGGCGATTGGGAAATCATCATCGGCCTTGAAGTGCATGCGCAGGTCGTCGCAAAATCAAAACTCTTTTCAGGTGCCTCGGCAGAATATGGGGGTGCGCCCAACGACCATGTTTCAATGGTTGATGCGGCAATGCCGGGCATGTTGCCGGTGATCAATGAGTTTTGCGTCGAGCAAGCCGTGCGCACAGGTCTTGGCCTGAAGGCTGACATCAACACCTACTCGGTGTTTGACCGCAAGAATTACTTTTATGCAGACTTGCCGCAAGGGTACCAAATTTCTCAATTCAAACAACCTATCGTGGGGGAGGGGGTTGTCACGGTTGATATAGAAGATGGCAAATCGATCAATGTCGGCGTGGAACGTTTGCATCTGGAACAGGACGCCGGAAAATCTTTGCATGATCAACACCCCAACATGAGCTTTGTCGATCTCAACCGCTCGGGTTGCGCATTGATGGAAATTGTATCCAAGCCAGACATGCGTTCGGCTGACGAAGCAAAGGCTTATGTGACCAAACTGCGCCAAATCATGCGCTATCTCGGCACCTGTGATGGCAACATGGAGCAGGGCTCCATGCGGGCCGATGTCAATGTTTCGGTGCGCAAACCGGGTGAAGCATTTGGCACCCGCTGTGAAATCAAGAATGTGAACTCCATCCGCTTCATAGGGCAAGCCATCGATTTTGAGGCGCGCCGTCAGATTGGTATTTTGGAAGATGGCGGGAAGATTGATCAAGAAACCAGGCTCTATGATGCCAAGAAGGGTGAAACGCGTTCCATGCGGTCTAAGGAAGAAGCGCATGATTACCGCTACTTCCCAGACCCTGATTTGTTGCCCCTAAAGCTTGATCCAGCGCGTGTGGCTGCCATTAAAGAGAGCCTGCCCGAGTTGCCGGATGAGAAGAAGAGACGTTTCATGCAAACCTACACGCTTTCCGCCTATGATTCCGCCGTTCTGGTTGCCGAACAACCTTCGGCTGACTTCTTCGAGCAGGTTGCCCATGGCAGGGATGGAAAACTGTCGGCCAACTGGGTGATCAATGAATTCTTTGGAAGGTTGAACAAGGAAGGCAAAACCATAGAGACCACGCCGGTTTCAGCGGCTCAAATTGGTGGAATTGTCGACTTGATAACGTCAGGCATAATCAGCGGTAAGATTGCGAAGGATGTATTTGAATTAATGTGGACGGGTGGGGGCAATCCTGCAGATATCGTTGCAGCACACGGCTTGGTGCAAGTGACTGATATGGGTGAAATAGAAAAAGCGGTGGATGAAATCATCGCTGCCAATCCCGACAAAGTGGAAGCCGTTAAGCTCAAAGCATCGATGCTTGGGTGGTTTGTGGGGCAGGTTATGAAAACCACGGGCGGCAAAGCCAACCCGCAATCCGTAAATGATTTGTTGCGCAAAAAGCTTCAAATTAACCAATAGTCGACATATTTTATTAACCATTTCCAATTGCTTACAGGGTTTGCTATAGTCCGTGTGCTGATTATCAGTACACAAACGATTATAGGAGAATGCTCCCATGGCGAAACCTGCCAAGCGGGCAATTGCTAAGAAACTGCCGCCCAAAAAAAATGCTGCCAAAGCCAAGCCTTCTGCAAAAGCCGTAACTAAACCTTTGGCCAAGGGTCCAACCCAAGCTGAAAAAGGCCGCTTTACGCTTTATGGGTTTGCGATGTCCGGGCCAACTTATACTGCTGCTTTGATGCTGGCGCTGAGTAAACATCCATTTTCTTATATTCACGTAAATTTAAGGGAAGGGGCACACAAGCAAGCCGATTATTTGGTCAAAAACCGGTATGGTCAGGTGCCAGCTTTGCGCGACGGTCAATTGGTGGCGGTTCAATCTTCCGCCATTCTTCTGCACCTATCCGAAGCCTTGGGTAAATTTGATGCAAAGTCGCCGTTAGATAAACTGCGCATCAGGGAGTGGCTGTTTTGGCAATGGGACAAACTCTCGGTGCCTGTATTCCGGCTGCGTGCAAGAGCGCGGGGACAGCGCCAGTTTGGCGATGAAATGCGCATGATGTATGATACCGAAGCCAAGGCTGCTCTTGCCGTGCTGGAACAGGAACTTTCAAAAAATGAGTGGGTGGTTGGTAAAAAGCCTACTGTGGCCGACATTGGCATTTACGGCGTGTTGCGCTACGCCCCGGAAGCTAATGTTGAACTGGCGCATTACCCCCATATCGTAATGTGGAAGAAGAGGTTTGAAGAATTGCCAGGCTTTGCTACACCAGAGCAGCTCCTCCCGATGGAGAGCAGACTCATCTAAATTCCCAAGGACCAATCAGTGGCTTCGCTTGACGTAAAACCAGAAACAACCGCCAAGAATGAAGCCGACACGTCAAAACGCAAACCGTTTCGCGACTGGCACGGTGCCAGCATCGGGCTGATTATAGGAATATCCGGTGTTGTGGCTGGCCGAATGGGATATTTGTGGATTGGCTTTGACGTCGTTTCACAGTTTGGCATGCAGTTTTTGTTGCTTACTGTTTCAGCTTTAATCGCCATGGCCACACCGCGCTATAAGGGTTTGATAGCGAGCACACTTTTCGTCTTGATGCTTTCAGGCTATTCGCTGTGGCCGCATCTGGTGTCAGCCACTCCGTTCAAGCCAGATCCATTGGCACCAGGCGAACAGCAGCTTCAGGTGGCCAGTTTTAATACATATGGCCTCAACAACGATCACGCTGAAATTGCAGCTGCAGTGTTGGCAATAAATGCTGATGTTGTGACGATGATAGAAATGGGAACCGGGAAAGCTGACGTACTGAGCGCTCTGAAGTCGGTTTATCCTTATCAGGGGGATTGCCAAAACTACATCAATTGTGAGCTTGCAATAGTGTCGAAGTATCCGCTGAGCTCTGTGATAGGCGATGCAAATTGGGAAGGCCCGTCCTACATCCGCGCAACCGTCGAGCTGTCATCTGGCCCTCTTACTGTTTTTGGCATTCACACCACGCGCTTTCCCCATTCGCGCGCGCAATTGAAGCAGGTCAATGCTCTGGTTAAATTGGTGGAAGGTATTTCTGGCCCCGTCATCATCATGGGTGATTTTAACGCCACTCCTTTCTCGCGGATCAATCACACAGTGTCTGAAGGTTTGAACTTCACCCGCGTCACATCACTTCCGACCTGGCCTGCAACCATCGGTTTTCCGCAGCTGGCCATTGATCATATTTTTGTCAGCCCCGGAATTCGTGCAATCAGCAGCCAGCAAATCGGCAACAATGCCGGTTCTGATCATTACCCAATATCAATCGTGCTTGCTGTTTCAAACAAGTAGGCTTGCAAATTTTGGGTCTGGTGAATGCCTCGTCACCGGATGCGGTAAATAGTGTCCTAAAAATTCTTTAAAGTACTGAAAATATAAGATAAAATGTGAACGGTTAAAATTTGAATAAAGTCTCATTCAAATTTGATTAAGTGTGTCGCTTAACGTGGCGTTCTTGCGCAGCGGGCAAATTGATCCTCAGCTACGGCCGAAAAAACCAGGCCGCCTAACAAAACAGATGGGGATTAAAAGATGACACACATTATTCAAAGCCTGGATCCAGCCACCACAACAGCCGAAGACATTTTCGCTTTGGGCATGGAATATTGCATGGGTAAAATTGTGCCGCAGGATTATGTGGCGGCCCACAAGTGGTTCAACATTGCCGCGTTAAAAGGCAATCAATCAGCGAAGCTTTATCGTTGCGAGATCTCGCGCGAGATGACAGCCAGCCAGATTGCAGAAGCACAACGCCAGGCGAGGGCCGCTATTACACTGCATTAAATTAGGTTCGGAGCGTCAAAACAAAGCCCGCAAATGGAAATATCCATGCGGGTTTTTCTCGCTTGCAACTCTATTCAAATCACGGCAAGACTGCCCGGCAGGAAACGTGGCCGAGTGGCTGAAGGCAACGGTTTGCTAAATCGTCATACGTCGCAAGGCGTATCGAGGGTTCGAATCCCTCCGTTTCCGCCAGTTTATGAGAGAATGAGGTTTTGTTAAATTAGGGGACTAATTTGATTGCCTCTGAATTGCATGTGAGGATTGATCATGACCGACAACAGACCCGACATCACCAAAGCCTGGGCTGCATCGCAAGACCAAAAGGGTGCTGCTCGGCGACTGCGCATTTTCGCTTTGCTGGCTTGGGCTGTCGCTATTGGCGCAGAAATCGCCGGCATCTATCTGCTGATGCAACACAAGTTTGACGCTGGCAACAACAATGGCAATTTGCCGCTTCTCGTAGGAATTCTGGTTGGCATTGCAGTGTTTGCAATCGCGGGCAGCCTGTTGTGGAAAGCTGCGAACAAGAAAAATCCAGCCAGCAAAGCAGACACATTCCGCTTTTTTGTTCAAAACCAACTGGGCGCCATCATCACGCTTGTTGCTTTTCTTCCCTTGATTGTCCTGATTTTCATGGACAAGGACATGGACCCGAAAAACAAGCAGATTGCCGGTGGCATTGGTGCGGTGCTTGCCGTTCTCGCAACCTTGGTCGGCGTGAATTTCAAACCGCCCTCGGTTGAACAATACACACAAGACATGAACGCCTGCGCCACTCAGATTAAATCAGGCCAGCCCACAACGGCGTGCTCTCCAGAAGTGGCAGCCCAGGCGCAAGACATCGCGCGAGATTCTTCGGACGTGGCTGCGGCCACAAAGAGCACCACCAATCCGAGTGGTGTTGATGTGGTTTACTGGATAGCCCCGGAAGCCGGAGCCGCGAAATCATCTGAACCGCATGTTTTTCATCTTTGCGAGGCCGTGAGCCCCTTGACTGGCAAAACCATCAACAAAGGCTCAGTCACCGAAGCCTACGCCCAAAACGCCATCCGAATTACCAAGCAAATTGCGATGGAGCAGAAGCAGTGTGGGTTTGTGGCAGCGCAATAAGTTGAATGGATTTTAAATCCAACGCCGCACGCGGCTGCGGTAAGCTTCATATTCGGCACCAAATTTTTCCAGCATAACGCGCTCTTCCGGCAAAATTTGGAACTGCTGAATGTAAAGCGCAAACGCGATTGGCCCCGCTAACAGCCAAGGCTGGCCAAGCGTTGCGGCAATGCCAACCAAAAATAAAGCCATGCCCAAATACATCGGGTTGCGCGTGAACTTTAAAGGACCATGCACCACCAGACGCTTGGCGGCGCGAATGTTGATGGGGTTAATCGTGGTCCCTGACTGCACAAAACTCCGCCGCCCTGCCACCGCCAAACCAATGCCTAATACCATCAACCCCAAACCTGCGGGCCAGCGCCAATTTCCCAGCATAGGGTTAGACAACAAATGGCTAAACCCCCACATGAGGGCAGCGACGATCAAAGCGACAATCGGTGGCGGGATGCGGTGGTCGAGGAATTTCATTTTGGCTTTTAGCCCTTCGCCATCATCGATTTGATAAATGTTACAACGCGTACAAGGTCTGAACCTGTGACCCGGCCAATCGGGCCGCTGGCATAACACTCCATCATGATTTTGCCATCTGGCCCCAGTAAAAATGTTGCGGGTTGAAGAATGGCGTGGCCATTATGGTCGCCAACAAAAGCACCCGTACTTGACGCCACGGCTTTAACATCGGCGCTGTGGCCAAGTTTGAAGGTAATGCCGTGCTTTGCCGCCAGAGCAGCCGTGGCTGCTTCGTTGTCAACCGAAAACGCCACCATCTTGACGCCAAGTTCTTCAAGCTGATTGGTCGAAGCTTGCAGAGATGCCAGCTGCTCGTTGCAGAACGGGCACCAATCACCACGGTAAATCACCACCACCCCAAAACCGCCCGCAAGATCTTTCGGTAATTCGATAACGCCGCCACCCACGGCAGCAACTTTAAGAGCGGGGAACGTTTGTCCGTTGGTGAGCATGTTTTTGGGTGCCGTGTTTGTGGGGGTTGAAACTGTTTCGCGGGGATCGCGATTGATATAGGCACATAAATTGTGCGACGCTGATAAACTTATTGTGACGGATATTTTTCACGATCGGAGCTTTAGAAACGATCGTCTTTTCCGTTGCGCTGCAGCGATGAAATAGTGTTGGGCATGAGCGCCGTATCGGCTGATATCAATCTCCGGCTGGCACGTTACTATGGCATGTCCGAAGGCTTCTTCGTTGTCCTGCAAATGGACTTCGACCTGCGCGAACAAAAACGCGCACTTGGGGAGAAATTGAATGCGATTGTGCCGAGGGCGGCGTGAGCAGTTCAGTAGTTTCATGCACTGTCACCGTAATCCCACCGTAATCCCAAGTAGATCGCTATGGAGCAGAAGCAGTGCGGGTTTGTGCGCACACAGTGGTAAGACGATTGTTTGACAGTCCAAGTCCTCCAGCATAGCTTCCCGTCGGGTCATAAACCGGAGGATTTTTTTATGAAATTTCAAAACCTATTCTCTTTGCTGTTTTACGCAACAGCTGCATTGTTCATCTCTTTCGCCTCACCCATGCAAGCTGAAGACTCCAGCCCCGCCGATACCTTTATGGGCGAGACTTTTAATATCATGGGAAGTTTGACTGACAGCAACGCACACGATGTGATCAGCCAATGTCGGGCGAAGGACGCAACACTCTCATCTCTGCAAGGCGTCACTGAACCCATGCGGCTCTATTTCGGGTCCATGATTGAGCGCTGCATCTATATCGCCATGAACAGCGGTGGGTTTAAGGATGACGGTGGCGATCAATGCACCCACCACATGGCGCGGGCCAAAAAACTTGCAGGCGCAATCGAGGGCTGGCTCAAATCACCAGAAAAAAATACTCCCAGCGTGTCTCAGCTAGGGAGCGAATTAGAAAACCATAGCCACAATGGTGAACTGATCGGCTGCAAAGGCGATTACACCGTTTTTGATGCGACCATAAAGGCGGCGAAGGCGGCGAAGTAAGTGGTGCAAATGGCTCCGTTGAAAGCAAAATCCTTTCGGGCTATCGCAAATAGGAGCAGGGCGATTGCGGCGTCAGCGGCCCTGCGGCAGTGAAACGAGCATTGGACGGATGAGTTGAATGCACTGTCACCGTAATTCATAGCAGTTGACGGTTTGGGTGCGGTCTTGCATAATTATCGCTATTGCAATCAAATTCTTGAATGCCTTAGATAGTCCAACTCATCTATCTAAAGCTTGTTTTACAATCAATGGTTTCTTGGAGCTCGAAAAATGGCAATGACACGCTACTGGGCGGGAAGAGTTTTTGGGACAAATACGGGTAACGTATTTGTCGAGCTAAATGGTGACGAAGGAAAGCTTTCTGGGCTATTGCGATTTAATGATTCCGTCGCAGGTATTATTGTCTATCCGATCACAGGAAAATTCGTTGGTAGCAATCTTACTTTGGAAGGAAGGTTAGAAATAAATGGCGTGAATTCTAGTTTTAATTTGGATAGTTCGCTTCTTCAAACCGGCAACCTCGAAGGACTTTGGAGCACTAACAGCGGTGCTGGCGGCACAATTACATTATTTCCACATCAGAGTTCGAAAGGCGTGAGCTCACAGGTCGCTCAAGCTGATCAACTATACACAGCGAGAAATGAATTTGAACCGATCAAATTAGATAGAACTGAAATTATTGCGATAGCGGAAATCGTTCAAAAGAGTTTTTCGAATTCCAAGGTGATAGTTACGTTTACCGACGGAACAGAAAGGTCGCTGTTTCTCGATAACTTCAAACAGATGGCTGTCACTGAGAAATATATTCCATCCTTGAAATTGTTTGCAAGTGAGCCAGATTTCGGGGGCCTTGATAAGATCGCACAAGTGGAATTCGGTCAACAATCAAACATGGCGATGACGCAAGGCGCGAATGAAGCTTGGACCCTTGGCGAATTAGAAAAACTCAAACGTGAAATTGGGAACTTTGAGCGGAGTTTTGTTACAAAAAAATACTACAGCTTCAGTTTTAACCAATTTATGCTAGTTACAGCGATTGTCGCACTTCCAAGTCTTGCTAGTATTCTCAGCCGGGCGTTTCTGGTTATTGCCGTAGTTGTTTTGGCTTTTTTAGTTATAAAACTTCATAACAAATTTCTTCCACATGCTTCCATCTATCTGGGTGTCAATGACGAGTCCAAATTTATGAGAACTATATTGGGGTCGGTATTTTCTTGGACTCTGGGTTTAGGTGCAAACTTAATAGCAGCATTGCTGGCCGCCTATCTAGCAGGATATTTTAATATAACTCCAAAATAATGTGAACAATTAGACAGAATTATTTGTTAGTTTTCTACCTCTTCCCCCTAAACGTCCTGCTCCCCGCCCTCCCACCAGAGCTCCCCGCCTTGCGTTTGGCTTCACCCTTTGGCCAGCTGGATTCGGCGGTTTGGATGTTGGAATTTTTGGCTAGGGGATCATCCATCACCGCCAGCTCCACGGCCCGCAGCCGTTTCACCTCATCGCGCAAACGTGCGGCTTCTTCAAACTCCAGGTTCGAAGCCGCCTCGCGCATGCGCTTTTCCATATCGGCGAGAACGCGTTGCAGGTTGTGCCCCACCAATGCGCCGCCTTCAGCCAGGCCGCCGTCCACCTGCACATGGTCTTGCTCGTAAATACTGCCCATGATGTCGCCGATGTTCTTCTTGATCGATTGCGGCGTAATGTTATTGGCCACATTATAAGCCACCTGCTTTTCACGGCGGCGATCAGTTTCGGCGATGGCACGTTCCATTGATCCGGTAATTTTATCAGCATACATGATCACCCGGCCATCCACGTTGCGGGCCGCGCGGCCAATGGTTTGTACGAGTGATGTTTCGCTGCGCAGGAAACCTTCCTTGTCAGCATCCAGGATTGCAACCAAAGCACATTCCGGAATATCCAAACCTTCACGCAACAAATTGATACCGATCAACACGTCAAATGCGCCAAGCCGCAAATCGCGCAAGATTTCGATACGTTCCAGCGTGTCGATGTCACTGTGCATATAGCGCACACGAATGCCCTGTTCATGCATGTATTCCGTCAGGTCTTCCGCCATCCGCTTAGTCAATGTCGTCACCAACGCGCGCATGCCAGAAAGTGCCACGGCCTTGCATTCATCAATCAGATCATCGACCTGGTTTTTGACGGGGCGAATGATAACGGGTGGATCAATCAGGCCTGTGGGCCTGATCACTTGCTCGGCGAAAACGCCACCCGTTTGTCCCAGCTCCCAGCCACCCGGTGTGGCCGAAACAAAAACCGTTTGCGGTCGCATGGCTTCCCATTCCTCAAACCGAAGCGGGCGATTGTCGATGCATGACGGCAGGCGGAAGCCATATTCGGCCAAGGTTGCCTTGCGGCTGAAGTCACCTTTGAACATGCCCCCAATTTGCGGCACCGTCACATGGCTTTCATCAATGAACACCAGCGCATTATCTGGCAGATATTCAAACAGGGTTGGCGGCGGCTCGCCGGGCTTGCGGCCTGTCAAATAGCGTGAATAGTTTTCAATGCCAGCGCAAGATCCCGTGGCCATCATCATTTCAATGTCAAACATCGTGCGCTGTTCCAGGCGCTGCGCTTCCAGAATGCGGCCCGCAGCATTGAATTCACCAAGGCGAATCCGCAAATCATTCTTAATCCGTAAGACCGCCTGCTCCAGTGTGGGCTTCGGCGTAATATAGTGCGAATTGGAATAAACCTTGACGTTCTCAAGCTCTGCCGTTTTACGGCCCGTGAGCGGATCAAACTCTGAAATATTTTCGATCACATCGCCAAACAGCGATATGCGCCAAGCACGATCTTCAAAATGCGAGGGGAACAGCTCAATGGTATCACCCCGTACGCGAAACGACCCGCGCACGAAATTCTGGTCATTGCGCTTGTAATGCAGCGCCACAAAATCGTTTATCAAGGCGCGCTGCTCAATGCGTTGGCCTTTTTTGACTGTAACAGTCATGGCCGAATAGGTTTCCACATCGCCGATGCCGTAAATGCAGGACACCGAGGCAACCACAATTACATCATCACGTTCTAAGAGCGCGCGCGTAGCAGAATGCCGCATGCGGTCAATCTGTTCATTGATCGACGATTCTTTTTCAATGTAGGTGTCGCTGCGCGCAACATAGGCTTCCGGGGTATAGTAATCATAATAGGAAACGAAATATTCCACGGCGCTGTTCGGAAAGAAATTCTGAAATTCGCCATAAAGCTGCGCGGCCAGGGTTTTGTTGGGTGCCATGATCAGGGCAGGGCGCTGGGTTGCCTCAATGATTTTGGCCACAGTAAACGTTTTGCCAGAACCCGTCACCCCAAGCAGCACCTGGTCACGTTCATGGGCCTGTACCCCGGCCACCAACTCCTTGATTGCCGTGGGCTGGTCGCCTTTAGGTTCAAAGGGCGAAACAACTTGCAGTCGCCTACCGCCTTCTGATTTAGGGGGTTTTGGGGGCTTGTAGGGAACGTAATTTGGAATGGCGGAGGTTTCAGGCCGTAAGCCAGCCATCAGCCCCGCAGCGGTTGCTGGCAGCTCATAAGCTTCAAGTGGCAATTGCGGCGCCTCAGCGAATCCGCCTTCCTGACGTGAATGTCCCATCGCCGCTATATAGGGGTTCAGACGCCGTGTAGAAAGGGGCCTTGCTGCCACCATCATGTCAGGAACAAATTTTTCTGACGGAACTTAATCAAATAACCAGCGTTTAAGCTGGTCAGTACAAATCAACTGGAGAATACGCATGGCCGACACCAAAACAATGAAAGCGACACTGAGAACTCCAACTGATTTAAATGCCGACGGGGTTTCGGCCATAACAAAAGTCGTAAACGGATTGGTGGCTGACGGGTTTGCGCTCTATTTGAAAACCAAGAATTTCCATTGGCATTTAACTGGCCCTAATTTCCGCGACTTCCATTTAATGCTGGATGAACAAGCAGACCAGATTTTTGCTTCAATTGATCCTTTGGCGGAAAGAGTTCGCAAACTCGGCGGAACGACCTTGCGTTCCATCTCTCAGATCAGCAAGCTGCAATCTTTGAATGATAATAACGACGAATTTGTTGGTCCGCTAGCTATGCTCAATGAGTTGATGGACGACAATAAAAAAATTGCTGCGGCAATGCGCAAAGCCCATGACGTGTGTGATGAACATCATGACTATGCAACTGCGAGCCTTATTGAGGTTTATCTCGATGAAACGGAGCGTCGTATCTGGTTCCTGTTTGAAAGCAGCCGTGCCGCAGATCAGACTGGGCATTAGACCGCTTTGAATCGTGATTGCGAATAGTTTTGCAAAATCAGGGATGAAGCACAGGTTTAGTTGTGTGCCATGATCAGGGCAGGGCGGTGGATTACCTCAACAATTTTGGCAACGGTAAAAGTTAGGCAGTAACCCGTTACCCCGGCCATTACTTGGTCAGGTCCATGGACAGCAGCTTGCAACGGGCAATCGTGCCAACTATATCAAAGCCATGAAAACATATACCATCACCGGAATGACCTGCGCTGGATGTTTGCGCAAAGTTGAAACCACACTCAAAACAATTGCTTCGAACGCCGTTGTTACCTTGAAGCCGCCGCAAGTGCGTGTTGCAGGGGTCAATCTCGATCAATTGAACGCAGCGCTTAGCCCTGTTGGCAATTACCGCGCTATTGAAGCTAAGCAAGCAGTGGTCGTTCCTGAATTTTTGAAAACCTATTATCCCCTTTTTCTTGTCGTGGCGCTTATTGCGCTGGCTTCAGCTTCTGCCGGATCGCTGATGGGCTGGATGATGAACTTTATGGCGGGATTTTACATTGTTTTTGGCGCATTCAAACTTTTGGACGTGTCGGCCTTTGCAAATTCCTATGCCCGCTATGACGTTATTGCAAAATTTTTCAATCCGTGGGGGTATGCCTATCCTTTTATTGAAGTTGCCTTGGGCTTTGCCTTTTTGTTTGGCTATAACATGTACATATTAAGCTGGATTGCCTTGGCGCTCAGCCTGGTTGGCACACTTGGTGTCACGAGGTCCGTGCTACGCAAGCAAACCATTCAGTGCGCTTGCCTTGGCACGGTGTTTCAGTTGCCCATGTCCACTGTTACAATTGTTGAAAATCTTGGTATGGCTGCAATGGCGGGCTGGATGCTGTTTATTTGATGTCTGATTTGGCGTAGCCTTGCAAGAAGAGCAGGGCCGACAGATCACCGTGATTGATGACATACCCCGCTTGTTCCTGAACTTTTGGCTTGGCATGAAGCGCCACACCCAAGCCCGCCTCTCGCAACATGGGAATGTCATTTGCCCCGTCGCCAACAGCAAGCACGTCAGCGTGTGAAAGCCCGTGCGCTGAGCAAATGCGGCGCAACTCGTCCACCTTTGCTTCCTTGCCCAGAATGGGCGATTTGACTTGACCTGAAAGCTTGCCGTTTTCAATTAGCAGCTCATTGCCGTGATGTTCATTAAATCCCAAAATGTCAGCAACAAAGCTGGTAAACGCGGTGAAGCCACCTGAAACTAGGGCCGTGTAAGCTCCGTTGGCTTTCATGGTAGAGAGTAACTCCTTGCCACCACCCCTGAATGTAATCCGGTTTTCAATCACACGCGCAATCACACCCTCATCCAAACCTTCAAGTAAGCCCACACGTTCCGTGAGGGCATCCTCAAAATCCAATTGCCCAGCCATGGCGCGCGCGGTGATCTCCTTGATGCGTTCTCCAACACCTGCAACATCGCCCAACTCATCGATGCACTCCTGGTGGATCATGGTCGAATCCATATCGGCAATCAGAAGTTTTTTGCGCCTGTCTTTCAGTGAAACCACATTCACATCGATGGGCAAATAGGCAAGCTTGGCTGCAACCGTGGCGTCATAATGAGTGAATTCACAAGCCTCGCCAGGCGAGAGCCACTTTGGATCATGCCCAACTTCGCGCAAAACCTCTCTGGTTATTGCGCCAGAGCCGGGGGCTGCTATGAGAACCAGGACAGAAGACATGATGACAACAGTCACTCCAAAAACCGTGCTGCTTATTGCAGGCCCCACAGCCAGCGGCAAGTCTGCTGTTGCAATTCAGACAGCGCGCGAGCGAGGTGGCGTCATTATTAATGCCGACTCAATGCAAGTTTACCGTGACTTGCGTATTCTTTCCGCCCGCCCAACAGCAGAAGATGAAAAAAGCGTGCCCCACAGGCTTTATGGCCACATCAAGGGTGATCAAGATTACTCGGTCGCACATTGGCTGGCTGAGGCGAAAACTGAAATTGAAGCATGCTGGCACAACGGCACATTGCCAATTGTGTGCGGGGGAACAGGGCTATATTTTGCGGCCTTGGAAAAAGGGCTGGCCAATGTGCCAGCGATTGATCCTGCAATCAGGGACAAATGGCGAAGTTTTGAAGGTGACCTTCATGCAGAACTTAGCAGGCGTCATAAGCCCAGTGCGGACCGCTTGAACGCGGCCGACCGACAAAGGCTGATCAGGGCACTGGAAGTGATTGACAGCACAGGGCAGGCTCTCTGTGTTTGGCAAGAAACGGCGAACAAAGACAGTGTGTTGAAGAACGTGAATATTGAACACATGTTTATAGATGTTCTTCGTGCAGAGCTTCATGAAAGAGCCGACAGGCGTTTTGACCGAATGGTTGAGTTGGGCGCGGTCGAGGAAGTTCAAGCTTTGCCAAAACTTGCACCGGCTATGCCAATCCTGAAAGCAATTGGCGTACCTCAGATTCAAGACTATCTCCAGGACAGGTCAACATTGACAAATGCCATAGCCCTTGGAAAAATTGCCACGAAACAATATATCAAACGCCAACTCACCTGGTTTAGGGGCCAGATGGAAACCTGGAAAAATTAAGGCGCACCGCTTACAGGGGTGTTCTTATCGCTCTTCTTGCTCAACAGCAGAACCGCGCCAAGCCCAACGGCTACTGCACCAGTCACTCCCACCAAGGCTAGCGTTGTTCCAGACATTTCGCCCATTGAACTTGACCCTGCGATTGGCGCAGGCTCCGTAATAGTGATGGGTCTGGTCGGCGGCTGCTCAGAAATCATCTGTGATCTTTGAGTGCTTGGTGCCTGCTGACAATTTTGTGCCGACATATTTGCATCGTTGATAGTCAACGCAGGATCAACACCCAGATTGCGCGACCAGAAATTTGGTAAAGCTCTCATCTGGCTGATCTTCTCGCCAAGACAATCAGCAGTGCCCACGTCGCCTGCTGCCGCGGCATTTTTTTGCAAAGCAGAATAATTGGCAATATGTTGAAACGACTCGCCCAGATAGTTCGCTTTTAATGCAAGCTTGTGCCGCATACGAAAAAAGGTCGCAGTAACTGTTGCGCTGATTCTAAATTTCGCCGTCGCTAATTTTTATAAATTAAAAATTGGGATCCGGTTCTTCAGTGTCTGTGCAAGTTGCAATATGTGGCGCAATTTCAAGTTGGTCACCAAGGGGCCTCATTTGTTCTGCCTAATGTCCGCCAGTAAACAACAGGGTGGGATGAATTTGCGACGTTTAATGTGTTTATTACTGTTGACATTCATGGCATCGGCTCCGGGATCGGCATCAAGCAAAGGTCCCGCCGAATTTTTTAAGAAAATTGACCGGCAGTTATGTGCTAATTTTAAAAGCCTGAAGTGCCATCGCAAAACGCACAAGCAAGGTTTGAAGAAACCGAAGGCACCACTTAAAAAACTTGCAACTGAACCCTCACCCGCACCTGCACCAGTTCCTAAAAAAGAGCCAGATTTAATTCCACCTGAGCCGATTCTTGATGAGCCGATCATCGATGAGCCAGTGCTGCCACCAGAACCCCTTCCAGACAGTCCGCCAGTTGTAAAACCGCCTTCTATACCTGATGCGAAATTACAGCTTAAAAACCAGAACGATCAATCCTGCGGTAACGCGCTGAGATTGAAGGGCGTGACTTTCGAATCTGTAGCACAACCTGCTTCGTCTTCCGCCTGTGCCGTGGATCAGCCTGTTCAATTGTCATCAGTGCAAACCAATAGTACTATCATGCAGTTTCCTGATCATCCCATTCTTAATTGTGCCTTTGCTCTCCATTTTGTCACCTGGTTGCAAGAACTGGGTGCGCCAGAGGCTAAAACCAAACAGGGGAGTGTGCTCAGCAAGTTTTACACGGGCCCAGGCTTTGTCTGCCGCGGCCGAAACGGCGACATCACGTCAAAAATAAGTGAACATGGGTTTGGAAATGCTGTCGATGTGGAGCGGTTATCCTTTGCTGACGGTGAAACGCTCATGGTTCGCGATGCGCAAGACCCAAGTTCTAAGGCCTATGAAACCTTGAGAGCAATGCGCGCTTCAGCCTGCACACGGTTTACAACTGTATTGGGTCCAGGTTCAAACGCAGCACACCGCGAACATTTTCATTTGGATTTGGGTAAGCACGGAACATCAGACACATATAGGATTTGCGAATAGGTGAACTTAGAAGGGTTAGCTCAGAGTGTTCAGTATAAGCCGCTATACTTTGCGCGTGGTATTCGCTGCCACTTGACAAAATGGGTGTTGCGCGCGCAGATAGCGGCATGAACACAATTCTTATCGTCGTCGTGGGATCGCGTGGCACCAAGCAGGGTTAACCCTGCGGGCTTACGGTGTTGCGCGAAAAACAGGCTCCTCCCGGGGGCCTTTTTTATTGACCAAATTGACGATATGAAACGAATGAAGAAAGAGGAATAGATATGGTTGAAGCTGAAATGATGACTGGTGCAGAAATGGTTCTGAGGGCTCTGGCCGATCATGGTGTGAAGCATGTATTTGGCTATCCCGGCGGTGCTGTTCTTCCCATCTATGATGAGTTTTTCCAGCAAGATAAAGTAAAGCACATCTTAGTGCGCCATGAGCAAGGCGCAACTCATATGGCCGAAGGCTATGCCCGCTCAACCGGTAAATGCGGGGTGGCACTGGCCACATCTGGTCCAGGTGCGACCAACTGCGTGACTGGACTGGTCGACGCGCTGATGGATTCCATCCCTATGGTCTGCATCACTGGCCAGGTGCCCACGCATTTGATTGGCAGCGATGCATTTCAGGAATGCGATACAGTGGGCATCACACGCCCCTGCACCAAGCAAAACTGGCTTGTAAAAGACGTGAACGATCTGGCGCGAATTCTGCATGAGGCTTTTTATGTAGCCACCCACGGGCGGCCCGGACCCGTTTTGGTGGACATTCCAAAAGACGTTCAATTTGCCACTGGAAAATATGTTGGTCCTAAAGATGTTATCGTAAAATCCTATCAACCCAAAACAGACCCGGATGCGGCTGCTATCGCTGCAGCAGTAGCCCTGATTGCAACAGCAAAAAAGCCGCTGTTCTATACCGGTGGTGGCGTGATCAACTCGGGCGATAACGCGTCTAAATTGTTGCGCGAATTTGTGGCCCTCACAGGCATTCCCATTACCTCAACCTTGATGGGGCTTGGGGCTTATCCGGCTTCCGGTGCTGGATGGCTCGGCATGTTGGGAATGCACGGCACCTACGAAGCGAATATGGCCATGCATGATTGCGATGTCATGATCAATGTTGGTGCCAGATTTGATGACCGCATCACCGGGCGCTTGGATGCCTTTGCGCCCAACTCTAAGAAAATTCATATCGATATTGATCCCTCATCCATCAACAAGGTCGTTAGGGTTGATATCCCGGTTGTGGCCGATGTCGCAAAGGCTTTGGCGGCTTTGATCAACCAGTGGAAGGCAGGTCATTATGGTTTGGACCAAGCCGCACTTGCGGCTTGGAAGCGCAAAATTGAGAGCTGGCAAGCTGTGGACTCACTCAAATACCGCAAGAACAAAGACGTGATCATGCCGCAATATGCTATTCAGCGACTGTATGAAATTACCAAGAATATGGATACCTACATCACCACCGAAGTGGGCCAACACCAAATGTGGGCAGCACAATTTTACCACTTCGAAAAACCAAACCGTTGGATGACGTCCGGGGGTCTTGGCACGATGGGCTACGGTTTGCCAGCCGCCGTTGGCGTGCAGGCGGCCCACCCCAAATCATTGGTCATTGATATTGCGGGTGATGCGTCCGTGCAAATGACAATGCAGGAGTTTTCAACCGCCATTCAATACAAGCTGCCCATTAAGATTTTCATTTTGAACAACCAGTATATGGGCATGGTGCGCCAGTGGCAGCAGCT
>JBBRNW010000021.1:0-45814 GCA_038230015.1 Hyphomicrobiales bacterium | reverse complement strand
GCGCTAAAGTCTAGTTCTTCAACCGGTAACCCGTTTTAAATATCCATGCAATGATAGCGAGGCACAGCGCCAGAAAAAACATCGTCATTCCCAAGCTCACAGCCACGCTGACATCGGCCACTTCATAAAAGCTCCAGCGAAAACCGCTCACAAGATAGACCACAGGATTAAACAGTGAAACGGTTTGCCAGAATTCTGGTAACACCTTGATGGAATAAAAACTGCCCCCCAAAAACGTGAGCGGTGTGATGATGAGCAGCGGAATGATTTGCAACTTTTCAAATCCATCCGCCCACAAGCCGATGATGAACCCGAACAGCGAGAAGGTTATGGCCGTCAACAGCAGAAACAAGATCATCCAGAACGGATGCATGATGACAACCGGAACAAACAGATTACTGGTCGCCAAAATAACCAACCCAATCAATATGGATTTTGCGGCAGCAGCTCCCACAAAACCAAACACCATTTCCATTGAAGACACAGGCGCCGAAAGGAATTCATAAATCGTGCCTGAAAAGCGCGGAAAATAAATCCCGAAGGACGCATTTGAAATGCTTTGCGTCAGCAGCGACAGCATGATCATGCCGGGCACAATAAAGGCACCATAACTTACGCCATCAATCTGGGTGATGCGCGATCCGATGGCTGCACCGAACACAATAAAGTAGAGTACTGTAGAAATGACAGGCGAGATGAGGCTTTGAAACAGGGTGCGAAAGAACCGCTTCATCTCATAGCTGAAGATAGCAACAACCGCGCGCCAGTTCATTGTTTGACCAATCCCAAGAAAATATCTTCCAGAGAATTTTGTGCGGTGTGCACATCACTGTAATTTATTTTGGCGGATTGAATATCGGCAAGCAACCCGGCAATATCCGGCTTTCCCTTGCTCACATCATAGGCATAGGACAAGTCATGGCCGCTTTTGGAAATTTTCAAATTATATTTTGCCAATGTCTTCGGCACAGCGGCAAGTGGACTGACCAGCGTCAAAGTCAAGGTTTTCTGCCCCATCTTTTTCATCAAGGCGGATTTGTCTTCAACCAAAATCATTTCACCGTTGTTGATCACGCCAACACGGTCTGCCATTTCTTCGGCTTCCTCAATATAATGTGTCGTCAGAATAATGGTAACGCCCGTGTCGCGCAGGGCGCGAACAATGTTCCACATATCCTTGCGAAGTTCCACATCAACACCCGCAGTGGGTTCATCAAGAAACACAATTTGCGGCTGGTGCGAAAGCGCCTTGGCAATAAGCACACGCCGCTTCATACCGCCGGACAAGGCGTTGATTTTTGAATCCTTTTTGTCCCAAAGCGAAAGCTGCTCCAGAATTTTCTCCAGATGCGCCTTGTCATCTGTCTTGCCAAAAAGAGCCCTGCTGAAAGCAACGGTGTCCCACACTGATTCAAATATGCTCAGGTGCAATTCTTGTGGCACCAAACCGATCATTTGCCGTGCGGCGCGAAAACCCGTCACCGTATCATGACCATCGACCAGAATTGATCCGGAGGACTTGTTGACAATTCCACAAATCGTCGAAATCAAAGTGGTCTTGCCTGCACCGTTGGGGCCCAAAAGTGCAAATATTTCGCCGCGCTTGATCTCAAGATTGATATTTTTGAGTGCATGAAAGCCCGTGCCATAGGTCTTGGACAAGTTATTGATTTCAATGATAGCCGTCATCTGCTGGGGTTTAGCACTATACTCGCCCAAAACAAGCAGAACTCGATGCTTGGCATCTTACTCGAACAGACTGGAGACAGACTCTTCACGGCTGGTGCGGCCAATCGCTTCGCCCAGCAAGCTGGCAATTGGAATAACCCTGATGTTACGGGCCACCTTCACAGCTTCAGTGGGTTGAATGGAATCTGTGATGACAAGATTCTTGAGCTTGGACGACGCAATGCGCGCCACAGCGCCGCCGGACAATACACCGTGTGTAATATAAGCGGTTACGTCCTTTGCACCTTTTTGCAAAAGCGCATCGGCGGCGTTGCACAGGGTGCCACCAGAATCCACAATGTCATCAATCAGAATGCAAGATTTTCCCGCAACATCACCGATGATGTTCATCACTTCAGATTCACCAGCCCTCTCGCGCCGTTTGTCCACTATGGCCAAGGGCGTGTCCAAGCGTTTGGCCAGCGCTCTTGCCCGCACCACACCGCCAATATCAGGAGATACCACGACAGTGTTTGCAATATCCATATGCTGCTTGATATCGCGAACGAAAACGGGCCCTGAGAAAAGATTGTCAGTTGGTATATCAAAGAAACCCTGAATTTGGCCTGCGTGCAAATCAATTGTCAAAACGCGGTCGGCCCCCGCATGGGTGATGATGTTCGACACGAGTTTTGCTGATATAGGAGTGCGCGGACCAGGCTTTCGGTCTTGCCGCGCATAGCCAAAATAGGGGATCACGGCCGTTATCCGTTTGGCAGACGCGCGGCGCAGCGCATCAATAATAATCAAAAGCTCCATCAGATGATCGTTTGTGGGAAATGACGTGGACTGGATAATGAACATGTCCTGTCCGCGCACATTCTCCTGAATCTCGACAAACACTTCCATGTCGTTGAAGCGTTTCACCACCGCTTTGGTCATGGGCAAATGGAGATAGGAGCAGATGGCCTCCGCCAGGGGTCTATTGGAATTCCCTGCAACGATTTTCATCACGGATATTTCGCCCTTGTTCCATGTGCTATTCAGCGCTCTATAACAATGCCGTGACCGAAGTGCAAACCAAGGCTGTGGATGGTTAACGGAATTTATCAATCAATTTAAAAATCCCGGTTGCTGCGGCCTGCGCCGCAAATCCGGCGTTTTCACCCCAGCCCTTGTCAAGCGATCCGGCAGGCACCGGATTGTTCTGCCTCACATCTCCCAGGTTTGCATCCTTGGGCGTGGAAACCTGCCACACCAGATGAACGGTCTGTTGGCCGTTTTGCGGCGCGTCAAGTGAAACAAGACCCTGAATGTTCAAGGCATCAGCGCGCGGGCGAGATAAAACTGGCCAACCAGCTTCCTCGAGAATTTTTCGCAATGCAGCCGTAAGCTCAGGCCCGCCAGATCCTTTCACCGGCAAAACCGCAACGGCCTTGATGACACTGTCTCCAGGCTTTAGTGGCGCTTTGGGTTGGACGGGTTCTGGCGCAAGTTGCTGGACCAATGGCGGGCTTACAATCTCTGCCACTTTTGGTGGACCGTTCAGGGTTTCAAAATCAATTTCTTTTTCAGCACCCGGCCCGGCTTTCACGTAAGCTTCCCAAGGCGGACGGACCAGAGCACCCCCATCTGGCGAATTTTTTGAAAGCGGCAGTTCGGGTCCGCTGCAAGCACACAGAAAAAATGTTGCGACCAGAAAAAACCTTTTCATTTTTGACCGAGTGTAATGACCGCTATCATCCGGCCATAATCCGCCTCTTTCAAATGTGTGGCACGGCGATAACTGAAAAAACGCGTCTCATCAGCATAGGTACAAAGCCCCAGATCAACTGCCGAACTTACTCCGAAGTTGATCATGCGGGCGATCAAATATCCAGGAAGATCAAACATATAATGATCTTTATTCAACGAACTGGTGAAGTATTTTCCATGCTCGGCATTTTGGCTCAGAAACGGCTTTATAAATTCGGCACTCACTTCGTAGTTGGCTTTGGAAATTGTTGGCCCCAGTACGGCCACGATGTTGGAACGCGCCGCCCCCAATTTTTCCATCGCTGCAATGGTGGTGTCAGTCACCCCATTAAGCGCTCCCTTCCAACCGGAATGGCAGGCCCCAATCACACCTGCAGCTTCATCCGCAAACAAAACCGGTCCACAATCGGCAGTTAAAATGCCCAAAGCCAATCCGGGTGTGTTCGTCACAAGACCATCTGCTTTTGGCCGCTCGGCAACGGCCACTGAAACTTCAACAACATCAGCACTGTGAATTTGAAACGCCGACACTAACTGCGATGGGTCAACCTCCACCTGCTCGGCGACAAGAGTACGGTTCTTTGTGACCACCGCAATGTCATCACCAGAACCCAAACCACAATTCAACGACGCATATAATCCGGCAGAGTGCCCGCCCTGCCGGGTGAAAAACCCATGCCTGACACTTGTAAAGTTTAATGCGGGTGACGTGATCATTTGGCCTCGAACGGATAATGCGGCGCTGTGCCTGCGGGCACCATGCACATGACTTTGAAAAGTTCCCCCATCTGATCGGCAGAAATAAGGCGATCGGACGCTGATATAAAATCAGACTTGGGTTGCCCTTCAAGCCTTGCAGCAAGCTTTTCAGTCCGCATTTCAATTCCCATGGCAGCGAGAAAAACACTTTGGCTGATCACGCGTGCAGGGCTGAGACTTGCGAAATCAACATGAGCCGTAATATCAACCTCGCCGGGTGCGTCGAATATACTGCAATAGGAATGGTGTTTGACGGCTTGCAAAGTGTCTCCCCCAGTTGACTTTGCAGACCCATAATCGATGATCAGCGCTGCACCACCACAGGCATCCAAGCGGTTTTGCAATTCGCTCGCAATAAGAGCCGCCACGGGAGACACTTCATAAACACCATCTGCACCGTCTCGCTGAGGCGCTGGCACCAAACCCATTTTAAACTTGCCGCAATTTGAACCCACATAACGTTCGAAGCATTTACCCATGCGAATTTCAAATTGTCGAACCGGCAAGGCGTCAAAAAATTCATTGGCCACGAAAAGTGAGGGCATATTGGGCAGTGTGTCAATTGTTGCATGCCACGTGATATCCGGCCCGAGTTTTTCACGTTGAAGCTTTTGCAATATGGGGCTGGTTTCAACCAAATGCACTTGCGCCACCTTCATAAAATCAGGTGCCGCCTTCGCTGCGCGCAAGAGATCTGCCATCAGGGTTCCGCGTCCTGGCCCCAGCTCTACCAAGCTGAACGGTGCAGGCGAACCCATGGCCATCCATGTATTGACACACCACACACCAATCAACTCCCCAAAAACTTGGGCGATTTCGGGTGCCGTTGTAAAATCTCCGAGCACTCCAAGTGGATCACGCGACATGTAATATCCAAATTGAGGATGGGCCAAACAAAGGCTCATATACCGGTCAAGCGGCATGGGGCCTTCGGTCTCGATCATATCTAAAATTATTTTCTCAAGCGGTGTCACGGGACCGCCACAAAAGCCACACGCCCACCAAAACCAATGGTACGGACAATATCATTCCCATGGTAAAATATCCTGACAGATAACCAATTTGCACATCGGGCACGCGAAAAAATTCCACAAAAATTCTAGCCAAACCGTAAATCAAGGCAAACACACCCGAAGCCCGCCCGGGGTGGGCCAATGCGCCTTGGCTGTGGGTGGCAATACGAACTGCCAAAAACAAAAACAGTCCTTCCAGCAACGCCTCATAAATCTGGCTGGGGTGGCGGCCAAAAGTTTCACCGGGAAAAATCACCGCCCATGGCATATCACTGGCACGGCCATAAAGCTCGGCATTAATGAAATTTGCAATTCGTCCCAAACCCAATCCAACCGGAACCGCAGCAGCACCAAGATCCAGCATGCGGTCCAAACTTGCGCCAATCTTCCGGCCATAAAAATAGCTGGCGAAGACAACACCCAGAAAGCCGCCGTGAAATGCCATTCCGCCGTCCCACACTTTAAATATATCGACAGGGTGTTGGACATATTTCATTGGATTGTAAAATAGAACGTATCCAATTCTGCCGCCGCCAACAACACCTGCAAAGAACCAGATAAACATGTCATCCACTTGGTTTTTTCGCATGGTCGGCGTTTGGCCAAACCAGAGTGCTGGATTTGTGACAAGTTTTTTCATGTACCATGACGCAAAAAGCAAGCCACCCACATAAGCCAGCCCATACCATTTGACCACCAGAGGGCCAATGACGATGGCATTCGGACTGATATCAGGAAAATTGATCGCAGCAAGCATGTTGCCGTCTGTGCCCCACTTGAAAGATTCTTGCAACAGCACTTGAAGATGAAAGCGTTTATCACTAGCTATTGCGAACAAAGGATCATCGCCATGCCCGCCACCTCGTCCCGTTTTTTTGATGAACTCGCCAAGCTCATGACCAATGCCGCGGGAGCAGCACAAGGCGTTCGCAAGGAAGTGGACACGCTGGTGCAGGCTCAGGTTGAGCGCGTGCTTAATAATATCAATGTCGTAAAGCGCGAAGAGTTTGATGTTGTGCGAGAAATGGCTGAAAAAGCCCGCACGGAAAACGAAAAACTCGCAGCCCGCATTGCCGAGTTAGAAGCAAAGCAAAAAATCTGAATTAAATTCATGTGGACGAATCGCGGCTGCCATTGCCGCGACTCAATTGGTCCATCAAATTCCCGGTCAAGGCGCCGATGATTCTATCGCGCCATGAGGATGATGAAATGGCGGCCTTTCAGCCATATGGCGCTGAGCAAAACAACCCAATCGATCAGGTCGAGCGGCTGGCTGAGAGACGCCACTGGAATGTGGACCGGACCAACGACCACGAAGTGCTGATGTTGGTGGGCGGCAGTTGGGCTGACCTTAATTTGTCTTTTACGTGGCGCGATGATCTGGAATCGTTGCAGTTTGCCTGCGTGCTTGATTTGAAGGTTCCCGAAAAGCGCCGCGATGAGGTGGCAAGGCTTCTCGCCATGGTGAACAGCCAGTTGGTCTATGGCCATTTTGATCTGTGGACTGCGGATGGGTCAATCGTTTTCCGTTACTCACTGTTACTGGCGGGCGGTGCTAAGGCCAATGATGCCCAGTGTGAAACGATTGTTCGTATTGGAGTTGAAGCGTCCCAGCGCTTTTATCCGGCCATCCAGTTTGTCATCTGGGCCGGACATACGGCGGAAGCTGCACTGGAAAACGCAATGCTTGAAACGCAAGGTGAAGCATGAAGATCGCGCTCACAGGCACATTGGTTTTGGCGGGGGTGGGCAAAATGGGCGGTGCCATGCTGGAAGGCTGGCTTAAGGCAGGAGCCGATCCGAAAAAAATTGTCGCCCTTGATCCAAGCCCGCCGCAAGACGTGTCAGATCTGCTGACCCGCCATGGGATCCGCCACAATCCAACAGTGGCTTCTATTGTTGACGCTGAAGTCATAATTGTTGCCGTGAAGCCCCAAGTCATGGATGAGGTGCTGCCCAGTCTTGTTCCATTAAACTCGTCCCACCCTCTCATCATCTCCGTTGCCGCCGGTAAGACGATTGCAACATTCGCTCGCTTTTTTGGCACCGGTGCAAGCATCATCAGAACCATTCCAAACACGCCCGCTGCAATTGGTCGAGGCATTACGGCCATGTCACCCAATTCACATGTTTCGCACCAACAACTGGAATTGGCCACGGCCCTGCTGTCTGCAACAGGCGAGGTAGTGACAGTTGAAAATGAAACGATGATAGATCTGGTGACGGCAGTCTCAGGGTCAGGCCCTGCCTATATTTTCTATCTCACCGAATGTATGGCAAAGGCGGGCGAAAAAATCGGCCTTCCCCCCGCTTTGGCAATGCAATTGGCGCGCGCCACAGTTGCGGGCTCAGGTGAATTGATGCGCCAGTCAGGCCTTGATGCTGCAACGCTGCGCCAGAATGTAACTTCACCCAAGGGCACCACATACGCAGCCTTGCAAGTGCTGATGGCTGATGATGGCTTGAAGCCATTGATGGAAAAGGCAATCGCTGCTGCAGCCAATCGGTCAAAGGAACTTGCAAGTTGACCGCAGAAATCTCGTTTTCCGATTTTGAAAAAGTTGATATCCGCATTGGCACCATTGTGGCGGTGGAACCGTTCCCCGAAGCGCGCAAGCCTGCGTTCAAACTGAAAATTGATTTTGGCCCAGACCTTGGATTGAAAAAATCGTCAGCCCAAATTACCAAGCACTACACACTTGAAACGCTGATGGGTCGCCAGGTGGCCGCTGTCGTGAATTTTCCACCCCGGCAGATTGGTCCCTTCATGTCAGAAGTTTTAACTCTTGGCTTTCCAGATGCGGAAGGGGGCGTGGTTCTTGTGGGCCCTAGCCAAGCCGTACCCAATGGTGGCAAATTGTTCTGATGAACAAGATCACGTCCATCGCAGAACTTGAAACAATCTATGACCTGAAACCTGTATTGGCTTCAACTGCCAAAGAGATCGACCACATCGCACCGATCTATGAAAAGATGATTGCAATGTCACCATTCGTGGCCCTCGCCACCATTGGCCCAGAAGGACTTGATTGTAGTCCACGAGGCGATCTCCCAGGCTTTGTGCGGCTTCTTGATTCAAAAACATTGGCTATGCCTGACAGGCGTGGCAACAACCGCACCGACAGTCTGCGCAATATCGTGGCCGACCCCCGCGTTGCCTTGCTGTTTTTAATTCCAGGCAGCGGCACCACGTTTCGCGTGAATGGCAAAGCCTATCTCACGACCGACCCTGACCTCTGCCAATCTTTCGCAGTTGAACAAAAACCACCGCGTAGCGTCATCATTGTCAAGGTAGAAACCTGTTACTTCCAATGCGCCCGCGCCATTTTGCGTTCAGGCCTATGGAATCTTGAAAAACATGTCGCCCCTGATGCACTGCCTTCAACCGGGCATATATTGGAGTTGTTGAGTGCTGGTAAAATCAGCGCTGCTGACTACAACCGTCAATGGCCCGGCCGCGCAAAAGTGAGTATGTGGTAATATCTAAACGGGGATTTTGATGGCCACCCGAAGCCCGCCCATTGGCCCATCTTCCAGATAAATATCGCCGCCATGGGCCTGGGCAATATCCAGTGCAATGGCCAGGCCAAGACCGGTTCCCGATTGGTCAAGGTTACGGGCCGCATCCAAACGTACGAAAGGCCTAAACACTTCTTCACGCTGATGTGGTGGAATACCTGGCCCATCGTCATCCACATAAAGCCAAAGACGTTCATCTTTAAGATCGCCTGAGATGACCACAATTTTTGCGTACCGAATTCCATTCACCACGATATTGCCGAGCAATCTTTTAAAGGCATTTTGCTTGACCAAAACATTGATCTGCGGAAGGCTGGCAATCCGAACTGTGCTGGCACCACGAACCAGACCCTGAACTGACGCTTGAACAAGTTCTGAAACACTTATTTCTGAAACCTGCTCACCCCCATCGCCCCGCACGAAGGCCATATAGTCTTCAAGCATGTGTTGCATTTCATTGACATCTTCTCGCAAGGGCTTGGCTTTTGGATTATCCCCCAACACTGCAAGCTCAAGTTTAAAGCGCGTCAAAATTGTGCGAAGGTCATGCGAAACACCTGCGAGCATAGCCGTGCGCTGTTCCACATGCCGCGCAATGCGCCGCTTCATATCCACAAAGGCTTCGCCAGCAACACGCACCTCGGTTGCACCCCTTGGTTTGAACTTTTGAACATCACGGCCCTTGCCAAAAGCTTGCGCTGCTTTGGTGAGATCAAGAATGGGCCTGATTTGATTGCGCATGAAAACCACGGCAATGGCCAGCAATGACAATGTTGAAAGAACCATGAACGCCAGCATCAGCGGCGTTCCAACAGCGTGCGCACGGTCAGCATCCACACTGGTGTCAAAAATCAACCCGTCTTCCACCAGCACGCGGATTTCCACTTGGCCATTTGGGGCATTGCTGTTCACCCAATAATCACGGTCAGATTCTGCAGTGAGATAATAGCGTATCTTGGAATCAAACAGTGAAAACAGGGGCGTTGGCAAAGTGGGAGGCAAAGCGCTGGCCCGCTCAACCTTGAAACGCATCCGCAACTTTTCGGTTGCCAAGAGTTTAATATCATTCAAGGCGGCGTCAGATTTGTTAGAACGCTCATATAAAGTAATCAGCAAACCAATTTCATTTGATAGGGACCGTGCCAGAACCTTGGTCACATTATCCCAATAGCGCTCAATGATTATTCCGGCCATCAGGATTTGCAGGAGTATGACGGGAGTGATCATAATCGCAAGTGCGCGGCTGTAAAGGCCGTGTGGCGCATAAGCTTCAAGGAACCGGTTGAAACGGTCATAAATGGGATTACTGGCCATTACTGGCTCTCGATAAACAAGGCATAGCCTGCACCCCTGACAGTTTGCAAAAAGCGCGGATTGGAAGGGTCGGTCTCAAGTTTCTGGCGCAGACGATTGATTTGCACATCCACACTGCGTTCACTTTCTTCACTGCCTGTTTGCGCAAGTTTTAGCCTGCTGAATGCTTCACCTGGTTTTTGCACCAACAGGCGCAATATGTCTTTCTCACGCGAGGTCAAGCGCACGGGCTCGCCATCTCGTTGCAAGTCGCCTGTAATTGCATTGAAAATACATGGCCCAAATGAGACATCGCGAACGGCTTCAACCGCAGGGCTTGCCCGGCGCAACAGGCTTTTCAAGCGCAACAAAAGTTCTTGCGGTTCAAATGGTTTGCTCAAGTAATCGTCGCTGCCAGATTGCAATCCTGCAATTCGGTCCTGACCTTCGGACAATGCAGACAACATCAAAACAGGTATGCCCGAACCATCTTGACGCAATTGAGTAATCAACGACAATCCGGTTTCTCCAGGCATCATGACATCCAGTATCATCAGGTCAAACACAATCCCGCGCATGCGCTCGCGGGCTTGCGCTGCCGAAGACGCCAAGGAAACATTGTAACGGTTTTCAATCAGATAAGACTGTAGCAGTTCACGAATTCGTTTATCATCGTCCACAATCAATATGTGAGGTTGAGCACTCACGCACGGGTTTCCGGCCGTGAAATCCAGTCTGTCGCAGCCTTGCGGTTTGCCGGGTCAATCAAGTGCACAAGAAGATCATGAAAAATGGCACCATCAGTCTCGGCTGATGCCCTTCTGAATCTCTCGATCTGCGGAGCAATCAATGTTTGACGCAGTGCTTCGCCAGTGCCTGTCAGGTGCAAAAGGCGTTGCCTGCGGTCAAGCGCACCCTCTTTTTGAAAAACATAGCCCTGGGCAATCAACTCTTTCAGAACGCGTGCAAGACTTTGCTTGGTGATTTGCAGAATGTCCAAAAGCCGCTGCACCGTCATCCCCGGGTCTCGCCCGATGAAATGCAAAACCCGGTGATGCGCCCTGCCAAATCCAAGACCTGCCAGAATATGATCAGGGTCTGCGACAAAATCCCGGTAAGCGAAAAACAAAAGCTCAACCAAAGCCACAGCTTCAGCCTCCGTCAGTTTTGCTTTCACATTTATGTCAGTCATATTGACATATATTCCATCTGTGTTACGGTCTGTGAAAGTGCATAGTCCAAGCGCGCAAGTGAAGCGATGGTATTTCTTTGGGAGATTTTCATGTCCGTTATTCCATTTGACAAACGCGATGGCCAAATCTGGTTCAACGGTGAAATCATTCCGTGGCAAGACGCTAAAGTGCATGTGCTAACCCACGGGTTGCATTATGGCTCTTCCATTTTTGAAGGCGAACGCGCTTACGGTGGAAAAATCTTCAAGTCGAAGGAGCACACGCAACGTCTGCGGAAATCAGCTGAGATCATGGATTTTATTCTTCCGTATACGGATGATGAGATCAACGCTGCAAAGGACGAGGTTGTAAAATTGGCTGGCGGCGGCGACCAATATGTTAGACCTGTAGCTTTTCGCGGCTCGGAAATGATGGCTGTTTCTGCGCAAAACAACACCATCCATGTGGCCATAGCCACGTGGGCCTGGCCTTCCATGTTTGATCCGGAAGCCAAAATGAAGGGCATCAAGCTTGACATCGCGGAATATCGCCGCCCCGATCCTCTGTGTGCACCTGTCCACGCCAAGGCCGCAGGCCTGTACATGATTTGCACCATCTCCAAGCATAAAGCCGAAAAAAAGGGTTATGCTGACGCCATGATGCTGGATTGGCAAGGCCGTGTGGCCGAATGCACGGGGGCCAACATTTTCTTCATCAAAGACGGTGCCATCCATACGCCCATTGCCGATTGCTTTTTGAACGGCATTACAAGGCAGACGGTTATCGCCATGGCCAAGGCGCAAGGCATGGAAGTCATTGAAAAACGCATCATGCCGGAAGAACTCAGCACCTTTAACGAGTGCTTTATCGTTGGCAGTGCGGCAGAAGTGACCCCCGTGGCCGAAATTGGCCCGTACAGCTTCAAGCCCGGCAACATGAGCCGAACCCTGATGGATGCTTACGCAAACGCGGTGCGGGCTTAATTTTTTCCGCCACACGTCCTGCTTAACCGAATCGCGTTAAGCTACGCGTATGCGCGAAACTGATCTTTATCGTCCCGTCAAAGCCTTTCTTGAATCCCAGGGTTACACAGTCAAAGCGGAGGTTCAGTCTTGCGATGTGGTTGCTGTTCGCGGTGATGACCCACCCGTGATTGTAGAAATGAAAACCGGGCTCACACTTCAACTGTTCTACCAAGCAATGGACCGCTTGCTTCTGACCGATGCTGTTTACATTGCCATCCCAAGGCCCAAGCGGGCACTGCCACAGGATGCCATAAGACTTGCCAAGCGTTTAGGGCTTGGCCTTATTGTCGTTTCCAAAAATGGCAGTGTTGATGTCATTGCAGATCCTAGGCCTTACGTGCCACGCCAACATGCAAAGCGAAAATCCGCATTGCTGAGGGAATTTCGCAAGCGGCAAGGAGACCCCAACATAGGGGGCACCACGCGCACCAAACTCATGACGGCCTATAAGCAGGATGCACTGAGGTGCCTGGCGCATCTTCACCTGAACGGCCCGACACGGATTGTTGATGTGCGCAAGAAGACACAAGTTGAAAAGGCAGCCGCCATTCTGCGCAGTGACTATTACGGCTGGTTTGTCAAACAGGCGCGCGGGATTTATGCAATGACAGAAACTGGCGGTGAAGCGGTAAAAATATTTGCAGCTGAGATTTCAACAATTACCCGGTCTGAAAGCCCCACGTGAAGGCCCGCGTGAGAAAGCGCTGGCTGATAACAATAATGATGAAGCAGGGAATGAAGGCAACTGTTCCCACCGCCGCAACGAAAGGCCACGCCATGGATTCCACATTCAACAGGTAAGTTGGCAGAACGCTGATGCGTCCCGCCAGAAATTGCGCGGCCAGAAATTCCGTCCACGCAAAAACAAAGCACAACGACGCCGTTGCCATTATGCCCGATTGGAGAAGTGGCACGTAGATTTTGGAAAAAAGTAGAAATGGTGTTGCCCCATCAATCCGGGCCGCTTCAGCCACCTCGCGCGGCACATCATCAAAAAAAGATTTCAGCACCAGTATTGCAAAGGGCAGGTTTAACACGGCCTCCACCACTATCAGGCCCCCGTAACTATCAAGCAATCCTGTCATGCGGTAAAATGCAGACAGCGGAATGAGCAGCACCAAGCTGGGCACCACCCGCCAAAACAAGATTGCGGCCAACATGCGACGTTGAATTTTAGGGCCTGCTTGCGACAGACCATAAGCTGCGAGGGCCGCCACCCCAATGCACAGCAGCGTTGATGTAAATGCAACCACCATACTGTTGAAAATAGCGCGCCGCGCGTTCAATGCCTCCGACACCAAGTCAAAAAATGCGATATCATAATTTTCCAGAGTTGGTGAAAACCAGAAGGTCGAATACCCATCCATCGTGTAAAGACTGGCGTTCGATTTGAACGATGTCAAAATCCACCACAGCAATGGAAACATGAAGAAGGAAACGACCACAATCGACATGGCAAGCCGCAGGCGCAGCATCTAACAGCTCACCGCGCGGCCCACAGCAACCCTCGTTCTAAAATTTCCGCCATTTGCGGCACCGCAAATTCATCTGCCGTGTGGCCCAGTGCCGAATAAAACACGCGCCCTTCACCATAGATTTTCTTCCACACCACAGGCATCACCACACCCTTGGTCCATGCGCAATGCTCACCTGAAAATGTGGTGGTGGCCAGCACATCGTTGGCAGGGTCGACGTGCATGTAGTATTGTTCAGAATGATAATCGAAATCCCCGATACCTTGCACCACAATATCATTGGGCTTGATAATATTTACACGGTAATCGATGAGATTTCCGGGATGAGAAACCCATTGCCCACCCACCATGAATTGGTATTCGGTTTCGTTGCGAAAGCTATCTCCCATGGTGCCATGAAAACCGGCCAGCCCCACACCGCCGCGCACCGCAGCGCAGAGATTTTCGCAGTCCTGTTTCTCGATCATCGCCATGGTGATCATAGGCACAATCAAATTCAGATCATGGACAGCGCTGCCGCCAAATGCCGCCGTGGTATTTTCTATCCGAACATCAAAGCCATGTTTTTCCAGCATGGTCTTTACCACACCAGCCGAACGCTCCGGCGTGTGCCCGTCCCATCCACCCCAAACGATCAATGCTGTTTTGTGTGCCATGGAAATCTCCAGTTCCAAACGCGCTTGCTCTGTTGCACGAACCCTAGCCAATCAAATCATTTGACGCTACACATTCCGAATTCAACAGGACGCCAAAATGAAAACGCTCGACACCAAGCTCGCCAAAATTCGCGCCGGCAAATACACCCCAAAAGACTTCATCATTGCCGATGCCAAGGATGGCGACATGGGCTTTGGCCGTGCCTGCCCCGGACCTCGCCGCGATGGCAAGGGTGCCCTGAAATCCAAGCTGGACTATCTTGCTGCAATGGCTGAAATGACCAAATCTGGTTTGGTGGACATCATGCTGATGTCGGCTTCGTCTTGTGAGGCGCTGTCGGCCAAGGGCTTTTTTACCAAGTCAAAGGTGACACCGGCCATCCGCCTGAATGACACGACAGATATCTGGTCTCAGCGGGGCAGCACGTATCGAGAAACTGAATCCTACCCCTTTCGCACAGCTCGTCCGGACAAAATCAAAAAGCTAGCCGACCTTGGGCTTTATTCTGTCACGTTCTCAAATGATGTAGAAGCCGATCTTTATTCGCTGGAAGAATATGGCAAGTTTCGTGAAGAGGCGACTATAGCCAAGGTGAGGCATTTTCTCGAAGTGTTCAATCCGGCTATGGACATAGGCCTCAAAGATGCTGGCCTGGGCTCCTATATCAATGATTGTATTGTGCGGGCCTTGGGTGGCGTGCTGAGCAATGAACACCCGCTGTTTCTTAAAATGCAATACAATGGCGCAGCGGCGATGGAAGAATTGGCAAGTTATGATCCCGGAAAACTGATCGTGGGCATTCTGGGGGGAGCGCGTGGCACCACGCGAGACACGTTTGAATTGGCGCACCAAAGCGAAAAACACGGCGGCCGCGTGGCCTTGTTTGGCCGCAAGATCAATTTTGCCGAAGCACCATTGGAACTGGTGCGCCTGATGCGTGGCGTCATTGAAGGCAACATAAAATCCGCCGATGCCGTGAAGGCCTATCATGATTATCTTGGAAAACATAAACTGGCAGCGGACAGGGATTTGAAAGCCGATATCGAAATTACTGATCTGGTTTTGAAGTAACAGCATGGCTTGGCAAAAGGCCCCCTCCTTCACTTCGCGCCACATCACACTTTCAGGCAGGAGTGCTGCCAAGCAATGAGGGGAATCTGCTGTCGCACATGGTATCTCATGTCATGATCCGCTCTGGCATTCTTTGCGGTGCGGCTTGGTGTGTTGATAGCAACATATCCATTGCCACCTGGCCGCCGGAAGAAACGGTGGCCATCATTCTTGCACAAGAAGACCAGGGTGGTTGTCCCGGGCACAACATGTCCACAGCCTTGGTCAAACTGGGAGCACCCTTCCCCGTGAGCGCCATCGGCCTTGTAGGCAACGATGCCAATGGCAGAAAACTGCATAAAATATGTGATGACCACGGCATTGAGCGCAGCCAGCTGGAAATGCGCGCTGGCGTTGCAACATCTTACGTGATGGCCATGACAGCAAAGGACACCGGCAAGCGCACATTTTTCAGCGTAGCAGGAGCGCATGCCGAACAAACGCCTGATGACTTTGATTTTAGCAAATCCAGCGCGCGTATTGTGCATCTGGGCCTGCCGGGATTTCATGACAAGCTGGATGGCACGTGGAGAGACGATGCCAATGGCTGGGTGACACTTCTCAAAAAGGCGCGTGCGGCGGGGTTAAAATCCAATCTGGAAATGGCCAGCTTCGACGTGAAGCTCATCCACAGCGTCGTCACACCCATGCTGCCACATCTTGATTCGTTGATCATCAATGATTTTGAAGCCGGCGCACTTTCAGGTGAACCAACACTTGTAAATGGCAACACTGATATTGGCGTTTGCCGTTTGGTGCTTGAAAAAATAATGACAGCCCAGCAAAATCTAGATTTTGCCGTCATCCATTTCCCTCTTGGCGCCATTGCCATGGTCAGGGATGGCAGGGTTTATGCGCAATCTTCCGTGAATGTTCCGCGCAGCGCCATACGTGGCACCAATGGCGCGGGCGATTGCTTTGCCGCTGGAATTTTACTCGGCCAGCATGAAGGCTGGGATATGCAGCAAAGCTTGAAGCTGGCCAATGCCAGTGCTGCTGCAAGCTTGCGGGCAAATTCCACTACGGCTTTGGTAGTGCCATGGCAGGAGTGTTTGGCATTGGCTGAAGCTTGGGGCTGGCGCTAATCTTTGGGCAGGGGCAATGGATAGGCGGTGCCGTTGATCTTATGAAAAGCTGCAGCGATCAGAACTAACATAAGACTTCCTACCAACACTGGAAAAAACAAAAACGCCCAACTTGTTGCAACATCGTAAGCTACCAATGCGGTTGCACCAGCAGGTGGGTGAACAATGCGCAGCAACATCATTCCCGAAACCGCCAAGCCCACGGAAAGGCCCGCCACTAAAAAATTGCCCGACATCAAAAAGTGAAGGCATAGTCCAACAATCGCGGCAAACATATGCCCCCCAATTACATTTGCTGGCTGCGACAAGGGGCTATTCGGCACCGCAAACTTCAAAACGCAAGAAGCCCCAAACGGTGCTATGAGCATCGCATAGCTACTCATTTCAGTAATCAATCCCAATAACCCAATGGAAACTGCCGCTCCCAGCCCAGCTAAAATTGCAATGCGAATTTTCGGCATAGTCTGGTGTCTGGCTAAAAATCTTTTCATGTAAACCCTATTTCAAAGCGCCCCTGCTTTCGAGTTCATCCATAAAGCGCGCAACCTTCCAGGCTGAGACTTCCACCATGGCGCCTGATTCAAGCTTGTCCAAAACAAACGGGCCATATTGCGTGCGCACCAGCTTGTTCACCATGCCGCCAAAATGCTGCACCAGTTTGCGAATTTCGCGGTTCTTGCCTTCTGTCAGCGTGACGCGGTACCAGGAATTTGTACGCCCGCCTTTGTCTTCCTCCTCCACAAATTCAGCCCCCCGATAACGCACCCCTTCCACCGTTACACCCTTGGCGAGCGATGCAATCTGAGACTCGGAAAACCGCCCGCGCATGCGAACCCGGTAAACCCGCGCCAGCCCTGTATCAGGACGCATCATGGCTTGCGCCAATGGCCCGTCAGTTGACAGCATCAACAAGCCTTCCGAGTTTACATCAAGCCTGCCCACTGCCATCAGGCGCGGCAAGCCTGGTTTGGTGAGTGCGGGAAGTTCAAACACCGTTGGCCTGTCCTTGAAGTCACGATTGGTGACCAACACGTCAATGGGCTTATGCAGCATGAACAAGCGCGGCAAAGCTTTGGTATCCGGGGCCACCGCTTTGCCGTCGAGCAAAACGACGTCTCCGTCTTCCACGGGTGTAGTTGCTTCGGCCTTTGCACCTTTCACGCTGACGCGGCCTTCCGCCACCATACGTTCAGCTTCGCGCCGGCTGCCAACACCTGCTCGCTGCAGAAATACATTCAGCCGCATAAATCAGCCGCCTGTCACAGGGGGAAAAAATGCCACTTCCGTAGCCCCCACCAGCGAGGCATCCAGCGCACAATGCTGCTGGTCAACAGCGACTTTCACCGTGCGCAAATCACCAAATGCAGCCGCCACATTGGCATCAGACGCAACCAGATGATCAATAAGCGCGTTCACGGTTGTTACATCGGCTGGCAAGGCAAATTCATCTTGCCCGCGCCCGATAATTTGCTTGAACCGCGCAAAGTATAATATTTTCATTCTTCATCCACCACATGCCGCAAGCCAGCTCGGAAATAATCATAGCCTGTATAAAGCGTGAGCGCTGCTGCAATCCACAAAAACACAATGCCGGCCTGTGTGGTATGCGGAATGAAATTATCCCCCGTGGGGCCCGCAATTAAAAAACCAATGGCAAACAACTGCACAGCCGTTTTCCATTTGGCAATTTTTGTCACTGGCACCGAAACTCGAAGTTCACCTAAAAATTCACGCAAACCAGACACCAGAACCTCACGCGCCAGAATGATGATGGCAGCCCACATGTGGCCGCCGAACAAAATGCCATCAGCTGAGAGCACCAACAAGATGACGGCCACCAGAACCTTGTCGGCAATCGGGTCGAGCATCCTGCCCAAGGCAGATTGCTGTTGCCACTTTCGCGCCAGATAGCCATCCAGAAAATCGGTGACAGCTGCCAGAATGTAAATGGCTAAAGCAAACAATCTGGATTTATCGCCGCCCCACATCAACAGGCCAGCCACAACCGGAACCGCCAGAATGCGGCCATAGGTCAGCACATTTGGCAAATTCCAGACTTTCGAAACTTTGGGAATTGGCACTGCGCTGTTCACGAAGTCTCCGGATGAAAATGATCATAAATAATTTGGGCCAACTGCGTGCTCACGCCTGCAACCGCAGCCAAATCGGCCACATTGGCTTTGGTTATAGCTTTCGCCGATCCAAAGCTTTGGAGCAAGGCTTTCTTGCGCGTGGGGCCAATGCCCGAAATCTCATCCAGCGGGTTAACCCCAATGGCTTTGGAGCGCTTGGCCCGGTGTGCGCCAATGGCAAAGCGGTGTGCTTCATCGCGCAGGCGCTGAATGTAATATAAAACCGGGTCACGCGCTTCAAGCATGAAACTGGGCTTGCCGGGTGTGTGAAAATGTTCCCGCCCCGCGTCTCTGTCTGGTCCTTTGGCCACTCCCACCACGGGTAAATCATGCAAGCCCAAATCGGCCAGCACCGCCTGCACGGCAGAAAGCTGCCCCTGCCCGCCATCAATCAACAGTAAATCAGGCCAATTGAGCGACTCGTCATCATCCTGCTCGTCGCCATGCTCCTTGATCAGGCGGGTGAACCTTCGCGTCAGCATTTCGTGCATCATGGCAAAATCATCACCCGCCTTGAAATCCTCGGCCTTGATGTTGAACTTTCGGTATTGCGCTTTCATGAAGCCATCAGGCCCGGCCACCACCATGCCGCCTACGGCGTGTGCGCCCTGAATGTGGCTGTTGTCATAAACCTCAATGCGCCGTGGCGGCGAGGCAAGGCTAAAGACTTTTGCAACGCCATCCAGCAGTTTTCCTTGCGAGGAGGATTCTGCCATACGCCGCCCATTGGCCTCACGCGCATTGGTTACTGCATGTTCAACCAGCGTTTTCTTTTCGCCGCGCTGCGGCACCAGAATGTCCACCTTGTGACCCGCATGAGCGGTGAATGCTTCTTCCAGCAATCCGCGCTCTTCAAAATCTTGGCTTATGATAATGTTCGCAGGTATGGGCTTGTCATCATAAAACTGGCTGAGGAATGACGACAGCACTTCCGACTCTTCCATTGATTTATCAGTCTTGGGAAAATAGGCCCGCGTGCCCCAATTTTGCCCAGAGCGGATAAAAAATACCTGAACGCAATATTGCCCGCCTTCAAGTGCAAGCCCGAACACATCGGCCTCATCAACCGTTTGCGGGTTTATGCCTTGCGTCTGGGTCACAAAGCTCATGGCCTGAATGCGGTCGCGAAACCGCGCTGCGTCTTCAAATTCCATGGCCTCGGCCGCTACTTCCATTTTCTTGGCAAGCTCGGCTTTCACGGCGGTTGATTTGCTGGTCAGAAAATCTTCAGCTTCTTTCACCAACTCGGTGTAGTTTTCTAGCGTTATGTAATCGACACAAGGGGCGGAGCAACGCTTGATTTGATAAAGCAAACACGGGCGCGAACGATTGGCATAAATAGAATCATTGCACGACCGCAGAAGAAACGCCTTTTGCATAGTGTTGATGGCATTGTTTACAGCCCCCGCAGATGCAAACGGCCCATAATAATTACCCTTGCGGTTGCGCGCCCCCCGGTGCTTTGCCAGCTGCGCCACCTTGTGATCCTTGGCAATCAGAATGTAGGGAAATGATTTATCATCCCGAAGCAGAACATTAAACTTGGGGCGTAACTTCTTGATAAGATTCGCTTCCAGCAGAAGCGCATCTGCCTCAGACGCAGTCACCACAAACTCCATGTTGCATGTGAGTGAGATCATCAAGGCAATGCGGTTATTGTGCCCCTGCCCTAGAGCATAATTCGAAACACGGTTCTTCAGGTTCTTGGCCTTGCCCACATAAATGGCATCCCCCTTGGCATCAAACATCCGGTAAACCCCGGGCTTGGAGGGAAGCCGCGTTACAAAATCTTTGATGAGTTCAGTGCCAGTGAGGGAGGTCACGATTTAATCAGTCCACGGATTATGGACTACCAGATTGGGCAACACAAAATCGTCAATATAGCGCGTGGCCAATTCACCCTGATGCCGCAAGGCAGCTGAAGTAAATTTACAAGAAAGTTTCACCGCCCCCGCTCAATCTCCACGCCCACACTGCGTGCATTTGGAATGATATCTGGCTTCTCGATGCGCACTCTTGCAGCCAGCACGCGTTTATCCCGCAGGCAGGCTTCGGCAAATTTTTCCGCTAAAGTTTCAACTAAATTCACGTGACCCTCAGCCACAATCGTTTCAATTTTTTTGACGACAATTTCGTAAGATACTACATGATCAATCTCATCGCTCATCGGGGCATCAGCTTCTTGCACGGACAAATCAACATTCACCACAATGCGCTGCGGCTTGATTTTCTCATGGTCATAAATACCAATCAGCGCCATCAAATCCAGATCGCGCACAAACACGTGGCGCACGCGCGCTCCGGCACTGGCCACATGGTGGGTTATCTTGCTCATTCATTCACCTCAACAACGTCGGCTGTTTGCCACACCAAATGCTGCCCCCCGTCAAGCGCAATCATTTGCCCTGTCAGCGCCGGTTGCGACAAAATGAATTTTACGGCTGCCGAGATCTCCGCCGGCGAAGTGCCGATGCCCAGCAAAGTCTTGCTTTTTTGTTTTTCAAAATCCTCATCTTCCATGCGAATGGACGGCAGGGCTGGCCCCGGGCCAATGGCGTTGACGCGAATATGAGGAGCCAAGGCCTGCGCTAACGTGCGCGTGGCGGTCCACAAGCCGGATTTGGAAATGGTGTAGGAAAAGAATTGCGGATTCAACTTCCACACCCGCTGGTCAATCAAGTTGATAATATTGCCCATTTCACCTGCGGGCAACTGTGTGGCAAATTCCTGCGCTAACATAACAGGTGCTCGCAAGTTCACATCCTGGTGGCGCTGCCATGTGCTGGCGGAGATGCTGCCCACCTCGTCAAATTCAAACATCGATGCATTGTTGATCAACGCCGTCAGCGGGCCAATGTCATGCATCTGTGCGAAAAGTTTTTTGGCAATATCCACCTCTGCCAAATCCCCCACCACAACAACTGAACGGCGGCCCTTGGCACGGATGAGTTTTGCAACGTCTTCGCCATCCGAAACCGAGCGGTTGCAGTGCACGGCTACATCCCAGCCATCATCGGCAAGATCTAAAGCAAGTTGGCGGCCAATGCGCTTGGCAGCGCCGGTGATTAAAATGGATTTCATCTTAAGGTCTGCCTTCCGGTGATCATGTCACTCCTCCGGCATCATGATGACATAATGCTTTTTCACTTTGCGCACCGTTTGCCATGTTCCCTTAAACCCAGATGGGATGATGAACGCATCGCCGCGCTTCAAGCGCCATTTTTTGCCATCTTCGGCGCGTGTTAGCACGGCTTCCCCTTGAATAAAGTGACAAAACTCCCACTCCGTATAATCAACCATCACAGTTCCGGGGGTTGATTCCCAAATGCCACAATGGAGACGACCCTCCTCCCCTGAAAAATGGTTCCATGTGGTTGTTTTGTAGGCTCCCTTCAGCAGTTTTGAAGGATCAGGCTTGCCCGCATTTTTCTTGGGCGCAGTCTTGCCTGTGGTCTTCATTACAATAATGTCAGTATCCATCTTCAACCCTTTTTAACAACTCTTCGCGCGATGGTGCAAAATCAGAAGCCACCCACCAATCTTGCAGCGCCTGTAAACGCTCGCCAAACTTAAGGCCAGGGGCAATGCCAGCTTCAATTAAATCTTTGCCTGAAACAGGAAATTTGGGAGCAGACCAGCGCTGTGGCAAATCAAGAACCCTTTGCCAAGCGGGATCATCCCTCTTTGCCCGCGATCTGGCCCACGCCACCTGCACCACATCTTGCCACGTAGGTTCGCCCAAATGATGTAACACCATGCGTTGCTCAGCGTCGCGTAAGTTTGGAGAAACATCTGGAGCTGAACCGAGTTTGGACATGCGCAGCGCTTCACTGCTGGAAAGCTTCAAGCGCTCTTGCAAATCTTTGGGGACTTTAGCTAACATAAAAATGCGCAATACCGGGTCGGCAGGCAAGCGTGCTATGATGCGCCAATCCTCCGTATACGGAACAATAATTGCAAGAATGCCACTTTCAGCCATCACCTTCAGCGTCTCGACCGCACGCGGAGCAACCACAAGTTTGAACATTTCCTGGCGAATGCGCTCGGCTGAAATTTTTCTCAATCCGGATTTAAGTTTCACGCAGGCGGCCAAGCCTTCCCTGCATGGTGCACCTTTTCCATAATATGCGTGGAACCTGAAGAAGCGGAGAATTCGCAGATAATCTTCTTTGATGCGCTCTTCAGCCTCGCCAACAAACCTCACGCGCTTTCTTTGAATATCAATATAACCATTTGTAAAATCAAATATTTTTCCAAATTTGTCGCAGTAAATCGCATTAATAGTAAAATCCCGGCGCATGGCATCTTCTTTCCAATCATGCGTGAAAGCAATCACGGCACGCCGGCCATCTGTCTCCACATCGCGCCTCAATGTTGTCACTTCAAACGCTTGGCCACTGTTGACCACGGTGAGTGTTCCGTGCGTAATTCCTGTGGGGTGCACACCAAAGCCAGCAGCCTTGCACGCGTGCATCACATCTTCAGGCAGCAGTGTGGTGGCAAGATCAACATCGCAAATGGGTTGGCCTAAAAGTGAATTGCGCACAGCCCCACCCACCACGCGCACGTCACCACCTGTCGCAGTGATAACCCGCATCACCTCTTGTAATCGAGGTTCCATCAGCCAATGATCAGTGATTGTAAAGTCTGTCATGCAAATTCTTTATCATGCCAGCAGTTGCACCCCAAATATATCTCTCGCCATGCGGATAGACGTAGAAATGCCGCGTCATTCCTTTCCATTCCCGGGACTGCGTTTGGCGGTTGAAACTATCCATCAAAAAAGCAAGTGGCACCTCAAAAATATCATCCACCTCCAGCGGGGCCGCACGTAATGTAAAGCCCTGCCGAACCAACGCCACAACAGGTGTGACCAGATAGTGGGTGACGGTAAGATAGCCATCGAGATAGCCCATCGGCGAGATAAATTCAGGTGCAAGGCCGGTCTCTTCTTCAGCCTCGCGCAGGGCAGCAGCAACTGCTGTTTCATTCTCATCCATGCGCCCGCCGGGAAACGCAATTTGCCCTGCATGGTTTGACATGTCCGCATGGCGCTGTGTGAGCAGCACCGTGGGTTCCTTGCGCATGACAATGGGCACCAACACGGCGGCGGCCTTCGTTACCACACCATCAGGGATCATCCGTGCCCGGTCATTCATGTCATCATCAGAACGATTCCAGGTTAAAGGCGGAGTGGGCGAAAGACGCGATTTTGCCCGTGCCTGAAAATCAGAAAAATCGAAACTCACAATTCGGCTGCCCGTTGCAACGGATAAAAAATACCCGAAGACCAAACGCCAAACCACTCGCCTTCGGTCACCCCTAGGGCCACAAGATCATAAAACAAGGCTCGCACCAAAAGTGCTTCCAGATTGGCCCTCACAGTCACATAGGGCTTCAAGCCGCCTGTGCCCGCTTCATTTGCCACGCGCAGCGCATGTTGTGGCCCCACGGCAACTTCGTCGTCAACATTGGTCTCAAAATAAATGATTTGACTGCGCCCTGCGCCTGCAATTCGCATGCGGATGGCCACGAAGGGGGCATCTTCAACAACAATGCCGCATTTTTCGGCAGGCGTGATCAAATAATACTTTCCATCATCGTCATAACGCAAAATTGATGAAAACAATTTGACCAGCGGCATGCGCCCGATAGGTGAATTCATGTAATACCATAACCCGTCTGCGGCGATACGCATGTCGATATCGCCACAAAAAGCCGGATTCCACAGGTGAACCGGTGGCAGACCTTTGACCTTTGTCACCTCTGATAATCCCTTGAGCGGATTGCTCACATCACTCGAAAGCGCCATGGTTTCAACCTATACATCAAGGCACATGAGTCGCGTGTCAAAGCGGCCATGTTTGTGCCATTCTCCGGCATGAATGTGTCATTGAATGGGTAAAAAGAAAAGCAGGGACTATGGCGAACAAAACCGTAAGTGAATTTGAAGCAATTGGTGAGAAACTGGCGGCTGCGCAATCTGCCTTGAACGAGGTGGTGTTTGGCCAGAAAGACGTGATTGAATTGGCCATGATTGCCATTCTTGCAGGGGGCCACGCCCTGATTGTGGGCGCACCCGGCCTGGCGAAAACAAAATTGGCCACGGCACTTGGCACTGTCCTCGGTTTATCCGAAAAGCGCGTTCAATTCACACCGGATTTGATGCCAGCCGATATTCTAGGATCAGAAATTCTGGATGCGGATGACAAGGGAAAACGCGCTTTCCGGTTCGTGCCAGGCCCGGTCTTTTGCCAATTGTTAATGGCTGACGAAATCAACCGTGCCTCCCCGCGAACACAGTCAGCCTTGTTGCAGGCCATGCAGGAACATCATGTGACCGTGGCCGGCGAGCGCCATGATCTGCCAGCCCCGTTTCATGTGTTGGCCACGCAAAACCCCATTGAGCAGGAAGGCACCTATCCCTTGCCCGAAGCCCAGCTTGACCGTTTTCTGGTGCAGGTCGATATCTCCTATCCGCCGATCGACGCGGAACGGCGAATGCTGTTTGCAACCACAGGCAGTGAAGAACAAGAGCCGAAGGCAACACTGTCCACTGCCGATCTTGTTGCCGCCCAAAAGATGACACGCACCATTCCTGTTGGTGAACAAGTGACTGATGCAATCTTGAAAGTGGTGCGGGCCGCAAGGCCAGGGCCTGACGCCGATACATATATCAATGAGTCTGTGGCATGGGGCCCAAGCCCCCGGGCCAGCCAGGCGCTGATGCTCTGCGCTAGAGCGCGCGCCCTGTTGCAGGGCAGGCTTTCTCCCTCAGTGGATGATGTGATTGCCTTGTTGGAACCGGTGTTCAAGCACCGCATGGCATTGAATTTCTCAGCCCGTGCAGATGGGTTGACGGTGCCCCAGGTTATTTCACACCTTGCAAAGTCTCTAGCCTGATCATGCTAGACCAACGCGCGGAACATTTATCGCAAAGCCTGCCCCCCTTGCTGGTGAAAGCAGAAAGAATTGCTGCGACAGTGGTGTTGGGTGTGCACGGCCGCAAACGCGCCGGACCGGGAGAGAATTTCTGGCAATATCGCAATTACAGTTTTGGCGATTCAACTCAGCGCATTGATTGGCATCGAAGTGCTAAATCTGACACCGTTTACATCCGCGACAATGAATGGGAGGCCGCAAATACCCTTTGGCTGTGGTCGAATTCAAATGCGCGCATGGATTTCAAATCTCATCTGGCGAGCGAAACCAAAAAAGATTGTGCACAAATATTGCAACTTGCTTTGGCGAGCCTCGCAGTGCGCGCCCATGAGCGGATTGGCGCATTAGGAAGCCCTTACCGCGCCAGTGTCGGTAAACCGGCAGTGCGGCAAATGGCAGAATGGTGCAGTGTAGCAAACAATATGGCCCTGCCAAAGCCAACCCACATGCAGCGCCAATCGGCAGCAGTTTTGATTTCAGATTTTCTTGACGCTCCGGAAGATATCAAGGCGGCACTTACGCCTCTGGCCCAGTCGGGCGTGCGGGGGCATATGGTGCAAATTGCCGATCCGGCAGAAGAAACACTGCCTTATGACGGCCGTGTTGAATTCACCGGGCTTGACGTTGCCCGTAAATTTCTTGCCAGTAAAACCCAAAATCTCAGAGCCGACTATATAAAGGCCTATCAAATTCAGCTTGAAACGTTGCGCCTGCTGGCCAACAGGCTCGGCTGGAGCTTCACTGTGCACCGGACAGACCAACCGCTAGCCAGGTGTTTGCTGGCGCTTTACGCGCGTGTGGGTGATCAATGATACAATGGCTGAGCAGTATCAGTTTTGTAACACCCTTGGCGCTATGGGGCTTGCTGGCGTTGCCAGTCATTTGGTGGCTGCTGCAGTTTACACCGCCACGACCGCAGGCTATAAAATTTCCACCGCTGCGCATTCTGCTCAATTTGCAATCGCAGGAGGAAACACCGGATAAAACACCGTGGTGGCTTTTGGCCCTGCGTTTGGCATTGGCTGCCCTTCTGATTGTGGCGGTCGCTCATCCACAACTGCGCAAGGACACTGCGGGCCCCACTTCCACAGGACCGTTGTTGATTATTGTTGATGATGGGTGGGCCGCTGCAAAATCATGGAATAAGCGCCTGCAAGCCCTGACTGGATTTCTGGAAGAGGCAACAAGGGCCAACCGCGTGGTGAGCCTTGCAACCACAACTCCGTTAGCCCAAAGCCAGGATATTAAGGCCATGGCGGCCAGTGAAGCTCTGAACATTGTGAGAGCCCTCCAGCCCCAAGCTTTGGCCACCGACCGTCTAAAACTTTTGCAGCAGTTAAAGTCTCAAAACATCAAGGCAGGCAGTGTAACGTGGCTGACGGATGGACTGGATGCAGGCACAGCCACATTATTCAATAATGGGCTGCGGCAAATGTTTGGTTCACGTGTAAATAGTTTTACCCTGAGCGATTCTGATCTTCCCATAGCACTGTCAAAGCCAACTGTGGAAAATGGCGATATCAACATCGAAGCGCTAAGAAGCCCCGCCAGTGGAAACACAGCAAGGGTTCAAGCGCTTGCGGGTAATGGGCGGGTATTGGCGGAGTTACCTTTGGAATTCGGGACTGACACGGCAAAGACCGTAAAACTAGTTCTGCCCGTTGAGTTGAGAAATGAAATTCAGAGTGTGTCGGTTGTGAATGAAAACCATGCTGGCGCCAGACAATTGCTGGATGATCGCTGGCGGCGCAAGACCATTGCAATTGAAACAGGTGCTGCACAAGAAGCTGCACAACCACTTTTGTCGCCGTTGCATTACGTGACCAATGCCTTGCAACCCTATGCCGACTTGCGGGAACCACAATCTGCATCTGAATTGAAAGCGGAACTGGATGCAGGACTGTCAATGTTGGTCATGGCGGACATTGGAAAAGTGTCGCAGGAAACCCACGATGCCTTGCTCCCCTGGATTGAAAAAGGGGGCGTATTGCTCCGCTTTGCGGGCCCCCGTGTGGCGTCCAGTACTGATGATCTGATACCTGTCAAATTGCGCGATGGGGACCGAAACCTGGGAAGCGCGCTCAGCTGGGAAACGCCACAAGCCATGCAAGTCTTTGGCGATAAAAGTCCGTTTGCCGGGATAGCAATTGATAGCCGTGTGACAGTGTCGCGCCAGATCTTGGCGGAGCCTGAAACTGATCTGGCCGAAAAAACCTGGGCCAGTCTGAGCGATGGCACGCCTCTGGTGACCGCGCGCGCGCAAGGCAAAGGCCTGATTGTTTTTTATCACATTACGGCCAATGCAGATTGGTCAAACCTGCCACTGTCTGGAACGTTCGTTGAAATGTTGCAACGTATTGTCGATCTTGCGCCCGCCGCAGGTTCCAACGCATCGTCAAAAGGAAACACCACTGCAAGTACTGATTTTGCGCAACGTCTGATATTGACGGGAACTGGAGAAATGGCATCGCCAACGGTTGCCATTCCGCCTATCACAACGGCGCAATTTGATGGTGCTACAGCTAGTGTTAAGACGCCACCGGGTCTCTATTCCAATGGCAATCAGGAACGTGCCATCAATCTTGATTTGAAAGCTGCCGATCTTGTGCCCATGTCCGGCGTGGCACTGCAACAGCTTAAACCTGCAGAAACCGTAAACTATGCACCTCAACTTTTCACTGCTGCGGCTATATTGTTTCTGATTGATTGTCTCGCCGCACTTTTTCTAGGAGGTGCCTTCAAAAACAGGTGGCAAAATGCGACCGCCGTAATCGCCGCGTTCGTGGTCACTGGATTGGTTTTCTGTCAGCCACAAATAGCCCGAGCCGATGATCAATCAGACATGGCAGCTGCTCTCGAAACCCATCTCGCCTATGTCAAAACGGGCGTGGCAGACATTGACACAAACAGTGCAGAGGGTCTGAAGGGATTGAGTTTTGTGATGGCTGACCGAACGTCAGCTGCCATCGGTGAACCCGTTGGCATCAATATTGAAACAGACAATCTGGTGTTTTATCCCTTGCTCTACTGGCCCGTAACGGAGCAGGCAGAAGCCCCGAATGATGCAACATTGCAGCGGCTTGACTCTTATATGAAAAATGGTGGGACGATTTTCTTTGACCTTCGCGACAATGGCGGCGATTTGAATTCAGACAGTGCCATCACTGATGCCTTGAAGCGCATTCTTGCAAAACTTGATATTCCACCGTTGGAGCCTGTGCCCGAAAACCATGTTCTGACCAGGTCGTTCTATCTGTTGAAGACATTTCCGGGACGCTATGAAAATGGCCCTCTCTGGGTGGAAACCCAAAGTGCCGATACAACAGGCAACACGTCAGACGGCGTTTCTGGCATAATCATAGGGTCAAACGATTATGCCGCCGCTTGGGCTCTGGACCGTGATGGTAATCCGCTGAATGCTGTAATTCCCGGTGCTGATCAACAGCGCGAAATGGCCTTTCGGGTGGGTGTGAACGTGGTGATGTATGCCCTGACGGGAAATTATAAAACTGACCAAGTGCACGTTCCTGCATTTCTGGAGAGGCTTGGGCAATGAATAGGTTGGGGCCATGACATGAACATTGAATTTGCACCCTTTTTGCCGTGGCCTGCGATATGGATATTCGCGGCTCTCGCTGCCGTGGCTATTGCGGCAATGCTTTTAAGTCGTGTCAAGGGCGCAGGGCTTCGCGGCATCACTGCCGCACTTTTACTGGCAAGCCTTGCAAATCCAATTATCCGCCAAGATGAAAGGCTGCCGCTCAGTGATATTGCCGTTGTCGTTGTGGATGAAAGCCAAAGCCAAGCTATTGGCAACCGAACCGCACAGACTGTGAAGGCCCTGGCTGATTTGAAAACTCGCATTGCCCAATTGGGCAACACAGAACTTCGTGAGGTGACTGTAAAATCTGGCCTGACGGCAGATGCAGACGGCACCAGACTTTTCACCGCACTCAACCGAAGCGTGGCAGATATTCCAAAGGAACGCTTTGCCGGAGCATTTCTGATCACCGATGGTCAGGTGCATGATGTGCCCGAAAATCTTGCTGCACTTGCAGGCCCCATTCACAGCTTGCTGACTGGCAGTAAATCAGAAAGTGACAGGCGGATGGTGATTGACCGGGTTCCCCGTTTTGGCATTGTGGGACAAGAGCAAACATTGCAATTTCACGTGGAAGATTCCGTGAGCAGTAGTGCCTATGTTTCGGTCACCATTCAAATCCCCGGGCTACCGCCTCGCGTCATTGATGTAACACCCGGAGAAGTGAACGAGGTCAAAATCCCCATCGGCCATGCCGGGCAAAATCTGGTCGAGCTTTCAGCTGCACTCCGTGACAAGGAGCTGTCGACCCAGAATAACCGCAGCGTTGCTGTGATTGAGGGCATAAGAGACCGCTTACGGGTGCTTCTGGTCTCAGGACAGCCCCACCCGGGCGAACGCACGTGGCGCAATTTGCTGAAGGCGGATGCGTCGGTTGATTTGGTCCATTTCACCATTCTGCGCCCACCTGAAAAACAGGATGGTACGCCAACCAAGGAACTATCGCTGATTGCATTTCCCACACGCGAACTGTTTATCGACAAGTTGGATCAATTCGATCTGGTCATTTTTGACCGCTACCGCCGACAAGCCATTCTGCCTGACTCTTATCTGGCAAACATTGCGGATTATGTGCGCAAAGGCGGTGCGCTGCTTGTGGCTTCCGGGCCGGACTTTGCCGACCAGGAGGGCCTGTACAGCACGCCGCTTTCTGATGTCCTGAGTGCAGCGCCCACGGGCCTTGTGACCGAGGCCCCTTTTAAGCCAGCGCTTACCGTGCAGGGCCAGCGCCACCCTGTGACCAAGGATTTACCCGGTGCCAATGGCGACAAACCAAACTGGGGCCGGTGGTTTCGCCTCATTGACTCGACCGTGGCACCCGAAGCTGAAACCTTGATGGCAGGCCCTGATGCCAAACCCCTGTTGGTGATGAGCCATATTGGTGAGGGTCGCGTGGCCCAGCTGCTGTCTGACCATGGCTGGCTGTGGGCTAGAGGCTATGAAGGCGGCGGCCCGCAAACTGAATTGTTGCGCCGCATGGCCCATTGGCTAATGAAAGAGCCAGACCTTGAAGAAGAATTCCTCAGCGCCAAACAAGTGGGAACTGATATTGTAGTTGAGCGCCGCAGCATGGCGGATTCTGCAAAACCTGTCACCGTGACAAGCCCTTCCGGAAAATCTCAAACTGTTCCGCTTGTGGCGGCAAAAGCTGGTGTGTTTAGCGCCCGTATCAAAGCTGAAGAAGCAGGACTGCACAGCTTGACAGATGGCACCTTGCAGGCAGCGGCCGCCATTGGCAACGCTGATGCCAAGGAATCCCTCGATATAAAGGCAACCGAGGTAAAGCTGGCCCCTGTCGCCAAGGCAACTGGCGGCGGCATTGCCTGGCTCGAAAATGGCATGCCAAGCATGACGGCCACGGCACCAGGCAAACTTTATGCGGGCTCTGGCTGGATGAGCGTGCGGGCTAATGGCATATACCGTGTAACCGCTGTCAAAGAGATTTCACTCTTTGCAACTCTTCTCAGCCTGGCAGCATTGCTGATGGCTGCCTCAGCGATGTGGTTTCGCGAGGGCCGCTGAAAGCTCATCTTTCCTATTGTGTGGCAACACCAATCCGCTGACTGCCGTGAGAGCATTTGGCACCAACTCCAGATACATAAAGCGCGCTGGATCAATAGGCCCTGGCATTTGCAACAGGCTTGGTGGCAAAACGTGAAATCCCACCCGCTCATAATAGGGTGCATCCCCCACCAGCAGCACAAGTGCATGTGCCATGGCCTTTGCCCTATCGAGGCTTTTGGTCATCAAGGCGCGCCCGATGCCCAGGTTTTCCCGCGCTGGATGCACTGCTAGTGGACCCAGCAAAAGGGCTGGTTCGAAGGAATGTCCCACAACCAAGGGCCAATAGCTGATGGCACCTGCAAGCCCAACCTCACTGTCTCGCACAACCATGGAAAGCCCCGGCACCGCCTCGTTGCCCTCGCGCAACCGGTAAGAGGTTTTGGTGCGCCGCGCCAAACCGAAAGTGAGATCAAGAAGATGTTCAATTGCAAGCTCATCAGCAGCAATCTGTTCAACGGGAGGAAGCTTGAAAGTCATGTCATGTTATCTCTGCCACAGGGAAATCGCCCTGGGACTTTCACACTGGAAAGTCACAGAGCTGTTTAACGCGTGATAGAGCGTCGTCGCAGATAAGCATGAATATTTAAAACCATGGTGGCGGCAATAGAAGCCTGCTCTCCATCCGTCAAGCGCTCTCACCACACTTCACTTTGGGCTGCGCCGTCAAGAATTTCTGCCAGTCTCCGCCTGGTTCCTCCCGTTGTATCTGCGGGCAGGCTCGTAACCGGAAAAAACCGGGCTTCAGCAATTTCAAGATTGGGCTTCCACTCCATTTGTGTAAAACGCCGAACAATAAAACAGGCCACATGATCACCTTTGAAAACAGGTTCATTTGAATACATACCATAAAGAATAGGAGCTTCTCCAATGATGCCGGCCTCCTCCCTGATCTCACGCAAGGCTGCTGCAGCCAAAGTTTCACCGGGCTCCACGCCACCACCTGGCAATATCCAGCCCGCAGAATAAGTATGGCGCACCAGTGCCACGCCACCCTTGTCGTCCAAAACCACAGCACGTGAACCCAACGTCATTCCCCTTGTAATACGGGCCCAGGGTTGCTGTAAAAACAAGCTTGCTGCTTTGAAAATCCTCGCTTTTATGGGCATTCGAACCTCGCTTGTGTCACGCTCGCAATCACTCTAATTGATGCGGACCAGAAGCGGCCCAAATCGGATCTTTCTCCCCTTAATGCTCCAAATTCTTAAAATCTTCTTTTACGCTGAAAAGACCAAGCCATGGCTTGTGCTGTTGTGTTTGCTGTTGGGGGGCTTTGCCGAAGCTGCGGGCATTGGCAGCATTCTGCCCGTTGCCACCGCCATGATGAACCAAAGTTCCGGGCCGCCCACACCCTTGGAAACTTATTTTCATGCCATGCTGGGTGCGCTCGGTTTATCGCCGTCACTTGAAGTGCTGCTTATCATGCTGACTTTTTTTCTTGTCATGCGTTCTGCCCTTCTGTTTGCTGCAAACGTGTATGCAGGTATGGCAGCAGCCAGGGTGACCGTGGATTTGAGACGGCGCTTAATTCAGGCCATTTTTAAAGCCCGCTGGAGTTTCTATAACGAGCAAAGCGGGGGTGGCATTGCAAATGAGCTCAGCAACAATGCGGGCCGCGCAGGCGAAGCCTACGGATATGCAGCAATCGTGATTTCAATGTCGATACAGGTGGCTGTTTATATCGCAGCCGCCTTGCTGATCAACTGGCGTGTGGCTTTCACCGGGCTTTTGGCAGGAATTATCGTTGCGGCAGCATCGTCAAATTTGGTCGCGATCGCGCGCAATTCAGGCAACAAGATTACCAACCGTGTGGCTATATTCACCTCTGACATGATTGATGTGATGAACAACATCAAAGCGCTCAAATCCATGCATAGGTATGAACCATTGACGACCAAGCTTGGCGCTCAATTGAGCAAGATCAAGCGCAATCTGCTGCGCGGAAACGTGGCCAGGGCTGGCATGCAATATGGAAATGACGGTCTGATTGCCATTGTTGTTGCTGGAAGCGCCTACCTGGCGCATCGTTTCGGCAATGCCACGCTTCCTGAACTTACCGTTTTCGGTCTGCTTTTCTATCAGGTGATTTATAGCATTTCCCGGTTGCAGAAAAATGTTCAAATGGTGGTGCAGGTGGAAAGTGCTTACCATTCCGTAATTGACATGATTACCAAAGCCGAATCTGCCGAAGAGTTTTCGCAAGGCCATAAGCAGGCTCAGTTACTTGGTGGTTGCACCTTCGAAAATGTAAGCTTTTCACATGGCACCCAGCCCACCGTGAGAAACCTAAATTTCACAATCCCGGCCAACAAGATTACGGTTCTGCAAGGTCCGTCTGGCGCTGGCAAGACGACGATCATTGATTTGCTGATTGGATTTCACAAGGCTCAATCAGGCACGATCAGAATAGGGCGTGATGATATTCTCGATGTTGACATTAAATCTTGGCGACAGAATATTGGTTATGTGCCGCAAGAATTGGTTATGTTTCACGACAGCATCGAAGCCAACGTGGCGCTCTATGACCCTGCTATTTCAACGGAAGATGTGAACCAGGCATTGGCCACGGCCGGGGCATCAAGCTTTGTGAGCAACTTACCACATGGCTTGCATACGGATGTAGGCGAAATGGGAGGAAAACTCTCTGGAGGTCAAAAGCAACGGATTTCGCTCGCCCGGGCCTTGGTCAAAAATCCAAAGATCATTATTCTTGATGAAGTGACCAGCGCCTTGGATCCTGAAACCGAAGCCGAAATTGTGCGCAACATTCTTGCATTGCGTGGCAAGTATACAATCATTGCTATTACGCACCGCGCCGCCTGGACAGCGATTGCCGAAAAATTGTACAAGGTGGAAGCTGGCAAGATCACCGACATTACCAAAGCCGAAGCAAGGATCAAGCAGGCATGAGCGCTCTCACCATCAGACCCGTGACCACCAAGGCCGACAAACTTGCATTTCTGCGTGTTCCTTTTTCAGTTTATGAACGTGACCTAAACTGGGTGGCACCGCTTTTTTTTGAAAGACTTGAACACCTTGATGTGAAAAAAAACCCCTATTTCAAACATGCGGAAGCGCAGCTTTTCATTGCGGAAAAAGATGGAAAGCCAGTGGGGCGCATTTCGGCGCAAGTAGACAGGCTGCATCTTGAACGTTACAGCGATGGCTGCGGTCAATTTGGCTTTCTGGATGCACATGACGACGCGGAAGTGTTCTCCGCCTTGTTCAATACGGCTGAAACTTGGTTGAAACAAAAAGGGATGACGCGCGTTCGGGGCCCTTTCAGTTTTTCAATCAATGATGAAAGTGGCTTGCTGATTGATGGTTTTGATACGCCTCCCAATATGATGATGGGCCATGCGCTTCCCTATTTTGCAAAACATGTAGAGGACAGGGGCTTCAAAAAGGCGAAGGACCTTTTTGCTTATACCCGTGACCTGACAAAACCTTTCACACCTGCACTTGTAAAAATCTATAACCGGGCCGCAAAATCTGGTGATATAAAAATTCGCCCGCTGAACAAAGCAGACATGAAAAATGAAATACAAATCATCATGTCGATATTCAACGACGCGTGGAGTAGCAATTGGGGCTATGTGCCTTTCACGCAAGCTGAGCTGCAGATGCTGGCCACAAATCTCAAGTTGCTGGTGCATTCGAAATCTGTGCAAATTGCCTCTTACCGCGGAGAAAATGCTGCCTTCATCGTGGCTATGCCAAACTTGAATGAATGGTTTAAGGGATTGGATGGTAAATTGTTGCCTTACGGCCTGCCCCGTCTTGTTGGCAAGCTGATGACCAAGCGGGCCAAATCATTCCGTGTGCCGTTGATGGGCGTTCTAAAGAAATATCAGGATGGAAGTCTGGGTGCAGCCTTGAGCGTTGGTGTAATAAAAGCCATCTATGATTTTCATGTGCCTAGGGGTGCTGAAAGCGTTGAGCTTTCCTGGATCCTGGAGGACAACATGCGCATTCGCCACATCATCGAAACATTTGAGAGCCATGTTTCAAAAACTTACCGCATTTATGAAAAGCAGCTTTAACTCAAATTGAGTTTTTCCCTTGCCCATTTTTCTGATGTGCATCTCGGTCCCCTTCCGAAAGGGGCCCTGCTGCGAAAACCTGCATTCAAGAAATTCATAGGGGCACTCTCATGGCATTTCAGTCGCAAACATCTTTATTTGCCTGAAATTGCAGCGCAAGTCCTCGCGGATATTTTAGCATCCAATCCTGATCATGTTGCTTTTACCGGAGACCTTGTAAATATTTCTGCGGAAGCAGAGTTCGTCCAAGGTGCTGCGTGGCTTTCCCATGTGGGACCGCCGGATTTTCTATCTTACACACCTGGCAATCATGATGCCTATGTGGATGTTCCCAAGCATTTGGGATTGGGCCTTTTTGCCGCGTACATGACCAATGAGAATGCAAAAGATGAAAGCCTCCCTTTCATTCGCCTGCGACGCAACGTGGCTCTCATCGGCATAAATGCAGCCTGCCCGCAAAGCATTTTCAGGGCGGGCGGCACAGTGGGCGAATTACAATTGACAAAATTGGCTGAAAATTTAAAGGCGCTTCGTGCACGTGGATTTTACCGCATTGTGATGATTCACCACCCGCCAGCGCCCGGCATCAGCCATCCGCAAAGGGCACTGTCAGACGTTGGCAAAATCTGTGCTGTTCTTCAAAATGAGGGAGCTGAGCTGGTGATCCATGGTCACAATCACACGCGCAGTTTGAATTTTATTGATGCCAAATCTGGCAAAATACCCGTTGTGGGTGTTCCTTCTGCATCAATGTCAGCATCACGCGGCCATGATGTAGCAGCGTGGAACCTCTATCAAATTGACCGCGTCAGAGGCAAATGGCAAACCAACGTCACCACAAGAAGCTGGAACAACTCTGAAAAAACAATGACTCAATCTGCACAATTCCAACTCGAACACCAAACGTCATGAGCACAATTGCCTCATTGCTGACGCGCATGATTGTGCTGCGCTTTGTGACCATCTTGCTCAGCATCACGATATTCGTGGTTACGTTGGAAGTTGTTGGATACATCAAAGACGTTTTGGATATTGACAGCAATGGCTTCACGTCAGTGCTCCGATATCTCACTTACCGCAGTCCTGGCATACTTGCCGTGTTTCTCCCCATGAGCCTTCTTCTTGCTGTATTGCTGTCAATCACAGAACTTTCGTATCGAAACGAAATGACTGCCATTTTTGCGGCTGGAATTTCTCCGCTTCGCATTATCTTCATGCTGCTGCCCATGGCGCTGATCATCGGGGGTGTTCAGTTTTTACTTTTAGACCGGGCTATACCCGCCACCACGCCAACATTGAAACTGTGGGGCATTGGCGACTACGCAAAAAACAAGATCAATGTCAGCAACACTGATCCCATCTGGATCAGGTCCGGAACCGATATCATGCGCGCGACAAAAGTGAGTGGCGATGGCAAACATCTGGAAGGTGTAATCATTTTCCGGCGTGACGAAGCAGGATCACTTAAAGAGCAGATTTACGCAGATCAGGCGGATCAAGTGCAGGATCGCTGGCGCCTGACAAGAGTTGTGGTGTACTACAATGGATCGCAATCACCGAACCGCCTCGACAGTCTGATTTATACTGGCACCATGCGACCCGCGGGTGCAAACCGAACCGGTGATCCAGAAGACATGAATCTGGCTGAGTTGAATGACTTTATTGCCAACAAAGGTTATGGCGTGCGCCCTGTTTCAATCTATCAAACGGGCTGGCACAAAAGGTTGGCCTCACTGGTCGTGGCCGTTGTCATGATCATGTTGTGCATTCCAATGGCCGCAAGATTTCGCCGTGGTGGTGGATTGGGTGTGCTGTTTGCTATTGGTGTCGCTCTGGGATTCTTGTTTTTCATATCGGACGGAATTGCCACAACCTTGGGTGAGCTTGGTATTGTTGCACCCTGGCTTGCCGCGTGGACACCCCTTCTCATATTCTCGGCAATCGGGCTCAGCTTGGTCGCAAGAACTGAACGTGTTTAAATATGATCAGTTGACGCTTTCCCAACCCACAACTTGCTGATTAAACAGCCACAACAGTCTTGAATGTTTTAATGATCTGGTCAATCTCTTCAAAGCTGTGAGCAGCCGATACCGAGCAGCGCAGCAAACACAATTTGTTGGGTGTGCCGGGCGGAATGGCCATGTTGACGTAGACCCCGGCATTAAAAAGCGCGTTCCATTTCGCAATTGTCGTCTGCTCGTCGGCGCATTTGATGGCAATCACCGGACTTACCACATCGCTGCCCGTTTCAAGTCCCAGCCCGCGCAAGCCATGAAATAACCGCGCCGAATTTTCCATGAGACGTCTGCGCCGCTCAGGCTCCGCCGCCAACACACGCAGCGCCTGCAATGAAGTTGCAACTGATGCAGGCGATGATGAGGCCGTAAACATGTAAGGCCGCATGGCAAAGCGCAGCGTGTTGAACAGGGGATGATTGCTGGCACCAAAGCCGCCGATTGCGCCAACACTTTTTGAAAATGTGCCGATCACAAAGTCAACCTCGTGTTCAAGCCCAGCCTCATCGGCTAGGCCGCGGCCATGAGGTCCAATCACCCCGAAACTATGAGCATCATCAACCAACAATTGAAAATCATGTTTTTTCTTCAACGCAACAAAATCAGCCAAAGGTGCTCGGTCACCAATCATTGAATAAATGCCTTCAAGCACCACAAGCCTGCCGCCTGCATTTTCTGATCTCGCCAAACGCTTGTCTAAATCATTTGCATCATTGTGCCGGAAGCGCACAAGTTTGGCACCCGATAATGTGCAGCCATCATAAATTGAAGAATGCGAATCGGCATCAAGATAAATTGTGTCATTGGGGCCAGCCAACCCCGAAAGCATGCCAAGATTGGCTTGATAACCGGTGGTGAATGCGATGCAGTGTTTCAGACCGAGAAAATTCGCCAACTCATGTTCAAGTTCCGTGTGCATGGCAAATGTGCCATTGGCGATGCGTGATCCCGTGGTGCCCGTGCCAAAGTCGGCCAAGGCTTTTTGACCTGCCGCAATGCAACTTTCGTTGAACGTGATCCCCATGTAATTGTTGGTTCCAGCCAGAATGATTTCACGGCTTCCAACAATGGCACGCGTGGGAGATATCATCTGGTCATTGGTCACACCCAAGGCATTGCCGCCCATATCCAGCATGCGCTGGAACCGGTCTGCGATGGAGCGATGTTTTTCAAGTAGATCAACCATGGGGTCAGGCCTTTTCCAATTGCGAGTTCACATAGGCTGCAAGCTCACCCACTGTGCGAATTTCGGATACCACATTCATGGGAATTTCAACATCAAAGTGATCCTCAACTTCCATGATGAAATCAAGAATACCAACCGAGTCAATATTAAGTTCAGCCGGAATATCAGTGGCGGCGTTCAGTGGCTTTGCGTCCTTGTTGAAAGGCAAAAGGAGATTGCAGATATCCTCTGAGATTTTTGAAATATCTGGCATTAAGAACTCTTGAAATGCATTGAAACAGGCGGCAGCAAGCCCTCACTACGATACCAATTCAGTGTTTGGTTCAAACCAACTGAAAGCAAAATGGGGTGTGGGCGCGGCCAATTTGTCCCCCGCACCACCCAGTCTTCGTTATAAAGCTCTCGAACTTTGGCGCGGTTTATCATACCTGGGCGCTGCGTAAAAAAACTCACCCCTTCGAAAGCCAAAGCAACCAACTGCATCAAGGCCTTTGGCAGATAGGTTACATGTTGAGGGCTACCACTGTTTTTCGAGCTGATGGCGGCCAATTCAGCCCAATTGTGCCCCCCTTCCACATCATCCACCTCAATAATACCTGTTCGCGATGATTGAACTGCATCAAGAATGACAGCGGTCAGATCATCAACATGGATTAATGAAAATCTTGAGGTTGAAGTCCCGGGCAAAAGTGCCACACGCTTTTGCAATGCTGCCAGCAACGGAAGTGTTGCCTTGTCTCCTGGGCCATAAACAGCGCAGGGCCGCAAAATCAAAACAGGTGGGCCTGCTTTGACATTGAGCAAAAAATCCTCTGCGGCGCGCTTGCTGGCAGCATAGGGCGATATTCCTGGCAAGCGGGCTGCCAGAGATGAGACATGAACAAAGCGCTTCACACCCGCTGCCAACGCAGCGTCAAACACCTTGCGCGTGCCATTAAAATTTACTTTGAAATAATCTGCCTTGGTGAATGCGGTGATTGCGCCCGCCAGGTGCAAAACCACTTCAGCGCCTTCAACCAGGCTTTTAATGGCTGCAGAATTTTCCAAATCACCCACTACGATACGGGCAGGCGCTTGCGGCTTTACCGTTTTGCCGCGCACAAGCATTGAAACATCATGGCCCGCTTCTTTAAGGGCAGCCAACACTTGCTTGCCCACAAACCCGGTGGCTCCCGTCAATGCAATCCGCATGGCGCGTTAAATTCCGAAACCAGATCAACCCGCCTGGAACACACTGAGTTCACCGGCAAGGTATTTTTGCCTGGCCCCGGCGCGTGACAGTTTTCCAGAAGAGGTGAAAGGCAGGCTGCGCGGAGCAACCAACTCGACAGTGCAATCAACCCCAATGGATTGGTGAACAAGCTTGGACACATCACGGTGCAACGTTTGCTGCAATGCGCGATCAGTCAAACGGCACTCTACGAGCACCACCACTTCATCGTCGCCATCTTCACCTTCAATGGCAAAGGCAGCAACTTCGCCCGACTTCAACTCAGGCAACTGTTCTGCCGACCACTCAATATCTTGCGGCCAGATGTTGCGACCATTGTGCAAAATCAAATCCTTGGCCCGGCCTGTGATAACAATCTCACCGTCCAGCATATATCCCATGTCGCCCGTGTCGAGAAAACCATCAGCGCTTAGCACTTCAGACGTGGCTTCAATATTATTGAAATAGCCATTCATCAAACTTGGCCCGGACACAAAAATTCGCCCAATTTCTCGGTTTGCCAAAACAGCACCAGTCTCGGCCCGCACTTCTATAGCATGGCCAGCAATGGGCCTGCCGCAAATTACGAAACTGCGCGAGATCTGATCAGACCCTTTCAACACAGGAATAGCCTTTTGCTGCGTGCGAATAGCATCATGCTCAACATGGTCCACCCGTATGGGTCCCTTTGACGTGGCAAAAGATATTGCAAGTGTTGACTCAGCCATCCCATAACTTGGCATAAAAGCGGCCGCATCAAATTTTCCAGCTTTCAGGTGATCAGCAAAACCTTGCAAAACATCGGCGCGCACCATGTCGCCACCAATGCCTGCAATGCGCCACGCTGAAAGATCCAGCGTTACAGCATCTCCGTTGATGCGCTTGCCTGCAAGTTCATAACCAAAGGTGGGAGAAAATGAGATCGTGGACCTGTTTTCTGACATTAACTTCAGCCATAGCGCAGGCCTGCGGGCAAAAGCTGTTGTGGCCAAATAATCCAAACTGATTTGTGCCAGCATGGGAGCAAGGCAGAACCCCACAAGCCCCATATCATGATAAAGCGGCAACCACGAAAACCCGCGATCATCATTCTGGATTTTCATGCCATTAGCCAAAATGCCTTTGGCATTTGCCATGATCGCGAGCTGCGAAACAAGAACGCCTTTGGGTGCTGATGTGGAACCAGAAGAGTACTGAATATAAGCCACATCTTCTGCGCCGAAACCTTGCAAAGGAGCAATTGATTGAGGCAAAGCCTGAAGCTCATCATGGCTTAACACCAATTTCACTTGGGCAGTATCAGCAGCCTTGCGCAGAGACGAAACACTTCCCGCTGGGGCTATGATGGCATGCGCTGCAGCCGCATCAAGCATTCCGGCAATGCGGGCTTCATAAGCTTCCTTGCCGCCAATATACATGCTGTAAGGCACTGGGCATGGAACCAAGCCTGCATATTGGCATGCAAAAAATGTGATCATGAAAGCAGGTCCGGTCTCCGCAACAATTGCCACGCGGTCCAAACGCTTTAATCCTGTTGACATCAATTTTCGTGCGGTTGCCAATGCCTGCTTGCGAAGTTCAGCATAGGTCAGCACGTGTTCCAGAACACCACGACCCGAATAAAAATTATGTCCGGTTACACCAAGTGCCGCATAATCAAGACCTTCTGCAAGATTTGAAAATCCGGCGATGCGTTGAACCAGGTTCCGATTGATCGTAGGCGTGCGCAAAAGCACAGCTTGCACATTGATTTCGCTTTTCACTGCCAATTGACCAAAATATTTCAACACCAAACCTCAATTGCAAATCGCGCACGAAAGTAGAACGATTCACCTTACGCCTTAATCTACCTAACAAAGTTAGGTTGTAAGATTGAAATCAATTGGTGTTTCTAAATATTACAAGCAAAGAAGACCTAAAAGTGGATTTTGCCGAGATAAAAACCCAAGATTAACAACGCCATGCTTCCAAATACAATTCCCATGATCCAAACATAAATCATGTCATTGACTGAATATGATTTTGCTTTCCGGGCAACTGCCACCGCAAACTTTTCCCGAACCACCACACGCCGGGCCAGATGGCGGATGACATAGCCCGCCATTTCGTTGACATCCCGCGTTTCAAACACAATTTCAGACACCTGTTCAGTATCTTGTTGAAGGCGGTAAGTTCGCGGATCTGGCTCCATCACCACAGATGATGTAAAATTCACCCAAAGCCTGGGTGCAGCACCTTCTTGCACGTAAAGTTCCAGCAACTCTCTGGCCCGGTCACTGTTTAAAAGCCGGCGTTGCACAATTTCCAGCAAGTTTTTTAACCTTAGCGCCCGGGCATCGCTCAAATGAATCAAGGCTTCCACCTGGGCTGCCTCAGCCAAACGCGCCGTTTTTAAAGCCACCATAAACTGGTCAAGTTCAGCCATTTAGACGCAATACTCACGAATGCATGTGCCAATTCAGGCCAGTGATGACCTGAACAGAAGATTAGTGCGGAACATGCACAAGCAGTGCCAAATTGCTGAAAGAGAGGATCAGTTACAGCTGGCGGGCACAGGGGCCGTGCCAAACCACAGTTCAAAAGTGTTGGGTCGCGCCTTGGCGGCCGCTGCAGCGACACCTGACAAATCAGCGACGTCAACTTTTAGCCCGACATTTGTGAACAGTGTGGCAAGTTCTTGCCCGCGCGGCATATCAGATTTTGAAAACACCCGCAGTTCATGGCCTTCACCGCTCCAGGTTGCACGCGCATAGCCTGGCACCACCATACCCGTTGCGTCAGTATCGCGCATTTTATTGATCAAATTGCGAATGCATCCCCGTTGTGCGTCGTCTTGTGTATGGACAAAAACCCGGGATGGCAATCGCTCCAAGGCCTGGCGAAAAGTGACTTCAACTTTCGAGTTCTCAACTGATGCTTTCAGCAAGGCCTGTTCCATGAGGGGGAGAAGTTCCTTGTCCGCCGATGAATTGGCAAATGCCAGTTGCGCTGTCACAAACTCGACCGGCACCTTGTCATTTTTCAGAAGATACTCAAACATAGCAACCCCATATTTGCGCTTGTCCGGGTTTTGGTCACTTACAAGGTCGATCATCGTTTTGAGATCATTCAGGTTCTGCTGCCAACGCGTATAGTAAATGCCAGTGCCTGCAACCGAAAGCGGAATCATGACGGTGGCGAGAAGTTGCAGTAGGGTTTCGCGAAAAGGCCTCGCGGTTGGCGTTGTCATGTCAAAATCTCCAAAATGGAATCTAGGCTGGACAGATTATGCTTTGTCGAAGGGCCGAAAGACGAGGCGCATTATTGACAAATCACGTTGTCCCTCAACACCAATTTTGAAATCAAGCGCCCGCTTTGTCTTGCTGCGGCTGGAAAACATGAAGTCCCATATGGAAAAAATAGTTGAATAGTTGGAGTCAGTATCTGCCTGTAGCGCATGGTGATGCACAAAATGGACTGATGGTGTAACAATCACACAGGAAAGCGGACGCTCAAACCAACCCGGTAATTTCAGATTCGAATGATGAAACAATGCCGCAATCGTTAACAGCGTTTCAAAAACGATAACGTGCTGCCAAGGCACCGCCAAGGCGAAAATCACTGCGGCTCGCGCCACCGACGAAAGTATCACCTCGCCGAAATGAAACCGAACCGCCGAGCTTGCATCAAGAGTTTCGTCAAGATGATGCACCTCATGGAAGCGCCACAAAAATGGAATGCGGTGATTGGCCCGGTGCCAAAAATAAATGCAGAAGTCCAGCAAAATCACGTCAACCACCAATCCGCTTGCCCAATCCGGACGCCAGGCAATGGCATGCGCTGCAGCAAACAGCGAGAGTGGCACCACGATGAATGGCGCAATCCCAAAATTCAGCAGTGCTAATCCGAAATTTTTTACGAGCCTGGATATATTTTCACGCAAAACGACAGCAGGGAAAATCCGCTCCATCACCAGCAAGAATAGCAGTGTAAACAACAAGATTGCAGTTTTGCTGAAAAGCCAGTCTGGCATCACCGCGCACCCAGCAAGGCATCTGCAAATTCGGCGAAGCCTTCCCCACCCTCTGCGGTGGTTATGTACCGCGGTAGACTTGGCATCAATTTTGCGAAAGGAGCAATGTTTGCAACTCCAATGCTGTTTCGGAAATGTGCAAACATCGGCGCGTCATTTGGTGAATCGCCCAGATAGACGACTTTCAAATTCTGTGAATATCCATCAATCTCAATAAGTTGTTTTAACATTCTCAAGCTCATTGTTAGCTTATCATGTTCGCCAAACCACGCATTTACGTGAATTGAACTCACTTTCGCAATTGCTCCCCGAGCTGCAAACATATCGGCAATATTTTGTGCTTCCGCAAGCGACAACGGAGTAACATCCTCGGCAAAATCGATCGCCACATCAATTTCGCGGTAAGCCTGATCTGATGCAATCGCAGCACCGGAATGTGCGGCCAAAACATCTTTTGCTATGGCTTGAAGTTTAATGGAATTGGCGCTGCGGGTACTCGCGCTCTGTGCATAAACGCGGATCATTTTTTTGATCTGCTCATCATAATGAAAATAGAATGCCCCGTTCTCCCCGACGACGGCATCAACCGGCCACATGCGGGCAATGTGATCGCACCAGCCTGCTGGTCGCCCGGTGATGGGAATAACTTTTATGCCCGCAAGTTTGAGCCGCTCCAGGGCCGTGTAAGCGCGTGCAGGAAGGCGTCCATGCAGGGTCAAGGTATCGTCTATGTCCGTGAGTACCACAGAGATGGAGGCAAGCTCTGCTTTCGAAATGCTTGCAAGTGGAAAAAAACTCATGTGCACAAACGATCAAGGTGAAAGGAACTGAGCAGCGGATCTTGAACGCCATTCATCAGTTCTGCCGCACCCAACATGCCAAGTACAGGTGCCAGCGTTACACCCGAATGCGTGACGCAGACATAAAGACCCTCAATTCCAGTTGGTCTTCCGACAGCAGGCAAACCGTCAGCAGGTGTTGGCCTGTGACCGAGGGTAAAATAATCCATTTCCAAATCTTCCGTTCCTTTCAGGCACTCTTGTAGGCTGGAAAAAAGGATTTTGGCAGCTGCTGCCGGATCATCGCCAGGTTGAGCTCCGCCAAAGTCACTTCCTGCAACCAACCGTCCACCTGCAGTTTGGCGAACATGAAGTTCGGGGGCCATGACAAGTCCTTTCATGACCTTCCTGCAGGGTTTGGAGTGTACCAAAAGTCCTGGCGGTGCATCCAAGTTCAATTTTACCCCTAATTTAGCCAATAAGATTGCCGTTTGTGCCCCAGCCGAAAGAACAACCTCGTCAGCTTTGTAGAGTGTATTGGAACTTTGAACGCCAGTGATTTGGCCATGCTTGCTGCTGAAATTTTCCACGTTTACGTTACGCATGATTTTGGCACCCAGACTTTGTGCTGCATCTAGAAAGCCTTGCGTTGCGGCCACAGGCTCAATTGCACCCTCGGCGGCAGAGTAAGCAGCAAGGCTAGGTGCAATGCGCAAGCCTGGCTCAATGTTAAGTGCCTCAGAACCATCAACCAATGACACGTTATATCCCACGGCCTGACGATCAGCGACATATGCGACCAATTTTTCTTCAGGCAGGTCCCAAAGCAAACCGCCACACCAATTCACCATGAGACCGTCAGCGACAGTTCTCAAACTGTGCCATTCTGCCATCGAGCGCATGCGCAAGCTGACATAGGCTGGCGGATTTCCCCAACTCGCATTGATCCACGCCCAAGAATTTGGAGTGGCCACTCCGCCCGCATCAGCCAAAGCATCTAGAACCAGAACGTCTGCACCTGCTTTGGCCAGATGATAAGCCAGCGACGCACCAATTATGCCTGCACCGACAACAATGACTTTTTTCATGACCGGCACTTTAACCCGTTTTAAACTCTGGCGCGAGCGAGTCCTCTTGATTCATAAATCATTTTTCAGGAAAATGGTGGCGAGAGAGACTACCGAATACGTAAGTGAATCTTAATAAAACTAAACTTTGAACCGCCCCGGGATTGCCGGAGGCCGATTTATTTAAGTTATGCTGCCATTGGGATATTCTCCATGGCGGCATAATAGTTTTGCT
>JBBRNW010000020.1:0-58888 GCA_038230015.1 Hyphomicrobiales bacterium | reverse complement strand
CTATCGACATACCCTCCGGCCTTGATGGAAATTCAGGCAAACCTCGCTGTGCCAGTGTGAAGGCCGATCTTACACTCACGTTTTTTCGCAAGAAGCCGGCCCATGTTTTGCAACCGGGTCTTACACTGTGTGGAGAAATTATTGTTTTGGATATCGGCATTCCAGAGTCAGTCTTGCAAGTCATCGCACCCACACTATGGGAGAATGCCAGGCCAAAACTGCCCGCTCGCAAAGCTGAACACCATAAATATGACCGTGGCCATGCCGTTATTATTTCAGGGGGAAAGTTTCACACAGGTGCATCGCGTTTGGCGGCCATGGCCGCATTGCAAATCGGGGCCGGGCTGGTCACTCTGGTGGGAGATGGAGATGCATTGGCTGTTCACGCCAACCATGTGACCGCGGTGATGCTGGGAAGTTTCGATACCTTAAAAGACTCGCGGGTCAAGGCAGTTTGCATTGGACCTGCTGCGGGCGTGAATACTCAAACACGGGGTAACGTGAGGATCGTTCTGGAAGGCACGGCGCATGTTGTTCTGGACGCCGACGCGCTCACCTCTTGCGCCAACAACGGTCCGGAATTGTTTGATTGGATTCAAAAAAACAAAAGCCGCCAAGTGGTTCTGACTCCTCACGAAGGTGAGTTTGCCCGCCTGTTTGGCAGTCTTTCAGGCTCAAAAATCGACCGGGCAAAAGAAGCTGCCCAAAAATCAGGTGCGATCATCATTCTGAAAGGTTCCGACACTGTGATTGCAGGTCCCGGTGGGCGCGCCACGGTAAATACGTCAGCACCACCTGCACTTGCCACTGCGGGCTCAGGGGATGTGCTGGCGGGTATTGTTACCGGTCTGCTGGCGCAAAACATTGAACCTTACGAAGCAGCATGTGCCGCCGTTTGGTTTCATGCAGATGCGGCCAACAGGCATGGCCCCACTGGACTTACCGCAGAGTCTCTTCTGACTTACGTGTTGGCAGCATGAACCGCCCTTTGCTCTTGCTATTGGGCACAGGCACTATGCTTGGCCTCAATTTCCCAATCGGAAAGTTGGCAATCGCTGCAGGCGTAAACCCTGCACTTTGGGCCGCCGTGATTTCGCTGGGTGCTGGCCTTGCAATGCTTGTCACGGTGATGGTTTTTGAGAAATCAGGAGAGAGCTCAAGCCCAATTCTGAGATTTTCCATTTTCTCTGGTTTATTGTCTTATGTCATGCCCAACGTCCTCACTTTTACCGTCATCCCAAAGATTGGCAGCGGGCTTGCCGCAATCATGTTTGCACTTTCACCCGTTGTCACCGCATTGCTTTCGATTCTGCTGCGAATACGCCCTCCGAACCTCTATGCCTTGGCAGGCATCGGGCTTGGATTGGTTGGTGTTCTGATCATCATATTTGGCCGCGACCGCCAAGCTGGCATTGGGTTATCCATCTGGTTGCCTGCAGCTCTGCTCATTCCGGTTTTTTTGGGATTGGGTAATGTCTACCGCACAGCAGCCTGGCCCAAAGGTGCAAGCCCCAGGAGGCTTGCAAGTGCGACAAACCTTGCTGCTGTGCCCTTTCTTGTGGGGATTATGCTGCTTCAAACAGGCGGGCTGGATTTATCGGCGGTGTTGAAAATCCCAGGTCTGGTGCTGCTGCAAGTCCTTGTGTCCACGCTTATGTTTTTGATGTTTTTCAGACTGCAACAGATCGGTGGCCCCACCTATCTCAGCCAGATCGGATATGTGGCAGCACCGGTGGGACTTTTGATCGGGGTTGCCTACTTTGGCGAAACATATGAGCATGGTGTGTGGGCAGGAGTTGCCGTAGTGGCACTTGGCGTGGCTCTTTCAACCTTTGGTCAGCTTCGTCAACCTTGACGAAATTTCGCTGCAATTCTGCCCTTCACATCGTTAAAACCCTCTGCTAAAGCACCGCCACTGAAATGCCCCGGGCACTTGGCTTGAGCGTTAAGCGGACGTGATGAAATTGGTAGACATGCAAGATTTAGGTTCTTGTGAGGTAACTCGTGGGGGTTCGAGTCCCTCCGCCCGCACCAGGTTCAAAGCACCGAACTTTCCCGGAATGGCCCAAATTGAAAGTAGAGATTGATAATATGCAGGTTACAGAAACAGTAAATTCCGGTTTGAAGCGTGAGTTCAACGTGGTGGTCGCCGTGGCTGATTTGGCCAAGGACATGGATGCCAAGTTGAAAGACATGGCCGGTCGCGCGCAAATTAAGGGCTTTCGCCCCGGCAAGGTGCCTGTAGCGCATCTGAAAAACATGTATGGTAAATCCATGATGGCTGAAGTCATTCAGACCACTGTTGATGCGCAAGCCAAGCAGGTCTTTGCAGACCGCAAGCTGAAGCCAGCTTACCAGCCCGAGGTCAACTTCCCGGAAGATGAGGCAGTGGTCAACGCCGTGATGGATGGCAAAGCTGATTTGTCCTTCACCCTGCGCGCTGAAGTTATTCCCGATTTTGAAGTCCAGGATTTTACTGGCATCGAGTTGCACAAACATATTGTTGCAGCATCCGACGAGCAAATGGCAGACGCGTTGAAGCGTTTGTCTGATCAATACAAGTCTTTCGAAGCAAAAGCAGAAGGCGCTCCTGCCGCCGCAGGCGACAAAGTGAACATCAATTTTGTGGGCTCGGTTGACGGTGTGGAATTTGACGGTGGCAAGGGGGATGATATTCCCCTCGAAATTGGTTCAAATCAATTCATCCCCGGTTTTGAAGACCAATTGATTGGTGCCAAAGTTGGCGACGACCGCACTATAAATGTTACATTTCCTGAAAATTACGGTTCCAAGGAACTTGCTGGAAAAGCAGCGGTATTTGCAGTGCATGTAAACGGGATTGAAGCGCCTGGCGAAGGAAAGATCGACGAAGAATTTGCCAAGCGTTTGGGTTTTGAAGATCTGGCAAAGATGAAGGACATGGTGAAAACCGGCCTTGAGCGCGAATTTGCTCAGATGACCAACATGAAGCTGAAGCGCGATGTGCTGGATGCCATGGACAAGCAATACAGTTTTGAATTGCCCGAGCGTTTGGTGGAAGCCGAATTCAACAACATCTGGACTGCGTTGAACACTGAAATGCAAAAGGCGGGCAAAAGCTTTGCCGACGAAGGCACAACGGAAGACGAAGCAAAAATAGAATACCGCGCAATTTCCGAGCGCCGGGTACGCCTTGGCCTCGTGCTCGGCACAATCGGCGAAAAAGAAGGCGTGCAAATCGGAGACCAGGAATTGCAGCAGGCGCTAATTGGCCGCGCCCGCCAATTCCCCGGTCAAGAAAAGCAGGTCTTTGATTATTACCGCAAGAATACCAATGCTCTCATGGAATTGCGTGGACCACTGTTTGAACAAAAAGTCGTGGACGTGATTGTGGGCAAGGCCAAGGTGACTGACAAGATCGTAACCCGTGAAGAACTGAAGGCGTTGGTGGAAGATGAAGAAGACGCAGCCTGAGGTCAATTGCTAGATCTTAAGTGATAGCCTCGCAAGCGTTCTTGCGGGGCTTTGATGTTCCTGCGGCTGTTTTGCCAAATCCAGCCCACCCCTTCCACTTGGCTCATTCCCTCCCTATCTATGGATGCCGAGTTGACTTGATTCACCAAACCCCAAGGAATTTTCATGCGCGATCCCTATAATTTCCCTGCCGAAGCTGCCTTCTGGCCATCCGTTATTCAACAGGAAGCGCGCGGCGAACGCGGCTATGATTTGCCGTCCCGCATGTTGCGGGACCGCATCATTTTTGTGACCGGACCCATTGACGATCAAGTGGCCGCTTCCGTTTGCATGCAATTGCTATTTTTGGAGGCCGAAAATCCCAAAAAGGAAATTGCCATGTATATCAATTCGCCAGGCGGCATTGTGACGTCCGGCCTTTCGATTTATGACACCATGCAATTCATCCGCCCGCAAATATCAACAATTGTGATGGGGCAGGCGGCCTCCATGGGGTCGCTGCTGTTGTGCGCCGGTGCCAAGGACCAGCGCTTTGCGTTGCCCCATTCATCAGTGATGGTTCACCAACCGTCTGGGGGTTATCAGGGCCAGGTTACTGACATTATGATTCACGCAAAAAACGTGGAAGCTTTGAAGCGCCGCCTCAATGATATTTATGTAAAGCACACAGGCAGGACTATTGAAGAGATAGAAAATGCCTTGGAACGTGATAATTTCCTGACTTCTGAAGATGCCGTAAAATTTGGATTAATTGACAAAGTTCTCGACAAACGCCCAGAACCGACTGATTCCAAATAGTTAGGGCAATTTATCGACATTCAGCTTCATTCCCTTGCGACAATTTTGGCAATGATTGTTTAACTTTGCAGGGAGCAAGCTGGATATGAGTCGTAATTAGGGGCTATGTTACCTCTGATTTGAACCATACCACGACCTGCCCAGTATAGGAGAAACCATGAGCAAGAACGCACCGACCGACAGCAAGAATACGCTGTATTGCTCCTTCTGCGGCAAAAGCCAACATGAAGTGCGCAAACTGATCGCTGGCCCCACTGTGTTCATCTGTGATGAATGCGTTGAGCTGTGCATGGACATCATCCGTGAAGAAAACAAGACATCGCTGACAAAGTCTAAAGATGGCGTGCCAACACCTCACGAAATTCGTAAAGTTCTCGATGATTATGTCATTGGCCAAGACCACGCCAAGCGCGTTCTCTCGGTTGCTGTTCACAATCACTATAAGCGCCTGAACCATGGTTCAAAGAATGGCGAAGTGGAATTGGCAAAATCCAACATTCTGTTGGTAGGCCCAACGGGATCCGGCAAAACCTTGCTGGCACAAACTTTGGCCCGCATTCTTGATGTGCCCTTCACCATGTCTGATGCAACCACCTTGACCGAGGCAGGTTACGTGGGCGAGGACGTTGAAAACATCATCCTCAAATTGTTGCAATCGGCTGATTATAATGTGGAGCGGGCCCAGCGCGGCATTGTCTATATCGATGAAATAGACAAAATAAGCCGCAAGTCTGATAACCCGTCCATCACGCGTGACGTATCGGGTGAAGGTGTCCAACAGGCCCTGCTGAAAATCATGGAAGGCACTGTAGCCTCGGTTCCGCCACAAGGCGGTCGCAAGCACCCGCAGCAGGAATTTCTGCAGGTTGATACGTCCAACATTCTCTTTATTTGCGGGGGTGCATTTGCTGGTCTTGAGCGCATTATCTCACAGCGCTCCAAAGGCACTGGCATTGGCTTTGCTGCAACAGTGCGAGGCCCCGACGACAGGCGCACCGGCGCAGTGTTGCGCGAGTTGGAACCGGAAGATTTGTTGCGCTTTGGCTTGATTCCTGAATTTGTGGGCCGGTTGCCTGTTGTGGCAACGCTTGAGGATCTTGATGAAGTGGCTTTGGTGCAAATTCTCAATGAACCAAAGAATGCAATCGTGAAGCAGTATCAACGCCTTTTTGAAATGGAGGGTGTCAAGCTTACATTGCCCGATGAGGCACTGAAATCGATTGCGCGCAAAGCCATTGACCGCAAGACGGGTGCCCGTGGACTTCGGTCTATTATGGAAACAATCCTGCTTGATACGATGTATGATCTGCCGGGAATGGACGGCGTAGAAGAAGTGGTAATTTCAAAAGAAGTTGTTGATGGGGATGCAAAGCCACTGCTGATTTATGCCGATCGTGAAAAGCAGGCCAATGGCAAAATGGCTCCGGTTTCAGCTTAGACAAAGGGGTTGAAACCGTTCGGTTTCAACGCCACATCAGTGTCATGGAAATATGAAGGGCGCGCTGCTTGAGAATAAGGGCGGGCCTGCAAAAGGAAATATAATGGCAAAGAAAAATAGTGAATCCGTAGGTCCAATTGAAACACTTCCGGTGTTGCCGTTGCGCGATATTGTGGTTTTCCCGCACATGATTGTGCCGTTGTTTGTGGGGCGTGAAAAATCGATCAAGGCCCTTGAGGAAGTGATGCGTGAAGACAAGCGCATCATGCTAGTTGCACAAAAAAATGCAGGTGATGATGATCCTGCAATTGAAACGATTTATGATGTGGGCACCTTGGCCCAGGTTCTTCAGCTGCTGAAATTGCCTGATGGCACCGTGAAGGTTCTGGTTGAAGGAACCGAGCGCGCGAAAGTTGAACGTTTCACGGACCGGGCCGATTTTTTTGAAGCTGAAATTTCATTGCTGCCCAGCACGACCAAAGCCGACACGGATACCGATGCTTTGGCACGCACCGCCGTTAATCAATTCGAGTCTTATGTGAAGCTGAACAAGAAGGTTCCGCAGGAAGTCTTGGCAACGATTGGCCAGATTACCGACCACAACAAGTTGGCCGACACCATTGCCGCACATCTTGCTGTAAAAATTTCCGACAAGCAGGTTTTGCTCGAAACGCTGTCGATTGAAGATCGCTTCGAAAAAGCCTTTGGATTTATGGAAGGCGAAATTTCTGTTCTGCAAGTTGAAAAGCGCATCCGTGGCCGCGTGAAGCGCCAGATGGAAAAAACCCAGCGCGAGTATTATTTGAATGAGCAAATGAAGGCCATTCAAAAGGAACTGGGCGACGGCGAAGGCGGCGAGAAGAACGAAGTCGACGAACTCGAAGCAAAAATTGAAAAAACCAAGTTTACCAAAGAGGCGCGTGAACGTGCTTTGGCTGAAGTTAAGAAACTTCGCACCATGAGCCCGATGTCTGCTGAAGCAACAGTCGTTCGCAATTACCTGGATTGGCTGCTGAGCATTCCATGGGGTTTGAAAAGCAAGGTTAAGACTGATCTCGATTTTGCCCAGGGTGTGTTGGACACGGATCATTTCGGCCTCGAAAAAGTCAAAGAGAGAATTGTTGAATACCTCGCTGTGCAAAGCCGTACCAATAAGATGCGCGGCCCAATTCTGTGTCTCGTCGGTCCCCCAGGTGTGGGCAAAACGTCGCTTGGTAAGTCAATTGCCAAGGCCACTGGCCGCGAGTTTGTTCGCATGAGTTTAGGTGGTGTGCGCGACGAATCTGAAATTCGTGGGCACCGCCGCACATATATTGGGTCCATGCCTGGAAAGATAATCCAGTCGATGAAGAAGGCTAAGAAAGCCAATCCGCTTTTCCTGCTGGATGAAATCGACAAGATGGGGATGGACTTCCGGGGTGATCCTTCAGCTGCGTTGCTGGAGGTGCTCGACCCTGAACAAAACGGCACATTCATGGACCACTATCTTGAAGTGGAATATGATTTGTCGAACGTGATGTTTGTCACAACCTCCAATACGCTTAACATTCCGCCAGCCTTGCTCGACCGCATGGAAATTATTCGCCTTGCCGGTTACACCGAAGAGGAAAAGGCTGAAATTGCCAAACGCCATTTGGTGCCGAAAGCCATGGAAAATCATGGTCTCGACAAGAAGGAGTTTGAAGTTACTCCGGAGGCCGTAACCGAGATTATTCAGAGTTACACACGCGAATCTGGTGTGCGAAATCTGGAGCGTGAAATGAACACGCTTTCGCGCAAGGCCGTGAAGGATTTGATGACGGGCAAAAAGAAAAAGATCAAGGTCGACACTGAGCTTGCCCAAAAATATCTGGGCGTTGCCAAATACAAGCATGGCATGGCCGAAGGCCACGACCAAGTGGGTGTTGTCACCGGCCTTGCATGGACAGAGGTTGGCGGTGAACTTCTCACCATCGAAGCCCTCATGATGCCCGGCAAGGGCAAAATGACGGTGACTGGCAACTTGAAAGACGTGATGCGAGAGTCAATTTCGGCAGCGTCGTCCTACGTTCGCAGCCGTGCGCCAAGTATTGGCGTTAAGCCACCTGTCTTTGACAAAAAAGACATTCACGTCCACGTTCCTGAAGGTGCAACGCCGAAGGATGGTCCATCAGCAGGTATTGGCATGGTGACTGCAATCGTGTCTGTGATGACAGGTATTCCTGTGCGCAAGGATGTGGCCATGACTGGTGAAATCACGCTGCGGGGCAGGGTGCTCCCCATCGGTGGCTTAAAGGAAAAACTGCTTGCAGCCTTGCGTGGCGGCATCAAGACCGTGATGATCCCGGAAGAAAACGTCAAAGACTTGGCTGATATTCCTGACTCGGTGAAAAACGGCATGGAGCTTATTCCAGTATCCATGATGGATGATGTGTTGAAGCATGCACTTGTGCGCATGCCGGAACCCATTATTTGGGATGAGCTGGCTGAAGAAGCTGCGGCGATTGCCAAAGCATCAGCCGAAAGGGCAAGCGAGGGAGCAAGGGCTCATTAGGCGCGCCCCTGCGTCAGCGCAATCTTAAGCGCGAAGAGCGTAAAAACCCCAGCAAATGTAAAATCAACCCCGCGCATCACGCGGGGTTTATTTTTAAGCCACACCACCAGCTTTTCCGCACCAATGATCATGAGTATGGCAAGCGGTGTGTTGATGACCACAAAATAGAGCCCTAGAAATAAGAGCTTTCCGGAAACATGCGGATCGTTCGCAGTCACAAACTGCGGTAAAAACGTGATAAAAAACAGAACGACCTTTGGGTTAGTCAAATTTATGCTGATGCCCAACACGAAACTTTTGAACAATGCCATGGGCTTGCGGTCAGCCTCTTGCACATTAAGTGAAGACCCGTGACGGATGGCATCAACCGCCAGCCACAACAGATAAACCGCACCAACGATTTTCAGAACCAGGAAACCCGTCGGTGATGCTGCAACCAAGGCAGAAACGCCGAACGCTGCCAACAGGGTGTGAATCACACAACCAAGATTGGTACCTGCCACCGATGCTAGCCCCGCACTGCGCCCCGCATTAACGGTTTGTGACAACCACAAACTCATGTCTGGCCCGGGTGTGATGAACAGCAGGATGGACGCAAGTGTATAAGCAGCGAGGGTAGGCAGATCAGGAAGGAAGGTCATGGGGCCTATTGTACGGAAGCAAACAATGGATGCAACACTCATCCCTCCTTGTAGAGCCAAACTTCTCACTTCCCAGCCATCTCCGCACCTTTGTGGAAGGAGAAGGGAAAGATAAATTATCCGGAAACCCACACTTGCAATCTGCCAAACCAGCAGCTATTCAACGCCCCAGCGCGGGATTAGCTCAGTTGGTAGAGCGCTTCGTTTACACCGAAGATGTCGGCAGTTCGAGTCTGTCATCCCGCACCAGCCTTCGCCATTTGGGCTAAATCCTTACCTCACCTACTGCACCAAAAGCTTCATCCGCGCCAATGTCAGCATTGCCCTCAATCGCCGATTCAAAAATGCGCAGGCGTTTGTAGATTGACAGCAGATCAATGATACTTGGCCAAGATTGCACCAGATATTGCATGGCACCGCGCACTTCGCTCATGGCATTTCTCACCTGTGAAAAAATGCCAAAAGTGATCGCTCCAGCAGCGATAGTTGGAACCAAGACCAACAAAGAGACAACTGCGTCGGCTTGCAAATAGAGATAACGCCCAAGGTTGAAGTAAAGATAATTTGCATAAAGCGTAAAATAGTTCTTTTGCACATTCTCGAAAAGCAAGCCCAAGGATTTCGGATCGGCGCGATCGTTAGAATCTTCACCGTAAACAAGCTCTTTTCGAAACGCCGCTTCGACGCGTTGGTTCTTGAATTCAAGGCCTGGCAATTTGATGCCGATGACCGCCAACAAGCCTGTGCCAAACAACGACCAAATCAGCGAAACAATAACCAATGAGTAGGGAATTTCCCCAATAATCGGAATTGATTTCACAGATTTGGAGAGCGCAGACAACACAGGAAGGAATGCAATAAGGGTCATGACCGAACTCACGAACGACGCTCCTAAATCCTCCACAAGTCTTGCAAAACGCATTGTATCTTCCTGAACGCGTTGCGAAGCACCTTCTACTAACCGGAGTTTTTGCCAGTGTTCGACATAATAGTTGTTCATCGCTTTACGCCATCTGAAAGTATAGTGGCTTGTAAAAAAACTGAGGAGAATGGCAACAGTTATCCACACCGCCAATATGCCAATCAATTGCCCCATACCGTTGTAAAATTCAGAGGCTGGAATAGTGCCTTTGGTTGCAGGGTCCAGAGCCTTTTGGATCATGTCGAAATAAGGACCATACCAATCATTGATGGCAACACTGATTTGAACTTGAAAATAAGTCACAAAAACAATCAACGCAGACCCCAGCACAGACCAGTTAAACCAAGGATGTGGTGAATAGGACCGCCAGAAAAGAGCAAAGATTGCCACCATTGCGGCGAAAAAAATATCAAACCAAATATGAGCGGCTGTTATTAACGCCAGCGGGCCAATGATTGTGGGTGTACCCTCAGCAGGATCTGGCAGGCCAATAACAGCACCCCAGTTTTTCGCAGCCAAATTCCACAACAATATGCCAAACAAACTCCAAATGGCGGCCGAAATGAAGAACAGTTTCGGTTTTGGAAAAAATGAGACGAACATGAGTAACTATTTCCTCTAAACGTTATTAACCAGCAGTGTAGTCTTAACGCCCCTCTTGGAGCAATGGTTTGCGGAGTAAACATCTTGTCATATTCTGAGCGGCCAGGGCAACTGGATCAAGCTATCGCATCATGGCTGCGGCCTCAGTCTTCGGTAGCTTTACGCGAGCAGTCTGAAAAACTGACCGAAGTCTACCGTCATGGCCGCTCATCTGCGCATGTCAATCTTGCAGCCTATCTCACCGCCCGCATGCCCGCGACTTATGCAGCAATTCGGCGTGTGTTTTATGAGTTGCCGGATTTTAAACCGCTGTCCGTTCTGGATGTGGGCGCCGGGCCAGGCACGGCGAGCTGGGCTGCCGTGGCGCGCTGGCCGGACATTGCGAAGGTTACCATGATTGAAGCTGATCCACGTTTTGCTTCCTTAGCCGGTGAGTTGGCCGTGGCAAGCGAACTGCCTGTTTTGATGGCGGCATGTATTGTAAATTCCCGGCTGGCTGCGGATGTGACCAAAGCTGATTTGGTGATTGCGGCTTACGTGTTTGCCGAGCTGGAAGAGCGCGCAGCGGCAGACATAGCCCTTAAATTGTGGATGCAAAGCGAGCGCGTGCTGGTGATTATTGAACCTGGAACGCCCAGAGGTTTTGCCCGCATTCGCAAGGCCCGTGCAGCATTGATTGCAAAAGATGCACATGTGCTGGGGCCTTGCACACATGAAAACACCTGCCCGATGAACGGCACGCAGTGGTGCCACTTCACCCAGCGTTTGCAGCGCTCCCGCGAACATATGCATGCCAAGGGCGCGTCCCATTCGTTTGAGGATGAACCCTTCAGCTGGATTGCTATGGCGCGTGAAAAAAGTGAATTGGCAAAGGCCCGCGTGGTGGCACCCCCTGTGACCAGCAAGATTGGCGTTACATTAAGAGTGTGCGCTGCCGCAGGATTGTCAACCCTCAACATTGCTTCGCGTGACAAGTCAGCATACAAACAGGCCAAGAAAGTGGAGTGGGGAGATGCGGTTTGAACATTCCATTTATCCCGCATTCCCGCGAAAATTATCAATGTGAATTAAATCACCATACCCAATCTCGACAATCTTAAAGCTCAAGCCCAGCACATTCTCGATGTGCTGGTGGGCTGGTTCTCCAGCTCGCAATTTTACGCGCAAGCCATTGTCATTGCGCTGAGTATTGTTATTGCCCGCATTGTCGCAAAACAAATCCAAGCGAAAGTGTTTTTGTTCAACGCTGAACCCAGTGAGGGAAAGCTGCTGCGTTACCGGAAGCTGGCCTATTCCTGCCGCGATTTGTTGCGGCCAGCCTTAGTGGTGGTCACTTTGATGGTCGCTGCAGGTTTGTGCGATTCTGGTGTGGGCTCTTCATGGCTGGTCAGGCTGGCTGGAACCGCAGCAACAGTTTCGCTGCTTGCGTCGGTCATCAAACGGTTCATCACACATCCTTTGGCAAATGCGGCAGCACGCTGGGTGGGTCTTCCCGTTGCAGCACTATTTATGTTGGGCTACATGCCCCAGCTTGTTGCCTGGCTCGACAGCACGGCCTTTCAGGCAGGCAACATCCGCATCTCGCTGTTGGCAGTGATCAAGGCTGCAGTCTTTGGCGGTATATTCTTTGTAATCGGCCGCATGTCATCCAACGCTGGCCAAAAAGTCATTCGTGATCAGCATTCAGTTGACATTCAAACCCGTGAACTGGCGGCAAAAGCCCTCGAACTGGTGGTGTTTGCGGTGGTAGTGCTATTGCTGTTCAACGTGTTGGGTCTTGACCTTTCAACGCTGGCAATCTTTGGCGGTGCGTTGGGTGTGGGGCTGGGCTTTGGCTTGCAGCAAATCGCCTCCAACTTTATTTCCGGCATCATCATTCTGCTGGAACGCTCGCTAAAAGTGGGCGACTATATCGAACTTGAAGATGGTCGCACCGGCATTTTGCGTGATATCAACATGCGCTCTTCCACACTCTCAACTTACGACGGCAAGGACATCATGGTTCCAAACGAGCGCTTTATCACCACGCGCTTTGTAAATTTGACCAAAGCTGATCCGCGCCAACGCTACGAAGTGGCATTCGTTGTGAGCTATGACACTGATATTCACAAAGTGCCGCCACTCATTGAAAACGCTGTTGGCGCCATGCAGTTCATCCTTTCCGAACCCGAACCTGTTGGCTGCGAACTTAAAAAATTTGGTGACACGGGCATTCATTTTGCCGTCAAGTTTTGGGTCAACGGCGTTGACGATGGCGCGAATAATTTTTCGTCAGAGGTGCATTTTAAAGTGTGGGACGTTTTGAAGAAAGCACATATAGAAATGGCCAGGCCAACACGTGAATTCAAACTGGTCACCGAGGACAAGAAAAAATGAGACAGCTTATTTTGTCAGGCTCCAAATTTGAAAGCGACATCGGCTATTCCCGCGCCGTCATAGACGGTGACTGGATGTTTGTATCTGGCACCACAGGCTTTGACTATGCAACCATGAAAATCTCTGAAGACGTCGCTGATCAAGCTGACCAGACATTTAAAAACATCAAGACAGCCATGGAGCAGGGCGGCTTTGAACTGGCGGATATTGTGCGTGTGCATTACCTTTTGCCCGTTGCCGCAGATTTTGAAAAGTGCTGGCCGATCTTGCAAAAATATCTGGGCACCATTCGTCCCGCCGCCACCATGTTCGTTGCAGGCCTTGCCGACCCCAGGATGAAAATTGAGATAGAAGTAACGGCGAAACGTGCTCTCGACGTTTGAGCAGGCCAAGACAAACGAAAAAGGCGGAACCATTGCTGATCCCGCCAATTAATGGGTTTCTCTTGTCTCTGCCGAAGCTCTTTTCGGCTTCGGATTGGTGGCAGCTTCAAAGCGCCAACTCAATTTTTCACTCCCCAGACCTGGGCGCACGAATAAGCTGTGGCTTGGCCTGGTGCGGAGATTAGCCACATTTTTTGTGTTCTGCCAAGCTAATTATGACAAACGCAAAACAGCGGTAGCTTGCCTAATCACCCTAAAGCCTTAAAAGGCAGGCAATTAATAGGATTTACAGATTCTCATGCGCCTTTCGCAATATTTTATGCCAATTCTCCGCGACGATCCGAAGGAAGCTGAAATCGTTTCGCACAAGCTGATGTTGCGTGCTGGCTTGGTTCGGCAGGAAGCCGCCGGCAGTTATTCATGGCTGCCCATGGGGTTTCGCGTGCTCAAGAAAATTGAGCAAATTGTGCGAGAAGAGCAAGACCGGGCAGGGGCCTTGGAGGTGTTGATGCCAACTCTACAGTCGGCTGATCTCTGGCGTAAATCTGGCCGTTATGACGCTTATGGCAAAGAAATGCTGCGCATCAAGGACCGGCAGGACCGCGATCTTCTCTATGGCCCGACCAACGAAGAAATGATCACCGATATTTTCCGGTCCGGTGTTCAAAGCTACAAGGATGTGCCGCGTAATCTTTACCACATCCAGTGGAAATTTCGTGATGAAGTGCGCCCACGCTACGGCGTCATGCGCGGCCGGGAATTTTTGATGAAGGATGCCTATTCATTCGATCTGACGCGTGAGGCAGGCCAGCACTCCTACAACAAGATGTTTGTGAGCTATCTTAAAACATTCGCCCGCCTAGGGTTGAAGGCAGTGCCGATGCGCGCCGAAACTGGCCCAATTGGGGGTGATGATAGCCACGAGTTCCTCATCCTTGCGGAAACCGGAGAGAGTGGTGTTTTCTTTGACCGTGATTTCTACGATATGGATTGGACATCATTTACAATTGATTATGATGATGTGGAAGCCGTTGCCAAAGTTGTTGCCAATTTCACCTCCAAATATGCGGCAACAGATGAGAAGCATAACCAAGTTGAGTTTGAAAAGCGGGTTCCGGAAAGTCATCGCTTAAGTGGCCGCGGCATTGAAGTAGGCCACATCTTTTTCTTCGGCGATAAATACTCATTGCCTTTGGGATGCGAAGTTCAAGGGCCAGACGGCAAGAAGGTTGCGTTGCAATCGGGGTCCTATGGTATTGGCGTATCGCGTTTGGTAGGTGGCATTATTGAGGCCAGCCACGACAAGGATGGCATCATATGGCCGGAAGCAGTTGCCCCTTTCAAAGTTGGGTTGATCAACATCAAATCGGGCGATGCTGAAGCTGATGCCGCATGTGATAAAATTTACAAGGGACTTGAAGCCAAGGGCGTGGAAGTTCTTTACGATGACCGCAACCAACCGGGAGGTGCCAAATTTGCCTCCATGGATTTGATTGGTTTGCCCTATCAAGTCATTGTGGGCCCGCGTGGATTAAAAGATGGTAAGGCTGAGATCAAGCATCGCAAATCAGGTGCCAAACTAGAAATTTCCATTGACGATGCCGCAGATTTTTCAAACTTCCCGAGCTTTCCCAAATTTACATGAGTGAAGCTCTTCCCGACACGAAACCTTTTGCTGCCTTTGAATGGCAAATCGCATTGCGCTATCTGCGGGCCCGCCGCCGCGAAGGTTTTATTTCAGTCATCTCGTTTTTCTCGTTTCTCGGCATCGCCTTGGGTGTGGCCACACTCATTGTGGTTATGTCAGTGTTCAACGGTTTTCATGCTGAACTTCTCGATAAGATTTTGGGTTTTTCAGGCCATGCCGCCGTGTACCGACAAGACCAGGAACCGATTGCCAATTACAAGGATCTCCAAGCCCGCCTCATCAAAGTGCCTGGCGTGACCCGCGTGATTTCGCTGGTTGAAGGTCAGGCTATGGTGTCATCGCTCAAAACTGCAACAGGGGCCTTGGTGCGCGGCATTAGCGAAGACGATCTGATCAAGCTTCCCAGTATCAACAACAAAGATCTGCGAACACAAATTGCAAACAAAGATGCAGTGGACGAAAAGGCTACACTGGTGGGGTTTGACAAAACCACGGGCATAGCTATTGGCGAAGGCATGGCGCGCCGTCACCAGGTGGGACTTGGCAGCCCCATCACCCTGATTGCGCCAAATGGGCCTGACACAGTTATCGGAAACACGCCGCGCATTAGGGATTACACGGTGGTTGCCATCTTCAAGATGGGCATGTCGGATTATGATGATGGTGTAGTGTACATGCCGATCACAGAAGCGCAAGACTTCTTTTCCACCAACAATGGCGCAACGGGTCTGGAAATCATGGTCGATGACCCAGACACCGTGCAGCGCAACGTGCCCGCTTTGCTGGCCGCAGCAGGTCCAGATCTCAGCGTTCAAACTTGGCAAAGCCGCAATGTGGCGTTTTTCAACGCCTTGGCGGTCGAGCGCAATGTGGTGATCATGGTTGTATCACTTGTTGTTCTGGTGGCAGCACTGAATATTATTTCTGGGCTTTTCATGTTGGTGAAGGACAAGGGCAGCAACATTGCAATCTTGCGCACCATGGGTGCAACCAAAGGCTCCATTATGCGCGTGTTTTTCCTGACAGGTGCAGCAATCGGCACATTCGGCACCTTTGTCGGCTTGGGTGTTGGCTTGTTGATTTGCGCGAACGCCAACAACATTCGCAACGGTGTTCAGTGGCTATCGGGTGTTGATCCGTTTAATCCGGAATTTTATTATCTGGCGCAGCTGCCAGCAAAAGTGAGTTACACACAAACGTTCTGGATTGTCGTGTTCGCGCTGATCATGTCCTATCTGGCAACACTCTATCCTTCATGGAAAGCTGCAAGACTGGACCCTGTTGAGGCCCTGCGTTACGAATGAATTTGCGGCCGGCACTGGAACTTCACAAGATCGCGCGCGTTTATGGCGATGGCGACAGCAAACTTGAAATTTTTAAAAACCTGTCGCTGACAATTGTGCCTGGAGAAATCGTGGGGCTCATTGGTCCATCCGGGGCTGGTAAATCCTCGCTGCTTCATATCGCAGGTCTTTTGGAGAAGCCCACTGCGGGCGACGTTGTGATCGCGGGCCAGAACTGCAATGCTTTGGATGATGCTGCGCGAACGCGCATTCGCCGCATTGGCATTGGATTTGTTTATCAGTTCCACCATTTGCTGCCGGAATTTTCAGCACTGGAAAATGTTGTCGTTCCGCAACTCATTGCCAATACGCCCAGAACCGAAGCCCAATCGCGGGCGCGAGATTTGCTGGGGCGCATGGGCTTGAGCCAGCGCTTGAACCACCGGCCCGCAGAACTTTCAGGTGGCGAACAGCAGCGTGTCGCCATTGCCAGGGCTATTGCCAACAAGCCGCTTTTGTTGCTGGCAGATGAACCCACAGGCAATCTTGATCCGCCAACGGGTGCCATGGTGCATGCTGAATTTGTGCGGCTTATTGAAGAAGAGGGTTTGGGAGCACTGATTGCAACGCACAACATTGATTTTGCAACCCGCATGAGCCGGGTGGTAAGGCTGAGCAATGGCATGTTGGTGGAGGGGTAAAAATTTCATGTTGCATTCGTGCCCACTTCCGGGGGCGGGGATTGGTTTGTTATGTTTGCTTTCAACATTTTCGCCTGCCCACGCCGCACCAGAGCGCGCTTTGCTTGCAACGCAAATTTGTTCAGCAGCCGAAGCGCAAGCCCAGCTTAATACACTTGACCCTTCGTTCTTTGCCCGCCTGTTGTGGCGCGAAAGCCTGTTTGACCCCAATGTGGTCAGCAATAAGGGTGCGCAAGGCATTGCCCAGTTTATGCCGGAAACTGCAAAGATGCGCGGTCTTGCCGATCCTTTTGAACCTGTGAGTGCTGTTACGGCTTCTGCATCCTATTTATCAGACTTGCGCACCCAATTCGGAAATCTTGGCTTGGCGGCAGCGGCTTATAACGCAGGCGAACAACGTGTTGCTGATTGGACCGCAGGCAAAGGCGGCATGCCCGAAGAGACACGGGATTATGTCTTGTTTATCACTGGCAGACCGCTGGAAGACTGGAAAGTGACTTCAGCCAATTTTCCGGTTCCTGCTATCGGGAAGAAAAAAAGCTTTTCTGAAAATTGTCTCGCACTTGCTTTGCGAAAAGGCCAATTGGACGGTGCGCATTTACGCTCGGCGTCTCAGCAGCCATGGGGCGCGCTGGTGGCTGCCGGTTTTAATGAAAACAAGACCGTTGCAACTTTTCAGCGGCTCAAATTGCGGTTTCCCTTGGTCATCGCCAATCGTGATCCCATGGTTATCCGGAAGAAAAACCTATCCCGTGGCACCAAGCGCATGGTGATGGTTATGTTGGGAGCAAAAACCGCTGCTGCAGCTTCAGAAATCTGCGCACAACTTCAGTCTGCCGGGTCACCCTGCATTGTGCGCAAGAACTAGAACGCGCTAATGTGTGTGCTATGCCAGCGCCCACTTTCATTCATCTTCGCAATCACACAGCCTATTCGCTTTCGGAAGGTGCCTTGCCCATCAAGAAGTTGGCGGGCATGGCCAAGGACGCGAAGATGCCAGCGCTCGCGGTTACAGATACCGGCAATTTGTTCGGCGCACTGGAATTTTCCGAAGCGATGGCCGCCAAGGGAATTCAACCCATCATTGGTTTGGCGCTGAAAGTCGATTTAGCGTTGACGGCTGAAAAACCAAATCCGTTTCATAACCAAGTCGGATTGAAGCGCCACACCTCGCTTGTGCTGCTCGCTCAGAATGAGCAGGGCTACCTGAATTTGATGAAGCTTTCGTCCAGTTCATTTCTTGACGTAAGTGACAATGCACAGCCACATGTGCCGTGGGCAAAACTCTCTTCCCTCTCCGAAGGGTTGATTTGCCTGTCCGGCGGGCCCACTGGACCGCTGAATGAAACTCTTGTGCAAGCCCAGATACCTCTTGCCACGCAGCAGGCCCAGCAACTCAAAACGCTATTCGGGAACCGTTTTTATATCGAGTTGCAACGCCATGGCACACCGCATGAACAAACGGCCGAGCCAGGGCTAATTGATATCGCCTACGCACTTCAGATTCCCGTTGTGGCCACCAACGAATGTTACTTCGCAACTCCAGATGACTATGTGGCTCATGACGCACTGATCTGTATTGCCGAAGGTGAGGTTGTGTCAGCAGACGATCGCAGACGCTTGACACCGGAACACTATTTTAAAAGCCAGGCAGAAATGGCAGCGCTGTTTGCGGATATGCCAGAAGCTGTCGAAAACACTGTGGAAGTAGCCAGGCGCTGTTCTTACTGGGTCAAGGGGCGAAGGCCCATACTGCCGCGCTTTATTGATGGCGATGAAGGCGAGGTTTTGCGCTTGCAAGCCGAGGAAGGGCTGGCCCAGCGCTTGCTCACCCGCGGAATGGTTTCAGGTTTTACACAAACGCAATACGCAGAACGCTTGGCGTTCGAACTTGACGTTATTACCCGCATGGATTTTCCCGGCTATTTCCTGATCGTTGCGGATTTTATCCAGTGGGCCAAGTCTAACGACATTCCAGTGGGACCAGGGCGCGGGTCAGGTGCAGGCTCCATGGTGGCTTATGCACTCACCATCACGGATCTTGATCCTTTCAGGTTCAATCTGCTTTTTGAGAGGTTTTTGAATCCCGAGCGTGTTTCAATGCCTGATTTTGATATCGATTTTTGTCAGGACCGCCGCGATGAAGTGATCAAGTATGTCGAGGGACGTTTTGGTGTGGGCCGGGTCGCGCAGATCATCACCTTTGGAAAATTGCAGGCCCGCATGGTCACACGTGATGTGGGCCGCGTTTTACAAATGCCTTACATGCAAGTGGACAGGCTCTCCAAACTTATTCCCATGAGCCCGGCAAATCCGCTGACCTTGCGCGAGTATATCGAAATGGAACCGCGGTTGCAGGAGGAGCGTGACCGCGACCCCAATGTGAAAAACCTTTTCGAGATCGCACTGCGCATTGAGGGGCTATACCGCAATGCCTCCACCCATGCGGCAGGCGTGGTGATTGGCGACCGACCATTGGAAGAGCTCGTGCCGCTTTACCGCGACCCGCGCTCAAGTTTGCCCGCAACCCAGTTCAGCATGAAATATGTTGAAGCCGCAGGTCTGGTAAAGTTTGATTTTCTGGGTCTGAAAACACTGACTGTCATTGACAAGGCTCTCAAGCTTATCCACGCGCGAGAGCCCGGTTTTAACATCGACAACATTGCCTATGATGATATTGCCACTTATGAAATGCTGCGGCAGGGTGACACTGTGGGCGTGTTTCAGCTGGAAAGCTCTGGCATGCGCGATACAGCCAAACGCATGAAGGCCGACTGCGTGGAGGATATTATCGCTATCGTGGCGCTCTATCGCCCCGGCCCCATGGAAAATATTCCAAAGTTCATTGCCAACAAATTGGGCGATGCCGAGCCTGATTATATGCACTCCATGTTGGAGCCACTTCTGAAGGAGACTTATGGCATCATCGTTTATCAAGAGCAGGTGATGCAGATTGCCCAAGTGCTGTCCGGATACTCATTGGGCGAAGCTGACCTTCTGCGCCGCGCCATGGGGAAGAAAATAAAATCAGAAATGGACGCCCAAAAAGAGCGTTTCATCGAAGGCGCAATCAAAAACAATGTCGATGCCAAAAAAGCCGATGAAATTTTTGAACACGTGCAAAAATTTGCAGGTTACGGTTTTAACAAGTCGCATGCCGCAGCCTATGCTGTGGTGTCATATCAAACGGCTTATTTGAAAGCCAATTTCCCGGTTGAGTTCTTGGCCGCATCCATGACGCTGGATATGGGAAATACGGACAAGTTGATGTTGTTCCGCCGGGAAGCACAGCGCCTTGGCATCAAGGTGGTGCCCCCGTCGGTGAATGGCAGTGGTGCGGATTTCACGGTGAAGGACGGCACTATTTTGTATTCACTGGCGGCGCTCAAAAATGTGGGTATCGGCGCTGTCGCTCAAATCGCGGCTGCCCGCAACGAAGGTGGCCCCTTTAAATCACTGGGCGAATTTTCGCGCCGGGTGGATGCCAAAGCGCTCAATCGGCGTGCGCTTGAAAGCATGACCAAGTCTGGTGCATTTGACGGACTTAATCCAAATCGTGCACAAGTACTGGGTGGGATTGATACCCTGATTGGTATTGCAAATCGCACGGCATCGGAAGCTGCCGCAGGGCAAAATGATATGTTTGGCGGCATGAAGTCTGCCAGTGATGAGCTGACTTTGCCGCAATGCGATGCATGGCTGCCCATGGAAAAGCTGGCACAGGAGTTTGAAGCCGTGGGCTTTTATCTCTCCGGCCACCCTTTGGACGAATACGCCAAACCACTGGCGCGTCTTGGTGTTGAAAGTTGGGTTGGGTTTCAGGAAAAAATACTGACCAAGGGTGCAACGGCCGCAAAACTTGCCGGCACTATTACATATAAGCAGGAGCGACGATCCAAAACCGGAAACAAATTCGCCTTTGTGGGATTTTCTGATCCCACCGGTCAATTTGAAACGATCGTGTTTTCCGACACTTTGAATGCCGTGCGCGATTTACTGGAGCCAGGAAAGGCAGTGATTGCCCATGTGGAGGCGGACGTGGACGGTGAAGAGATTAAACTTCGCCTGCAAGGTCTGGAGATTCTTGACAAGGCCGCAGCCAGTGTTGTGCAAGGCATTCAGATTTTTGTGCGCGATCTGAAACCCATTGAGTCAATTGCAAAACGTTTGCAACCGGGCGGTAAAGCGCCTGTACGCTTAACCTTTATGACTGCTGAAGGTGGAGAAATTGATATCGGCTTGGGATCGAAATTTGCCGTCACGCCACAAATTCGCAGTGCTATAAAAGCCATCGCTGGTATAGTTGACGTGCAAGATTTATAACGCAGACATCCCTGAAACAGACGGCAATTGCGTCGGCGATAACTGTTTTACGAATTCAATTGCAACGCCGTGATCCAGATAGCGCACCACGCGGCCGCGCATTTTTCCAAGCATCAAATAGGTGCCCACACTGGGAACGACTTCGGTTTTGATGGCTGCACCTGAAACCGATATGTCGATCACTTCGCAATTATAAACACGTCCATCCGGCAAGCCGATTTGCGACACTTTTTCAGCGGGCTCATAGCGAGCGTGGCGGCGGCTGTCTTGCGTGCCCGGCTCACGTTCTTTCAAAAATTTTATGCGCTGTTGCAAACGCTCCAACCGCGGCCCTTGCAACGTGAAATTGACCCGAAATCCACCGGGGATTGCCGCTGCCGATACAGCCTCAACTCGGCCAATTTCTTCGATATAAGCAACCAGGTTCTGGCCTATCTCAGCAAAATCTGCCGTCAGAAAGCTGGCACCTTCATCTGTAACGTCAATAACTTGGCAAGCATGCTCAGACATGTCTGGAAGCATGAAGCGGCCGAAAATAATTCCCAGCTCCCTGGATGCGCCAGTTGCCGCAGAGTGCTCAATGTTTAATGCGCTCACGTTTGACCTCTATTTGCTGGCTCATGCCATCTCTCCCGGGCGCCATAGAGCAGTAACACTGCCCCTGCGCCAATACTCTAATGTTCGGGTAAAGGCAGAGTTAACGTCTGCAAAATAACGGCATGCACAAGCGGCTAAATTAGCGCAGTCCACCTTCAATGACCCGCAGCTGTGCAGGCACTTGGCGACCTGCCACCTGCAAAAGTTGGTCGCCAACGCCGTGTTCGGTCCAAATCATGCGTGCAGAGACCAATTCGCGATGTCTGTAGGTTTGCGCAGGCGGTTGTTTATCATGTGCAAAAGGGAAAATACCGCCAAAAATTCTGACACGGTTCAAAGGCGTGCTGAGGATCGGCAGCGCAATCATTTCGGCAGCAAGTACATGGCCAGGATCTGCCACAAATCGCATTTTCACCAGACTGGGTTGCAACCTGCTAAAACTCATGTCCAGGCAATTCCCCACAACGTTGCGTTCAAATGCATCGAAACCAGCAAGAACGTCTTTCTGCGTCATGTCTTGGCCAAAGAGGTCTCCAACCTTCGTCCCCGCCAACCTGAACTGCCAGGGTTTTGAACCAGAAACTCGTTCTGTAATCGTAAGATAGGGCACAATGTTGCCAATCGCCTTCAAATCAATATCTTCCCGGCGCGGGCAGGGGCGTTCAGCCCGCAGGCTTTCCCAGTACCGAAAAAGGGTGCGGCATCCGGGATGGAGAATTTGAGTTCCGGCCCCGTCCATTTCAGCCTTGTCAGAAACCAGCATTTGTTTAACCTCAATCTTGAACGAAACCGTGACCTGTCTCATTCGGACACGTATGCTCAGCAGGCTGCACACACCATGCCAAAAGGATCGACGCTTGACCGACGCTACAGAACAAAAATTACCTGAGAAAACGTCAGTTCCTGTGCTCAATGTGCCAGTGGTTGTGTTGATTGTGATCGGCTTGCTTTTTGCCATTCACGGCCTGCTGCAATGGGGCGGACTGAGCTGGCAAGTGTCGGCTCAATATGCCTTTGCCTTCATCCCCATTCGGTTCACCTATAGCATTTTTCCACAAATCAAGGGTTCTGCTTACTGGAGCATGTTAACCTATGGCTTGCTTCATGCCGACTGGACGCATCTGGGGTTTAATAGCCTGTGGCTTTTGATCTTTTCCAAACCCGTAGCCCTTCGCCTTGGTACTTTGCGCTATTTGCTGGTGCTGATCTCAAGCGTTTTTGCTGGCGCAGTTGCTGGCCTTATCGTGCATTGGGGCGAGTTTGTTATAATGGTTGGAATATCAGCAGGCGTATCAGGTGTCATGGCGGCAGCGATCCCGATCATGTATGCCCGAGGTGCCATGAGCGGCATGGCTACACATGACAACTTGCAGCATATTAAGCCTTTGACCCCCATCCAGATTTTCACGCAGCGCACACCATTGTTGTTCACGCTCCTGTGGATCGGCCTGACAATGTTCACTGCAACCAGCCAATACTTGAATGGCGTTGCATTTCTTGAAGAACGGGTTGTGGCGTGGGAAGCTCATCTTGGCGGATTTCTGGCAGGTCTCTTTCTGTTTTATCTCTTGGACCGAAAGCAGGTATCACCGGCTCCACATCTGTGATAGGTTATCTATCTTAAAGGGAGGAGCTCATGTCGGTTTCCCACATTCTACAAGCCAAAGGTCGCAGTGTTGTAACGGTTGGCCCCAACAGCACAGTTGAAGGCGTTGTAAAGGCACTTGCGGAACACCGCATCGGTGCAATTGTGGTGGTCAATGAACACCACATCATCCAAGGCATAGTTTCCGAGCGCGATGTTGTGCGGTGTGTGGCCACCGAGGGGCTGGATGCCTTAAATTTGCCAGTTTCAAAAATCATGACCAAAAAAGTCAAAACCTGTGCAGATGAAGACAGTGAAATTGAGCTTATGGCGCTGATGACAGAAAATCGTATTCGCCATTTACCAGTTGTAAATCAGGGTAAATTAGGCGGCATGATTTCGATTGGTGATGTGGTTAAGTATAGAATTGAAGCAATCGAGAGGGAAGCCGCAGAAATGAAGGCTTACATTTCAAGCGCCGGATAGAATTTCAAAACTTGGCCGTCTATTTGGCGATAAAAACAACTGCGCCGCCCGGTATGGCACGCGTTACCTTTACCTTGCGGGTTAACCAACACCTGTAAAACATCCTGGTCGCAATCAACGCGAATGCCTTGAACCGCAAATGTTTCACCAGACGTTTCACCTTTTTTCCAGATTTCATTGCGAGACCTGCTCCAGAAGTGAACTACACCTGTTTCCTGTGTAAGTTTCAAAGCAGCCATATTCATATATGCAAACATCAAGACCGCATTGTCGCTAACATCACACAGAATAACCGGGATTAAACCAGATGCGTCAAACTTCAAGTTGAGTTCAAGCGTCTCGTCGCTTTCGCTCAAAGTGAATAACCTGATTTGGGTGCGCGAACCATGTCCACAAAGCGGGCTTGCATCACCGGGTTGGTTTTGAATTCACCGGTGAATTGCGTGGTGATGGTGGCAACATCGTGTTTCTGCACGCCGCGCATCGACATGCAAGTATGCGCAGCTTCAATCATGACGGCCACACCGCGCGGCTGCAGATGATCGTGCAGGGCTTTTGCGATTTGTGCTGTCATGGCTTCCTGAATTTGCAAGCGCTTTGCAAAAGCATCAACCACGCGAGCAATTTTAGATATTCCCACCACTGAGCCGTTCGGAAGATAGGCCACATGAACACGACCATAAAACGGCGCCATATGATGTTCGCAATGCGACGAAAACTGAATGTCGCGGAGCATGACCATATCTTCGTAACCGCTGATTTCTGCGAAAGTACGGTCTAAAATGTCAGCGGGGTCTTGCCCGTATCCGGAAAAATATTCTTTAAAGGCCTTGGTCACGCGCCGCGGCGTGTCAATCAAACCCTCCCGCGACGGGTCATCGCCTGCCCATGCAAGAAGAGTACGAACCGCAGCTTCTGCTTCTTCTTTTGAGGGAATCGACACAGGGGTCACAAAGGGTTTCTGGTGAACTTTGGCATCCATGGCATTTATCTTCCTGGCAGCACATTGATCGGAATTGAGACTACGTCTAAATTCTAGACCCAGATCAAAATTCTTTCGGAACTTACAAAATCTCAATTGTTATCTTATATGATAATGTGTCCATAATACGAAAATTGTGCAAAGCGAAGTGAACCACATGATTAACGAAATCTACAATCGGAAAATATTGGAACTTGCAGCAAATATCGGTCATTTGACACGGTTGCCCCATCCCGGTGCAACATCTGTTGGGCATTCCCGTCTCTGTGGTTCGAAGGTGACGGTTGATGTGTCCATGGAGAATGGTGTCGTTTCAGATTTTGGACAGGACGTAAAGGCTTGTGCGCTGGGCCAGGCGTCTTCCTCCATAATGGCAAGTCATGTCATTGGATCATCCGGAACTGAACTTCGGGCGTTGCGGGATACCATGTATAAGATGTTGAAGGAAAATGGCGATCCACCACAGGGCAAATGGGCTGATCTTGAAGCTTTGACGCCGGTGCGTGATTATAAGGCGAGGCATGCCTCGACACTGTTGACATTTGATGCTGTGGTGGACGCGGTAAACAAGATAGAGACCAAGCATGCCGTCAGCAATCAAAGCATATGATGCGCCAAAGCGAGAAGGGTCACGCTACCCCGCACCCTACGATGAAATTTGTAAGAACCGAACGAAACATATTTTGGGCGACGTCTTTGGTCTGACCCAGTTTGGCGTCAATCTTGCGGTCATTCAACCTGGGGCGTGGTCGGCACAACGTCATTGGCATGAAAAAGAAGATGAGTTCATTTACGTGATTGAAGGTGAACTGACATTAAGTGACGATGAGGGTCACCACACTTTAACGCCCGGCATGTGCGCTGGTTTCAAGGCAGGAAGCGGTAACGCCCATTGCTTGAAAAATCTGTCTGATGCAGTAGCGATTTATCTTGAAGTGGGCTCGCGAATTCCAAATGAAAACGTGATTTATAGCGACATCGATATGAAAACAGAAAATTCTTCCGGTAAGTATGTTTACACCAAGAAGAATGGCACAGGTTTTTAATTTGGTTTGGATTGCAATAGTATATAGCCCGCCGCACACCCAAACAACCCAAAGGCCAAGGGTGCAAAATAGCCAAAGCCTGCCCACATAAGTGCTGCAGCGATCAAACACCCCAGCGCCAATCCCATATCCCACGCACCTTCTGCGGCAACTTGAAAACGCAAAGGGCACGACGAAGATTGCGCCAGATTATAAACATTGCTCATCATTGCTGACCAGTAAAGCGGAGCCGCAATTGCGCCAATGGCATTGGCCGCAACAGCACTCCAAGGCTGTGAAAAACCGAGAGCTTTTACAATCAGTGCCATGGCTGTAAAGCCGTAAGCAATCTGGTGGGCCTTGGAAAAATGTCCAATATCTATGAGCCGCCCAACACCCAGACTCATGATTGCACCGGCCAACCCCGCCACTGCTAGTGCAGCACCATAACTTGTAAAGCTTTCGCCCAGTGTTTGAAACAATGCAACTGCCCAAATGAAATACCCAGACGCGGTTGTCACCCCGTCGGCAAAGTAAATTCGGCGCGCACGGCGAAGCGCTCCGCTTTCCACCGTGGCTGTTTTAGCGATTTCGACATTGGTCATTTTCAATAGGGGAATGAGGCTTAAGAACTGAAGAAGTGCTGCTCCCAGAAACCCATAGGACGTGCCCGCATGGACCAGCAGAAATCCGCCCAGCAACGGGCCGATAATACTATTAAGCGCAATAATAAATCCGATCGCGCTGACTTGAGCGCCCCGCTTTTCAGCATTGCCCAACATGGCAACCATGCTGTGATAACAGGTCCAGTAAAAGCAATTGCCGAATGAAGAACACAAAATATAGGCGATGAGCATTGAACTTGGTTCATGCACCTGGCCTAGAATGAGATAATCAATGCCATCAACCACGGTCCCAAAAACCAGACAGTTTCGAAGACCAAATCGCTTTGCCGCGGGAACGACCATTTGGCGCAAAACAAGCCGACCAATGCACCAGGCCGCAATTGTGCAAAACACTAGCGCAACTGAAATGCCAGCTTTTAGCAGATAGACATAGATGAAAACTCCGCCACTGTATTCCGCAAGAATCTGCAAGGCTGAATGTAGATAGGCCCGGTTGATGGCGTTGTTATCAAACAGCTGCAAAGGCGTCAGCTTTCAACAGAATGAGGGCTCTATGCCACCGCATGACCATGTAAACTCCGGCACAGCCGAACAGTCCCAAGATGATAAGCCAGAAGAAGCTGAAGCCGGCCCAAATCAATGTTGCAGCAAGCAGGCAGCCAAAACCAGCACCGGAATCAAATCCGTTTTCTGCGGTGACATTAAATCGAAACGTACAACCCGATAATTTTCCCACATTGTAAAGCGGCGCCATGATGGCTGACATGTAGAGCGGTCCCGCCACAGCGCCGATCATGTTTGCAGCCACCGCACCCCAAACATTGCCATAGCCTACTGCCTCTGCCACAATCGTTCCTGCCATAAAGGCCAAACCAATTTGTACAGAGCGCTTGTGATGGCCAAGATCAATCAAGCGGCCAACGCCCAAGCCCATGACTGCACCAGCAAGGCTTGCAGCTGCGATGGCCCCTGCAAACGCATTGAAATTTTCGCCCAGGGTCTTAAACAACACTATTCGCCAGCCAAAGTTAACCGCCAATGCGACCAGCCCATCAGAGAATGCCATTCCAAATGCAAACCACTTGGCACCGCGTGGAATTTTTGATTCTGTTAGCACAGGCATATAAGGGATTTTGAGAAGAGGAAGGATCGCTAGTCCGTTAAACAAGGCTGCTGCGGCAAAGGCATAAAACGGACCGTATAAAGTGAGAACAAAGCCGCCAAGAAGCGGTGCCACGATTCCAGTTAGTGAAAATATGGCTTCGCGTGCACTGACTTGCGCACCGCGATGCTCTGCATCTCCCAATCTTGAAACGCAAGCATGGTAGCAAGTCCAATAAAATGCCGTGCCGCAAGACGCCACCACAACATAAGCAACCAGCCACGCTCCAACACCGTCAACATGGGAGAGGAACAGAAAGCCTGATGCTTCAATAGCTGTGCCCACTATTAACCCAGTACGCAAACCGAGCAGTCTGACTACAGGGATGACCACTTGGCGGAACAGCAACCTTGTCAAAATCATCACTGACAGGGTCGAAAAGACGAGTGGCAGAGCCATCCCTTCTTTCAGCAAATACACAAATACAAAGGCGCTGCCGGAATTGAACGCAAAACTTTGCAATCCGGAGTGAAGGTAAATCCAGTTGATTGAACTGTTTTGAAAGAATTTCATGTGGGCCTGTTAGAAGAAAACTGTTGCTTTGCACAGCCGCTTGACAGGGCTAGGCCCCTCATCTATCCAGCCTGTCTAGCAAGTTGCGGAAGTAGCTCAGTTGGTTAGAGCGCCGCCCTGTCACGGCGGAGGTCGCGGGTTCGAGCCCCGTCTTTCGCGCCACTTGCTCCAAAAGCTTCGCCACTTGACGATGGCAATGAGCGAAAAAACATCTTTTCAACTCAACAATTCTTGAAGGTTGTTGGACCTGGTTTAAAGCCGGTTGGTTCAGCTCTTTTAGCGTTTTAGATAAGTTCGAAATGCGAACGTTTGCGGCGACTGACGCACATAAATTTTCGGAAACGCACGTTGAAGTTGAAATCTGATCTCAATTTCCCAGCCAAAAGATTTGAAATTGAATAAATTTAATGTCTCAAAAAACCAGAATTTTAAAAAATCCAAATTAAGCGCGAATCTTTCAAATCTTTCCGTTCTGTCCATGTTTGATTGAAAGTGAATCAGCAAATTTGGAGCGATATTCTAGCAAAAAATAACTTTCTAATATTTTTCAAAGTCAAGTCATAAATATAAATTATCAACACAATATTAAGATTCAACTTCTGATCTGTTGCAAAATGAGGCATTTGCGTCTTTTTTATGTCTTGTTCTGTGCCTTGGCACGGGTTCGGGGGCGACCGGACCGGCACTTAGGTAAACGGAGCAGTATTATGAGTGATTTGCGTAGCGTTAAGTTAACGGATTACGTTGTACGGTGGATAGCCACTGTTTCAGTTGTCATTTTGGCACAATGTACATTCGGGTGGGGCCATTCCAGTTGGGCGGATTCGGCGTCAACCAATGGCACCTCGGCGGGCAATGTTTCAGGATCAAGTGACACCAGTGCCAACGTATCTTCCGGGGCATTTTCAGATTCTCACGCTGCAAGTGTAGGCAGTCATCATGCCAAGGCTCATACTGCAACCGGCTCATGGCAAAACGCCGACATTCCAACGCGTAGAGTAAAAATTGAAACCGGAGCCGAGGCCACTGCCGCTTCCAATGAACGCACATTAACAGCCAAGGCAGATGCCTGGGCCGATGGAACTGCGGGTGACACCAGCAAGTCCAACTCGTCCGGCTCGGTGGCCATAAGTTCAGATGACGGACAGACGGCAGGCGCTTGGTCAAGTGATGGTTCGTACGCCAACGCGACATCCGGCTCCAGAAAACAAGTTTCAGCTTACACACCATCAGGCAATTTGACGGTTTTCAAACAAGACAAATTTAGGGTTGCACTATCCTATGAAGCTGACGGGCACTTCAGTTTGGCCATAGCAGGCCGAAGAGATGCTCAAGCTTATGTTGGACAAACTAAAAATTTACGCTCGCTCGACAATCGCAACATCAAGTCAATACTGCAGTCGGTAATGTCCGCAAGCGCTTTGGCCAGCCTTGACTCAGTCTCGGCTTTTGCGCGCTCAGAACTGGCAATGACATTTGCCGATGCCCGTAGTGAAGCTAGCGCCAGAGGGATGTCGGAAGCTTATGCAAGTGTCCGTCGCGATCGTGGCAAACTGGTAGTTACAGTGCGCGCAAGCGAGAATGGCGGGTGTGCGTCTGCTCAAAAGTCCAGCCGATCAACACGACATGATTGCATGGTGGTGACCAAGTTAATTAATTTGAAAAAATCAGGTCATTTTAAAGTTACGGCCAGAGCCGGCAGTCACCACAAAAAGTCACGCCGTCATAGAAATTAAAAAGATTAAAATCCTACATAAAAACTGCAAGATTATTATTAAAAGCTATTGACAAAATTGTAAATTTATGCTATGATATCAACGGGATAACCTAGATATCCCTTATGTAAACAAACAGTGGAGTATTTATCATGAAGACTATTTTTGCATCAATCGTCGTTGCCTCTTTTGCTTCGCTTATGCTGGTTAGCTCGGCCCAAGCTGGCGGTTGTGGCTGCCATTCAAAATCCAAGGCCAGCGGCGAGGCCACAAATTACTCAGAATCATCTGGCGGCGGTAGCATTTACGACGGCACTGCCGGATCAACAGGTTCATCTGATTCTTGGTCCAAGGCAAAAGCGAACGGCAATAAAACTGCGGGCGCTGCAGCCAGTGGATCTACAGGTGGTTCCGGTAGCGTAAACATCAATCTTGGCTACCACGTACACTACAAAGGAGCACAATCTGCTTCTGGATCGTCGAACACCACGAGCGCTACGAGTGCGAGCGCTGGCGGCAGCAACTAATATTCAAAACTGAGACGGAAAGGGACGGGCACACCCGCCCCTTTCCAAATCAATCTTGGTATTTCGATGACGAGATCGTGGCTCGTCGCAGTCTGTAAAGTATGGAGTAACGGCGATGAAAAATGTTCTGGGGCGCACTGCAGTTTTAGCTGGAATATTCGTTTCGGCCTTTGGCGTTTTGGCAACAGAAGCAGTTTCGGTTGCGAGTGCGAAAGATATTAGGTGCAAGCTTGATCGGCTCGGGAATGGTAACAGGAATTGCCAATGCGAAATTCTGACCAATAAAAGCGCATCCCCAAAAATTTTAAGAAAACTTGAAGAGCTGAAAGTTTGTAACAGCTCGATATTTGAAACGAGCTTGACCAAACAAAATGGCCCGCGGCCTCCGCGTGACACTCCTCCTCCGTCACCAAAACCGCCTGATTGCGATGGCCAACAAACCGGTCATGACAGCTCTGACGATCAACATAACAATGAGGCCAATTCCACGCGTCATCAATGAAACGCTTTGCCAAGGCGGCGGTGGCATAGCAAAACTTTAAATTGACCATGCGTTGAAAGGAAAAGGCGGTTGCCCCCACCGCCTTTTTTCCTTTGCAACAGCCTCAACTAACCGCGACATCTGAAAGGCTTGCGAAGCGTGCTGCACTGCACTAGACAGCGCGTATCTTAGAGCGTGGGTTTGATGCAGGAACTTCTGATAAATTACTTACCGGTTGTCATATTTATGGCTATTGCCACAGGCATATCCTTACTCCTGATGATCACGCCGATATTGCTCGCCTACAAAAACCCGGATCCTGAAAAGCTGTCGGCCTACGAATGCGGTTTCAATGCGTTTGATGATGCGCGCATGAAATTTGATGTAAGGTTTTATTTAGTGTCGATTTTGTTTATCATTTTTGATCTTGAAGTTGCCTTCCTATTTCCTTGGGCTATCAGCCTGGGAAAAATTGGGCTTTTCGGCTTCTGGTCAATGATGGTGTTTTTAGGCGTGCTGACCGTGGGCTTTATTTACGAGTGGCGTAAAGGGGCATTGGAATGGGATTGATCGAAGCAGCCAAAGCGGACACCCGGGCCTACTTCGCGGATATCAACGCCGAACTGGCGGACAAGGGCTTCTTGGTTACAACCACGGATGACCTAATCACCTGGGCCCGCACCGGGTCACTGATGTGGATGACATTTGGCTTGGCCTGTTGTGCCGTTGAAATGATGCACACCTCAATGCCGCGCTATGATGTGGAGCGATTCGGTTTTGCACCACGCGCCTCTCCGCGGCAGTCTGATGTGATGATTGTTGCAGGCACTCTGACCAACAAAATGGCCCCAGCCTTGCGGAAGGTCTATGACCAGATGCCGGAGCCGCGCTATGTGATTTCGATGGGCAGTTGCGCCAATGGCGGGGGATACTATCATTATTCCTATTCAGTTGTGCGCGGCTGTGACCGTATTGTTCCCGTCGATATCTATGTTCCAGGCTGCCCGCCCACTGCTGAAGCTTTGCTCTACGGCATTTTGATGCTGCAAAAGAAAATCCGCCGCACTGGCACCATCGAGCGGTGAGACCATGACACCAACTGAATTAGGCGCATATCTTTCTGACAAGATTACCGTAACACCTGAAGTGTCATTCGGTGAACTCACGCTGCATGCCTCGTCAGAAAACATCGTCGAAGTGCTCACCTTTTTGCGTGATGATGCCGAATGCCGTTTTGTCTGCTTTATTGATATATGCGGGGCGGATTACCCTGTGCGCGCGATGCGCTTTGATATCGTTTATCATCTGCTCAGCCCCTATAAAAACCAACGCGTGCGCGTGAAAGTGCAAGCGAATGAAGACGGCACTGTGCCCTCTGTCATACCAGTCTTTCCCGCTGCCAACTGGTACGAACGGGAAGCTTTCGATCTCTACGGCGTACTGTTCTCCGGCCATCCTGACTTACGCCGCATCCTTACGGACTATGGCTTCTCAGGCCACCCTCTACGAAAAGATTTCCCCGTCACCGGCCATGTTGAAGTGCGCTACGACGATGAAGTCAAACGCGTTGTCTATGAGCCTGTGAAACTGGTCCAAGAAATGCGTCAGTTTGATTATTTGTCACCGTGGGAAGGCACAGACTATGTGCTGCCCGGTGATGAAAAGGCAAAGGGTTGAAAAGCCAATTGTGAGTGCGAATAGGAACAAATGATGGGCGGCTTCAGACATAAACTCTTACAGGGATCTGCTCCTTTGGCAGCGGGCCTTGGATGTGGCTGTGTCCCGTTACCGCTTCAGCCAAAAATGTCCCAAAGAGAGTCTGTTTGGTGTTATTGGCAAAAAGTTGTGGGCTCTTGTTGGCGCAATACACGAAAAAAAATGACTTCCCAACTTATTACTCACTATTCGCAATTTGCCCAGTACGGGTGCGTCCATGACTGAAGCTACTGTCCGCAATTTCTCCCTCAACTTCGGCCCACAACACCCCGCTGCGCACGGTGTTTTGCGGCTCATACTTGAATTGGACGGTGAAGTTGTAACCCGTGTTGATCCGCATATTGGCTTGTTGCACCGCGGCACCGAAAAGCTGATCGAGCAGAAGACCTATTTGCAGGCTTTGCCATACTTTGACCGCCTCGATTACGTTTCGCCCATGAATCAAGAACATGCTTACGCGCTTGCAGTTGAAAAATTGCTCGGAATTTCAGTGCCCAAGCGCAGCCAGTTGATCCGCGTTCTGTTCTGTGAGATCGGCCGTATCATGTCGCATCAGCTTAATGTGCTGACGCAGGCACTTGATGTGGGTGCCCTGACACCTATTCTCTGGGGCTTTGAGGAGCGCGAAAAACTTCTTGGATTTTACGAACGGGCCTCTGGCTCTCGCATGCATGCGTCCTACATTCGCCCCGGTGGCGTTCACCAGGATCTGCCGCAAAAACTCGTTGACGACATCGGCCATTTTTGCGATGTGCACCTGGCCAAGCTAGATGATATTGAAACACTGCTCACCGAAAACCGCATTTTCAAACAGCGCAATGTGGATATTGGCATTGTCAGTTTGAATGACTGTTTTGCATGGGGCTTTTCAGGCGTTATGGTGCGGGGCAGTGGTGCTGCGTGGGATTTGCGCAAGAGCCAACCTTACGAATGTTACAGCGAAATGGAATTCGACATTCCAATCGGCAAGAATGGCGACAATTACGATCGCTATTTGATCCGCGTTCAGGAAATGCGCGAGTCGATCAAAATCATGAAACAGTGCGTTGAAATGCTGTCCAGCCCCGCAGGACAAGGTCCAATTTCATCAACTGACGGAAAAATTGTCCCCCCCAAGCGGGGCGACATGAAACGCTCGATGGAAGCGCTCATCCACCATTTCAAATTGTATACGGAAGGCTACAAAGTGCCACCCGGCGAAGTCTATGTGGCAGTCGAGGCCCCAAAGGGTGAGTTCGGCGTTTATTTGGTCAGCGACGGCAGCAACAAACCCTACCGTTGCAAACTCCGCGCGCCAGGCTTTGCCCATTTGCAAGCCATGGATTTTATGTGCCGCGGCCACCAGCTGGCCGATGTGAGTGCTGTTCTAGGGTCGATTGATATCGTGTTTGGTGAGGTTGATCGGTGAGACCTTCCGCAGCCAAATCAGTCATTCCTGCCAAAGCGGGAAATGCCGGAGTGTTGAAGTGGCATTTAGCCCGATGGGATGGCTGCTTTCGTGTGAATGATGGCTTTAGGGAAGGAATTTTATAATGTCCGTCCGCCGCCTAGATCTTATCCAGCCCACCGCACCTTTCAGTTTTAGCCCCGATAACCTGTCTTGGGCCAAGAAGACGATTGCGCAATATCCAGCGGGCAAACAGGCTTCGGCTGTCATTGCATTGCTCTGGCGCGCGCAGGAGCAAAACGAAGGCTGGTTGTCTCGTCCCGCTATGGAATATGTGGGCACCATGTTGGACATGGCCTTCATCCGGGTTTATGAAATCGCAACGTTTTACACCATGTTCCAGCTGTCTCCGGTTGGCAAGAAGGCCCATATTGAAGTCTGCGGCACAACACCCTGCATGTTGCGCGGCAGCGAGGAATTACTGGCACTGTGCCGCAAAAAAATTCACCCCGAACCTCGCCATTTGAACGCTGACGGCAGCTTGTCTTGGGAAGAGGTGGAATGTCTGGGGGCCTGCGTGAACGCGCCCATGGTGCAGGTCTTCAAAGATACCTACGAAGATTTGACCCCTGAATCATTCAGCGCCCTGATTGATGATTGGCAGGCAGGCCGCAAAACCACGCCTGGCCCGCAAAATGATCGTCATCATTCCATGGCCCTGGGCGGGGCTACAACGCTTCTTGATCAAACGCTGTATGGCAAGCAACGCAGCTTCAATCGAGTGGAAGCGCCCCCACCGCCACCCGCTGCACCAGTGCCCGTCGCGCCGATTGCAACCGGGCCGACGCCAACTGCCGTTGCCGGAACCATTGAAGGATCAAAGGGAACACCAACTCCACCCGCCACTGCACCATCCACGGCACCCGTGGCATCAACTCCGGTGGCGAGCGTGAAAACTTCGCCGCAAGAGCCTGGGGCAGTGCGCATCACCAAACCACCCATTCAGAGAGTTGCAAAACTTGAAGGATTAACAAAGCCCGAACTTTTGCAAAAACCACGTGGCAAAGCCGATGATCTCAAACTGATCTGGGGTGTGGGTCCGGCCCTTGAAAAACTGTTGAATAAAATTGGTGTGTGGCATTTCGATCAGATCGCCGCGTGGTCTGCTGCTGATCTTCAGCACGTAGACTTGTTACTTGAAGGTTTCACAGGCCGCGCCAAGCGCGATGAGTGGATAAAGCAATCTAAAAAACTTGCCAAAGGCTGGCGACCCGAAAATTCCGTCGGCGATAAGCCGGGGAGAAAGTAAAACATGCTCGCAGATAAAGACCGCATTTTCACCAACCTCTACGGCCTGCATGATTGGGGCCTTGAAGGCGCCAAGCAACGCGGCGCTTGGCTTGATACCAAATCCTTCATCGACAAGGGCAGGGATTGGATCGTCAATGAGATCAAATCCTCCGGCCTTCGCGGTCGCGGTGGCGCTGGTTTCCCCACGGGTCTGAAATGGAGCTTCATGCCCAAAGTCGTGGGTGAGCGCCCGCATTATCTTGTGGTGAATGCAGACGAGTCTGAACCCGGCACCTGCAAAGACCGTGAGATTATGCGCCACGATCCGCATTTGCTGGTCGAAGGGTGCCTGATCGCTTGCATGGGCATGGCCTGCAATACGGCTTATATTTATGTGCGCGGCGAATACATCCGCGAGCGTGAACACCTGCAAGCTGCTATTGACCAAGCCTATGAGGCCAAACTTATCGGCAAGAACAACATCCATGGCTGGGATTGCGACATATATATAGCTCATGGGGCAGGGGCTTATATCTGTGGCGAAGAAACCGCCATGCTTGAAAGCCTGGAAGGCAAAAAGGGCCAACCGCGCATGAAGCCGCCATTCCCGGCCAATGTAGGATTATATGGCGCACCCACCACAGTGAATAATGTGGAATCCATCGCAGTCGCCGGAACCATTTTGCGCCGGGGTGCAACTTGGTTTAACTCGATCGGCAACCCTAACAATGTGGGCACGAAACTGTTCTGTATATCGGGCCATGTTAACACGCCGTGCAATGTGGAAGAGGCCTTGGGTGTTACATTCCGTGAATTGATCGATAAGCACGCAGGCGGCATTCGCGGCGGTTGGGACAATCTGCTGGCTGTTATTCCCGGTGGCTCATCTGTGCGCATGGTGCCAGCCGATCAAATTATTGACACGCCAATGGATTTTGACTCGCTGTCCAAATTGCGTTCCGGCCTTGGCACGGCGGCTGTGATTGTAATGGATAAATCAACTGATTTGATCCGTGCCATTGCCAGGCTCGCCGCATTCTATAAACACGAATCCTGTGGCCAATGCACACCGTGCCGTGAAGGCACAGGCTGGATGATGCGTGTGTTGAACCGCATGGTTGAAGGCCGGGCTGAAAAGCGCGAGATTGATATGCTGCTCGATGTGACCAAGCAAATTGAAGGCCACACGATTTGTGCATTAGGCGATGCCGCAGCCTGGCCCGTGCAAGGCCTGATCACACATTTCAGGCCCGTGATTGAAGCGCGCATTGATGCCTATAGCTATCGTTCTGATAAAGATGGCAGTTTATTCAATGATGGCTCCCACCGCCAGGCGGCGGAATAAAGCATGCACCTTGCTGAACTCAATGTTGGCAAATTTAAATATCCGACCACAGATGTGCGGATGGCCGGGTTCATGGATAATCTGGACCGGGTGAATGCTTTGGCAGAGCGCGCGGAGGGCTTTGTATGGCGCTTGAAGAGCGATGGAAGTAATAACGCCACGGACATTCGTTTTGGTGACGAGGATTACGCGGTAAATATGTCCGTCTGGACTGATGTTAAATCGCTTGAAAATTATGTTTTCAAAACTGTTCATGTGCAAATCTACAAAAAGCGCGGTGAATGGTTCGAGAAATTGGAAAAGCCTCACATGGTATTTTGGTGGGTGCCTGAAGGTTATATTCCATCTCTTTCGGAGGCCATCGACAAGTTGGAACATTATCAAAAAAACGGTGCCACTGAACATGCTTTTGGTTGGGCCGAAGTTATGGACGTGGAGCTCATGCGCTCCCTAAGGTGCGCATAATGCCGAAAATCAAAATTGATGGCGTAGAAATTGAAGTTGAAAACGGCCTCAACCTGTTACAAGCCTGCGAGCTCGCGGGCGCTGAAATTCCGCGTTTTTGCTTTCATGACCGGTTGTCGATTGCAGGCAACTGCCGCATGTGCCTAGTTGAAGTGAAGGGCGGCCCGCCCAAGCCACAAGCCTCCTGCGCCATGTCGGTGAATGATTTGCGCCCCGGCCCCAATGGTGAGCCGCCGGAAGTATTCACCAAAACGCCGATGGTGAAAAAAGCCCGCGAGGGCGTGATGGAATTCTTGCTGGTCAATCATCCACTCGATTGCCCGGTGTGCGATCAAGGCGGCGAATGTGATTTGCAAGATCAGGCCATGGCCTATGGCAGATCTGGCAATCGTTTTCATGAAAACAAAAGGGCTGTCGAAAACAAATATCTTGGCCCATTGGTCAAAACCGAAATGAACCGTTGCATTCAGTGCACGCGCTGTGTGCGTTTCACCACCGAAGTTGCGGGCATTGAGGAAATGGGTGCGACGGGCCGTGGCGAAGATATGGAAATCACCACTTATCTTGATAAGGCTATTTCATCCGAGCTACAGGGCAACATTATTGATCTTTGTCCCGTCGGTGCACTCACCTCTATGCCTTACGAGTTCAGGGCACGGCCTTGGGAGCTTCGCAAAACTGAAACCATCGACGTGATGGATGCCGTTGGGTCCAACATCCGTGTGGATGTGCGCGGCCGCGAAGTGATGCGTATTCTGCCGCGCACCCACGAGGATGTGAACGAGGAATGGATTTCAGACAAAACCCGTTTTGTGTGGGATGGCCTTAAAACCCAAAGACTTGATCAACCGTTTGTACGTGATTTCGGAAAGCTGCGCCCTGCCACGTGGGCTGAGGCCATGGCCCGCATTGCCTCGAAGATAAAAACTTCTGCGGTGGCGAAGGTCGGCATTATCCTGGGCGATCTGGTATCGGCAGAAGAGGCCTTCTCGCTCAAGACTTTGGCAATGCAATTGAAGATCAATAACATTGATTGTCGCCAGGATGGCACTTCCTTGGGAGAACGCGGGGGCCGGGCCGGTTATCTTTTCAACACCACGATTGCCGGCATTGAAGAAGCTGATGCCATCATGTTGATTGGCTGTAATCCGCGTCTTGAAGCCCCGGTGCTCAACGCCCGCATTCGAAAACGGCTGTCGAAAGGGGGCTGCATCATCGGCGTCATTGGCGAGCAAGCTGATCTGACTTACAAATATGCATACATGGGTGCAGGCCCTGAAAGCCTAGCGAAATTGGCCGAGCATGCGCCTGCGCAATCCCTAAAGCCGATGTTCATCATAGGGCAGGGCGCTCTGGCGCGGCCTGACGGTGCGGCAATCCTCGCCTTGGCCCACAAGGCTGCCATCAGCATCGGTGTGATCAAAGACGGATGGAACGGTTTTAACATTTTGCACACCGCAGCTGGCCGCGTTGGTGCACTGGATGTGTGTGCCTTGCCTGGAGAAGGTGGTTTGAATACCGCGCATATGCTGAGTGCCGCTGCACAAAAAAACATGGATGTGTTGTTCTTGGCTGGTGCTGACGAAATCGACACCAAAACTCTTGGCACGACATTTGTGGTTTACATGGGAAGCCATGGTGATGCAGGGGCCGCGCGTGCGGATGTGATCTTGCCGGGTGCCGCATATACAGAAAAGTCTGCCACTTACGTAAACACGGAGGGACGTGCACAAATGGCAAACCGTGCTTCCTTCCCGCCAGGTGACGCAAGAGAGGATTGGGCCATCATTCGTGCATTGTCTGATAATCTCGGGTCAATATTGCCATGGAACAATCTGCAGGAATTGCGGGCAGCCATGTATCAAATTGCGCCGCAGCTTGCAGCTCTAGATCAAGTACATAAGGCTGATGCAGGAGCGCTTTCACAATTGGCAGCGGGTGCGGGCCAAATCTCGACTGGTGCTTTTGTTTCACCCGTCAAGGACTTTTATTTCACCAACCCGATTGCGCGCGCCTCACGTGTGATGGCGCAATGCTCTGAACTGAAAAATCCCCTTCGGCGGCAGGCCGCTGAATAATGCTTGAAATTCTCGCGCTCGTCGGTTGGATTGTGTTTCAATCAGTTGCATTATTGATTGCTGTGCTCATTGCTGTGTCGTTTCTGATTTATTTTGACCGCAAGGTGTGGGCCGCTGTGCAAATGCGCCGTGGTCCCAACGTGGTAGGGCCCTGGGGCCTGTTTCAAAGCTTCGCTGATCTGATCAAATTTGCATTGAAAGAAGTCATTATTCCCGATGGTGCAAACAAGGGCGTTTTCGTAATTGCGCCGATTGTCACTGCGGTGCTCGCGCTTTCCGCATGGGTGGTTTTGCCCCTCAATGAAGGCTGGGCCATTGCCAATATCAATGTAGGCATCCTTTATCTGTTCGCACTTTCGTCCCTCGGCGTATACGGCGTCATTATGGGAGGCTGGGCATCAAACTCGAAATATCCGTTCCTGTCTGCTTTGCGCTCTGCAGCGCAAATGGTGTCTTATGAGGTATCCATCGGTTTTGTTATCATCACCGTCCTGCTCTGTGCCGGGTCCTTAAATCTTACCGACATTGTGAATGCGCAAAACCACGGCCTTGGCACAAAATTGGGTGCACCAGCCTCGCTGCTGGATTGGTATTTCATCCCGTTGTTTCCAATGTTCATCATTTTTTTCATCTCGGCGCTGGCTGAAACCAACCGCCCACCTTTTGATCTGGTCGAAGCAGAATCAGAACTGGTGGCGGGTTTTATGGTGGAATATTCGTCCACGCCTTACTTGCTGTTCATGCTCGGCGAATATGTAGCCATCACCATGATGTGCGCCATGACAGCAATCCTCTTTCTGGGCGGTTGGTTGCCACCCATCGATGTCGCACCTTTCAATTGGGTTCCCGGTGTCGTCTGGTTCATGATCAAGCTGATCTTTGTGTTTTTCATGTTCGCCATGGTCAAAGCCATTGTGCCGCGCTATCGCTATGACCAGTTGATGCGCCTTGGTTGGAAAGTGTTTTTACCAATTTCGCTGTTCTGGGTTGTGCTCACTTCTGGCGTGCTCGTTTACATGGGATGGTTGCCATGATTGCGCTTATAGGTTCTGCGTGGTTTTGGGCGCTGTTTCTTTTTGCCCTTGCTGTTCTCCAAACTTCGCTAATGTACTTTGGAATGAGATCGCTTCAGTTTAAACGAGAAGAAAATCTTTCTTCTAAGGAAAGAAAAGTGGAGGGTGACCTTCTGCTGATTGTTATTAAAATATTGAAGTACTGGTCAGTGCCGAGCCTGATTCTGTTCCCGCTAATCGGGTATTTTGTAATTGCGCCAATTGTTTCAGGAAATTCGTGAACATGAGACTTTCACAAACCGCACGTTCGTTGTTCCTGGCTGAATTCGTTTCTGCGTTATGGCTGGGGCTTAAATATCTGGTGGCCCCGAAAGCCACACTCAATTATCCGCATGAAAAGGGCCAGCTTTCGCCACGCTTTCGGGGCGAACACGCTTTGCGCCGTTATCCCAATGGGGAAGAACGCTGCATTGCTTGTAAACTATGCGAAGCCATATGCCCGGCCCAAGCCATAACGATTGAAGCTGGCCCCCGCCGCAATGACGGTACACGCCGCACGACTCGCTATGATATTGACATGGTGAAGTGCATTTATTGTGGCTTCTGCCAAGAAGCCTGCCCGGTTGATGCCATTGTTGAAGGCCCGAATTTCGAATTTGCAACTGAAACCCGCGAAGAACTTTTGTTCAATAAGGATAAATTAATGGCCAATGGCGACAGGTGGGAACGCGAAATTGCCCGCAACATTGCGCTTGACGCGTCTTATCGCTAAGGCAGGCCATGGCCATTCCTTTTTTCTTCTATTTGTTTTCAATTGTCGCCGTAGCCTCCGCAGTGCTTGTTGTGACAGCGCGCAATCCGGTTCACTCCGTCCTGTTTCTCATTCTCTGTTTTTTCAACGCTGCCGGATTGTTTGTGCTTCTGGGTGCTGAATTTCTCGCCATGATTCTGGTAGTGGTTTATGTTGGCGCAGTGGCCGTTTTATTTTTGTTCGTGGTGATGATGCTGGATGTCGATTTCGTTGAACTGCGCCAAGGAATGTTGAATTATTTGCCTTATGGGGCGGTGGTGGGTTTTATTCTGCTTGTTGAATTAATATTGCTGTTTGGCACTTGGAATTTAACACCTGATTTGATTGCAAATGTCTCAACGCCGCAGCCCGGAAACGTCACCAACACGCAAGCTATCGGCCAGGTTCTTTACACAAAATATGTTTTCTGGTTCCAAACATCAGGTCTTATTTTGCTTGTCGCCATGATTGGGGCAATCGTGCTCACCATGCGCCACAAATCCAATGTGAAACGCCAGGTGATTGCGGATCAGGTGACACGTGGTCCTGCCACCTCGGTTGAGATCCGCCACGTTACAACGGGCGAGGGACTGAAATGATCGGGCTTGCACATTATCTCACAGTCGCTGCAATTCTTTTTACAATCGGTGTGTTGGGTATTTTTCTCAACCGCAAGAACGTGATCATAATCATGATGTCGATTGAGCTAATGCTTCTTGCAGTCAACATCAACCTCGTGGCGTTTTCTTCAACGCTGCACGATCTGGTCGGTCAGGTTTTTGCATTGCTTATTCTCACTGTGGCTGCTGGCGAAGCGGCTATCGGTCTTGCCATTCTGGTCACCTATTTCCGCAACCGGGGTTCGATTGCGGTTGAAGATATTAACTTGATGAAGGGCTGAGCAGCTGATCATGGTTCAGGCTATCCTTTTCCTTCCGTTAATTGGAGCACTCATAGCGGGGCTCTTTGGAACAAATCTGTTCAAGCGCCTCGGCAGTGATGCCGATGCCTATGCTGATCATAACGTATCAGACAGTCATGAGGATCATGGCCATAAGAGCCATCATGGTCATTATGACGGCCCCCTGTGGCCCATGTATTTGACAACCGGTCTTTTGTGCATCGGTGCAGTGCTCTCATGGATCATATTCTGGGGTTTTCTGCATGAAGGCCACGACACACGCATTGAACTGTTGCGCTGGATCTCATCTGGAACCTTGAACGCAGGCTGGGCCATCAGGCTGGATACTTTGACGGCGGTCATGCTGGTCGTGGTCAATACAGTTTCGGCCTTGGTTCATATCTATTCGCTGGGCTACATGAGCCACGATGAGCATCAGCCACGCTTTTTCGCTTATCTTTCACTTTTCACCTTTGCAATGTTGATGCTGGTCACCTCTGACAATCTCATCCAGATGTTTTTTGGCTGGGAAGGTGTGGGCCTTGCGTCATATCTTTTGATTGGATTTTGGTACACGCGTGAAAGTGCCAATGCCGCAGCAATCAAAGCCTTTGTTGTAAACCGTGTGGGTGACTTTGGTTATGCTCTGGGAATCTTTGGTGTCTTCATGCTTTATGGTTCAGTCGAATTTCAAACGATCTTCGATAATGCACCATCAGCAGTTGGCAAAACCATTCATTTTCTAGGCCATGATTGGGATGCGCTTACCACAGTGTGCTTGCTGCTGTTCATGGGCGCCATGGGAAAATCTGCCCAATTCCTGCTGCACACATGGCTGCCGGACGCCATGGAAGGGCCAACACCGGTATCTGCATTAATCCATGCTGCAACCATGGTGACAGCGGGCGTATTTCTGGTGGCGCGAATGTCGCCCTTGTTTGAACTTGCGCCCGATGCGCGCAATGTTGTTATCATCATCGGTGCCATTACCGCGTTTTTTGCGGCAACAGTTGGACTTGTGCAAAACGACATCAAGCGCGTGATCGCCTATTCCACGTGTTCGCAGCTGGGTTACATGTTCGTGGCCATGGGCGTTGGCGCATATGGCGCGGGCATATTCCACCTGTTTACACACGCGTTCTTCAAGGCGCTTTTGTTTCTGGGCGCAGGATCGGTCATCCATGCCATGTCTGGAGAGCAAGACATGCGAAAAATGGGCGCACTCGCACCCCACATCCGCATCACATGGGCGATGATGTTAATTGGCACCTTTGCTCTCACTGGCGTAGGTATTCCGACTGTGGGCGGATTTGCGGGCTACCATTCCAAGGATGCCATTATAGAAGCTGCCTATGCAGCTGGTTCATCGCCTGCTTTGTTTGCGTTTGCGTTGCTTGTCATCGCAGCATTTTGCACGTCGTTTTACTCATGGCGACTGGCGTTCATGACCTTCAACGGCAAGTCTAATGTTGACGTTGAAACAGCATCACACATTCATGAGAGTTCGACAGTCATGCTTGTGCCACTTTATCTGCTGGCTTTTGGTGCCGTGTTCGCAGGGTGGTATTTCGAGCCATATTTTATCGGTCACGATGAAGCATTGTTTTGGGGCAAGGCATTATATCGCCTGCCGGAGAACGAGATTTTGCACAAAATGCATGATGTTCCGACCTTGGTCAAGCTGTCGGCTTTTCTGGCCATGATCACAGGCTTTGCGTTTGCGTTCCTGTTTTACATTCGCGATACGTCCATTCCGAAGCGCCTCGCAGCCATGCACCAACCAATTCATCAGTTTCTTCTCAACAAATGGTATTTTGACGAGCTTTACAACTTCATCTTCGTCAGGCCCGCCATGTGGCTTGGACGTTTCTTGTGGAAAACCGGGGATGGCAAAATTATCGACGGGTTAGGGCCTGATGGCATCGCCGTGTCTGTAGCCGGAGTGACAGCACAGGTGAACCGACTGCAAACCGGTTATGTGTATCATTATGCTTTTGCAATGCTGATTGGGGTTGCAGCGATTGTCACGTGGTTCCAGTTCGGAGCTTCGCAATAACATGCAAAACTGGCCCCTGCTATCAGTTGTCACGTTCCTGCCGCTTGCCGGCGCAGCTTTCATTCTGCTGGCGCGCGGCGAAGATGAAAAGGCTTCTCGCTATGCAAAGTGGGCGGCATTGTGGACGACGCTGATCACCTTCTTGGTATCACTCTTGATTTTGAAAAATTTTGTGTCAGGCCAAGCTGGCTATCAACTCGTCGAGGACCATCCGTGGCTTGGTTCCATTGCGGGATACCGCATGGGCGTTGACGGCATTTCAATGCCATTCGTCATTCTCACCACATTCCTGATGCCCATTTGTATTGCCGCCAGCTGGTTCATCAAAACCCGCGTTCGCGAATACATGATGGCCTTTCTGGTTCTCGAAACGCTGATGGTCGGTGTGTTTTGTGCAACCGATATTGTGCTGTTTTATGTATTCTTCGAAGCAGGCCTTATTCCCATGTTCCTGATTATTGGAATTTGGGGTGGACCTCGCCGTGTCTATGCCTCGTTCAAATTTTTTCTCTATACCTTGCTTGGGTCAGTTTTGATGTTGCTTGCCATCATCGCCATGTATTGGCATGCAGGCACCACCGACATTGCAATGCTCAGCAAAGCTGGCGCTTTCCCACCTGCCATGCAAACGTGGCTGTGGCTTGCTTTTTTTGCAAGTTTTGCGGTGAAAATGCCAATGTGGCCGGTTCACACATGGTTGCCAGATGCGCATGTGGAAGCACCAACTGCTGGCTCAGTAATCCTCGCTGCCATTCTGCTTAAAATGGGCGGATATGGTTTTATCCGATTTTCACTCCCCATGTTTCCGGATGCCTCGCACAACTTCCAGCCCCTGGTTTACACCCTTTCGGTTGTTGCCATCATCTACACATCGCTGGTGGCATTGATGCAGGAGGACATGAAAAAGCTGATTGCCTATTCGTCTGTGGCTCACATGGGTTTTGTAACCATGGGCATCTTCTCGTTTACCAGGCAGGGCATAGATGGCGCACTATTTCAAATGATCAGTCACGGCCTTGTCTCAGGCGCATTGTTTTTATGCGTGGGCGTAGTCTATGACCGCATGCACACACGCGAAATCAAGGCCTATGGCGGCTTGGTCAACCGCATGCCGCTCTATGCGGCCATCTTCATGCTTTTCACCATGGCAAACGTCGGATTGCCAGGAACGTCCGGGTTCGTTGGAGAGTTTCTGTCGTTGCTCGGCACGTTCCAGAACAATACGTGGGTGGCGTTTTTTGCTACCACAGGTGTAATCCTTTCGGCGTGCTATGCACTATGGCTCTACCGCCGTGTGGTGTTGGGTGCGATGGAGAAGTCTTCCCTGGCCCATATTGTTGATATCACGCCGCGAGAACTTGCGTGTCTGGCACCCTTGGTGGTGCTGACCGTGTTTTTTGGCATTTATCCTTCGCCTTTGCTCGATGTGTTCGGGGCACCGGTTGAAGGCATTTTGACCCTGCTCGCGGTGAAATAATGATCCCCATTTTTCAATCCATTGGCGCAGCCGCTGCCCTTCCTGAAATCATCCTCGCCATTCTGGCCATGGTCTTGCTGCTAGAAGGTGTGTTCAGCACCAGGGTGACAACAGGTGCCATCCGCTGGGCTGCCGTTGTAGGCTTTGTCGTTGTTGCTGCCTTGATCGTCTGGAAAACCGGGGTAGGGCGGGTCTATGCCTTTGATGGCGGTTTTGTGGTTGACGACTTCGCGCGCTTCATGAAGGTGCTGGCGCTCTTGGGTGCAGCCGTTACGCTCATCATGTCGGGTCGTTATCTGACCCGCGTGAACATGGATATGAAAGAATATCCAGTCTTGATCATGCTGGCCACGGTCGGGATGTTGCTAATGATTTCCGCCAATGATCTGATATCGCTTTATGTTGGCCTTGAACTGCAATCGCTGGCGCTTTACGTGGTTGCCGCAATCAATCGCGACAGTGCCAAATCGTCGGAAGCGGGGCTTAAATATTTTGTGTTGGGGGCATTGTCCTCTGGCATGCTGCTCTATGGCGCTTCGCTGGTTTACGGTCTCACCGGTCACACTCAGTTTGTTGAAATTGCCAAAGCGCTTGCACTCACAGGCTCAAACCTTGGCATCATCTTCGGCATCGTGTTCATCATTGCAGGCCTTGCATTCAAGGTCTCCGCAGTTCCGTTCCATATGTGGACACCAGATGTTTATGAAGGTGCCCCAACACCTGTAACAGCATTTTTTGCAGCAGCACCCAAAATTGCGGCCATCGCTCTGTTTACCAGGGTCATGGTTGGTCCGTTCGTAAATATTACGCACGACTGGCAACAAATCGTTGTGGTAATTTCCATTGCGTCCATGGCGCTTGGCGCATTTGCAGCCATTGGCCAAAGCAATATCAAGCGCCTGCTGGCTTATAGTTCCATTGCCAATATGGGCTTTGCGCTTGTGGGCTTGGCAGCAGGAACCATTGAAGGCGTGCAAGGGGTTGCAGTCTATATGCTCATTTACCTGGTCACGACGTTGGGTGTCTTCGCCTCTGTTCTGGCCATGTGCCGCAAGGGAGCATATGTCGAAAATATATCAGACCTTGCGGGGCTTGGAAAAACCAACAAGGGTTTGGCCTTCATGCTGGCCATGCAAATGTTCTCGCTTGCTGGCATTCCGCCCTTGGCGGGCTTCTTCGGCAAATTGTTTGTATTCCTCGCCGCTGTAAAAGCCAGCCTGTGGGCATTGGCGGTTCTAGGTGTCATTGCCTCAGTTGTTGGGGCCTATTATTATCTGCGTATCATAAAAATCATGTATTTTGATGAACCAGCACCGGCCTTTGACCGCATGGACGGCGAAGTAAAGTGGGTGGTCTATGCAAGCGGACTTTTCGTGTTGCTTTTCGGCTTGTTTGCGCAGCCGCTGTTAAGCGCAGCCCTCACAGCTGCGGCCTCACTCTTTTAGAGTGCAACCTCCCATACCCATTCACCGGCTTTCCACCGTCGATTCAACCAATACTGAGGCCCGCCGCCGTCTTGCCAACGGCCAAACGCCGCCCTTCTGGATTATCGCAGAAGAACAAACCGAAGGACGTGGCAGGTTGGGCCGGCAATGGATCTCCAAACCTGGAAACCTCTACGCCACTCACGTTTTTTCCTTTGCGGCCCCAACACCAACAGCCAGCCAGATTTCCCTCGTAGCAGCTCTGGCGATCCACGATACCGCATCCAAATTTGTAGAGAGTTCCCACATCTCATTGAAATGGCCCAACGATTGCTTGATTGACGGTGCCAAGTTTTCGGGCATTCTTGCTGAATTGCACGACACCACCATGATCTTGGGCATGGGACTTAATGTGTTGCACGAGCCATCACATTTGCCTTACGCGGCAACGTGTCTTGCGGCCTATGTGCACCATATAACTGTGGAGCAAACGTTCGAAACGCTCCAAATCAAGCTCAAGAAATGGTTGCAAATCTGGGACCAATCCTTGGGTTTTCGTCATATACACCGGGCGTGGGAAGCCCGCTGCGACGCTATCGGCCATCCCATCAGTCTTGACACTGGGCAAGCAATCCTGCACGGCACGTTTGCGGGCCTTGCGGCAGATGGTGGCTTGGTTTTGAACCAAAACACCGTGACCACAGTTCACCACGCGGGTGATGTCCGCATCATTCCGAAAAGCGAGAATACTTCTGCATGAACGCCCAAAAGAAATTCGATAACACTGATGAACTTGTGTTGCTGCCACTGGGCGGTACGGGTGAAATTGGGATGAATTGTTATTGCTACGGTGCTGGCACGGCGGCCACGCGCGAATGGCTGATGGTCGATCTCGGCGTCAAATTCGGTGATGACCGCGACCCTGGCATAGATGTGATCATGCCTGATGTGGGCTTCATCACCAAGAACCGAAAACGCTTTGCGGGCCTCGTCATCACCCATGCGCATGAAGATCATGTTGGAGCCATAGCGTGGCTCTGGCCGCAATTGAAATGTGATGTGCATTGCACCGCTTTTGCTGCAGAACTTTTGAAACTGAAATTTATTGAACATGGCATAGATGAAGATGTGCCGGTCAAAATCCACAAGCCGGGTGAGCCCTTCTCAATGGGACCATTTGATCTTGAATTTATTTCGGTCACGCATTCAATTCCTGAATCCTGTGCCTTGTTGATTGAAACACCCCAAGGCCGTGTTTTGCATTCAGGCGACTGGAAGATTGACCGCACTCCCATGCTTGGACAGGGCTTCAACGAAAAGCGCTTCCGTGAAATTGGCGACAAGGGCGTTGACGTGCTGGTTTGCGATTCAACCAATGTGATGCGCGAAGGCCATTCGCCGTCTGAAAAAGATGTTGCCGCAACCTTAACTGATATTGTCGTCCACGCCGAAGGCCGCATCGCGGTTACCACATTTGCCTCCCATGTTGAACGCATCTCCTGTGCCGTAAAGGCCGCAAGGTCGGCGGGCCGAGAGGTTGTTATTGCCGGCCGCGCCATGCGAAACACCATCGAGGCAGCGCGAAACTGCGGATACTTGAAGGATGCCGGCAAATTTCTGGACGAAGATGCGTTTGGTTATCTTCCCCGCAATAAAATCATGTTGCTGTGTACGGGAAGCCAAGGCGAACCCCGTGCAGCAATTGCCCGCATTGGCGAAGACAGCCACCCCAACATTGCGCTGGAAGAAGGTGACATGGTCATTTTCTCAGCCCGCACCATTCCTGGCAATGAAAAGGAAGTCGGTGCAGTTCAAAATAATCTGGCAAGCTTGGGTGTTGACGTTCTGACGTCAGACGATGCGCTTGTGCATTCATCGGGTCATCCCCGTCAGGGTGAGTTGGAATTGATGTATCAATATATTCGGCCACGCGTCTTGGTGCCAATGCATGGCGAACCGCGCCATTTGCGGGCCCATGCAAATTTTGCACAATCAAAAGGCATAAAGGAAACGCTGATTTTACAAGATTTGAAAATCGCAAGGCTGTGCCCCGGAGTGCCAGAGATCATTGATGAAGCCCCAGGTGGGCGTCTTCATTTGGACGGCAAACTCATCGTAACCGCGGAAGATGGCCCGGCCAAATTTCGCCGCAAGCTTGCGTTTGCCGGAATAGTTTTTCTGACGGTTGTAATCAACGAGAAGGGTGAACTCGCGGATGATATCGTTCTTCTCGCTGATGGCATTCCTGACGGCATTGATGAAGATCTGGCCGAAGCCGCAGAGATTGCCTTTGATGCCATGCCCCGCGCGCGCCGCAAGGATGATGCGACAGTGGAAGAAACATTGCGCATTTCAGTGCGCCGCGAGTGTGAAAGCGTCTGGGGTAAAAAACCAGTGTGCAAAGTCGTTGTCGTGCGTGTCTAAACGTGTCTTGCCGTGATCAATCTGTAGGTCTAGCGTAGAAGCATCGGGGGCCTTTATTGAAAAAGGCAATGACGATGAGCAATGACCAGATGTTCGTGGGTTCAATTCCTTCTAATTATGATCGCTATATGCGGCCTTTGATTTTTGAAACCTACGCTCAAGATCTTGCGAAACGCGTTTTAAAATTGCGCCCATCACGCATTCTTGAAACGGCTGCCGGAACAGGTGTTGTCACGGCTCTCATAGCAAAGGTGCTTCGAGACGGTGAAAAAATGGTAGCCACCGATATCAATTCGACCATGCTGGACATTGCCAAAACAACAATTTCCAACTCCGCAATCTCATTTCAGCAAGCTGACGCCACTGCTCTGCCTTTTCCTGATGGAAGTTTTGATCTGGTTGTTTGCCAATTTGGGGTGATGTTTTTTCCAGACAAATTGCAAGGCTATAAGGAAGCTTTTCGCGTGTTGCGAAAAGGCGGTACATTTCTGTTCAACGTTTGGGATAAATTAGAGGTGAATGAATTGGCAGCCCTTTGCAGTGCAACTGTGGCGAGCCTGTTTCCTCAATCACCCCCAAATTTCATGGCCACCCTGCCGCATGGTTATTATGATGTTGAAGGTATCAGGAAAACTCTGGCGGAGGCTGGCTTTGAAGAGATTGCGGCGGAGGTCTTGCCAAAACGCAGTCGAGCCCCTTTGGCGCAGGAAGCTGCAATGGCGTATTGTCAGGGCACGCCGATGCGAAGCGAGATTGAAGCAAGAGACCCGACGAAGCTTCAGCTGGCCACCGATCTTACGGCGAAGGCAATTGCAGATAAGTTCGGCACTGGGGCAATTGATGCCGGAATCCAGGCGATCGTTTTCACTGCAAGGCGCACCTAAAACCAAACCTTTGAGCGCTTGGATGTCGGTGTGACATGCTATATTTCACGAATCATGAAGAAACCCGTTTCGCCCGTTTCACAACCCCCCGCCGCCACTGAAAATATAGAACTGCAAGCCGCTTTAGAAGAGCGGTATTTAGCTTATGCCTTAAGCACCATCATGCACCGTGCCCTGCCAGATGTGCGCGATGGTTTGAAGCCTGTGCACCGGCGGCTGATGCATGTGATGCGGTTACTGAGGCTTGATCCAAACACCGCCTTCAAGAAATGCGCCAAAATTGTTGGCGATGTGATGGGTTCGTTCCACCCCCATGGTGACCAGTCAATCTATGATGCGCTGGTTCGCCTCGCCCAAGATTTTTCGTCACGCTATCCGCTTGTTGATGGCCAAGGCAATTTTGGCAACATCGACGGCGATAGCCCCGCGGCCTATCGCTACACGGAAGCAAGAATGACAGACGTGGCGCAACTTCTTTTGCGCGACCTGGAAAATGAAACTGTCGACTTTCGCCCGAACTATGATGGAACCGCGCAAGAACCCGTGGTGCTGCCCGGCGCTTTCCCCAATCTTCTCGCCAATGGATCCTCCGGCATTGCCGTTGGCATGGCCACCAATATTCCGCCCCATAACGCGGCTGAACTCTGCGATGCCGCTTTGCACCTGATAAAATTTCCCAACGCGAGCGTCGAAAAGCTGACACAGTTTGTGCAAGGGCCGGATTTTCCAACCGGTGGCATTATCACCGACAAACGGGAAGATATCGCCGAGACCTACCGAACGGGCAGGGGCAGTTTTCGTGTCCGCTGCAAGTGGGAAAAAGAAGACCTGACGCGCGGCGGCTGGCACATTATCATTACCGAAATCCCTTACCTCGTTCAAAAAGGCAAGTTGATTGAACGCATCGCCGAATTGCTGAACGACAAGAAACTTACCCTGCTGGGGGACGTGCGAGACGAGTCGGCTGAGGACGTGCGGGTGATACTTGAACCCAAGACCCGCAATATTGACCCTGAAGTGTTGATGGAGCAGATGTTTCGCAACACCGAATTGGAATCGCGCATTCCTCTCAACATGAACGTGCTGTCCATGGGCAAAATTCCGCGTGTGATGTCGCTTCGGGATGTTTTGCGGGAATGGCTTGACCACCGGAAGGACGTGCTGCAACGAAAAACCCAATTCCGTTTGGGTGAAATCGCACGTCGACTGGAAATTCTCGGCGGCTATCTTATCGCCTATCTCAATCTCGATGAAGTTATCCGTATCATCCGTGAGGAAGATGAACCGAAACTTGAATTGATAAGGGTATTCAAGCTCAACGATATACAGGCCGAAGCCATTCTGAACATGCGGTTGCGTGCCTTGCGAAAGTTGGAGGAAATGGAAATCCGGACAGAGCATGGCAAGCTTACAAACGAACAAAGCACCCTGAAAGATTTGCTCCAATCTGATGATCAGCAATGGTCGGCCATTACTGACGACATCAGGGCAGTCAAGGAAACATATTCAAAGAAGACACCCTTGGGCAAACGCCGGACCGAATTTGCCGAAGCCCCGGTGATTGAAGTTGATCTTGATCAAGCCATGATCGAAAAAGAACCGGTGACAATTGTATACTCAGAGAAAGGTTGGATTCGTGCAATGAAAGGGCATGTGGAAGACATTTCCACGCTTGCCTACAAAGACGGTGATCGCGGCAAATTCGTAGTCAAAGCCTCAACCACTGATAAAATAATGCTATTTTCATCTTCGGGCAAATTTTTTGCGCTCGAAGCAAGCAAATTGCCGGGCGGACGCGGACACGGCGAACCTGTGCGTCTTCTAGCAGACATTGATGCCACAGATTCGGTTGTCGCATTGTTTGTCTATCAGATGGGTGCCAAGCGATTGCTTGCATCGACTGATGGGGATGGCTTCATTGTGAATGAAGACGAGTGTTTGGCCAACACCCGCAAAGGCAAACAGGTCTTGAACGTTAAGGCCCCCGTCGAGGCCCTGGTGTGCGTGACGATCGCACCCGGTGCTGACCATATCGCAGCGGTTGGCGACAACCGAAAACTCATCATTTTTAAGTCAATTGAACTGCCAGAAATGGCACGCGGAAAAGGCGTCAGGCTGCAGAAATTCAAAGATGGAGGCTTGTCGGATGCGGTGGCCTTCAAACTTACGAGCGGCTTGACGTGGCTTGATAGTTCGGGTCGCAATTGGACGGTAACGGATCTTGCAGAATGGATTGGCGAGCGCGCTCAGGCCGGCAGATTGCCGCCCAAGGGATTTCCTAAAAACAACAAGTTCGCTTGAGGCGGTTGAAGAATATTGGGCTAGTATGACATGAAATAAAATTTCTTGGCAGCAATGGGCATTTACGACCCATTGAGGAATAGGTGCTAGCCAAGATGGGGGAACTGAAAAGTTGGGTGTAGAATAGTCGGCGGGGTTTGATTTAGGTGGCAGAGATAACGGCGCAGGATTATTGGGTTAGGCAAGCGCAGCTTGTTTCCAGACCCCAAGGACCCTTGGGCGAGCGGCTGTCAGATCGCCATATTCTGCAGCAACAGGAACTTATCAAAATTGAAATTTCAGCCGCTGGCACCACAGTAAAATGGGTCATGTTCGCGGCCAATTGGGCTTCACTTTATTTCGCAATGTCGTGGATCGAAACCTGTCCGACGACAATAACTTTGAACTTTTTTAACTCCGGCTGGTTTGAAGAAAGTTTTGATACTGCGCATGATGCCCAATCCCGCATCGACGCATTGATTCCAAAAAGCGATGTCAGATTTTCAACACGAACATTTACCCGACCCTTTGATCCTGACAGTATAAAACTTCCAACAATGTTGCGGCAAGCTTGGAAATCGGGGTCTATCGATGAAAGCCATGCCGTATATTGTGCAATCGATACAAGGCGCAAGATTACGCAAGTCGAGCATGTTGGCGCAGATTCTGCTTTGGCGAAAGTCTGGGGCATTTCTCCTGTGTCTTACCCTTGCCTGAGCGGACACAGCTATGACCGCATCGTGTCTCAATCTTATTTTGAAGTCGTGAAAACGGGTCGGCCGGTCTACGATCATATTTTGGCGGCCATGGTGCACCCCGGTGGTGAAGTGCGCTGGTTCGGGTATCACCGGCTGGTGTTTCCCAGCAAAGTGAAAACCAGAAATTTTGATATGGTCACTGTGGCGTGCGAAGTGGCGAAGGTCGACATTCCTATTTTGTAGGGATTAGCATATCCTCGATCATTTGCTCAATGGCTGGTCTTTCTATGGCCGCCAGATATTCTACAGGGTCCACATCTTGCGAAGCCCACTGCCAGCGCAAAAATCCTCGTTCTAAAATTGTATAACCAATGCGGCCCACATGGCCATGACGTGCCATCTGTTCATTGGCCAGGCCCCAGATGGCATCAGGGTTCCATTTCACGATTGAAAGTAACATGCCGAGCCTGGCAAAACCATCAAACACATTGCGTGCCTTCACAGCTTTGGCAAGCCACAGCTCGCCTTCATAAACCAGTCGACCTCGCAAGCGCCATGATACGCTTCCGCGTGGGGGTCTGGCCTGACTGGGCATCATCAGTTCTTCACGGCGCATGTAAACGCCAATCATGTAATTCGGAAGCCAGTCTGCAAGGCTGGTGTCAATATAATCGCAGCGGTAAGCTTGCAGTCCCACGGTTGAACCTTCCTGATTGAGCAGGCGAACCCAAAATGCCCGTTCACTGGAAAAGTCACACACGTCTTCATCATGCATCGGACCCACATGCACGGAACGCGCATCAAACTTCAATCGATCAAAAAATTTAAAATCAGTTCCCAGTTCGACGGTATAGCCACCAGCGATCAACTGCGCTTCGAGGGTGGCACAAAGCTTGGAGATGCCCAGCGGATTATGCAGCCCTTTGCTATACATGTTCACCCTTTACCAACTTCGGTATTGCTGAAGCCGCCTGCCAAAAGAGTCAACAACGATCCAGCAAATTTAGCCGACGAGGTTAATAGCGCAGCACCTTTTACAATTGGAATTCTTTGGCTCTGACCAAATGCCAGCCATGGGGAGACAGGCGTTCCTGAGGCGCAAAACGAGCTTTATACTCCATTTTGCGCGACCCTTCGACAAAATAGCCGAGATAGACGTAGGGAAGATTGAGACGAAGCGCTCTCATCATGGTATCCAGCACAACGAGAGTTCCCAGGCTGCGCTTTTCATAACTGGGCTCGTAAAAACTGTAAATCAGTGACAAACCATCATCCAGAACATCCATCAGCACCGCGCAGACAAGCTCGCCAGACTGGGCATGTTCCGGGCCAAAGCGATATTCAACAATCCGACTGTCGGTAATAGTATCATCCACCATTGCAGCAAAATCGAGAACGGACATGTCGGCCATGCCGCCCTCAGAATGGCGGGTATCGATATAGCCGCGAAACAAGGAGTAATGCTCACTTGTCGCCTGTGCTCTTACCACTGTGCTGACAATATCTTGATTGCGCTTAACCACACGCCGAAATGACTTGGTCCAGTCAAACGACTTCACGGGGACTCGAACCGACGAGCAGGCCTTGCATGTATCGCAGGCTGGCCGGTAAACAATGTTCTGGCTGCGTCTAAAACCGCCTTGCGAAAGCTGTGTGTTGAGATGGCGTGAATCAGCACCCACCAAATGCGTGAAAACCTTGCGCTCCTGCTTTCCTGGAAGATAAGGGCAGGGGCTTGGCGCAGTAATGAAAAACTGCGGAAAATTTCGATTTTGAATCGTCAATCAGATCTCCTCAAATCACAGTATCATCTTGTCTGGCAAATGTTTCAAGGCCTGCTGGAGTGTTCACAGGATTTCTTCTATGATTCATATAAAGGAGAGCAGAATGACAGTGAAAATTTTTTGGATTGGGTTGGGCGTTATGGGTTTTCCTATGGCAGCACATTTGAGCCACAAATCTGGTTGCAAGATGGCCGTCTATAATCGCACATCTGCCAAGGCGGAAAAATGGCAAGGCATTAACCAAGGCACCATTGCCTTGACACCAAATGCCGCGGCAGAGCATGCCGACTTTGTATTTTGCTGCGTTGGCAATGATGATGATTTGCGCGCCGTGACGCTGGGTGCTGATGGTGCCTTCCAATCCATGATGCCCGGTAGCATTTTCGTGGATCACACCACCGCCTCAGCCACGGTTGCGCGTGAACTCCATGCCGAAGCTAAAAGGCGAGGGCTAGGCTTTGTCGATGCTCCCGTATCAGGCGGTCAGGCTGGTGCTGAAAATGGCCAGCTCACGGTGATGTGCGGTGGCGATCAGGCAGATTATGCCAAGGCGGAGCCGTTGATTGCGCATTATGCGAAAATGTGTCGGTTGCTTGGTCCGGCAGGCTCTGGCCAGCTTGCCAAGATGTGCAATCAAATAGCCATAGCTGGACTTGTGCAAGGTCTGGCGGAATCACTTCAGTTCGGTATCAAAGCGGGCCTTGATATGGAACAGGTGATTGAAGTTATTTCCAAGGGCGCTGCCGCGTCCTGGCAGATGGAAAATCGCCATAAGACCATGATTGCAGGAAAATTTGAATTTGGTTTCGCTGCGAATTGGATGCGCAAGGATTTGGGCATATGCCTTGATGAGGCGCGTAAAAACAAGTCGCAGTTGCCGGTAACGGCACTGGTCGACCAGTTCTATTCCGACGTGCAAAATATGGGCGGCGGCAGATGGGATACGTCAAGTCTCATTGCGAGATTGCTGAAATAGTAGGCGGCACCGGTTTGGGTAGATGTAGACTTGCCTTTGGTTTGTTACGGTAAGACCCAGTGCCCGCTGATCTTCCATGGCTTGCAAGTGGCATTGCTGCCTTTGCTGCAGTCGATGCTCGGCGCAAGGCAAAGCGTAAAGCAGGACCGAATTAAACTTGCTTCAAATGGATCGTGGCGAGGCAAGCGCCCTCGCAATATCCAGAGCAAAATAGGTCAAAATGCCATCAGCGCCGGCGCGCTTGAAGGCCATCAGACTTTCTGGAATCACTTTTTTCGCATCAAGCCAACCACGTTCAACGGCTGCCATAAGCATGGCATACTCGCCTGACACCTGATAGGCAAAAGTGGGCACGCCAAACTCGCGCTTCACCCGCGACACAATATCAAGATAGGGCATGCCTGGCTTAACCATAACCATGTCTGCTCCCTCGGCCAAATCCATGGCCACTTCGCGCATCGCCTCATCGCTGTTAGCAGGATCCATTTGATAGCTGCGCTTGTCGCCGCTGAGCAATTGCCCAGAGCCAACTGCCTGGCGAAACGGCCCATAAAACCCGGATGCATATTTCGCACTATACGCCATGATCTGTATGTCATGATGGTTTGCATGTTCAAGTGCGGCTCGAATGGCACCAATGCGGCCATCCATCATGTCTGAAGGTGCAATCACATCGCAGCCAGCATCCGCTTGCGCTAAGGCCTGCTGAACGAGAGTTGCCACCGTTTCGTCATTGATAATTTTACCGTTTTCAACAAGCCCGTCATGACCGTGACTGGTGTAAGGATCAAGCGCTACATCACACATGATGCCAATTTCAGGCACGGCCTTCTTGATGGCCCGCACGGCACGGCAAATCAAATTGTCCGGGTTAACAGCCTCGCGCCCATCATCAGTTCGAAGCTGTGGCTCGGTATTTGGAAACAGCGCCAGCAATGGAATGCCCAGCTTGGCCGCCTCTTCGGCTTTCTCCACAGCAAGATCAATCGAAGTGCGTGTCACGCCGGGCATGGATGAGACAGCTTCGTTTTTCGCCTTGCCTTCAATCACAAAGAGGGGCCAGATCAAATCAGCAGCGCTCAGTGCGTTTTCACTGACCAGGGCGCGGGCCCAGGCACTTTTTCGGTTGCGGCGAAGTCTGGTGGCAGGAAAGTTAAAGGGGTGCGTCATGCAGCCGTCATTAGCTTGCAGAGTTTAAAAAGGCAATTCTGCAAGACATTTTTTACCATAAGTGCGGCTGCATGGTTCAAATTTTAAGTATTATTAGCAAGCCGTATGCGAAAGCTGCTGCAACCTATTGGGGAACTATGATGCAGTTTTTTGGTCGCACTAACTGGATGCCACTCTTGGCGTCAGCACTTTGTCTGTTTTTATCGTCTTCCATAGTGCAGGCCGAAGCTGTGGCGGCTGATCAAGCCATGATCATGTTGAGCACATCGCAAGCAGTGGACAATAAGTGCAAGTTTCTGTCTTCGGCAGAACACGATGAACTTTTAAGCCTGGTGGCACGGGCCGAACTTGCATTGGCCGCGCGCGCTTCTGTTCAAATGGCCAGTTTTGCACTGGCCAAGGGCCGCGCCATAGGACAGGCCGCAAGTTGCAGTGATAGTGAGCGCGCAAACCTTTCGACTGTCATGACGGCCGCAAGAACGGCGGTGGCACAAATTCCAGTTCAAAAGCTTGCAGAACCACAAATGCCTGCAACCCTTGTTACTAAAAACGCGCCCACGAAAAAAGTTGCAGCCATTATCAAGATAAAGCCGCTACAGCCGCCGCCCAAATCCGTGGTCCTCAAAAAACCAGTTTCGCCAAATCCAGCTGCTTTGGCTCAATATGCAACCGTGACTCAAAAATATTATCTGGCCCGCCGCTGCGGCAGCATGTCGGCCCAAGGCATCACTGCACTTTACAAGGAAGTTGTGGCCATTCACCGCTCATCAATCGAAAATTTTGGGAAAGCTCCTGTAGCAGCCACCATGCGCCACGCTGAATCGAAAGCCAATTTGCAATCCTGCAGCTAGCATTAGGGGGGCGTTAGCCATCTCTGTTCACAAAAGTTTTGCCGAAGGCGACAACTCTTTGTAAACTCTGTTTAAAGTCGTTGCAAATTATCGAAAATATAATAACAAATTTACCGAGACTCTTCAGCCGCCCTTAAAACCTTGCGCGCTAACCTGTTTAAATCAAGAGGAATGGTCCCAAAGAGGTCCACCTCAAGAAACAGGAAAAACAGAGGTGGCTATCATGAACACATTAGTGGCTGTGGGGGATACGCGTTTGGTTCCATTGGACCCAAAGCGCAAAGAAATTAAAAGCAGATATCTTGAATCGCTAACGCTCATTGAGCGTTTGCACCGTCGCCTGCTCGACGTGATCAAGGACGACTTTGAACGCAACGGCGAAAAAGAAGTGAACCCGGTGCAGGCCTTGTTGCTGTTCAATATCTCTGATGCTGAGCTGACTGCGGGCGAATTGAAATCACGCGGACATTATCAAGGCTCAAACGTTTCTTACAATTTGAAGAAGTTGGTAGAGCAGGGCTATGTGAACCACGAGCGTTCAAGTTCTGACAAGCGTTCAGTGCGGGTGAAATTGACCGACAAAGGCAATCAAATCCGCGCACGTGTTGATGCACTTTACAATCGTCAGCTTCAAGCCATTGAAGAGGTGGTTGGAATTTCGACAGATGAATTTGATCGTTTGAACAAGGCGCTGACCCGCCTGGAGCGCTTCTGGACAGACCAGATTTTATATCGTCTCTAATCACGTCACACCCAAGCAAACCTTGCTGAGCCATCCCGGCCCGGCAGGGTTTTCTCTTGATTGGGGCGCAAACAATGGTATTTGAACCACCGTAGACCGATCACCTATTTTGCGGAGAGGTGGCAGAGTGGTCTATCGCGACGGTCTTGAAAACCGTAGGGGGTGCAAGCCCTCCGGGGGTTCGAATCCCTCCCTCTCCGCCAATTCAAACACTCTCCACGTTCCAAGCCTTGAGGTGCATATAAAGCGCTTTGTAACGCCTGTAGCCGTGTTTGTGTCTTTCCACTTCTCGCACGTTGGGTTCAAACTCCCGGTCAACTTGAACAAATGATTTTG
>JBBRNW010000019.1:0-68889 GCA_038230015.1 Hyphomicrobiales bacterium | reverse complement strand
CTTAATCCATCAGAATTCTGATGCGTAACTAAGGCATCGACTGCATAATAACTCCACAATTTGAATCTAACATTCACTTTCCATTACAAACGAGGACCTAAATGACTAAAATTTTCAAAACAACGCTTCTGGCAGCTGTACTTCTGAGCTCAGCAAGCCTTTCGGCTTTTGCAGCCGAACATGTAATCAGCATGAAAAACAAGGGCACCGATGGTACGCCCATGGTGTTTGAACCAGGTTTCGTGCGCGCAGCTGTTGGTGACACAATCAAGTTCGTGGCTGTCGATAAAGGTCATTTCGTGCAGAATTACCCCGGCATGTGGCCAGAAGGTGTGGCCGAAGTGAAAAGCAAAATGAACGAAGAACTGGTTGTGACCATGGAAAAAGATGGCCTTTACGCGTTTAAGTGCGCACCGCATTTCCCCATGGGCATGGTTGCACTTGTGCAAGTGGGCAATGCGCCCGTGACTGATGCTGCAAAAGCTGTCAAGTTTGGTGGCCCAGCTGGCAAGCGCATGGAAGCTGATTTGGCCTTGGCTGCTGCTCCCTGATTTATTAAAATCTTGAATCAAAACGCCCGGCACGCTGTGCCGGGCGTTTTTGTTTGGCAAACCTGCAGGGGTAGGAACCTCGCAAGTCTGCCTATGGATGTTATGGCAGGGTGGAAGGGGCCTGCATATCGTAAGGCACACCAGTCGAAAGACCGTGTTTGATGCCCCAGCTATACCAGTCATCAACCACAGTTCCTGTCAGCAAGATACCGATGCCACCTGCAATCGGGCACAGAACTGCAAACCACCAGGCCCAGCGGTGAATCGATTCCATCGTGGCATTGAAGCCCATGGTCCACCGCCAGAACAGACCTGCACGTTCAGACGCTGTTCCGCGATCGACAATCTGCTCAATCTCCCGCTCGCCGCCGTAACGTGAGACGGCCAGAATTGTGCCGGCATGCATGGCAAACAGCAGTGCTGAACCATAAAGGAACGCAATCGATATCATGTGGAACGGATTGTAAAACAGGTTACCGTAACTCACAGAAAAATTGTTTGTCCATTCCAGGTGAGGAAAAATACCAAACGGAACGGCTTCACTGAAGTTGCCCATGAGCAATGGTCTGAAAAAACCAAGCACCAGAAACAGCCAGATCGCGGCGGCGAAAGCATAGGTCACATGCGTACCCATGCCCAACGCCCGCGCCCGGCGATAGGTGCGTGCCAGCCACATCAACACCGAAGCCGTGAGAAAGAAGCCTGCAATTTGCCACCAGCCCCCTTCATTCAGCGGCGCAAGGGACAACCCATATTTCGCAGGCGGCGGATCGAGCGAAAGCCAGAACAGGCGTTTTACAAATTCGATCGGGCTCCAGTTAACCGAAGCCAGCATGTTGAGACCAATAATCTCGAATGCCACGAAGCCGCAAACCAAAGAGGCCAGTCCCAGAAAGCCCAGATAGAACGGGCCAACTTGCGCATCGCCAATCTTACCCATCAGGCGGCTAAAATAAGGTGTGCCTTCCCTGGTAAAGTTGGTGTGGCGCAATGGAATGCCCATGTCTGCCGGACCGTGAACTTGAACGCGCGTAAAGATGTTTTGATATTCGTACATGTGGGCCTCCCGTTATGACCAGATTGGAAGTTGAAGCCACCAGTTCCACCATTCAGGCCAACTGCCTGCATAAAGTGGACCACTGATGATAATGCAGATGGCACTCCAGAACGCGGCACTCAAGGCCACGAACAAACCAAGCCTGTGAATGCCAAGTGTGCCGATGGAATAGCCGATGAAATCGCGGAAATAAGCGTTTTCATGTTCTGCGGTTTTGACAGGCTCACCCTTTTGCGGGTTGGTTGCAGACAGGATCAATGATCCATGCAATGCCAAGGCAAGACACGTCGTGAAAAAGAAACTGACAGCAATCATGTGAGCTGGGTTGTAATGAAAATTGGCATAGGCGTAACCGGTGTTAGACACCCATTCCAAATGGCTCATGAAGCCGTAGGGAAATCCATGTCCCCAAGCCCCCATCAACGCCGGGCGGAGCACATTAAGGGTTACAAATGCCAGAATGGCAAAGCCAAAGGCAATTGGCACATGAAGGCCCATGCCAAGCTTTCTACAAATTTCAACCTGGCGCAAATCCCACGACCCAAAGGCCCCCACCGCGCAAACAGTGATGACTTGCCAGAAACCACCTTCCCGCAATGGCGCGAAGCTAAGGCCATATTTCAGGTCAGGCGGGGCAATATTGATTTCAAAGGGGTTCCACGTTGGCCCCTGTGAAGCGGCATAAGCAATCATGGCCACACCAATCAGGGTAAAGAACATGGTCGTTACGCCAAAGAAGCCCACATAAAATGGACCGACCCAGAAATCAAACAGGTCACCGCCGAGCAACGTTCCGCCGCGGACGCGATATTTTCGTTCAAAGCTCAGCATAGCCATGAGGATTCTCCGAATTCAAAGTGAAAGGTAGTTCTGCGGGCAGACAGTTTGTGCTGCGCTGCCCGCAGAATATGAGCGGCTGCCGTCAGGCAACCATCTCGGTTGTTTGGACATCCATCATCGCTGTCTTGCGAGGCCCTTCAATCCAGTTGAAGCGGTTCGTCGACAACAAAATGAAATGGATGATGATAGCCAGCACGAACAGGAAGGTGAACAAAGCCACCAACGTCCGGCGTGGGTCAAACATTAGCCACATGCGCCACATGTTCTTTTTCTCCTCAAACCATCTCTGCCATCGGCTGGAAGGCCGCTGGCATGATGTCTTCTACTTGTGAAGTTTTGTAGCCATCAACGCCAGGGAACCAAGGACGCCATTGCCACACGAGAAAATGCGCGATGATCGCGATTACCGTGAAGGCGATGAAGCTCTTGATAAAAATTCCGTGGAATTCTTGGGCTTCTGCTTCAGTGAGGCCTGACAGACTGCCAGACCGGCTATTATCAGCCATGTTTTTTACTCCGGCTGGGGGCATTGCGGCCCCTATTACCCCAGCAATCCCCGGGGCGAGATTTCATCCAGTCTCCCGGATGAAAGGCGGTCCATTTGCATTACATGAAGGCAAACGGAATTGAGTTATAGGCAGCACATCTTGTGGCAGTGAAAAGCGAACGCTTGTCGCTTCCCCAATTCCAAGGCATGGCGCGCTTCAAAACTGTGGTGACGAGAAAAACCGGAAGTGTTGCAACCAGCAGAACCTTGAATTCAAGTTCGCCACTTTTGCGTTTATGTTTCATTGAAGTGTTCATCATCGTTTCCTCTCTTTATAATTCAACGCCAGACAACACGCGGCTGGCCTTTAAAACATCACCTTCTTCAACCCGCTCTGCCGCAGCAAAGCGTGCTAATTTCTCAGCGCTATCGCGCAATTTTTTGGCAGCCGAAATGCGCACCAAAATGGGTTGCTTTTCCACAATTTCATCAAGCATGGCGCGCGCCGTGTCGGTCCAATCAATCGCGCGGCCCGTGGCAGGTGTAGCGTCAACCTTGTCCAACTCGGTGCCAAGCGGAATGATGTTGAACAGCATGTCAAATAAGCCGTTGCACACTTCTTGAATAAGATAGGTTGCCCCTGCGTAACCCATGAAGGGGGTGCCTGTGTGGCGGCGAATGATGGCACCTGGAAATGAAGCTGGAATGTAAGCGCATTTGGCACCCGCTTCAGCCGCGTACATGCGCTCATTGAACGAGCCAAATAGAATCAGCGGGGGCGTATCCTTGATCATCTTGCGAACCGCTGCATTGTCAGTCTTTTGACCCGCAATACGCGACACTGCAAAATTGCACGGCAGTCCCATTTCCTCTTCCAGGAAGTGACGTATGCCGCGTGCATAAGTATCACTCGCCACAATGCCAAAACTTGCAGTGCCATAAAAATCTTGCGTCACCGAGCGCCATAAGTCCCACAGGGGCTTGATGGTTGTGTGCTTTTCACGCTCGATAAATGGCTCAGGATCAAGACCCAACATGTCGCCCAGCATGCGCAAAAATTTGGTGGTGGAATGCAATCCAATAGGCGCTTGCAGATAGGGCCTGTCCAGCTGCTCGCACAGTTTGCGGCCAAATTCGCGGTACATGCAAATGTTCACATCAGCATTGGCCAGGCGTGGCACCTCTGCCAAATGACTTCCCATCGGGAAAGACAGATTGACAGTAGCTCCAATGCCTTCAACCAAGCGTGTGATTTCTGTCAAGTCTGACGGCGAATTAAACGTGCCATAAATCGTGCCAATAATATTGACGCGTGGGCGCTCGCCCTCAACCTTGGGCTTCCTTTGCGTGGCATTCTTTTTCTTGGCCCCAAACTCAGTCCATAACCACATCAGTGCGCGGTCAGCACATTGCCATTGGTCTTCATCAATGGTGCGCGGCAGGAAGCGCTGAATACCCGTGCCTTGCGGTGTCACACCGCCACCGATCATTTCCGCAATCGAACCGGTGACAACGACAGATGGCAAACCGGGATCAAGCGTTTTGTGAGCGCGGCGCATGGCGCCTTCAGTGCCGTGTTGACCCAATTCTTCTTCGCCAAGGCCGGTCACCACAATGGGAAGCTCATGCGGTGGCAGCGCATCCGTATAGTGCAGCACCGAGGTGACAGGCAAATTCTCGCAGCCCACCGGGCCATCAATAATAACCTGCAAGCCCTTGATGGCGGCAAACACATAAACCGCGCCCCAATATCCACCTGCTCTGTCATGATCAAGAACCAGCATTATGTGCCCACCGATTCTTCGGATTTGGCTTTGGCTGCCAGCATGCCAGCATATTTCTTTTTAAACTCAGGCCTGTCCACCGGCACATCGCGCCAGATGCCTGAGGCATGGCCCGAACCCACGCCCTCGAAGAAAGCGCTCATCGTATCAAAGCGGTGCTGATTGCCAATGGCAGTCATGATCACCTGTTGCAGGGAGCCTGCACCGGCTGGTCCCATCAAGGGCCGCGCAGAAATGAGATTGGTAAAATAGAGCGATGGTATGGAACGTGCTTTTGCTTTTTGCACCACTGGCGTTGTGCCAATAGCCAAATCAGGCTTGTGATCCAGCATTGCTGCAATGTCATTTTCCAATGAGGCGCGGAATTGCACATGAACGCCACGTTCTTCAAGCCAAATGCGGTCAGGATCAGACCACGCTGTACGGGGGCATGCCGTTCCAACATAAGGAACCTCGGCACCACTTTCGATCAGTAACCTTGCCACCAGAAGTTCAGACCCCTCATAACCAGAAACGGTAATGCGACCCTTGATAGGCTTTGCAGCAAGTGCGCCCTTGATGGCAGGCAAAATTGCATTTTGTGCTGCGGCCCTCGCATCAGCAGAAATTCCGCACGTCTTACCAATCGCTTCAAGCCAGTCCGCGGTGCCGTCATAACCAACGGGCGCTGAACCCACAATGCTGCGGCCAGCCGCTTCAAATTCGCGAATGCTAGCTGTGTAGAAAGGATGAATGGCCGCCACCGCAGCACAATCAAATGCTGCAAACAATTCACGCCATTCGCGCGTGGGAACCACAGGTCCAGCAGCAAGCCCCATGGGCGCTAACATGCGGCCAATCATGATGGGGTCCACGGGGAACATTTCGCCCAGCATGGTGATGGTGGGAAGTTCTGCCTTGCTGCGCGGCCTTGCAACGGGGCCAGAGCGGATTTCACTGGCAGCATATTTCAGCATGGCACCAGCTAGAACATCCTTTGCCTCTGCATGTGTGGGCACACCAAAGCCTGGCACATCAATGCCTATGATGCGAACACCATTTATTTCCTTGGGCAGCAATTGCAGCGGCACACCTGATGCTGTGGGCACGCACAGATTGGTGACGACAATGGCATCATAATCTTCTGGCTTCGCCATTGCAAAAACAGCGTCACGAATATCTTCAAAGAGCTTGCCCGTGACCAGCGTTTCAGAGTTGAACGGCACATAACCCACGCTGCGCTTGGCGCCGTAAAAATGCGATGTGAAAGTCAAGCCGTAAACGCAACAAGCCGATCCCGACAGAATAGTCGCCGTGCGCCGCATGCGAAGCCCCACGCGCAAAGATCCAAAAGCCGGGCACATGCTTTGCGGCTGATCATGCGGACCAACCGGATAATCCTTGGCATATTGAGCAAGTGTTTCAGACTTGCCTGCCTTGGCCGCAGCATCACGTAATTCTTGTTTCTGATTGCAAGACCCCTCTTGGAGCGCAGTATCAGGGGCTGGCTCTGCTTGCGCCACTCCTCTTGTTGCTGTGTCGATAAGCACGGTCATGGTCATCACACCGTGTCGTACACAACTTCGAGCGATACTTTTTGCGTCAGCGTGCCGCCGCACATATCTTCCTGGCTGGCCGGTTGCAGAACCACGTTGCGCCCTGTGATGTCACTTGAAAAAAGCTCCAGCAAACCATCTTGCGTCAGTGGGGAGGGCCGCATGGGTTGGGCTTCGCCAACATTGATGGCAAGTGCCGCAAACAACGGTCCCCACTCCGATGTGCTGGTGCCGATGATTTCATAATTTGCTGACTTCTTGCGGATGTCATCATTGGCAGGAATAGAAGCCAAAACCGGAATGCCAACTTTTTCAGCGAAGGCCTGCGCTTCACCCGTGCCATCATCCTTGTTGATCACGATGCCAGCCACGCCAACATTGCCGCCCAACTTGCGGAAATATTCAACCGCACTGCACACATTGTTCGCCACATAAAGCGATTGCAGATCGTTTGATCCTACAACAATAACTTTCTGGCACATGTCGCGCGCAATCGGCAGGCCAAAGCCACCGCACACCACATCGCCCAAGAAATCCAGCAACACATAGTCAAAGCCCCATTCATGGAAGCCCAGTTTTTCGAGAAGTTCAAAGCCGTGAATAATACCACGCCCGCCACACCCGCGGCCCACTTCTGGCCCGCCAAGTTCCATGGCAAAAACACCATCGCGCTTGAAGCACACATCGCCGATTTGAACTTCTTCGCCAGCCAGTTTTTTCTTGGCTGATGTTTCAATAATTGTCGGGCAAGCCTTGCCGCCAAACAGCAGTGACGTCGTATCGCTTTTCGGATCACACCCAATCAGCAGCACGCGCTTGCCAGATTGCGCCATCATGTAAGAGAGATTGGCCAGCGTGAAGCTTTTGCCAATACCGCCCTTGCCGTAAATCGCAATCACCTGGGTTTCTTTCTTGATCTCCCCGGTGTGCACAGGATCTGGCTCAATTGCTGCCTCGGCCCTCAGCTGTTCAGCATCGGTCAGAAAATTATGGTTGAGCGAGTTCATCAATGAGTTCTCCAATCCAACACCATTTTGAGGCAAGCCGGATTCTTAAATGCAGTTTCATAGGCGGTAGAGGCATCAGCAGCAGCACTGCGGTGGGTGATAAGACCAGCAAGCGAAAGTTTGCCGCTGGCAATCAAGTCAAGGACAACTTGCAAGTCATGAGACTCCCACTGGGCAGCAATGCGGATTGCCGCTTCCCGCATGAAGGCGGGTGGAAATATGAAATGCAAAGGTGCAGAATAAAAACCAGCGAGAATAATTTCACCGCGCCGCGAAAGGTGCATCATGCAGCGATCAAGGATATTCGCGTCACCGCTGGCATCCACGATGCAGGCATAATCCTTGCGGGCGTCTGATGCAGCATCCATGACGCTGTAACCCAACGCACCACTGTACCGCTCTGGATTGCTTTCCCATACTGTGGGCGCACCACCCAAAGCTTTGGTGATTCGCGCAATCAACCGACCAACGACACCATGGCCGATGATCAGTTCGGGTAATTTGCCGAGAACCACCGCATGGTGCGCAGTGGCCGCAAGCGCCAACAATGTTCCATTTTCACCCATGGTGTCATCAATTTTGGTCAATTTGGCAGGGGCAATGGCAATGCGGCTTGCAGCGCCACCAAAAAGTCCGCGCACTGGGCCATAACAATTGGCACCCGGCACAAAAGCCAGATCACCTTCAGAAAGTCCGCATTGGGTGGGCGCTTTTGCAACCCGTGCCACGGTTTCATATCCTGGCACCAGAGGATAACCCATGCCCGGAAAAACAGGCATATCGCCCGTCCAGAGCAAGCGCTCAGTGCCGGTGCTGATGCCGCTGAAATTTACATCTACGATGGCGTGCGGGCCATCAGGCGCAACCATCGGAAGGGACTGCAGGGACAACTGACCAGGAGATTGAATTACAACGGCAGTGGTATTCATGGCTGGGTCCCTCCTTCCCTTGATCAGCTTCGAGCCCTTGATAGGCTTCGAGTCGCGTTAATCCGACTTCTGTAGTGTCAGCTTAACTTGACACTTTTAAATGTCAATTTCTTTTTACAAAAGATTACAAAGTAGGGGATAGCGTCATGACGCCGGAAATCAGTGGCATGTCCGTGCGCCATATTTTTGGCTTCGCAAATCCTGCCAAGGCTGCAAGTGCGGCTATTTCTGTGGGGCTTCGCGTGCGGCCCTGCCCCATGGCGGCAAAATAAAAATTGAAATAGGCATCCGTCACCTTGGCATTGGCCCGGTTTCCCGCAAAAGGTTCTGCAATCAGCAGTGTTGTGGACGGAGAGCAGACCAAACGGATGCGGCGGAGCAAATCCACGATCACTTTATCATCATGATCGTGAACCACCCGTACCAGCGTAATCAAATCCATCCCTGGTGGAAAAGTATCAACGAGGAAGTCGCCGCCAGATGATGTGAGATTGGCCATAGCAGGAGCGAGAGCAATAACTTCAGGCAAATCAAAGAGATGAAGCTTGGCACGGGGGTTGATTTGTCCAATAGACTGCAAAAAAGCACCCGTGCCTCCACCTATGTCGAGTATATTTTGGTATCTGCTACATTTGAAAGCACCAAGAATTTGCTGCGAGACGGCCTGCTGCGAAGCTGCCATCAATTCGGAATAGGCCTTTTTATTCGAGGGTGACTGATCATAAGTCCAGTAACTGCTCAAGCCATCTGGTCTTGATTGACCCCGCAACATGTCAACCGGGTTCTCAAGGTCACGGTAGAAATGAGCGTGATGTTCCACAAAGCGCATGATCCACGGTTGTGCCAACAGAGCAGCACCGTGGGGACCAAGAATTATTCTGGCTTTATCCCAGGCCAAAATATCCAAAGCCACTGCCGCACGGACTAGAATGTCAGTGTTGGTCGGTGTCAATCCGATTTTGGACGCCAGTTCATCAGGCAAAATTCCGGCCTGCCCCACATATTGAAGAACATTCAGGCAAACACAGGCATAAAGCACTTGAGAATACGAAAAACCCGCTAAAAGATCAAATAAAGCACGCGATTTGGCTCGCGCAACAGGCCTGGTGAGCGGAAACCGTTGGGCGAAAGCCAGAAACTTCGGATCAGCCAGAAGCCTGTTGCGAAACTTTAAAAAAGAACTACGCAGCGCCACGGGCCAGCTGATTGGGCACCATCGCTCGCGAAACCGCAACAATTTGCAGTCCCAGAGCGTGGCGGCCCGGACACTCTGGAATGCTCTCCACCACACGCGAAAGCAAATTTTCCAGATGCTGCGCTGCCCCCTCATAGCCTAGGGTTGAGACCATATTAGGAAGGTTATGGGCTGCATCTTGGCCTGTCGGTTTGCCAATCTCGCCAGAAACGCCCGCGACATCGCGAAGATCATCGGCCACTTGGAACGCTTCCCCAATAAGCATGCCAAGCTGTTGCCATGGAAGAGGATCCCGCCCGGCCGCCGCAGCACCAATCATGCTACAGGCTGCAAATAGGGCTCCTGTTTTGGCACGTTGATAATTGACCAGATCCATGCTGTCTTCACATTCCCACGCTTGACCCGCACATATACCGTGCGGAGCACTTGCAGCCTTGGCCACGATTCTGGTAATCTGGGGATAATCTGCTGTTGCAGCAAAGGCTTCAACAATCAGCGCGTCGCCTGCGAGCACGGCAAGCCGCTCGCCATAAGCCATATGTACCGAAGGCTTGCCCCGGCGGTAAGCTGCCCCATCAAAACAGGGCAAATCATCATGCACCAGCGAAGCACAGTGTAAAAGTTCAATGGCGCAGGCACCCGCCAGTGTGGCCTTGGGGTCCGCACTGCCGCAGGCTTGTGCCACAGCCAGCAACAGTTTTGGCCTGATACGAGCACCCCCTGGAAACACTGCGTAATGCATTGCACTGGCAAATTTTGGAGGACAATCCGGCGACAAAGCAGCACTTAAAGCTGACTTCAAACCCCTCTCAATGGGATTATCTGCGTCCATTCGGCGTCTCCCCAAGCTGACAATTTTGATTGTCTTGTTTAAGTGTCAATGTAAAGTGACACATTCTTAGGGCTTTGGCAATTGATATGGCAACCGTGATTATTGGTGCAGGTGTAGGCGGGCTGGCAGCAGCCATTGCACTGGCAGCAAAGGGTGAAGATGTAACGGTTTTGGAAGCCCAATCAGGCGCGGGCGGCAAGCTTCTGCCGGTGCAACTAAATGGCGCTGAATTTGACAGTGGCCCCACAGTTCTCACCATGCGCTGGGTATTTGATGAACTGTTTGAGTTGGCAGGAGACACTTTGGATGTTCACCTCACATTGAACTCCCTTGAAACCTTGGCACGGCATTACTGGTCTGGTGCGCAAACACTTGATCTTTATGCCGACCCAAAAGCAACGCGAGATGCCATTGGCCGCTTTGCCGGCCGCAGTGAGGCAGAAGGATATAAAGCGTTCGCTGCAGCCTCAAAGCGCATTCATCACTCTTTGATGCGCCCGTTTCTCAAAAGTCAGCGCCCCACACCTTGGGGCTTGGCCTCTTCCATGCCCTTGCGCGAACTTTTTGGCATAAATCCATTTGAAACCTACTGGCATGCACTGGGCCGTTATTTCAAAGATGCAAAACTACAACAGCTCTTTGGCCGTTATGCCACATATTGCGGCTCATCTCCTTTCCGTGCTCCTGCCACATTAATGTTGGTGACCGATGTGGAAGCAGCGGGCGTATGGAGCGTGACAGGTGGAATGCGTGCTTTGGCACAGGCCTTAAAAGCCCGCGCTGAGAAATCTGGCGTTCAGTTTCATTTCAAGTCTGTCGCTGCTTCAATTGACATTCAAGGCTCAAAAATTGCCGGTGTGATAGACAAAAACGGCATTCGCCACGCGTGCACAGCAGTGGTTGTAAATGCTGACAGTGCAGCAGTGGCCGCAGGCCTGTTTGGAATCAAAGTCAGCACCAAACACAGTGCGGGGGACCCGTCGCTCTCGGCCATCACGTGGTGTGCCGAAACCGAAGATAAGGGCGTGCCATTGGAACACCACACGGTTTTCTTTTCCGACGATTACAAAACTGAATTTGCCGATCTGGCCCATGGTCCGGCCCGCGATCCCACCGTTTACGTGTGCAATCAAGGCCAAGGCCGCAAGCTAGTTCTGATCAACGCACCGGTGAACTCACATAATCTGCAAGACACCGGTGATGACATCATGCTTGATCGTTTGAAAAAATCAGGGCTCAATATGAAGTTCAAAAATGTGTTTCGCCGCACGCCGCAAGATTTCGCCAAACTTTATCCAGCCACTCAAGGCGCACTTTATGGAAGGGCATCACACGGATGGTTATCGACATTCCAAAGACCACAAGCCCGAACCAGAATACCGGGATTGTATCTGGCGGGCGGCAGCACGCATCCGGGTCCCGGAGTCCCGATGGCAGCCTTGGCGGGGATGCGCGCAGCCGACGCCTTATGGCACGACCGCGCTTTGATGTGAACGTTCCAAAAAATGGTTACCGCTGGTGGTATATTGATGCTTTGAGCGATGATGGCCAAAACGGCTTCACCATCATTGGTTTTGTTGGCAGTGTTTTCTCGCCGTATTATGCCAATGCCCGCAAACATGGGGGTGCAGTCCCGGAAAATCACTGCGCAATTAACATTGCACTTTACGGCTCAAAACGCCGCTGGGCCATGACCGAACGCGCTGCCCGCCACGTCACCCGCGACCCACAAAAGTTCCAAGTGGGTCCATCGTCACTGATGTGGGTCAACGATGAACTTCACATCAGTTTCAACGAACGCTGCATGCCAATTCCATTTGCGTTGCGCGGAACGGTAAAATTTTCACCAGCCGATCTTTATGATCAACCCGTTATGCTGGACGATGCTGGCAAGCATTACTGGCAAGCCGTCGCCCCTTATGGTCGGGTAAGTGTGGAATTGCAAAATCCACAACAAAAATGGTCGGGCTTTGCCTACCACGATATGAATTGGGGAGACGAACCACTGGAGAATGGCTTCAAAAACTGGACGTGGCAGCGCGCCACAACGTTGAGCGGCAGTCGCGTGTTTTACAATCTGGAACGTCGCGATGGTTCGCGCATGAGTTTTGGCCGGGGCTTCAACAAGGGCGTTATCTCTGAATGCAATATTCCTCAGACCAACAAGTTGCCAAATGGTTTTTGGGGCATGAAGCGAACGGTAAATTCAGAAACCACACCTAAGCTCATTTCAACGCTTGAAGACGCACCGTTTTACACCAGGAACCATGTCGCAATCACTGTTGACGGCGTGCAAGTTGATGCAGTCCACGAAAGCTTGTCACTGGACCGCTTCGTTCATCCCGTTGTGCAATTGATGCTCCCCTTCCGCATGCCCCGCCGTGCGTAATGTCAACGTCCCTTTTTAAGCTTGTAGAGTTCCCAAAAACCCCAGCCGATCACAGCGATAAACGTGATCGCCATTTCTGCCAGAATCAAATAATTGCCGCTCATGATTTTCGTGTCTCCACAGCCATAAACATTTTCATTACCCATCCCATTTGCTCATCAAAGGTTTTCATTTGCACCGGCGGCGCTGGTGTAGTGGCAACTGCATCAATCAGAAACTGTCCTTCTGGTAAGCAGGATGACATTGGATGATAAGGCAACCAGGGGATCTGCGCAGTGGCTTTGGCCACCAATGCCAATTTACGATTGAAGGGCACAAAAGCGCGCCCCTTGTGCTTTTGTTTTTGTGCGGCCCGGCCAATCTCACGGTAGAGCAATCGCGCTGCATTGATAGATGCGCGGCAAGACCGCGGCAACATGGCAATACCAGGTGCCGCACGGTCATAAAGCGCTTCAGCCTCGCGCACCAGTTTGGTTGCACCATCAGCACAAGATTGCGCATGCCAATCGCTCGGCACATAAACGCGGCCCAGCTTTGCATCTTCATCAACGTCACGTGCAATATTGCTAAATTGCATGGCAACGCCCAAATCAATGGCCCGCGACAAGGCTTCAGGCCTGCGCTCTCCCATGATGAGAGACATCATGACGCCAACCGTGCCCGCGACACGAACCCCGTATGAGGTGACATCCGACAAGGATTTATAGGGTCTGCCTTCCGCATCCCACGCAAACCCTTCAATCAAAGCGTCTGGCACGCAGCGCGGAATGGCAAACTTGAAAACCACATCGGCAAAGGCGCGGTCAGTTGCATTTTCAAAGGGCTGCCCCGCATAAACGGCATCAAGCCGGTGTGCCAGGGCGTCCACAGCCAGTTGCGGCTTCTGTGCTTGATCGACCAGATCGTCGGCCATACGGCAAAATCCATAAAGTGCTCTTGCGTGCTGGCGGTAACGGGACGGCAATAACAAGGACGCCAGATGAAAGCTCTTTGAACCCTGTTTGATCATTTGCCGGCACAGCGCCAATTCTGCCGGCGTTGCAAATTCAGGTGTCAGCATGACTGAACGTCTCGATTGGCGGCACCACTTGATCAAGCACCCGCGCTCCTGACAAAACACCGGGAACGCCAGCCCCCGGATGTGTTCCTGCACCCACCAAAAATAGGTTTTCAAATTCCTCGCTTTGGTTATGCGGGCGAAACCAGGCACTCTGCGTCAGCACAGGTTCAAGTCCGAATGCTGCCCCCTTGTAGGACAGCAAATCATGTTCAAAATTCAACGGCGACATGGTGCGTTGCGTCGCGATATGTTTTTCAAAACCTGGCATCATGGTTTCATCCAGGCGCTTTGCAATGCGTTGGCGGTAACTCTCAGACATTAGAGTCCAGTCAATACCAGAGTCTTGATTGGGCACAGGCGACAGCACATAAAAGCTATCACACCCGGCAGGTGCCAAGGAGTCGTCAGTGGCCGTTGGCCTGTGCAGATAAAGGCTCATGTCGTCTGCCAGAATCTTCTTTTCAAAAATATCGTCAATCAACCCCTTATAGCGTGGCCCCATTACAATCGTATGGTGGGGAACGGTTTCGAATTTCTTGTCCGTGCCAAAATACCAGACAAACAACGACATCGAATGACGTGATTTTTCCAATTTGCGCGTGGTCCAGCGCGTCTGCGCACCGCCCGCAATGAGGTTGTTGTAAGTGTGTGCAGCGCAGGCATTCGACACAACAAGATCAGCCGCAATGCGCTCACCAGATTTCAACTCCACGCCGGTTACGCGCCTGGCGTTCGTTTTGATCTGTTTTACATCGCTGTTACAGCGCACGTCTCCGCCTTGGCTCTCAATAAGTTTTACCATGGCGTTGACAATGGCACCCGTACCACCAATCGCACAGTGCACTCCAAATTGACGTTCGAGATAGGCAATCATGCTGTAAATGCAGGTTGCGCGAAAGGGATTACCACCCACAAACAGCGGGTGAAAACTCAGCGCCATGCGCAGCTTGGGATTGCGCACATGCGAGGCGACATGAGCATGAACAGATTTCCAGGCTTTGAGTTTGAAAAGCTCGGGCACGATTGCCAACATGCTGCCAATAGACGGAAACGGCACATGCCCCAATTTTTCAAAGCCCACTTTGTAAATTGATTCACTCTCGCGCATGAAGGTTTCATAGCCCGCAACATCATCAGGCGATATGCGAGCGACCTCTGCTCGCATGGCAGCCACATCAGACCGATTGACGAACGTGGTGCCATCATCAAAACGAATATGATAAAAGGGTTCCAGCGCTTTCAATTCCACATCATCATGAAAATTGCGTCCGGCAAAATTCCACAGTTCCTCCAGCACAAAGGGTGCCGTTATGATGGTGGGTCCTGCGTCAAACGTAAAACCATCCTGCCTGAACACTGTGGCCCGGCCGCCAGGCTCCGATAATCGGTCTACAACTGTTACTTTGAAGCCTCTCGCACCCAGCCTGATCGCCGCCGCAAGCCCGCCCAGTCCGGCTCCCACAATTACGGCCTTTGGCCTGGTGTTAAATGTCAACATTTGAACTCACCTGTTCAATGATCTATGAAATAGATAAAGCCCAAAGGTCACGATCACCAAGGCCACAGGGATAGAACAGGCCGCAATAAATTCTGGCGATGTGGGTGATGTTTCTGGAATAAAGCCTTTTGCTGCGTAATAAACCAGACCCACGATGTAATAGGTAATGGCAGCAACTGACAGGCCTTCCACAGTTTGTTGCAAGCGCAATTGCAGCGTTGCACGCTGGTCCATAGATTTCAAAATGGATTGGTTTTGGCGTTCCCGCGAAACATTCACGCGCGTTGAGAGATGAACAGTGGCGTGCGCCAAACGTTCTGACAGTGCAGTCTGCCGTGCAGAAACCGCCCTGCACGTGGCAATGGCAGGCAAAAACCGACGGTCATTGAACTCGCGAAACGTTTGAAAACCTTCGATGCGCTCTTCACGCAATTCATCAATGCGCTGCTGCACCAGATCATAATAGGCGTTGGCAGCTGAAAACCGGTAGTGATTGTCCGTGTACTGACGTTCAACCGCAGCCTCAAGCTTGGTCAACCGGTCCAGCAAAAGCGGCTCTTCAGTATCACCCGCTGATTGCATGTCACTCATGATCTTGAGCAATTCCTGCTCTGAATTTGTCAGGAATGGCGCAAGTTGCCTGGCTACAGGCAAGGCCAGAAGCGCCATCATGCGGTAGGTATCAATTTCAAACAGCCTTTGCACAAGCCTGCCCGCCTGCCGTGAATTCATCTGGTGATCACACAGCAGCAGGCGCCCAAATCCATCCGCATGAATGCGGAAATCGGTATAGGCATTGCCAGTGCCGCCTGATATTTTAGACCCGATGATGGGGTTGCCATTGAAATACAAATCAGACGTCTTGACCGGATCCATTGTCTTCATGCCGCGCACCACATTGGCGTGAATAGCGGCAATCGTCTGGCCTTTCAGATCGCGCAGCCAGCCTTGCGGCACAAGCGAAATGGCGGGTTCTGAAAACGGTTTTTTCTCCACCCCCTGCGCATAAAAAGTATAGCGGCAAAATTCAGTATGTTTTTCCCATTTTATTCTGTGCGAGCCCAAATCCGCACTGTAATGATTGGCGTCGGCAGAAGGCTTGGGTGCACCAGTGCCCTCAAGCAAGCGCGACAGCATGGTCAAATCATCGGTTCTGCTGCCTGAGCCCATCAACACAAGATAAGAAATACGAACGGGCGCTTCCAAGCTGTCAGGCGGGCGGGCATGAACTTCATCGTTCAAGGCGCGCCGTTGCGGATGATCAATCGGCAATAGCATGGGTGAAGTGGTCATATGATAAGTCCCCTGATGATATCTGCAGCCAAGGCTGGATGTTCCTCGTGCAACAAATGGCCCTTCTCCTTTATGTGCACAGTTCGCGCATTTCGGCAACGGGCCGCAGCACGATCTGCGACATCAGGCGCAACAGCTTTGTCAGCCCCTCCTGCGACAAAAACGCAAGACTGAGCAAGACGCACCAGATTGTCATCCATGCCGCGCAAGTCCCAAGACGCCATCATGCCAAGTGCAGCAGCAACGTGGGTTGGTTCTTTAAACAGTGCAAAATACTGGTCAACACCCGCTGCGCTGATGGATGATCCCGTATCACGAAGCAGCTTTTCCACAGTTGCCCGTGATGCCAAGCCAGACAGCGCCCGCGGTAAAAATGAATTGAAGGCCAAAATTTTTGCAATCGGAGAAAACAGGCTTCCAGCCACACCGCCAAAAGGATAAAATGCGCCATTGAAAGAAATAAAAGTTTCAGGAGCCATCAATTGGCGCGCACATGCAACGGCCAGAATTGCAGCGCCGGCTGAATGCCCAACAACTGTGGAGGGCTTCACGCTCATGGCCTTAAGAACGCCAGAGACCCCTTGCGCCATGAAGTCCAATTGGTAGTTGGAAGAAGACCGCGAGCGGGTCTGCCCATGGCCAGGCAAATCAAGGGCAACAACATGGTTGTGTTTTGCCAACAGCGGCATGACATCTCGCCATGAATGCACCGATGCTGCAGTGCCGTGGATCAGCAAAGTGGTCGGACCTTGTCCCATCTCCTCCACATACCATTTCAGGCCTTCTGCCTGAACGAATTGGCTAGCCACTGCCATCATGCTGAAGCTGCTTTGAGGGCAAGGCGAACAGGCCTCGCAATATCAGTGGCACTGGCCCGTGGCATTGGCAGATATGTGGCTTTCATCGTGTTTGCCAGAAATTTGGCTGATTTCTGAGGTTCTGGTGAAACGTCAATAATCAGCGCGTCAAAACTTTCTGCTGCAAACATCTTTGCTGCTGCCTGGCTTTCTTCCAGGGCCTTTGCCTTGTTACCCTCTCCGGCGCGTGTCACATTGCCCTTGCCATCGGTCAGCACGATCACAATGGGGTTGCCGCCACTGCGCCGCACCTGCAAAGCAAGTTCAAATGCCTCATCAAGCCCGGATGCAAGAGGTGTGCCTCCGCCCCCAGGCAATCCTGCAAGTGCGCGCTTGGCACGCTCTAGTGACCGGGTGGGCGGCAACAACACTTCAGCCTTACGGTTTCGAAACGCAACCATCGCCACCTTGTCTCGTCGCACATAACATTCAGCAAGAATTGTTTCGACTGCACCTTTGGCCTCGGCCAAGCGCTGAAACGCTGTTGAGCCAGATGCGTCAACGGCAAAAATGGCTGTGGCCTCGGTGCGTTGTTTGATGCGTGCCACGCGAAAATCATCGCGCGTTACAATCATGCGCATGCCACCCGCAAGTTTTCGCCGCAAGGGCTGCCAAGGTGCAGCGCTCCGCAACGTTGCCAGAATATCCAGCCTTTGCCCTGCAAGAGAAGATGCGCGTTTGTTGCCAATGCGTCTCCCCCTCAATCCACCAGGTTTACGCTGGGCCGCATTTTTGATATTGCGCGAGACTCCGCGCTGGCCCAAACCGCCAGCAGCAAACTGCAACAGGCCTTCAGGCAAAGCTGATTTTATGGCTTCAAGAATAAAGTCTGCGTCAGCTGGAGTGGGTTCTGCGTCTTTTTGCGCGTCAGTCATGTCAGACGTTTCAGGCGGTTGTTCCGGCGGGTTTTGTGTTGGCTCTTCCTGTTGGTCTGGCTGCGGCAAATGCTGTGCACGGTGCGCAAGAACCAGGCGGCCCGCAAGAGCAACCGAACTTTCGTCAATGGTCTGCAGCCCCTTCAATGCCGCAACCCCCCGCGCAGCTTTCACTGCCTGCACAACTGCCCGGGGTGAGGCAATGCCAATGCTAAGAGCCACATCACACAACTGGTCCACCCACTTTGGGTCTACATCATCATGGGACAAAGCCTTTTTTGCCAACGCAATATCTTCACTGGTCCAATACTGGTCCGCAAGGGTCTCCACCAGAAACGGCATGCGCTCTGATAGCTTTGGGGCAACGCTGTCCTCTTCACCTTGAAGATCTGCTACGGCCACCAGCATCAGCGCATGGTCATCCAAGGCCTGTGCCATCAACGATGCACAAGCCGTATCAAGCCGCTCTGCCCGGCGCACCCATAAACGTGAATGTTCGGCCAGCAGACCAGCCGTTAGAACAGGTTTTCCCAAAGCCAGTGTGGCGGCAAGATCAATTGTGCCGGTCAAGGCTTCAACGTTAAGCGAAGATGACACCGTGCGGATTGCGCCTGAGGCCTTCGTCAAAGCAATATTGAAGTCATCAGCAACATCTTGCGCCACCACAACGCCACCAAGTTTTGGACCCCACACTGCCAAAAGCCCCACAACCCAAGTGGCATCTGTAATGTCAGGATCTGTCACAGTCCCAGAACATCCTGAATGGCACGTTCAATGCGCACGGAGGATCCCGTTTCGTCCATGGGGTTCCGGCGCAGGCGGTGGCGTAATGATGGCAGTGCCATGCGCTTCACTTCAGCAAGGGTCACCGTCTTTTTTTTCTCAAATGCCGCCAAGGCTCGCGCGGCACGAATGATGGTCAGCTGCCCCCGCAACCCGTCTGTTTTCAACGCAATACACAACGTGGCAGCAGCTTCCTGCACCTCATCAGGCACAACCATCTCTTTCAGTTTGGTCCGCCCAGCCACAATGCGTACACGCAATTTTTTTTCTTCGTCTTGCCACTGATCGTAAAATCTTTCAGGATCACGCTCATATGAATCGCGGCGCTTTACAATTTCTACCCAACTGGCAACGTCCTGCGGTGTTTTAACGTCCACTGAAAGTCCAAACCGGTCAAGCAGCTGCGGCCGAAGTTCACCCTCTTCCGGATTTCCGCTGCCAATCAGCACAAACCGCGCAGGATGGCGAACGCTGAGGCCCTCCCGCTCGAACAGGTTTTCGCCAGATGCAGCCACATCAAGCAGCAAATCCACCAGATGATCTTCCAGCAAATTGACTTCATCAATATATAAAAAACCGCGATTGGCCTTGGCCAACAAGCCAGGCTCAAATACTTTTTCCCCGCGCGACAAGGCCCGCTCCAAATCAAGTGCGCCTGCTACCCGGTCTTCAGTAGCCCCCAATGGCAGATCGACCACAGGCACCTGTATGGTCTCCGATTTTAAAACATCAGACGAACGGCAGTTATCACACGCGGATTGCGGGCTTGCGGGATCGCAATGGTAAGGACACCCTTTTACAGCCCTAACGGGTGGCAACAGTGCGGCAAACGCGCGAACAATTGTTGACTTGCCAGTGCCGCGATCACCCATCGCCAAAAGCCCTCCAATAAGAGGGTCCACTGCCGTAAGAATAAGACAAAGCTTCAGGTCTTGCTGGCCTGCAATGGCTGAAAAAGGAAAAACAGGGCGCTTCACTTTACCAATGGCCCTGTTATTGTGCATCAATACTTCCATGTGAGTTTAATCTTAGCCCCATCGTTTGACTGTCAATCTGCCATGAGGAATTGCTCTGTCAATAAAAATTGACAGTGAGAAAATTGCGTTTGCAAAGCAAGGCTTTATGACTTGCGATTTCTCGTCTCGCGAACTGTGGCTTCAACCACGATTGCAAGGCAACCCACCAAAAAAAAGCCCCCAATCCCAGCAGGGCTCAACATTGTAAACTTCAGCAGTGCGGCAACACCTGCGACAAGGAGTAGGATGGCCACCGTCATTCTTGCATCAGCCAAAAACATGCTGAGCAATTCGGCCAGAACATCGCGAATAAGTGTCATGCTACTGCCTCGCACCTTTTGCGGCGTTACTTTCAAAATTGCGAAGATACTGCGCCGTAGCAAAACCCGTGCTAAAAAACAGCATGCCAAAGACTACTAGCATCAGATCTGCACCGGGCCACGCAATCCCCAAACCTTCACCTGTCCAGAAAACACCAAATGCAGACAGCATGACTCCCACGGCAAACTTCATCGTATTTTCAGGAACGCGCGACAAGGGTTTATGCACAATGGCACCGATACATAGCACTGCAACACACGCACCCAATGCACCAAGTGCGGCAGGCCACAACAGTCCCCGGCCAGACCCCACTGCAATTACAATGAACACAACTTCCAAGCCTTCGAGCAAAACAGCCTTGAAGGCAGCAAGGCCTGCAATCCAGTCTTGCGAACTCTGCCCAGATTTTGATGCCGAAATGAGGCCTGCTTTTTCTTTGGCAAAAATCAAGTCTTCATCGTGCAGGGCAATAACACCAGCCGAACGTAAAATAGCTTTACGAAGCCATCCCAAGCCGAAAATCAAAAGCATGATGCCGATGACAACTTGAAGCGTTGTCAGTGGGACCTGGTTCAACAGGGGACCAAAGATGACAACAATCATTGCAAGAACCGAAAGTGCTGCCACTGTTCCAGCTGCAGCAGGACGCCACCCGCGCAGCGTGCCCACAACCAGCACAATTGTAAAAGCTTCCACCACCTCTACGATCGAAGCCAAAAATGCTGCCACGAGTGCAGAACTTTCAAAACCCATAATTTTCTGTTCCTGTCATTCAAAGACGATCATTTGACATTGAAGTGGATCGTCATGGCTGAAACAAGTCTATCAGCGTCACCGCGTTCCTGGGCTTCCAGCGTATAGCGGCCACGGGCTACAGGCCAGCTGAAACGGGCATTGTCTGATTTGGAAATTGTCTTTCCGTTCAACACCCATTCAACTTGGCTTTTCGCTGCAACGCCATTGGCTACAAATTCAAACGCTTGGGCTGAGCTTGGTATTCTGGGATCATAAGCAATCTGCAGCCCTTCGCTGGGCCGCACCACCGCAATGCCGCTTGCGGCCTTCTGCTGGCGCGGCTGCGGCAGAGTGGAACCGGCGATGAAATACTCAGTGCGCGGAAAACAATTGCCATCGTGGCGGCCATAATCGCTGCAAATTTCCATTTGAACAAGTTTGGGGCTTAAATAAAGCGGCTTTGGCTGCTCTTGCGATTGCAGCTCGGAAAAGATGGACCGTAAAACCAAGGCCGGCCCTGTGGAACCTGTCAGGCCGTCCATGGGCTCTTGATCAAGATTTCCAAGCCACACACCCACAGTGTAATGTGCGTCATAACCCAGAACCCAGGCATCGCGGTAGTCAGTTGAAGTGCCGGTCTTCACGGCTGTTTGCGTTGGCAGGTTAAGAACGCTGCCTGCACCAAATTCACGGCGACGGGCAAATGGATCAGACAGAATGTTGCCAATCAGCGAAGAAGCCTCAGTGGAAAACACGCGCTGGCTCTGCCGGGAAGCGGATGCCTGCAGCAAAGGTGTCAGCGGACGGTTCACCCCGTGGTTGGCCAAGGTGCTGAACCCTTGCACCATTTCAAAAAGCGTAACTTCACCATTTCCCAGCGCCAAACCATCATTGTAAAATGCGGCAGGCTGGGTGAGGCTGGCAAAGCCCAGCTTGTGCAATGTCTCAAGATAAAGCTGGGGCGTAACATAGGCTATGGTTTCAAGTGCTGGAATATTAAGTGAATTGCCCAACGCCTCGCGCAGGGAAATCTTGCCATAAAAAGTATGGCTGTAATTGTTGAAGTTATGAAGCCCCGTTCCAATTGTTTCAGCCAAGGGCGCATCATCGAGTTCAGTTGCAGGAGACCACCCTTTTTGCAACGCGAGTGCATACAGAAATGGCTTTAGTGATGAACCTGGTTGGCGCGGGCTGCGCACGGCATCAATTGCACTGCCCGGTGTTTGATCTTTTGGGTCAGCAGAGCCGGCCACAGCCCATGCCAAAATTTCGCCGGTTTCGTGGTCCGCCACCAATACGGCCCCGTTGTGCACGCGTTTTCGTTTCAGGGCTTTCACCCGCTGATCCAACAGCGTTTGAACGCTGCGCTGCAGTCTGGCATCCAAAGTGGTCATCAAAACACCACTGTCGCTCAAGCTGTAGGGAACGGTCTCGCGAATATAGTTGATGAAATGTGTCGCACTTGGAAGTTGTGACGGGGGCTGCAATGCCAAACTTTGCAAGAGAATCTGTTCGGTTTTGCCTTCAGGCAATTGACCGCGCTGCTCCATCGCTTGCGACAATCGCATCACTGCAGGATCAATGGCGTTTGCATGTTTGTAAAGATCAAGTGCTGAAGGGGCGCGTGGCAAAACAGCAAGAGCCAGCATTTCTTTTTCAGTGAGAGTGTGAAGGTCACGGTTGAAATAATAGCGTGCGGCCTGCGCCACACCTCTACGGTTGGCGGCATAGGGCACCTGGTTCAGATAAAACTCCAGAATTTCGCCCTTGCTGTAGCGCTGTTCCAACGCGCTGGCTTCAAAGCCTTCCACCCAGCGCGACCATAGTGTACGGGGCCGCGGGTGAACAATTCGCACAACCTGCTCGGTAATGGTGCTGGCACCACGGGCGGCTCGCCCGCCCCGCACATCTTGCCAAAGCGCAGCGAGGCGCGCAGTCCAATCCACGCCGTTATGCGAAAAGAAGCGGCGATCCTCCGCCGTCAGAAAAGCCTGTCTCAAAACATCAGGAATCTGGTGAAACGGCTGCACATCCATCATGTTGAAGCGGGTTTGAAATGAAATCCCCAACGGTTGTCCCTGCCTGTCAAGAACCGCAAACCTCTCACCCGGTGTCACCATGTGGCGTATGGCAAGGCTGGGCGTTTTCACATCCTGAACGGTCTTGACTGTTACAACGCATGCCAAGACCGCAAAGGCAGCAATCCCTATTTTGAGCAGCCAATTGAGGTTATTGCGGAAGCTTGGCATCCTGCTCACTGACTTTCAGTTTGAAGCCTTCCGTTTTGCCATAAACGTCAGGGTCATACATTTCTTGTGCCGTGGTAGGCAAAGTACTGAATGAGCCGGTGGCAATGGCTTGGGCTGCATAAGACAAATGATAATTTCCAGGCGGCAGATAATCGGCATAGAAACGCGCGGAGTCATTGCGCAATTCCTGATGATAGAAGCTCCACCGGCTGGTATCAAAATCAATCCAGTCATTGTATTTGAACCAGATAGAGCCGCCAGCCGCAACAAAATCTGCTTTGCGCGCATCAACCTCTGACGTTGTTGCCAAATCACGGTTTACCGGCTCAAGCCCACCAGGAACGGGGTCATCGACCACCACAAAGTTGCGCGCCGCTGGCACCGAGAGATAAAGATCAACCCGCACCAGCTCACCGCGTTTTATTTCAAATGGGGAAGCGAGAAGCTCCAACTTGCCATTGCGCTCAACGCTGTATTCACGGTGGACTTCAATTCCTGCATTGGCAGGCTGGCTCAACTCAAGCGGCAAAGCATAGGTCATGCGCGTTGCATAATAGAGCCGCCCTGTGCCCGTTTTGGAAATATTTACAGCCGTCTTCCGGCCTGCATCTTCCGCCATGTTGGGTCGCGACACGGTTACGGCGGGGTTGCGCGCATCGGTGAACTTGGCCTGGCCAATCGGTTTATTATCCATCGCCGCCTTGAAAACCAGATTGGTCTTTTCGTTTTCATAAACGCGGGCAAAATCAACAAGTGCATTGCCGCAAAACAGGTTTTCCTGCGTGTTCTGCCAGTAATCACGGTTCTTCCTGCTTTGCGTGATGGTGCGCACAATTTTAAACGGCACGTCTCCCACCAGCGCCTTGCCGGTCTCACGCTCGCCATACGCCACAAAAGCATCAAGAATAGCGCATTGTTCGCGCATCGGTGACGCAAGGATGCGGCTGTAACTGTCATCCCAAACCTCGTTGAACACGAACTTTCCGCCTGTTTGATTTGCAGTTGCCAAAATCATCTTAGCAACATCAGGCGCATATTTTTCGTCCCCGGCAATCGCAAGGCTAGCCTGCAAAAAATAGCTTTTGCCAAAAAGTGACATGTCCTTCACGCGGGGCTGGTAGCGCTCAAGATCTGAAAGATCAGCCTTGCCGCGTTCAGCCAGTGCAGCCAATGCAACAGCGCGCACGGTAGAGGTCATTGTGGGCGAATAGAAATTTGGAACTGCATCATTTTTTAAAAGATTGACGAGATAATCTTGCAGTTTTGTTTCCACTTGCTCGGGCACAGCGTAGCCGCTTTTTCGCATCCAATTGAAGGCGATGGCGGTATAGGCACTTAGATAAGGATCGGTATATTCATCTTGTGCACGGAAGTAGGCCATGCCCCCACCCGGAGCCTGAAAGCTTAAAGCCAGATCAAGCGTTTCCTGCGTCAGGGTCTCACTACCCTGCCATTTGAGGCTTGCTGGCAGATAAGGCTTAAGGTTTTTAAAGTGCGCCGCCATCACGGCTTTGCTCAAGCGCTGTTCCCAGCACAGATAAGGGTAATACTCCATATATTTGAAAGCGCCTGACATGTTGCCAATCACTGTAGGCGACGCCACAACGCTCACACTGCCAACCCCCGGCAGCATGTCTTTTGGAAACTGAATGGGCTCTGTCACGGCATTTTGCGTTGTGGTGCCATAATTGGCGGCCACCTCCAGTGTTTGTTTTTTAGCCACGGTCAAGTCCTGCACCAGACCATCGCGGTCACTGTCATCACCGGCCGTCACTTTGAATTGCAACTGTCCGCCTTTGACCTTGTTCAGCCCTGAAGCCGTTGTAGCAATTGGCATGAAAACCGTGGTGCGCTTGAACGCATCAAGCATGACGGTTTTGGTGAAGTTGGCTGGCGTTTTGGTTTCATCAAAGTTTCCCGTCGCGGTGATTGTAACGTCAAGGGTGCGCGGGCCATTTGTGCGGTTCATCACACTGAAGCCAGCATTAAAGACATCCCCTTCGATCACCTGGTTTGGCAACACCGGGCGAATTTCAGTGGGCCGGTTCACTTTGAAATTTGCATCCCCCAAACCAAACCGGTCAGTTGGTGTTGTTGCAATGACCAGCACCCGCCAACCGGTCAAATTATCGGGAGCTTCAAACGACACTGTGGCATTGCCATCCTTGTCGGTTTTCAATGCGGCATTCCAATAGCCTATATATTTGAACAGCGAGCGCATGCTCACATCAGCACCGCCGTCGCCACCGGGATTGGCACCCTTCTTTTCAAAGCGTTGGCGGCCCACAAGCCTGGTGAGCAAACTGTAATTGCGCAAGTCCAGGCTTTCCAATTTGTAGAAGCCTCTATAGGGATCAAAATAATTCGTGCCGCCAGAAACCAAGGCCAGAACTGATTCGTCCAACACCACAACCATAAGCTCGATGGGCTCGCTTTTATCCTTGAAGCGCGGCTCAGCATGAAGGGCCACAGTCACTTTATCGCGTGGTTTGTAAACGTCTTTGTCTGCCTTCGCGGTAATCAACATGTCCTTGTAAGGGTCGCTGACGGGCACGGTTACGTAACCCATGCGAAACGTGGGCTTGCCAAGATCAACCTGGCCTTCACCCAAAGGTTGCTCAACCCGCGGCGATACGATGACCACTGACAGATAAAATCCTGGCAAATAATCAGGCTTCACCTTGAATTCGACAATGGGTGTGGAGCTGTCAAATGTCTGCACAAACCGATCAATCACGCCAAAACGTTCAATGGTGATGAGCGCTTTGGCGCCGGGATAGGGATTTTTGACGAGATAACGGGCCGTGTCGCCAACTTTATAATTCGTACTCTGTGGAATCACAGTCAGGCTGCTATCCGTGCCATTGTCCCACAACACATAATCGCTGCCCACGGCATAGGTGTTGAGCGTGGTGCTGTGTTCGTTGCCCTTGCTGTCTTTGATGGTGGCAACTGCCCTGTAGCTGCCAGACTTTGCTGGCGTGAAGGTGCAGGTTACAGCCTCCAAAACCGCTGTACCCTGGCATTGGCCTGCGGCTTCCCATTCTGTGTGATATTCAGTCAGATAGGCATTGCCTGCACCCTTGACACGGGCCGCCTTGATCACTTCATGTTCAACCTTCACATCAACAGCAGTGCCGCCAACGGGCTTACCCTTTTCATCAACAACGATATATTGGATGTCGGCTGGCTTTCCCACGCTCAACAGCCAGTCCTTGCTCAAAAGACCGACCAGACGGTCCACGCCCACAAAGTCAGCCCGGGCCTGACTGGTTACATATTTCCCACGGTCGTCAGCCACTGCACTTTCCACCATCAGTTTGCCATAAACCACTTTGGGTGTGCCAGTTGTGAAACTGAGTGTCAGTTCACCCTTGTTGTTAACAGCATCTATTTTCTGAAAAATTTGCTGGGAACTTTGCTCGTCCCTATAGCTATCAAAGCTAAAATCCTTGGCGATGGGATCAGGCGATGAAAAAGTGGACGCATCGAGAATGGCAGTAATCCGAGCCGAGGCATCGGTGTAGGCTCCGCCAGAGAAGAGCTCGGACCGTGTGGTGACTTCAACCTGGTCGCCGCTGTGAAACAGATCGCCATTCAATTGATTGGACACCTTGAACGGCGAGGGCGTAAAATCACTGACCAGGACCCGCATGGAGATCCATGATTTTTTATTGGCGCTGTCATCTGGTTCGGCTTGATCGCCACTGTCAGCATTGCCCTGATCATCGGCAGGTGCTGCCTCATCATAGCTTGCATCATCAACCGAACTTTCTGCAAATTTGGCAATCAGCTTGAATTTATACCAGCCGACAGCACCTTCTTTGGAAACGGTAAATTCACCACTGGTGCCACCAAAACTCGAAAGCTCCACGTCTTTCACATCGTGCACAACTTTGCCCATGGGGTCAATCACCTTGAGGCGATAGCCTTTGGTGGGGGGTGGTATGAAAGCGTTATTGCTCTGGTCGCGAACATAAATTTTGTACTGGATCAGGTCGCCTGCGCGGTAAATGCCTTGCGCCGTCGTGCCCCAGCTCCGCATGTGGCCATAGCGTTCCTTGTTGGTTGGATAAACTGACTCGCTTCCTGACGAGCGATAATTATCAATGATATAAGACTGCGACACGGGAAGCAGCGCCATGTCTCCCCCCTTGTCAACCCGCAGGAAATAACGCGTCTTGTCGTCACCGTAAGCTTGCGTAACGGTCAGGTCAGGATCAAGTGTGTCGGTGCCAGGCAAGGTGGCAAGGCCGTCACTGTCAGTTTCAGCTTTGGCAGTGACGTCAGTTACGGCATGCAATGTCGTCAACGCATCCTTGTAGAGGCTCACCGTTGCCCCTGCCACGGGTGCTCCGGTTGCCATGTCGGTGACCCACGCAAGGGTGTTGAAGTGGCCAAGCTTAAGGTGAACCTGAAAAGGTGTGACTTGCGCAAACAAATAGGGCGGGCGATTTCCGTTGATATTTGGCACTGTGTTGAGTGCGCCATAAACGGCCCCCGTTCCCCCGTCCAGCATGCTGCGCACGCCAAGCGGCATGGCAAACTGCACATCTTTGACGGCAGGAACAGTTTGCGAAACACTACGGCCTTCATCAGCCCCCTTGGGGGTAAGCCTGCGGTAATCAAAACTGAAATTTTGCAGATTGTTGACGTAGAGTGGAACTTCGCTGTCAACATTTTTTTCCAAAACTGCATCGCTGTAATCCAGCACATAATTGGGATTGCGGTGGTCCAAGTCAAAAGTCTGCGAAATGAGCTCTGTCGACGAGCGACCGAACACATCCTTGACGGAAGCCGCATCCTTCGACGTTACAGTATAAGATTGTGCGGCCTTCAAGGGTGTTGGCAACCAGATGTCGTAAGTGCGGCCTTTCTCATGCGACTGCCGATATTCAAAACCGATGGTGGCACCACCAGCAGGTGCTGTTGGTTGCTCTTGGTTTTCTTCTGACCCATTTTCGGTTTGAACTTTCCAGCCACCAATAGGCGGATTAAAAGTCAATGCGTCTCCCAGTTTCTCGCGCTCCACTGGCGCGCTAAATGAAAGGCGCACGGATTGCAGTGGGTTGCATTTGAACTTTGGCGCCTCTCCCGAAGGGGTGAAAACATCATTGCCGAGATTATCAACGCACTTCATTCCTAGAAATTCAAACTGCGGGAATGTATCAAATACAACGGCACTGTCAGAAGTGGCACTCGGTTCCAATCCCAGGGCAGAAACAAGGCCGGGCTCGACCTTCAGCGTTACAGTTGCATCAGCTGGCAGCTCGTTTGCGGGTTCAATGAGCCAAACACTGCGAGCCTCACGGCCAGAAATTATTTTTAAATTATCATTGCTTTTTTGCGTCTGGTTTTGGTCCAGCACAATTGCACCCTTCCCACCGGGAATAGGCAAGATGAGCGGCAACACACGGTCTTCCGGATCCGGACTAACCGTAAGGGCCACACGTGTTTCACCCTTTTCACCCAGTGACATGTAGATGTGTTTGGCAACTGAGTCCTGATCAACGGGCTGATTGAAGGACAACCGGAGAACCGGAAGCGATGGCGATTTCCACAAGCGGAATTCATTGTCCACCAAGCTAGGGCGCTCGGTCAAAAATGTGTGGTGATAAACTTGCGCCAGTGCAGCGCCATCAAGGCTGGTGATTCCCGGATTAATATCGAGACTGTAACGCGTTGCTGGTTGTAAAGGAGCCTTGTCAGGCAGATTGCAAGCAAGCGAAGACGTGTTGATCCACCGCCATTCACACTGCACAGGTGGCGATATGATTACTGGGATTTCAGAACTTGACCGATCCATTTTGCCAATGGCAACCACAGGCCGGTCAAAGGTAATGACAATCTGTTTAGCTGCAGGAACATCATCGCCCTCAGGCGTAATTCTTAGGATGTCCAAAGCGGTCTGGGTGGCGACGGTCGCTGATTCCGAAGCGGCCTGAGACTGATTGGAATAGAGCACCGCAAAACCAAGGGTGATCAGAAACAACAGCCAGAAAAATCTTAGCATCAGATTCAGCTCCCATTTGGTTTTGAAAACACAATAGAACGGAATTCAACGCCTCGCTATTGCCAATTTTGTGACACTCTTGCAAAATTGCCCACAAACCCGCCATTAGGCAAACGTTCGTCAAAGGCAACTGGTTAGAACTTGACAATTTCTTGCTCTGTTGCCTAGTCTCGCCACAGGACTGCGAAAAAAAGCAGCAGATCCATGAAACACCAAAAGGGAGATCGAAAATGAACATGAACCGCCGTACGATTTTACAAGTGGGTGCTGGTGCTGCCGCTTTCGGTGCATTCAGTCTGCGCGCCGCATATGCCGACCTGCCGAAACTGACAAAGAAAGACACCTATAAAATTGGATTTGCACAAACTGAAAGCAACAATCCATGGCGCCTGGCGCAAACCAAAAGCATGCAGGATGAAGCGGCAAAGCGTGGCTGGCAATTGGTTTACACCGATGCTGCAGGCTCTGCAGCAAAACAGGTGGCAGATGTGCGCTCCATGATTGCCCAGAAAGTGGACGTGATTTTATTGTCTCCCCGCGAAGAAAAGCCATTGGTCCCTGCCGTTATGGAAGCCAAGAAGGCTGGAATCCCTATGCTGCTGATTGACCGTAACGTTGATGCCTCACAAGCTGTCGGGGGCAAAGACTTTGCGGCCTTCATCGGTTCGGACTTTGTCAAGGAAGGCTATATGGCCGCAGAAATCTTGACGAAAGCCATGAACGGAAAAGCCAGCATTATTGAGTTGCAGGGATCAACCGGATCTTCGCCAGCCAATGATCGTAAATCAGGCTTTGCGAATTACATCAAGGACCACCCTGAAATGGTAATCATCGCGTCGCAGTCGGGTGATTTTGCCCGCGACAAGGGCCGCCAGGTTTTTGAAACACTCTATCAGGCCAATCCCGGCGCAACAGCGCTTTATTCACATAACGACGAAATGACCATGGGCGCAATTGCTGCCATGGAAGCTGCGGGCAAAGCGCCAGGTAAAGACCTGATCATTGCCACGATCGACGGAACCAAGGACGCGACCCAAGCCATCTTAGACGGCAAGGTGCTGGTATGTATTGAGTGTAATCCAAAGTTTGGTCCCGCCGCATTCGACGCTATCGTGAAGCTGGGCAATGGCGAAATGCTCGAACCCAAGCTGGTCAATACCGACCGTATCTTTACCATGGAAACGGCCGCAGCCTATCTTCCAGAAGCATACTGAAAAATTCTGCCACGGCGTGTTTGTAAACAGCATGGCATCAGGGCGAAGGTTGGAGCAATCCGACCTTCGCTTTTGAGTGTCAGGCAGTTTGAAAATAAAAGTATCAGCATGAGTTTTGCAGCCAAGTGCCAATTGGAAGGCTTGTCTTTCAGCGTGTTGATTTTCACATGCATCGAATTTGTGTGGGCTCGCCATGTCTAAGCTTGATGCGTCTGATCTTATTGAGTCTAATCTTCTTGTGATGACAGATGTTCGAAAAGCGTTTGGCGGCGTTCCAGCGCTGTCCTCTAGTACGCTTGAAATCAGGCCCGCAGAGGTCATGGGGTTGATTGGCCAGAATGGTGCAGGTAAATCCACCATGATCAAGGTTTTGAACGGTGCCTATAACCGGGATAGCGGCACAATCACCTTTGACAACAAAGACTGGAAAGCAAACTCTCCGCAAGAAGCCCAGAGATCCGGCGTCAGCACAATTTTTCAAGAACTCAATCTGATCGGCTTTAGGTCAGTCACTGAAAATATTTACCTCGGGCGGGAAATAAAACGCTTTGGCGGCCTTCTCGATTGGGCGGCGATGAATGCGGGTGCCCAAAAACTTTTATCTCGCTTCAATGTTTCAATCGATGTGACAGAACCTTTGTCCCAGAGTTCAACGGCCATTCAGCAAATGGTAGCCATCGCGCGCGCAGTGTCCTTTGACGCGAAGTTAGTCATCATGGATGAACCCACATCATCTCTGGATGATGCGGAAGTGAACATTCTCATGCGTACAGTGCAGCAACTCAAGGCCGAAGGTGTTGCAGTACTTTTTGTCACGCACAAAATGGACGAGCTTTACAGAATTTGCGACCGCATCACGATCATGCGCGATGGTAAAACCGTCGCTGTTGTTGAACCGAAAACCACAGACAAGTTGCAACTTGTGGCCACCATGCTGGGACGTGATCTGGCCGACGTCAAAAAATCCGGTGCCACTGCGTTTTCTGGAACCAGCGAAATTGGCAACGAACTGTTGTCAGTAACAGATGTTGCAATGGGAACAAGGTTAAGTTCAGTCAGTCTTTCTATTCGCCAAGGCGAAATCGTTGGCCTTGCCGGTTTGCTGGGATCAGGCCGAACAGAAACTGCACGGGTTGTTTTTGCAGCAGAGCGTGCAGATCGTGGAACGATCAGGTTCAATGGCGTGCCAACAGATTTCAAATCCCCGCAAATTACCATAGCGGCCGGCATGGGTTTTTGCTCGGAAGATCGAAAACTTGAAGGCATCATTCCTGATATGTCGGTGGCTGATAATCTAACACTTGCATTGATGCCCCAACTGACCAAGTCGGGCCTTCTTGATGAAAAAGCCCAGCGTGTTGTCGTTGAAAAATTCATCCAAAGCATTGGTATAAAATGTTCAAGCCCTGATCAAAAAATCCGCGAGCTTTCAGGTGGCAACCAGCAAAAGGTTTTGCTGGCCCGGTGGCTTGCGATGAATCCAAAACTCTTGATTTTAGACGAGCCCACGCGCGGCATTGACGTGGGCGCCAAGGCTGAAATTCAAAGTCTCATTCGGAAATTGGCCATTGATGGTTTGGGTGTTTTGATGATTTCATCTGAGCTTGAAGAAATTGTTGAAGGGTCGGACCGTGTATTCATTTTGCGCGAAGGGCGCACAATTCAAGAGTTGTCAAAAGACGAGATCAGCGAAAACGCCGTGATGCATGCCATGGCACATGGTATGTCCGCACCAGAAAACGCCGAGCGTGAGACACCTTCATGACATTAAGTTCAGGGTTTCTTGTGCGCTATGGTGCACTGCTTGCGCTTATAGCACTTTTGGCATTTAATTTTGCGGTAACGCCCAATTTTGCAACGATGCAAACCCTGTCTGTGAACCTTACGCAAGTTTGCACCATTGTGATTGTTGGCATCGGCATGACATTGGTCATTGCCACAGGCGGAATTGATCTGTCTGTTGGCTCATTGATGGCAATTGCAGGTGCCCTGTCGCCCATGATTTTCATGGGCACGCTGATACCAATTGAACCTTTATGGCTTGCCATAACACTGGGGATCATCGTGCCCATTCTGGTGGCCGGCATGTTCGGCCTGTTCAACGGCTGGCTCATCACTCGCTTCAACATCCAGCCTATTGTTGCAACCCTTGTGCTGTTTATTGCAGGCCGTGGCATTGCCCAGGTTTCAACCAATGGGAACCTTCAGGTTTTTAAGGTTCCTGAATTTCAGGCCTTGGCACTGGCACGTGTTCTGGGTGTGCCGTTTCAAGTCTGGGTCATGTTGCTGCTGGTCATCATTTCAGCCTTTCTGTTGGGACGAACAATATTCGGCAAACAGATTTTGGCGGTGGGTGGCAATGAAGCTGCAGCCAGGCTGGCGGGTATTCCAACACGAAAGATAAAGATGATCGTGTATGGCATTTCCGGCCTGTTCTCTGGTCTAGCCGGGCTCATTGTCATCGCCATGAATTCAGCCGCAGATGCCAATCTTGTTGGCCAAGGTATGGAGCTTGATGCCATTGCAGCTGTCGCAGTGGGGGGAACATTGCTCTCTGGCGGGCGGGCCACAATTGTAGGAACACTACTGGGCGCACTGATCATTCAATTGGTTCGATATACTCTGCTTGCCAATGGTGTTCCTGATGCCGCAGCTTTGGTGGTCAAAGCCGGACTTATTGTGCTGGCCGTTTGGCTGCAACAGCGGGGCCGATAATGAAATCCAACCAGAATTCAGGATTAAGGCGGCTCTTTTATTCTCCAACCTTTGCAGTTGTCATCGTACTCTTGCTGCTCACTGTGTTTGGGTCTTTGCGCTATGAAGGGTTTCTGGGCGCATATAACGTATCAAGTGTTTTGCGTTACAACTCGATGTTTGCGGTTGTTGCTCTCGGCATGTGCTTTGTCATCATGACAGGCGGCATTGATCTGTCGGTGGGAACTGTAGCTGCCGCCTCCAGCGTAACGGCTGCAATTTTCAGCCCTTATGGTTTATTGGCCGGACTGGGTGCCGGGTTGGCCACAGGCTTTTGCTTTGGACTGCTCAATGCGATCATCATCACACGCCTGAAAATTTTACCCTTCATTGCAACGTTGGCAACCATGCTTGCAGCATCCGGCACCGCATTGCTGCTGGCACACAATGAAACAGTTTCCGTGTCATACGACACTGCGTTTACAAGCTTGGGCCAAGGCGACATGTTTTCGTTCATGCGCCCCGAATGGGTTGATGCCGACGGAGCAAGCACGCCCGCAAAATTCCTAGGGTTCTGGCTTGCCTTTCCAATACCTGCATTTTTGGCCCTTTTGGCATATCTCGTGGGCGCTTTGATCTTAAATCACGCAGCCTTTGGTCGCCATGTTTTGGCTGTTGGCGGAAATGAAGATGCATCCCGCCTCATGGGACTACCGGTTAACCGCACCATCTTTTCGGTTTACCTGATTTCAGGATCTTGTGCGGGTTTGGCGGGGGTTATTCTGGCAGCACAATTTGGTGCAGGTCAACCTATCGAAGGCGTAGGCTGGGAGTTGTTTGCCATTGCATCAGTCGTTGTTGGCGGAACGCTTCTGACAGGCGGCAAAGGCTCAATTGGCGGCACTTTGGCAGGAGCAATGCTGTTAGGTCTCATTTTCACTATTCTGAATTTTGAAAATGGTGTGGGCTGGATTTCCTTGTCAGCCTATTGGCAATCTGTCGTGCGCGGACTGTTCTTGTTTTTTGTGGTGGTCATGCAGTCACGGCTAAGCGGGGTACGAGCGCGCTCATAATCAAACGCGCTCGTCTTAAACCTGTTGACTATTGCTTCTTTGGCAGAAGCGCCCTCACGTCACGGGCCATGTCAGCCAGCGTGGTTTTCGGGTCCTTCTGGTCGTTAGCCAAAGCTGTCATCTGGTCACGCACAGTCCGGCCAATGCGAACGGCATTTTCACCAGGCCAGCCCAACCACGCTTGCGCGCGGGGAATTTGCGAAACGCTTGTGGCGTAAGCCGGATTCTTCGCATAGAAGTCGCCGAGCAAATCAGCCCGCACAGCCCCAGTGTTTGATGGCATATAGCCGGTGTTTTGAACAATGAAGGATTGCGATTCGGCACTGGTGCCAAACAAAAGATAATCCAGGGCAGCTTTCCGCTTTTCTGGATCTTTGGTGACAATCACGGCAATCATGCCGCCGCTAGAAATTTTAGCGTCTGGGGAGAGCAAAGGCAGTGGCACGGTGGCCAAAACAAAACGCTTTCCGATTTCCTTGCTGAAAGACCGAACGGCAGCAGTGGTGGCAACATAAAATCCCATCTTGCCAGCAAAAAACGTTTGCCGTGCGGCTTGCTGATCGATCGGCTTCTGGCCACCCTCTTTGAAAAACCGCTGATACAAAGTGAGAGACGCAAGACCCTGTTCAGTGTCAAATCCCACATCGCTGCGGTCTTTTGTTAAAAGCGGCGCATTGTTGTTGAGAAACAGGTTTTGGGTCATCCAGTCATCATTTCCCATTTCCCAGTTCATGCCGATCGTATCAGGGCCAAGTGCTGCAATGCGGCCTGACAATTTTATAAAGTCGTCCCAATTCGAAGGAATAGCTTCAGGATCACCCCCGGCTTGGCGGACCAGATCAGTGTTCACAAAAATCACAGGCGTCGAGACTCCCCACGGCAGTGCATATTGCTTGCCGTCAATTTGCCCTTGCGCCAAAATTTCTTTGGAATAGCCCAAGGCCGCCATGTCCTTGCCGACAAGCAGGTCATCAAATGGCTGCACCAGCCCGCGCGCCACAAATTCGCGCAGCAAATGCATGCCCCCCAGATGAAAATCTGGCTGCTGATCTGTCAACGCTTGGCGGGCAATTGCAAGAAGGGCATCGTCATAGGTTGGTGCAGGGGCACGGTAGGTTATCGTTACATCGGGGTGTTTTTCCATGTAGCGTTTGGCAAGTTCATCCTGCCAGATTTTGTGGGCCGGGTATGTATGATAACCATCGAGCTTTATTTCGGCAAACGCGTGCGAGGTTGTGAGTGCAGCAACCGCAAACAGGCCAGCACAGAATTTCAGAAGTTTTTTCATATCGATTTTCCTTTTGAGTTTAATGGGTTTTTTCCGCGTGACAGGGTCATGCCGCGAATGAAATGCTTTTGTGCAAATATGAAAAGAACAACGAGTGGGGCCGTGATCATTACGCCGCCTGCCATCAGAGCACCGATATTGCCTGCGCTGTCACCCGATTGGCGAAATGTGGCAAGACCCAGAGGCGGTGTCATCAACTCCGGACGCAAAATGACAATCAGCGGCCAATACAAATCATTCCAGTGCGCAACCACAGAAAAAACTGCAAATGCCGCAACAGCAGGCCATGCCGCTGGCAACATGAGCCGCCAGACAATTGCAAGTTCCGAAAAACCATCAAGCCTCGCCGCGTCAAGAACCTCATCCGGATAGGTGGCAAAAAACTGCCGAAATAGGAAGATACCAAAACCTGAGATGATGAACGGTAAAATAAGTGCGGTGTAACTGTCCAGCAAACCCGCATAAGCAAGGCCGATATAAAGTGGAATGGCTGGCACTTGAATGGGGATCATCAACCCGATTATCACACCGGCCATGAGAAGGGGCCGCCCCCGAAACGGCAACTTTGCGAGGGCATAGCCCGCGGGTGCTGCAATCAGAATTTGCAAGATAAGGATTGAAATGCACACCACGGCGCCGTTGACCATATAGCGCAACAGGGGAGCACGCGAGAGTGCAAAGATGTAATTATCCTGCGCGGCCTGAAGGCTGGGCGTTAAAAAAAGGGCACCAGAATAAACTTCACCTTGCGGTGTAACGGACACCATGGCCATCCAAAAAAATGGCAACAACATGATAAGTGCCGCAGACATGAGTATTGCGTTGCCAACCACAGACTCAATGTTTGGCCTATTGGTTTGGCGCTCAAACATAATGCACCTGCTTTTCTGCAATTCGCCATTGCACCCAGCTGATCAGTGCCACAAAAACAAGAAACAACACAGCAATGGCCGAGCCTGTGCCGATCTTGAAGTAACGAAATGCTTCTTCATAAAGCAGAAATAGCACCACCGCCGTTGACCGGATGGGTCCGCCATCTGTCAGCACAATCACAGCTTCAAAATCAGAAAACGCGCGAATGAGCGTGATTACAACAACAAATAATGTAACTGGCCCCAGCATGGGCCAGCTGACCAGCAGGAATCTCCTCCACCCCCGGTCTGCGCCATCAAGACTGGCCGACTCATAAAGCTCCACTGGAATGGTAGACAGCCCTGCCAAAAACAGGATCATGTTGAACCCGATCTGTTTCCAAACGCCAATGGCAGCGATTGCATAGAGTGCTACATCAGGATCAGACAGGAAGCGGATTTTGCTCGCCCCAAAAAGCGCAATCACTGTGTTGATCAAACCGAATGTGGGATGCAGCAAAACCTCCCAGGCTGTTGCCATAGCCACCAATGTTGCCGTGACCGGAAGAAAAAATGCTGTGCGGTAAAAACTTTTAAAGGTCCTGCGCGCTTCGATCATCAACGCAAAAATCAATCCCAGTGCAATGGAGAGCGGAACCACGATTGCGACGTAGATGAACGTATTAATCAGGCTTTTGTGAAACTCGGCACTTGCAAGTGTTGCGGCGTAATTATCGAGGCCAACAAAGCGGGTTTCACCCAAGCCCAACTGGTAATCTGTAAACGACAGAAAGATGACAATGCTCGAGGGCAGGAGAATGAGAATGATCAGCAAAACTGCTGCAGGAGCCGACAGAAAATATCCGGCCCTTCGACTCTCAGTTGATTGTGTTGCATTCAGTCTCGCCCGGTAAGTGGGCGCAATAGAGTTTGCCATGATCAGGCCGAGACCAATTCATTTTGTAATAAATCTTCCCGGCGCCGCGCCGCGCGCGGAAAATACCAACCCTCTGATGCAGTGATCGACAGCCACGCTGATGCACCCACTTGCCAGTCTGACATCTGGTAAGAGGCAATGCGCACAACACAAGATTCATGCGTCGCCAACAATCTGACGAAAACATGCGCTTCTGCGCCCGCATGTTCCAATCGTTCCACCAGAACTGGAAACGTGTGCGGTTGTTTGCGCGGCACCAAGCGGCAATGTTCAGGCCTGAAGCCAACAATCCCGTGCGTTCCAGGTTTCAACGCATCAGCGAACGGCACGTGTTCTCCTGCGATAAGTGCACGGCCCGACATGGTAATTTCTGCCGGCAACATGTTGAGATGCGGCTGCGACAAAAACTTTGCCACATCAAGATCAACAGGGTTCCGGTAGAGATCATCAGGCGTGCCAATCTGCCTGATCTTGCCAGCAAACATGAGCGCAATACGATCAGACAATGCCATGGCCTCTGTCTGGTCATGCGTAACAAACACTGTTGTGGTTCCCAAACGTCTCTGCAAGGCTGATAATTCGGCCCGCGTGTGAATGCGCAGCGATGCATCAAGATTTGCAAAAGGTTCGTCGAGCAAAAAAAGCCTTGGCTCTCTGATTAAGGCGCGGCCCAAGGCAACACGCTGGCGCTGGCCACCCGACATTTGCGATGGCTTATGGTGGAGGTAATCCTTGATTTGTAAAAGATCAGCAACTTCATTTACGCGGGCATGAATTCTCTCATGTTTTATGCGCGAGGCGGGAAGCAGCCGCCCGATGAAGGGAAGGCGGTCTAATGCACTCAACTCGCGCATCACCAGAGGTGCTGCAATATTGTTATAGCTGTCCATATGAGGATAGAGCGCATAACTTTGGAACACAAAGGCAACGCCTCGTTCTCTTGGTGAAACATGTGTAACTGAATTGCCACCAATGCGAACATCACCGCTTTCGCCATGTTCCAAGCCTGCAATAACGCGCAATAACGTGGATTTGCCGCAACCAGAAGGGCCAACAACGGAAACCAGTTCCCCTGCTTCCAAACGAAGCGACACTTTGTCTAATGCCGTAAAAGAACCAAACTTTTTGGTTACATTATGAACTTCCAACCCGTAGCTTGACTGTCTTATGGCATCAGATTCCTTGACAGTATTGGCATTGGCAAGTCGGAGTGATTTGATTGTGTTCGTCATAGGCCAACATCCTCCACAACCTTCTTGTTGCATTTAGTGAAACCAAATAGTCCAACTGCTTGAACGTTCTGAAGTTCCCTGAAGCCGTGCGACGAGTTGGCTCAGTGCCCATCATTGAGTAAGGGTAAGGATTGTGGTCGAGTGTCAGTTCAATGGTTAATTCACGCGGACAACCGCCAATTCCTTCATAGATAAATCCAACTGGAGGTGCTGCGTTCAGCTTCCATCTGGCGTAGCCAAAGGCATCAACAGTTTTGTGCTCACGTTTTTAGAGGAAGGACTTGGTGTAAGATCCCCGCTGTGATGTGTTACTGAAAATAGACCCCAAATAAAACCAATACGGTTTTTAACACTGCAAGAAAATCGGCGCTAATGTCTAACAGTGCGGGGGTGCCCAAGCAAAGGTGTCGAGCTGCGACGATAAAACCATCTCGAAACTTCCTTAGAGATGTTCTAATTCTGGCTCATGTGGACTGTAAAGAAACTGATGCTGACTGGACTTGCAATAATAGGCGGCCTTTTTGCCCTCGCAGTTGGCGCTTGGATTTATGTGGTGAGCACTGTTGAACAACCAAAATATGCCGTGGTCGTGCAAGAAGGGGCCATGGAAATAAGAGACTATCCTGCGTTGGTGATGGCCGAGGTCACCAGGCGGGGAGATCGCAACACCGCAGTGCGGGCGGGCTTTAGTCCATTGGCAAATTACATTTTCGCAAAAGGTCGCAGCGGTGACACAATCAGCATGACGGCACCTGTCACGCAAACCTTGGCCAATGATGAGCAGACTTGGACAATTCGTTTCATTATGCCTTCCAAATATACACTGGACACATTGCCGAAATCCGGAAATGACGACGTGCGCCTGGTCTCTGTTCCGCCAAGCCACCGTGCTGCCATTCGGTTTTCAGGGGTCGCAACTGATGGACTGATTGAACCCCAAGAGGCTGCTTTGCGGTCTTGGCTGGAAAAGCGAAATCTGAGAATTATTGGCGCACCTACCTATGCCTATTACAATGATCCCTTCACGCCGGGGCCTTTGCGCCGCAACGAGGTATTGTTTGACCTTGCGCCGTGACGTTATTGCGGGTGAGCAAACCAACTTGTTTTTGCAACCAATTGAAGCCAGCCAGCGCCAGATATTGGCGGCGCGCTGGTTGAACCTGACACGCGTTGTGCTTCCAGCGCAGGCCGCAGAGCAGGACTGGCCCATTGCCCTTGACCATTGCTTTATGCGGGTTTGCCTTGATGTGTCCTTGGGTTGCGCTTGGCATTTGAGAGTGAAAAGACCAGCTATTCAGAATTTGTCACTGGTGCAGTTGCACGCCGCAATCGCTGTGGCGGAAGGGATACGAAACAGGCCTGATACTCTGCCAGCACTTAACCAACAAAGTCTGCAGTTGCGGCGGGCTAAACCTTGCGTCTGATCCCCCCGGTCGCACGTATGCATCCAAGTAAATAGATTTGAAAGAACACTCATGGCCAATAAGGTCATCATTATTGGATCGGGCATGGCGGGGCTTACCTGCGCGCGTCATCTTGCGGAATCTGGCTTAGATGTAACGGTTCTGGACAAAGGGCGCGGCATAGGGGGACGCATGGCCACAAAGCGCGTAACAGTAGGTGCCACTCAAATTGGGTTTGACCACGGGGCGCAATATGCAACAGCACGTGACCCTGATTTTCAAACTCTGTTGAACGCAAACAACGACGCGTGCGCGGTTTGGCAGCACAATGCTGTGGAGGCGCATTTTGTTGGCGTGCCTGGCATGTCAGCACTGCCACGCGCCATGGCCCAAGGGCTTGATGTGCGTCAAGGTGTCGAAGTTTCAAGCGTGAGGCGCGAGAGCACTGCCTGGGTTGTTGAAGCCGGCGTAAATCGGTTTTTGGCAGACCGTGTTGTGCTCACGGTTCCAGCCCCTCAAGCAACCGAATTACTAGGTCCGGGCCATCCACTTGCCGCACCTCTTCAATCTGTGGAGCTTGCGCCTTGCTTGACACTCATGGCAGCTGTTTCAAACAGCGCTCCAAAGCCGTTCATGAGCCACGCCCACAAAACTGATGCATTGGCCTGGATTGCGCAAAACAGCAGCAAGCCCGGCCGCAATGCGGAACTTACGACATGGGTGGCGCAAGCCAGCGTGGCTTGGAGTGCAGCTCATTTGGAAGAAGATGCGCAAGCTATTGCTCAACATATGTTGCCACTGCTCTGTGCGGCCCTTGGCATTGCAGCCACCGAGATACTTTTTGCTACCGCCCATCGCTGGCGCTTTGCCCGCGTCACGAAAGCACTTGGAAAACCCTTTCTGTGCGATGACACAGCGTCGCTTCATGTAGGGGGTGACTGGTGTCTTGGGCCCCGCGTTGAAGCTGCGTTTCTCAGCGGTCGCGCCATTGCAAATAATATCGTGGGGCTACACCATGTGGAATGATCCACGCATTGCAGGTGTAGCCCGCCTTATCATAGCAGCACTAAGGCCGCCCGCTGGTTTGGGGCGCATTTTTTTGGCACTTGGTTTTGGGGTCATTTGCCATCTCACATTTGCAGCCGCTGTTTTGTCGATGGTTGTGGCCATGTTTTTTGGTTTAAGTGAAGGCTTGGGGCGTGTGCCCTGGCCCTGGGCTGCACTGGCCAATTTGGGTCTCATTCTCCAGTTCCCGCTCGGTCATTCGCTGTTGCTGACGGGGCGCGGCGGGCAGTGGCTTGCAAAATTAGTCCCCGGTCCACATGGCGCAACACTGTCCACGACAACTTACGCTTTCATCGCATCGCTGCAGCTTTTTGCGTTGTTTGCGCTTTGGACCCCGACAGGCATTATCTGGTGGCGCGCAGAAGGCATGGTGTTCTGGCTCATCTGCTGTGCCTACGCCGCCTCTTGGCTCATTCTGGGCAAGGCAAGTTTTGATGCCGGTGTGGAAGTGCAATCAGGTGCGCTAGGTTGGATGTCTCTGCTTTCGCGCATCAAGCCCAAGTTTCCTGACATGCCCACGCTTGGCTTGTTCCGCGTCATAAGACAGCCCATTTATGTGGCCTTCGCCCTGACACTCTGGACAGTTCCTGTGTGGACGCCAGATCAACTGGCCTTGGCGATAAGTTATACGGCCTATTGTCTGTTAGCGCCGCGTTTCAAAGAAAGGCGTTTTCAAAAAAGATATGGCAAGCGCTTTGCACAATACCAGTCTCAAGTGCCATACGTTTTACCACACCGCATTTTTAAGAAGATCAAGATCATGGGCCGTGAGCGACACCAATGACAAAAGTCAAAGCTGCAGTTGATCCCAAAAAATTGGATGAGGCCACCATCAGCGAAGTCATCGAAATGGCGTTGAGTGACCATGTGTCGTTTGACCAAATCCGCATGCAGCACGGACTGTCGCCCGATCAAGTCAAGGTTCTGATGCGCACGCAGTTAAAGCCTGGCAGTTACCGGGCGTGGCGGCGGCGCATTGAGGCCTTCGGTTCGCGCCGCGCGCATTACAAGTAAAGTGGAAAGCAAAATAATGTCGCACCGCCTCACATTAAGTGGCATTTCCAAAACTGTTCCCAGCGGCCGTCTGCTGTTTGAAGCACTCGACTTGCAAGTGAGCGCCGGTGAACTCATTGCCATCACCGGAGAGTCAGGCTCTGGCAAATCAACGCTGCTCAATATCATCGCCGGTCTCGATAAGGCAAACACTGGCGATGTGCGCATCGACGGCGAGTCACTCACGCATATTGATGAGAATGGCTTGACAGATTTGAGGCGGCGCAAGATTGGATTTGTATTTCAGGCCTTTCATATTTTACCCTACCTCACACTCAAGCAAAACGTCAGTCTGCCACTGACCATTGGTAAAACAGGATCACTGGACGCACAAAAACTTGCCTCTGAGATGTTGGAGCATGTGGGCCTCATCGGCCGCGATGATGATTACCCCCGCGATTTATCGGGTGGGGAATTGCAGCGCGTGGCCATTGCCCGGGCGCTTGTTCACAACCCTGCACTTATTCTTGCAGATGAACCAACAGGCAACTTGGACCAGGACACCGGAGCGCGGATCCTGGCACTTTTTGCAAAAGCCACGCGCGAACGTGGTGCGGCAACCCTGATGGTCACCCACTCAGTATCTGCAGCAAAGATTGCCGACCGCATTCTTCTGCTCACGCCCACGGGACTTAGGGCCTATCATGCTTAGTGTGGCCCAGCGTTGGCTGATCGTGGGCGATTGGCGCGCCCACCCTGCCCGCATTTTCATGGCCATTGTTGCAATCGCAATCGGAGTTGCACTGGGCTTTGCCGTACATCTGGTGAATGGCTCTGCGCTGTCCACCTTTGGCAGTGCCATCCGGTCAATCAATGGGGCAGCCGACTTGCAGGTGAAAGCCAGGACATCCCTCGGATTTGACGAAGCGCTTTATGGAGATGTGACACGGGTCAAAGGTGTGGTGGATGCCAGTCCGGTGGTGGAATTTAAAGCCATCAGTGCAGATGGGCATTCTTTCACACTTTTGGGTCTTGATGTTTTGCGTGCCGTTCATGTGACACCAACACTGATTGGTGCAGCGCGCGGCACCATGGGTGGTGAGGCAGCATCGGTTTTTTCCGAAAACTCAATGTTAGTATCACAATCCATTTTGCAAAAGACGCGCAAAAAAGTTGGAGATGATTTTTCCGTCAGAGCAAATGGTCTTGCGGCACTTTTTAAAATTGCGGGAACCCTTCCAGGCCTTGACGAGCGGCAAGACATAGCCGTGATTGATATCGCCGCGGCGCAAAGCGTGTTTTCACGCTTTGGTAAAATTGACCGCATTGATTTAGCGCTGGACGAGAGCGGCGGCGGCGCTGGCGCAAGGGCCGCACTTCAGAATTTGCTGCCATCATCAGCTTTTTTGAATAACGGTGATGATGACATTGTCCGCGGGGATGCGATCTCCCGTGCGTACCGCGTCAACTTGAATATGTTGGCGCTGGTTGCGTTGCTGACGGGAACTTTTTTGGTTTACTCCACGCTTTCACTTTCAGTGACGCGGCGGCTGCAACACTTTGCCCTTCTCAGCACACTTGGAATGCGAAAATCCAACATTAGCCGCATGGTGGCTCTCGAGGGCCTTATTGCCGGTGTTATGGGCTCGCTTCTTGGCCTCTTGGCGGGATATGGGCTTGCCGCCGTTGCGTTAAGGCTTTTGGGCGGTGATCTGGGTGGCGGGTATTTTGGCGATTCAGCACCCACCCTCATCTTTTCACCGGGTGCTGCACTCATCTTTTTTTGCCTCGGTGTTGTCGCTGCTTTGGCAGGCAGCATCATGCCTGCACTAGAGGGAGCGCGCGTTCAGCCTGCAGTGGCGTTGAAAAGCGCCGGAGATGTGGGGGATCCGCGTCGCCAAAAAACCTTGTGGTTGCCACTTGTTCTGGCAACTTTTGGCTTAAGCGCTGCACTTCTGCCACCTGTCTACAACATTTCAGTTTTCGGTTATGTGGCGATAGCCTTGTTGCTGTCCGCAGGTATTGCGCTGATCCCCCGCTTGGCGCAGCTTCTCTTACAACCTCTCGCCAAAACCCATGTGAACCATGTGCCCACAGCACTCGCCATCCAACATTTGCATGGTGCGCCTGGGTCAGCGTCAAACGCGCTTTATGGCATTGTCGCCAGCACGGCGCTGATGGTCGCCATGGCCATTATGGTGACAAGTTTTCGAACCGCCGTGGATGACTGGCTCGGCGATGTGCTGACAGGTGATCTCTACATGCGCGCTGATCCAGGTTCCGGTGGCTTTAATGCTGCTGACCAAATGAATTTGGCTCGTCTTCCGGGTGTTGCAAGCATTACATTCAGCAAACAAATTCCAATCACCATCGCTGCAGACAAGCCCCCCGTTACGCTTATTGCCAGGTCTTTTTCCAAAACCCAACGGTCGACGAATTTAATTGCTGGTCCTGTCGCAGAGGTGGTGGGAACACTTCCCATCTGGTATTCGGAGCCCGCAGCACGGATTTTGGATAAATCCGTTGGAGACGTGGTTCAGCTTTCAATTGGTGGCGATCACCGGTTTACCATTGTTGGCATTTGGCGTGATTATGCGCGCCAGCAAGGCGCCATGCTGATAGATGCCGGAGATTATACGCGTCTCACGGGGGATGTGATGCGTGAAGAGGCAACCGTGATGCTCGCTCAAAATGTGAAAGCAGACGCCATGGCAGCCAAACTTATTGAAAGCGCATCGCCTGCCCTAAGGCCCTTCATCCAAACAACAGAGCCAGACACGTTGCGGCACTTTGCTTTGACACTGTTTGATCGCAGCTTTGCAATTACTTATGTGCTGGAGGCGATTGCAATATTGGTGGGGCTTGCCGGGGTTGCCGCCACAACTTCTGCGCAAGCCATTTCGCGCGCCAAGGAGTTTGGCATGTTGCGACATATCGGTCTCAACTCAGGACAGATTGTGAAGATGCTGGGAATAGAAGGGGCCATACTCGGTGCACTTGGTGGCATGGCTGGGGTCGCACTGGGGGCTGTCATCAGCCAAATTCTCATTCATGTGGTCAATCCACAATCATTCAATTGGACCATGGGCACGCGCTTTCCGGTCTTGTTTTTAATTTCAGTTGTGGCGGCTCTGATTGTGTCAGCGTCGCTCACCGCCATATTGGCTGGCAGACGCGCCGTTTCGATTGATGCTGTTCGAGCTGTAAGGGCAGATTGGTGATGCAAAGAATTTCATCGTTTTTAGGTGCGCTGGTTTTTCTGCTGTCGTTTATGGGTGGGCTCAAAGCAGAACAACCAAACTTTCCGCCGGTTATGCCCAATCCGAACTTTTCTTTTCCAAGTGATCACGGCGCACACCCTGAATTTCGCACAGAGTGGTGGTATGTGACGGGAACAGTCGAAACCGACGACCAGCGCAAGTTAGGTTTTCAAGTCACATTTTTTCGAAGCCGCATGCCGACAAACCAAAACAACGAAAGCGCCTTTGCACCAAAGCAGATTATTTTCGCTCATGCCGCCCTGTCTGATCCAAAATTGGGCAAGCTGTTGCATGATCAACGCTCTGCGCGGGCCGGTTTTGGCATTGCGGAAGCTCGTGTGGGTCAAGCAGCCGTCACGATCAAAGATTGGGTTTTCAACACTGGACCTACAAACAGCTTTACAGCGAAAATCGCCAGCAAGGATTTCAGCCTCGATCTCACATTCACGCCATCACAGCCCGTGCTGTTGCAAGGTAAAAATGGCTACAGCCAAAAAGGCCCAAGCCCAGAAGATGCAAGCTTTTATTATTCCATCCCGCAACTCATCACCGTGGGAAAGATCACGCAAAACGGTGTTGCACTGAATGTGAAAGGCAAGGCCTGGTTCGACCATGAATGGTCCTCAAATTATCTCAACACTGAAGCCGTGGGCTGGGATTGGACAGGCTTGAACTTTGAAAATGGCAGCGTGCTGATGGCATTTCGCATGCGCCGCAGTGATGGTACAGCGCTGTGGGCAGGCGGCACATTTCGGCAAGCTGACGGCACCGCCACACCATTGGGACCAGAGGACATTTCTTTTCAAACTCTTGAAAGCTGGACGTCACCGCGCACGGGGGCCATTTATCCCGTAAAACAGCGTCTCAAAATCAACCTGCCCGAAGGTGCCAAAGAGTTTGAGCTTACCCCAGCATTTCCAGACCAAGAATTGGACGGGCGCGCCAGCGCACTCCCCGTTTACTGGGAAGGTGTGGTAACAACCAAAGACGGTGGCGGATATCTTGAGCTCACAGGATATGTTGACCCCCTGAAGATGTAGCACAGAAAATCAAGCGTAGGTCATGCCACGGATTGGTTCCGCATCCCTGACTACATACGCGATGGCTTATTTAGGTTTAAAGCTCCTCAGGGAAACAGGCCAGCTCCTGCTTCATCCTCCTGATTACCTTTGGCTGATCATCCTTGGCCACCACCCACAGGAAGCGAAGTAAATTACCCCTACATTTCCAGAAGCTATGCCGAATTCAAAAAGACGCAAGAAGCTCTCCGAGCAATTGGTTAGGAAACCGGCGCTTCTGAACGATCGCATAGAAACGTTCTAAGACCTCTGGAATGCGGCAATGTTCGACAAGAACTCCGGCCATGAGCTCATCGCGCACGACGATGGGTGGTACGAGCGTTACGCCCTCGCGCTCACGGGCAAGAAGTCGTAGCATCGCCATGTCATCGACTTCGGCAAGAATGATGGGGCGGATTCCGACCCGTTCCAAAATGTGGTCGAAGGCCACGCGAATGTCGCTGTCGAGACTCGGAAGCAGTACCGGTTCGGTGCGCAAGACTTCTGGAAATTTAAATTTGCGCTTACCCGGCCTCGGGCGGCCTACAAGGCTCACCGGCTGTTCGTTGAGCAAGTGATTGCGCAGTAGTGAGCGCGCATTGCGCGGTGCAGCACTGTTGGCCAACACGACGTCGATTGCGTGGGCCTCCAATTGCGCAAGAAGATCACGCATGTTGCCGGAGCGAACAATCAATTCCACATCTGATCGACCCACCAACGGCCTTAAAAATTCGAGCTGGAAGTTTCGCGATAGCGTCGTTAGTGCCCCGACTCTTAGAATCTGTCGACTGGCTACTGGCTTTCCGCGCAACGTGCTCATCAACTCATCACCAGTCTTGAACACAGTATCGGCAGAGTCGAGTGCGATCTTGCCAGCTTCGGTAAGAATAAGTTTTCGGCCCACGCGCTCGAACAGCGGATGGCCCATCTGATGTTCAAGTTTCTGTATCTGCACTGATAAAGCGGATTGTGACAGATTCATGTGCGCGGCGGCTCGCGTCAAGCTGCCTTCGTGCGCGACCGCCCAGAAATAACGCAGATGGTTGTAATTCAGGTCTCGCATATCGTTCGTTTAAACCGAATGAATTAAATATAACAATGAATTTTATTTATATTCATTGCCTCAGTAAGAAATCCCCAAACTGAATCGTGCCTCGAAGGGGATATCCAATGCCAAGCTATTTGCTGCCACTTCTGGCACCCTTGCCGCTGCTATTCGGTGCGGCTGCCGGCTTTCTCAACACAGGTTGCCGGTCCATTTATATGTCCAAAATCGCTGAAGCTAGTGCATTTGTGTCCTTCTTTATAGCATTTCTTGCGGCAGTGGAACTGGTCTTCACCGGCCCCAGTGTTAGTCCGATCATCGGATCTTACGGTTTAGGATTGTCAGCCCGTTTGGACGCGGTCAGCGTTATTATGCTGCTGCTCGTCACGTTCATCGGCTGGGTCGTCGTGCGCTATGCTGGTACTTATCTGGATGGTGAGGCCAGACAGGGGCAATTTACCGGATGGCTCTGTTTGACTCTTGCCTCAGTGCTTCTGCTCGTCACAGCGGGCAATGTTTTTCTGCTCGTCATTGCCTGGATTGCCACCAGCTTCTTCCTGCACCAGCTGCTGTTATTTTATCCCAATCGTGTTGCGGCCCAACGCGCTGCGCGCAAGAAGTTCGTCACGGCGCGTCTAGGGGACGCCGCCCTAATCGTCGCTGCCGTATTGTTATTTGCGGCCTTTGATACGAGTGACATCGGAACGATGCTGCTGGCTGCGCGTGCAGGCCTCGGTGGCGGTTTAGCGGTTGGGGCAGCTGGCTTCCTTGCAATTGCAGCTGTTCTTAAATCCGCGCAGTTTCCAACGCATGGTTGGCTCACTGAAGTAATGGAAACGCCCACGCCTGTTTCGGCGCTGCTTCATGCCGGCGTCATCAATGCAGGCGGATTTCTGCTGATCCGTTTTGCTGATGTGATGCTGCTCGCACCCGGCATTCTGGCGGCGCTCGTTTTGATTGGCGGGTTTACCGCACTGTTCGGTAGTTTGGTGATGCTTACCCAACCAGCGGTTAAGACCTCGCTCGCTTGGTCCACCGTTGCGCAGATGGGCTTTATGATCTTCGAGTGCGGGCTGGCGTTGTTCCCGCTGGCGCTGCTGCATATCGTGGCGCATTCACTCTACAAAGCGCATTCCTTCCTTGCTTCTGGCGGCGCGGTAGAGCGGGTTGCTGCGATCTGCAGGCCGGGTCCGGTCGCTATCCCTAAAGCCCGTGCGGTCGGGCGCGCTTTCCTCTCAGCGCTTGTCATCTATGTCTTGGTGGGGTGGGGCTTCAGCTTTGAGCACAAGTCACCTCAAGCCATTGCACTTGGAGCAATCTTAATCTTCGGCGTGGCCTATATGTTGGCGCAAGGGTTCGCTGATGCTGCACCTTTGGCACTCACACGGCGTACGGCCATTTATGCCGTGGCGACGTCGGTGAGTTATTTCGCGCTGCAATCGGCGGCGACTTGGATCACTGATGACACTCTTCCAGCCACTCCAGTGCCGGGGCCACTCGAATGGGGGTTGATCACGCTTGCGGTCATCTCCTTCGGACTGGTGGCAATCGTGCAAGCCATGTTTCCACTCTGGGCCTACCACCCCGCCGCCGCGGGTTTGCGTGTGCATCTCTCGAATGGCTTATACGCCAACGCGGTCTTCGACCGACTAGTCGGCGGCTGGTCCAATAAAGCTTCATCCTAGTCCATCCGGAGAATGAAAATGTTAAACTCTTCGCCTTCGACACCGACCAATCTAAAGGCCCTCGAAAAGATGATGGGCCGCGCGTCTCATGCTATTCCCCCAGCTTGGCCTTTGGCATCAAGCGTTGCCGTTAATCCCTTCCTTGGCCAGACGGGTGAAAATCTTGCAACTGCGGGCGCGCGTTTGGCGCGGGTTGCTGGCGTTTCTATCACCATGCCGCGGAACTGGTATTTGCATAAGATTGCGGCTCGCGATATTTCTGACGAAGACTTGGCTGAAGCTTGGGCAAGCGCGCCCATTCACTTGCGGCCCGCGAATGTCGCCGCACTGAAGGCCGCCGCTGCGCGCGATACGCAAAAGCCAGTGGCACTTCCAACAATCGCTGATCTGGCAGCAGAAGTATCTGGCATAGACTGGCCACGCCTAATTGCCGAGCGTTTTGGGGCTTGGGCTGCGGGATATTTCGATGAGGGCCAAGCACTTTGGGCAGCGCCGCGTGGGTTGAGCGCTTACGCCGCCTGGCGCGCTGTTGCCACCCATGACCTAACCCCGGAAATCGCTGGACTCGACGGGTTTGCATTGCATGTCTCCGAGGCGCCAGACAGTGCCCTGATTGCTACAGCCCGCATCGTAGACAGATTGGGTGTAAAATACCGCGCATTGGAAACTTATTTCCATCAGATGTTGATGACACTAGGCGGTTGGGCACAGTTCGCCCGCTACAAGCTTTGGCAAGCTGAACTTGCCGGCGGATCAGATGAGACGGTGAAAGATTTCCTCGCGATCCGTCTGATCTGGGAAGAAGCCCTGTTTATCCGTTACCACGCGGAAATTGCCGATAAATGGGCCAGCATTTGTGCAAGCCATATCTCGTTGGTAGAGCCAACAGCTGATCTAGTGATTGATACAATCCTACAGGAAGCGGCAGAGCGCGCGGCCCAGCGGATGTTGGCAGAGATATTGGCGATGCACTCCTCGCCGAAAAGCGAAGTTCGTTCGGTCATGCAAGCCGCTTTCTGTATTGATGTTCGCTCAGAGGTTTTTCGTCGTTCCCTCGAAAGCGTTAATCCTAACATTCAGACGATAGGGTTTGCGGGTTTCTTTGGGCTGACAACCTCGCACCAGCGGTTTGCATCAGACGTCGAGGAACTACGTCTGCCTGTGTTGCTCAATCCCGCACTCAAGTCGCGTTCGGGCGGGCCCGAACTCGAAAGCAAAGGTCAATCTTTGAGAGTAAGGGCGCGTGCGAAGCGTGCTTGGGGGCGATTCAAATTGGCAGCCGTTTCCTCGTTTGCTTTCGTTGAGGCGACGGGACCAATCTATGTCGGCAAACTGGTGAGTGACGCGTTGGGACTTTATAGTTTAGACACGCCTAACGACCCTATGCCACGTCTTAATGCCACGCTTGATCTCGCAGCCCAAACCAAAACTGCTGAATCAATACTACGGGCCATGTCTCTCACCAGTGGTTTTGCGCGGTTGGTCTTGCTGGCGGGACATGGCGCTAATGTTGTCAACAATCCCCACGCCAATGCACTCCACTGCGGTGCCTGCGGGGGATACTCGGGCGAGGTCAACGCACGTCTATTAGCAGCACTTCTGAACGATCCAAATGTAAAAGCTGGTCTGACCAAGAACGGGATAGATATTCCTGCCGACACTTTGTTCCTGGCTGGTCTTCACGATACCACGACCGATCACGTAACACTCTATACCGAGGATCATCCCTCGGCGACCCATCAAGGAGATATCGCGAAAGCGAAAGCCTGGCTCGCCACTGCTGGCAAGATTGCCAGAACGGAACGCGCTCTTCGGCTGCCGCGTGCGGCACATGAAAGACTGGTTTCTAAGCGTAGTCGTGACTGGGCAGAAACGCGTCCAGAATGGGCGTTGGCGGGTTGCAAAGCGTTCAGCGCCGCACCGCGTTCACGTACGAGCGGCAAAAGCCTCGAAGGCCGCGCCTTCCTGCATGATTATGATTGGAAGCAGGACAGGGATTTCGGTGTGCTGGAACTCATCCTGACAGCTCCGGTCGTCGTGGCAAGTTGGATCAGTCTGCAATATTACGGATCGACCGTAGCGCCCGAGGTGTTTGGCGGCGGCAACAAGTTGCTGCATAACGTGACTGGCGGCATCGGCGTGGTCGAGGGTAATGGCGGCACGTTGCGCGCTGGCCTTCCTTGGCAATCGGTGCATGATGGCGAGCGGTTGATGCACGAGCCACTGCGCCTATCAGTCTGCATCGAGGCATCGCGCGAAGCAATGACGGAAATCTTAAGCCGCCACGAGAACGTGCGCGCTCTTTTCGACAACAAATGGCTGCATCTTTTTGCCCTCGATCATGAGGGGCGAATGGCGTGGCGCTACAAAGGCGACCTACAATGGGAGGCAATGGACCACTTCGAAGCTGAAGCACAATCGCCGAAGACGAAGGCGGCGGTCTGATTGGAGACAGCTGGAGTTAAGCGTCCTTATCACAACCAAGTTACCGTGCTGACGAAAATGCATAGCAAAGAGGCCCAAATTTCAGTTTTGATAGCCGCCGTAGCTAAATCAAATCCCACAGCATTTAAGGAGTGAGCTCCATTCGTAACTTCCTTGGCTGGAAGGAGCAGGAAAAGATGAAAGCATCATAGTTTACGGACGCGCAAAGGGCGTTTATTTTGAAGCAAATAGCCGATGGTAAACCGGTGACGCAGATCTGCCGGAGGGTTGGGATTTCAGAGGCGACGTATTTCAATTGGAAGAAGAGGTATGAAGGTCTGTTGCCCGATGAGATGCGGCGGCTAAAGTTGCTGGAGGATGAGAATGGCAAGCTGAAGAGGCTGGTGGCTGACCTGTCGCTTGACAAGGCCATGTTGCAGGATGTTCTGCGGCGAAAACTGTAAGGCCTGCTCACAAGCGCGAGTTGGTGGATAAGGTTTTTTGTGAATGGACAGTGTCAATCCGTAGGGCCTGTGAGGTACTCGTGGTTGGCACGTCCACCTATCACTACAAATTGCACCGAATTGGTCAGGCCGATTTGGAAAAGCACATCAAAGAGATTGCCGAGACACGCATGCGTTACGGATTTAGACGTGTGCATATGCTATTATTGCGGGAGGGTTGGATGATCAACATCAAACGGACAAGGCGCATCTACGCTGAATTGCGCCCCTAATTACGCTATAAAACGCCCAAGAGGCGGGTAAAGGCTAAGTTGTGGGACGGGCGCGTTAATGCATCTGTTCCCAATGAGACATGGGCAATGCGCTGCCCGGTAAGCGTTTGCTAGCAAACGCTGAGAGAGGATTTTGTGCATGATCAATTGGCCTCGGGAAAGAAGCTGCGTGTGTCAATGGTCGTGGACATCTTCTCAAAATTCTCGCTAATCATTGATCCACGCTTCAGCTAATGCGCCGAAGATGTGGTCAGGACTCTGGAAAAGGTGTGTTGTGAAGTTGGATTTCCAAAAACCATCCGCGTCGATCAGGGCAACGAGTTTGTCTCGCGTGATCTCGATCTCTGGGCTTTTGCCCACGCCGTAACATTGGACTTCAGCCGCCCCGGAAAGCCAACCGACAATGCGTTTCTAGAAGCCTTCAGCGGCAAAGTTCGCAGCGAATGTTTAAACGCACATTGGTTCATGAGCCTTGACGACGCCCGTTTAAAGTTGGAGGATTGGCGCAGATACTATAACGAAGAAACACCCCACAGCCGGATCGGCCAAATGGTACCGATTTTGCTTCACAATCTAATACCTCCTGCTTAGAAAAGCATGATCGGGGCTGGGGGCCACCAAGAATGAGATACCCCGCACCTGAAAAGCTTGAGAGTATTCGCCCAGTGGAAAGATCTCATTTGCAGGTTCGGCGCACGGTGTATAAATTGGGCATTGCGCGGACCACTTTCTATCGATGGTACGATCTTTACCGGCTGGGCGGTAGTGATGCCCTTGAAGATAATAGGCTAACACCTGGGCATGTGTGGAACCGTATCCCTGATAAAGTCAGGCGTGAGATTATTGATCTGGCACTGGACATTCCAAAGCTGAGCCCGAGGGAAATGGCCGTCAGGTTCACTGATGCAAAGCGCAATATTGTGTCGGAACCTTCGGTTTATCATCTGCTCATAGCAGATGAGCCGCAGATATCGTCTCCAACACTGCGCGCTAAATATTTGGCGCTTATGGCTATGGCCCCCCAGACACTATTGAATTCAACTCAAAATGGATAGCGCAAAAGAAATGTTGGTTTCAACACAAACATCAATTGGAGAAATTTCGAGATTAATAGGTAAAACGCTCTCCCTCTACTTTTCCAGATTAGTTTTCAAACACGAATATTGTTCTCTAACCGAAACCCATGAATTGAATGAAATGGCGTAGAAAAATATCAATTTATGTTACTCTGAAAGGCAGTTTTTAGAAGCTCGCAATTCGGGTAAGGCAGAAGGTGAATTATGATTGATACACCAGAACAAAATCACTTGATCACTAGCATCGTTAAGTTTAAGGGCGCGTTCAAAATTGATGCTTCAACTGATGACATTTGGCGTTCCCTTCAAAAGCTTTATGAACAAACTGTCGGCTGTAGATTGTTCACTGTCATGACTGCTGACATGAGGAAGATGGAGGCAAGGCGCATTTTTACTAATCGCCCCAAGGAGTATCCGGTTTCAGGAACCAAGTCGATTCATATGGATATATGGTTCGATTGTGTACATCACCAAAGGAAGCTTTTCGTGGCAAATACGATAGCAGAAATTGCAAAAGTTTTCCCGGATCACCAGAAAATCTGGTCGATGGGGTGTGGTTCAGTGGTCAATGTTCCTGTTATAATTTTAAACGAACTGGTCGCAACGATTAATATTCTGGACGTTGAGCACCATTACACGCACGCACGATTGGAAATCATCGAGGAACATTTGCGCCCGCTTTCACTTCAAACATATGAGGCGGTGCGCCACACGAATTGACTTGCGTTTCTTGTTTCTGAAGTCCGTAGTGGCAATTGATCTTGAGTATGGGACTTTTAATGAGCGGCGTGTTTGAAGAAAATTCTGCTGGAAGACGTATCTGGCGGCTCGCCTCGTTTTTGGGAACATTAACGCTCACTTTTGTTGGCCTTACTGCTGTTACGTTTTTTATATCAAGATTTATGGCTGTTGATCCCGTTCTGGCTGTTGTCGGTGATAAAGCAACGCAAGAAGTTTATGAAAAGGCCCGTATAGCGATGGGGCTCGACCGCCCGATTATCATTCAATATCTGGGCTATCTTTTGCGGATCATTGGCGGTGATTTCGGCCAATCAGTGATGACATCGCATCCTGTGCTGGAAGATCTTTTACATTTCTTTCCGGCTACTTTTGAGCTTGCAACCATCGCAACATTTTTTGGTGTCTTGATAGGTGTGCCTGCGGGCGTGATCGCTGGAGCAAGGAAGGGCGGCTGGCAAGACCAACTGGTGCGGGTTATCGGGCTGTTTGGTTATTCAATTCCGGTATTTTGGTTGGGACTGGTATTCCTATTTTTGTTTTATGGAAAACTCGGTTGGGTGGCAGGCCCGGGCAGGCTAGATATAGGCTATGATGATATCGTAACCACGCACACAGGCGTTATCCTCATTGACAGTGTGATCGAAGGCGAATGGAATGTTCTTCGCAATGCCCTCAGCCACATCATTCTTCCCGCTAGTATCCTTGGCTATTTTTCCATTGCATATATCGCTCGTATGACCCGCAGCTTTATGATCGAACAGTTGAGCCAAGAATATGTGACTGCTGCTTTGATCAAAGGCCGTTCGTTTTGGGGCGCAGTTTGGAAACATGCATTTCCAAACATTATGGTTCCACTAATTACAGTTATCGGCCTCAGTTACGCCTCTCTGCTTGAGGGCGCGGTTTTGACTGAAACTGTGTTCTCGTGGCCGGGGCTGGGACTGTATATCACCAAGTCATTATTCAATGCTGATATGAATGCCGTGCTAGGCGGAACTTTGGTGGTTGGCGCAGTGTTCATTGGCGTGAATGCGCTGTGTGATTTTCTATATGATATTTTTGATCCACGACTGAGAAAAACATGAGTGAAGTTTCCGCACCAATAATTTCACTTAGGCAGTGGCTCACAACAGAAGCTCCAACTTCTCGCCGTCAGGCATTTTGGAGCAATATTTACCGCAAGTGTTTAGCAATTCGGCATAACAGCGCGGCATTCTCAGGCTTCATTATTATCGCTTTGCTCTTTCTGATCGCACTTTTAGCAAACGTCATCGCAGGTGGTGTTTCCCCATACGCTCAAACACTGTCGGAACGCTTAGCCTTCCCGAGTGCGGACCACTGGTTTGGAACTGATGAACTGGGCCGCGATATTTTTGCGCGCGTTGTTTATGGTGCACGCGTTACGCTGACGATTGTAATGTTGGTTTCTGTTGTCGTGGCGCCAATTGGTTTGGCAGTAGGAACTCTGGCTGGATATTCTGGCGGGTGGGCCGATAAAATATTAATGCGAATTACCGATATTTTTCTCGCTTTCCCACGTCTCGTACTCGCGTTGGCCTTTGCCGCAGCGTTAGGCCCAGGGATAGAAAATGCGGTGATCGCCATTTCGCTTACTGCTTGGCCCCCTTATGCGCGTATGGCGCGGGCTGAAACCATTGCGGTAAAGAACAGTGATTTTATTTCCGCTGTTGTACTGCAAGGAGCATCGACTTGGCGCATCCTGTTTCGTCACATTGTGCCGCTGTGCATATCGTCGCTCATCATTAGGCTGACACTGGATATGGCAGGCATCATTTTGACTGCAGCGGGCCTTGGATTTTTGGGCTTGGGCGCGCAGCCGCCCGCAGCTGAGTGGGGCGCTATGGTGTCTTCGGGCCGTGATGCCATTCTTGACCAGTGGTGGGTTGCAACGATTCCGGGTTTAGCCATATTTATTGTAAGCCTTGGCTTTAATCTTTTGGGCGACGGGTTGCGCGATTTGTTTGATCCGAAAAGCGCATGAGTGAAGCGCCTCTTCTCGTGGTTGAAGATTTGAACGTCGCCTTCCCAAGTAGGGGCGGCACGACGCAGGCTGTGCGCAACGTTTCATTTTCGTTAGGTAGAGAACGCTTAGGGATAGTGGGCGAATCCGGTTCGGGAAAATCAACCACTGGCCGCGCCATTCTGGGCCTCATACCATCACCTGGCGTGTTGAAAGCCAAGCGCATGGAATTCAAATGTCAAAGCTTGATCGGCTTAAATGAACCGCAGTGGCAAGCTTTACGTGGGCAGAATATTTCAATGATCATGCAAGATCCGAAATATTCGCTCAATCCTGTGATCAAAATCGGTCACCAGATTGAGGAAACCTATCTGCTTCATCAAAACACATCAAAAGTTGATGCGCGGCACCGCACGTTAAAAATGCTTGAAGCCGTAAAAATTCGAGATCCCGAAAATGTCTATCATCTCTATCCGCACCAACTCTCGGGCGGTATGGGTCAACGCGCTATGATCGCCATGATGCTGATCACTGAACCAGATTTATTAATTGCTGATGAGCCAACGTCCGCCCTTGATGTGACCGTGCAGAATGAAGTATTGCGCATCCTTGATGATCTGGTGACCGACCGCGGCATGGGGCTGATCTTTATCAGCCATAACCTTACTATTGTTTCAAGCTTTTGCGACCGGGTGCTGGTTATGTATGGGGGCAGGATTGTGGAAGAATGCAAGGCCAATGAATTGCATAAAGCAAAACATCCCTATACCCAGGCGCTGATTAAAGCTGCACCGCTGCTCCATCATCCCGTCGCCGAACTCAGCATCGTCACCCGTGATCCTGAGTGGCTGAAATGATCGAAGCGCGTGGGCTTTCGGTGACATTCGGAAATTCCAGAAAGCCAATGCGTGCGGTTCAGGATGCTTCATTCTTGGTTTCAGAAGGGGAAACATTTGGCATCGTTGGGGAGTCTGGCTCGGGCAAATCAACAATTTTAAGAGCCATCGCGGGATTGATAAAACCATCCCCGCATTCGCTCTTTATTGATGGCCGTGAGATGGGCGCCAATCGCAGCAGAGAAGACCGCAAGCTAATGCAGTTTGTTTTTCAAGATCCCTATGGCTCGCTGCACCCAAGGCAAACCGTAGATGACATATTGCGCGAGCCTCTTTTAATTCAAAGCATCACAGAGCCAGACGAAAAAATCGCAAAGGCATTGGCCGAAGTGGGCCTGCTTCCGCTCCACCGTTATCGCTATCCACACCAGCTGTCAGGCGGCCAAAGGCAGCGCGTGGCTATTGCTCGCGCTTTGATCTTAAAACCCCGTATTCTTCTTCTTGATGAACCGACATCAGCTTTGGATGTTTCAATTCAAGCTGAAATATTAAATCTTATTTCGAGGTTACGCCAATCCTACACTCTAACAAGCATTTTGGTAAGCCATGATCTAGGTGTTGTGGCCCACCTTTGCAGCCGCATAGCAGTGATGCAACTTGGCAAAATTGTGGAAATTTTAAGTGTGGAAGCGCTCAGAGAGTCAGCCACGAATGAAAAATATACCGAAGAACTTTTAGCGGCCAGTGTTGGCTATAGAAGACGGAACTAAGGGGCTTGCTTGTTTTCAAAAAAGCGACTGAGATGCGGCTAAGAATTCGGCAGGACGATCTGGGTCGTAATTCATTAAATTCAAAATAGGGAGAATACTCATGTTGAAGACATTTAAATATGCGCTTCTTGCAGGCGCACTTTTTGCGATCACACCGCAAGCATTTGCCGAAACACCGGCAGATACATTGGTCATTGCCAAGACAATCGACGACATTATTTCTCTTGACCCGGCCCAAGCCTATGAGTTCATGGGCATTGAAGTTATCGCCAACACCTATGACCGCATCATGCGCTTTGAGCCAACAGATATTACCAAGCTTGTTCCCGGCATGACTGAAAGTTATACAGCGAGTGATGACGGTAAAACATTTACCTTCAAAATGCGTGCTGGCCAAAAATTTGCTTCGGGCAACCCAGTCACCGCTGCTGACGCTGTGTTCTCACTTCAACGCGTTGTGAAACTTGATAAAACACCGGCCTTTCTCATTGGCCAGCTAGGTTGGACCAAGGACAATGTCGACAGCATGGTGAAGATGGTTGATGATGCGACCTTTACGATTACGATTGGTGAAGACTACTCTCCATCGCTTGTGTTGGCTTTGCTCTCTTCAGTTGTGGGCTCTGTTGTCGACAAAAAGGTTGCGATGGAACATGAAGCCGCCGGTGACATGGGCAATGAATGGTTGAAGTCCAATTCAGCTGGTTCAGGCGCCTATGTGTTAAAGTCTTGGAAGGCCAGCGAAAGTGTTACACTTGAAGCAAACCCGAACTATCGTGGTGGTGCTGCAATGTTAAAACGTGTCGTCATCAAGCATGTGGCTGAACCAGCAGCACAGCGTCTGCTTATTGAAAAGGGCGATGTTGATATCGCCCGCGACATGCAGCCCGACCAGATAGCAGGCATTGCAGGCAACAAGGACATTGCGGTCACCACAATTCCGCAAGCAGCACTTTATTACGTCGCGATGAACATGAAGACTGCGGAGTTCCAAAATCCAAAAGTGCGCCAGGCCATGCACCACCTCATTGACTATGAAGGCATGGCCAATTCATTTTTGAAGGGCAAAGTTAAGATCCATCAAGCCTTCTGGCCGTCAGGTTTCTGGGCCTCGCTCGATGACAATCAATATTCTTACGATCCTGCCAAAGCCAAAGCCATGCTGACTGAAGCTGGTGTTAAAGATGGTATTGAGTTCACTCTTGATACGCCAAACAAGGCGCCATTCAACACCATTGCCCAAGCTGTGCAAGACAGCATGGCCAAAGGCGGCGTGAAGGTGACGTTGGTACCAGCAGAAGAAAAAGCTGTGCTCACCAAATACCGTGCGCGTGGACATCAGATGTTGATCGAAAATTGGGGTCCCGATTATATGGACCCGCACACCAACGCCGATACCTTTGCGCGCAACACTGATAACTCCGATGCACCAAAGTCGAAGCCATTAGCTTGGAGAAACTCATGGGACATTCCTAAACTTTCAAAGCGGACTGATGCAGCAGTGCGCGAACGTGACGCCGACAAGCGCAAGCAAATGTATCTCGATTTACAAAAAGACGTGATGGATCAAGGTCCGATCATGATTATGTTCCAAGATACAGTGCAGCTTGCCACACGAGCCAACGTGAAGGGTTATGTGATGGGCTCAAGTTCAGACGTGGTCTACTACAATCTTACGACCAAGTAAGTTTGATGCCTAGCCTTCGGGCTAGGCATGCCTCTCTTTTAGATGTGCTAAGTTAAAAGCTGCGCTCCAGTTTCCGCCGCTTCACCAATCAACCACTTGGCCAGCGCGAATATTTTTCTCCGCTGTATGATGGACTGGTCACGATTTCGTTCGGCCCATTCTAATGGTGTAACCGCTCTAAATCAATCTTGGAACACATCTTATTCTAAGGAAATGTTCCATCCTGATCTATTATATAAATCTTAGGCATTGACCCAGTGGGGGCGGGAATTGCATTCTTCCTTAAAAGGCCTTCAATTCGGATTGTGCGACGTTAGATCGTATGGATCGGATTAGAAAGGAAATGTTCCATCCTGATCTATTATATAAATCTTAGACATTGACCCAGTGGGGGCGGGAATTGCATTCTTCCTTAAAAGGCCTTCAATTCGGATTGTGCGACGTTAGATCGTATGGATCGGATTAGATGTGATAGGACACACCGCTCGAGGAAACCGTTGATCATGCGCAAAATTGTGCCAGGTTTATGGAAGAAGTTCAGTGCCTGAAAACCAGCGCGTCGGATAATTTTCGATTTAACTCAAATATAAATATCCAAGCTGGAGGATTTATGCGTTTCCTCTATATAGATATTCCCGTTGGGAATTTGCAGCTGCCATAAACTGTTTTACGCGGGTAACATCCACAGCGTTCCACCAAACGCCCTCGTGTTTCAGAGCACTTGCCACAATAACCCCGTTGGTGCGGGACAAAATGAGCGACACGCTTTCAGCTGTTACGCCACTTCCCACCAGCAATGGCAAAGCAGTTGCGATACGAATTGTATCGATCTCTTCCAAAGTTGCCGTATCACCCGTGCGTTGACCTGTGGCGATTACAACATCGGCATGGAAGAATGCAACATCCCGAGTCAGTTCTGCAATGGATCGGTCGGCCACGATGGCGTGGGCCCCATGTTTCACGTGGGTGTCAGCAAAAATCTTAATATCGTTGGCTTTCAAACTGGCCCGGTAACGCAAGGCCTTAGCTGCCGCCCCTTCGATGATGCCTTCATTGGCCACATAGGCATTGGCCCATTGGTTGACACGGATGAAATGTGCACCACCTGCTTTGGCCACAGCAAGTGCCTGGATTGCCCCATTGGCCAGCACGTTGATTCCCAGCGGCACACCAAAGGCCTGTCGTACGCGGTCGGTGATCACCGCGAGATGTGCTGCGGTTTCAGGACCAAGATCATCGGGCTTCAGGAACGGTATATCACCATGATTTTCGATGATCAGGCCATCCACACCACCGGTCACATAGGCGTCTGCGTCCGCCATGGCGCGGTCATAGATTGCGGATACGGGCTGGCCGTCGTAACCGGGTGACCCTGGCAGCGCGATACAGTGGACAACACCAATAACAGCTTTGCTACGCCCGAAGATGGTTTCTATGGCGCTTGTGGCGGTTGCGGCGACTGGGGCTGACATGGTTTGTGCTCCTTCAAATCATCAAGTTGGTTGGGTCAGCTGCTGATCAGCTATAATTTTCCTGCGCAAATGCTCAATTGTTTCAGTCGGCGGAAACGCTGCCGATGAACCATGCCGGCAGACTTTGTCAGATGCTGCGTGAACGGCAAGAGTTGCGGCGCGCACATGATTGCGAGACGACATCCACTCTTGAACATAGGTGCCGGTAAATACATCACCAGCACCTGTTGTATCGATCACGTTTGTTAGAGGTGCTGCTATGGAATGCAGCGCACCATCAGCCAAACGAACAAGGCAGCCTTTGCTGCCGAGAGTGGTGATCACCGTGCTAACGCCTGCTTTTTCAATTACTGCTTGAAGGGGAAGAGACAGATCGCTCCTAGCCCACAGATAAAGCTCGAGTGCGTTGACGATGAGAATATCAATGTGACCTGCAAGTTCGGTAAGCCAATCGCGAAACGGGGCTGCATTCATAACGATGGTTGCACCTGCGACTTTGGCAGCCACAACGGCGGCCTGCGTTGTCTCACGTGACAGATTACCTTGCAAAAGAAGTACATTGCCCCCTTTGAAATTCACATTCCCCAAAATATCTCGAATGTGCAGCGCCTCGGCACAAGTTGTATTGCTGACAATTACATTTTCCCCAAGCGCATCAACAAACACGGCAGAACTGTCGCTCACGCCATCTCGAACAAGGAGATCCTTCGCATCAATTGCTTCAATGGCAAGTGCAGTGGAAATATCGTCTGCAATATCATCCGAACCCACAACCGCGATAAACCGCAACGACTGGCCCGCACGCCGCGCTGCAATAGCTTGATTGAATCCTTTGCCGCCTAAATCAACGGTGGTTCTCAGTGCAAGTGCGGTTTCACCGGGTCTCGGCAAGCTCGCGACATGATAGGTGGTGTCGCGACAGGCATTTCCGATGACAAAAAGCATGTTCAATTTTTTGCGGTTATCCAGCCCAGCGCATTTTTCCATAGAGTGGCATAGCCAGGCCAATCGGAAAAGCTGGCGGGTAACCAATGTGGGCCAATGTCGGAAGCCCAAGCCAGTGAGCGACCCTTGCCAAAAGTGCCTGTTACCAACAACGGATGACCGCCCTGTTCTGCCGGCAGCCTTGCCAAAATCTCTACGCCATTTTGTGATTTTGCGACGACCTCGTTGGCACCCAACAGCATGGGCCAGTCTTGTCCCAAACCTTTCAGAACAGGGTGATCAGGAGACCCGGTGACCTCAGCCTTGATGCCTTCAGGTGCTTCAATGCGATCATCGTAGGGCAAACATGCGACGGGCAGTGCCTCTTCCACCGGTGTGCGCCGCCAGCGCGCACGACCGTCAATGCCTTGAAAAGAAAAATAGCCACCAATCATCATCAGGCCGCCGCCTTCCGCCGTCCAATCGCGAATAAGTTTCAGGCGGTTTGGCATGGTCTTCCCATGTAGCCATACTTCTTGGGGAAGCAATATGCTGTTGGAGCCGATATCCGAAAGAATGATTGCATCATATTGCTTCAAGCCATCCATGGTGAAGGGAAAGTCCTGTGGTGCATCATGGGCTTTCATCCATGTCAGCTGAAAGTCTGAACCTTTCAATGCATTCACCAATGGTGCGGCACCGCCTTGAAACGACACGCTGCCAAACTGGTCAAAGCCTTTGTAGTGGGTGGATGAACTCATCCAGGATTCACCCACCAGCAACACGTTTTTAGCTGACATTGACTTGGTCCTTTTGGTTGTTGTGTTCGGTTGCATCAAATACCGCTGCAGGGTTGCTTATCAACATGGCTGTAATCGCCTGTTCTGCCACACCGTGACGCCGCAACCGGGGCACAAAATGCTTGAGGACATAGGCGTAACCAAAGCCACCGTAGTGACAAAGCATCATCTTGATGAACACGTCCTGAGACAACAATAACCTGTCACCAAATCCGTTGTTCACCAAGCCCACAATAGCGCGCGCATTGTCTTCATCTGATGGGCATTGCACCTGTTGATCGGCGTACCAGTAATCCATGCCAAGCATGTCGTATTCAATGAATGCGCCACGTTCAGCAAGTGACGTCTGGTAATCCACATCATGGCCCGATGGGTTCATATGACAAAGGATGGTATGCCGGAGATTGCCCCCCTCCTCACCTACAATATCAAGCACACGGTGCGCGTGCCGATACCAGGCTGGCAAATGCACCATCAAGGGAAGCTGGGTACGACGCTGCGCGCGGGCCGCACCACGCAAGGACTTTTCCTCATCTTTTGTGAATTCAGCAGATACGCCAATTTCGCCGATCAGCCCAATCTTGATGCCGGTGTCTCCAACACCATTGTGCGCTTCGTTCACGATTTCATCCGCCACATCGTCAATGGACAAATTCTTCAATTCGGGCGGGTGTGACGTTTGCAAATAATAGCCAGAACCCATGACAATGTTAAGACCTGTTGCTTTGGAAATCCGTGCAAGAGCGAGAGGATTGCGCCCGATGCCACGACATGTTGGATCAACCACCGTGCGACCGCCTGCATTTTTGAAGTGCAAAAGCTCGGCACTCGCGAGCGCTTCGTCATCAAGTGCGCAGTTATCAAGATTGACGAAGGGGTCCATGCGCAATTCACCGATAATGCCAATGTGGAGCCGCTCAGTCGCAAGGTACTGACGCTCAGGCTCCACTGGCTTGTGCCACCAACACCGACAGTCATTGAGAATGTGTTCGTGCGGCAGGGTAATGCCCATATCAGATACGGGAATCGCACCAGCCACCGTCATAACGTGGCCGGAGTGGATGTGAGTGGGGGCACGTTCGCTCATGCTGGCCTTATCGTTTGCGTGTTGGTGTTGCCAGTTTGGCAAACACGCGGGTGTTAAGCCAAATGGCAATCAGAATAATAAAGCCAGTCACGATTTGCGTAAAAAACGGGGAGACATGGGCCAAGATCAAACCGTTGCCAATCACCGCAATGGTGAGGGCACCCAGCACCGTGCCGACAATAGTTCCTTTTCCACCCAGCAATGATGTGCCACCAAGTACGACTGCCGCAATCACTTCAAGTTCAAAGCCCACAGCTGCATTGGAAGAACCTGACCCCAACCGCGCTGCAATGATAATGCCAGCAACAGCAGACGCAACGCCAGTGAGAATGTAGACCATCATCAAGCGTTGCTTCACTGAAATGCCAACGCGGCGCGCGGCTTCCAGATTTGCACCAATGGCCACCACATGGCGGCCGAACCGCAAATTGCCCAAAGCAAGAAACCCAATGATGGCCGCCATCATGCCCAGCACGGCCGGGAATGGAATACCCAACAGCCAACCCCGCCCGATCAGGGTAAACCACCCCTCAGTTTCAATGGGTATCGAAAACCCCTGGGTCATCAACAAGGCCACGCCCCGTAAAATCGACAAGCCAGCCAAGGTCACAATAAAGGCGGGAATACCTTCATAGGCCACAAACCAACCTTGCATGGCACCCACACCTGCACCGATGCACAGCAGGGCAACAATGACGAGCGGCCATGGGATATTATATTGAAGAAGGATAGCAGCGGAGGCGTTCACCAGGGCAACTGTTGATCCCACCGAAAGATCAATTCCGCCCGTGGTGATGACAAATGTCATGGCAACTGCAACAATCAACATGGGCGCAGACTGCCTGAGCAAGTTGAGAATGTTGCCAGATGATGCGAAGGCCTGGGTCGACAGGGCGAATATCAAACAGCACAGAATAAAAAATACGGCAATCGAAAGCACCTGCGCATGGACGCCCAGAAAGTCCACAGTGCGGGAACCCGTGGGGCGCGAGGTGTAAGCAGTGGTCATATCTTCCCCCTCACGTCACGACCCGCCACATGACCTTCACCAACAATCAGCTTCACGAGGTCAGTCAGATCGGTTTCACCGATGCGTCTCTCCGCTACCTTTGTGCCTTCGTACATGACGGCAATCCGGTCACACACCCGGAACAAATCCTGCAAGCGGTGCGTGATCAGGACAACTGAAACACCTAAAGCCTTAACCCTTGTGATCAATGCTAGCACTGCTTCTACCTCTGCCACCGCCAGCGCCGACGTGGGCTCATCCATAATCAACACTTGCGGATTGAAAGCCACAGCCCTTGCAATCGCGATGGACTGCCGCTGACCACCTGACAGTTGGGCCACACTGGCGTTGAGATTGGGAATACGAATTTCGAGACTATCAAGAATTCGACGTGCTTCAGTTTGCATGTTTTGCTTGGCAAGCCAGCCCAAAAAAGAGTTCCCGGATGTCATTTCCCGGCCCAGAAACAAATTGCCTGCAACATCGATGCTGTCGCACAGGGACAGGTCCTGGTAGACCATCTCAATCTTCAAGGTGCGCGCTTCGGCCGGGTTGGTAAACCGAGCGGGGCGTCCATCAAGCATGATCTCACCCTCATCGGGAAGATAAGCGCCGGACAATATTTTTGTGAGCGTCGACTTGCCCGCAGCATTGTCACCCACAAGGCCCAGACATTCTCCCGGATAGAGATCAAGATTTACACCGCGAAGGGCTTCGATGGAGCCAAAACGTTTCTTGATCCCGCGCATCGAAATGCGCGGGGTCGCTTCCTCCAACTGCAGCGTGGAAGTGTTCCTGCTCTCGGCTGGAGTAAGCTGTTTTATCATTTGAAAACGGCGCGGTAGGGTTCAACATTGTCCTTGGTGACGATGGTGACCGGAACCGAGATGGTTTTTTCAACCATGCCGCCAGCCTGAATTTTGACGAGTGCCTCTACTGCTGATGCACCCATTCCTGACGGATCCTGCTGGATGACGCCCGCAACATAACCCGCATCAATACCTTTGATCGCAGATGCAGTCAGATCCCAACCAACAACCTTGATCTGACCTTGCTTGCCCTGGCTTTCAACAGCCGCAACTGCTCCCAGCAGCGCAGGCTCGCCAGTCGCATAAATCGCAGACAAATCAGGATTTGCCGTAATCAGGTTTTCGGCCGCAGCAAGTGCATTGTCTTGCGTGTTGCGACCGTCAACCACGCCAGCCATTGTAACACCCGTTGCTGCTTTGACGACATCTTCAAAGCCTTTCTGACGCACATTCTGAATGGTTGAGTTCAAGGCTCCCACAATGCCAAGTTTGGCTTTTCCACCCATTTGGTCTGCAACATACTTGGTGAAAAATTCGCCGATGAGTTTTCCTGCACCTTCATTGTCAACACCGATCTGGGCTTTCTGCGGCCCTTCCGGCAAAATCGCATCAATGGCCACCACTGGAATACCTGCTGCATCCGCCGCTTTCACCGCTGGCATGATGCCATTGGTGTCGATGGCAACCACGATCAGCCCATTCACTTTCTGCTGAATGTAGGTTTCAATCGCGTTGTTCTGGGCAGCAGGGTCGTTGTTGGCATTGAAAATCACTAGATTGGCACCAGCAGCATCAGCCGCTTTCTGCGCGCCCTCGTTCATCTGTGTAAAGAACAAGGCCTGTTGGTTGATTTGGATCAACGCGAATGTCGGCTTGTCCGCTGCTGATGAAAGGTTTGCGGTACATGCCAGTGCAATTGCACTGACTGTTGCCAGAAAAGTTCTGCGGTTCATCATTGTCATTTACTCCATGCTTTGATTAGGCGGCTTAATCGGGAACTGCTTGCAGGAGGTGCCACCGAGCCTCTCTGAATAAGGTGAACGGGAAGTCGCTCTTCCGCTGTGTCTGTTAACGTGTTCGTGAGATGTCCGACCAGCCGCTCAACGCCGCGTCTGCCCATGTCGGCCACAGGCTGGCGGACGGCTGTGAGTGCCGGTGAAAAAAATGTGAAGGGTGCTACATCGTCGTAGGCCACGACCGACATTTCAGCTGGAACTGAAATACCCGCTTGGCGCAGAACCTCAAGCACACCAATGGCAATCTGATCACTCGATGCAAAAATGGCTGTGGGCGGTTGATCAAGACGCAACAACCTGCGCGCCGCTGAACGACCCTGCTCGGCGGTGTAGCCCCCAAAATCTGTCAATGCCGGATCAAACGTAATGTTTGCGGAAGTGAGGGCCGCTGTATAGCCTTCACAACGTTCGACAGCGCTCATCACGCCTTCGACGCCACCAATAAATCCAATGCGCCTGTGCCCGGCAGCAATCAGATGGGCGGTTGCTTCTTGACCCCCGGCGCGATTGTCGCAGAATACTTTTGCCGCGTTGACGCCGTGTACGTCTTCATCGAGCAGAACCACGTTTGACTGACCTTGCATGGCTAGCAGGAGCGTCCCGTCATCGGGATGATTGGTTGCAAACAACAACCCGTCAACGTGGTTGCGGTAAACCCGGCCAATATAGTCAACTTCCCGCGACGGGCGGTTGAGGGTGGCGCACAACACGAGTCCGAACCCCAGGGATTCTGCCGCTGTTTCAACAGAACCCGCCAGCAGGGCGAAGAACGGATCCGCAATGTCAGGTACGACCAAAGCCAGTGTATCTGTCCTGCCCAGGCTCAAGCGTCTCGCATGAAGGTTTGGCTCGTATCGCAATAGCACAACAGCGCGTCGAATGCGCTCAGCAGTCGCCTCCGGCAATTTGATGGCACCATTCAGCCAGCGGGATACCGTTGCCACCGAAACGGTAGCCTCTCTGGCGACATCACTTACCGTGGCACGCTTTAACTTCTTAAATTCCATCATTTTGCTTGACCAGGCGACCAACGGAAAAACATTTGGTAAAGGCATTTAGTAAACCACTTTACTAAGACAGTATTTTGTATTCCTTTTGTCAAGTGTGTTCGCTGAAATAGTTATCACCGGCAAAGGAGTTCAGTCGCGAAGAGAGATGGTACTGAGCTGCTGCCGGTTTCACGGACACTTAGTTAAGGTGTTTTGATGGAACTGGAGGTTTCAGGTGGTGGAAAGAAGGAAGTTCAGCCGCGAGTTTAAGGTTGGGGTGGTAAATCTGGTCAGGGATCGTGGCGTTTCGATTGTGCAGGCGGTGCATGATCTCAATCACAACATGCTGCGTTGACTGAAAGAGCTTGATGCTGATCTTAAGCATGCGTTTCCCAGTCTTGCCATTGTGAGCCTCCGGATGCCTGATGAATTAAATCATGTTGCGCTGACCAGTTGAACCCACCGCAGCCTTCTTCGCGAGGGAAGTGACATGAGGTTCGCTTTGGTTGCAAAGCACCGTTCGATTTGGCCGGTGGCGTGGGCTTGCAAGGCGCTGGATGTTTCCACCTCTGGCTTTCATGATTTGCTGAACCGCAAGCCAGCAAGAAGGACTATCGAGAATGAGACCTTGCTGGGCCTGATCCGCCGGAGCTTTCATGACAGTGACAGGACCTATGGTGCCAGGCGTGTCTGGCGCGATGTGCTGACTAAAGGCTTAAATTGCGGCCTTCACCGAATCGAGCGTTTGATGCGAAGCAATGTCTTGAAAGCCCGTTCACGCCGCCGCAAACTGCTGTCATACACGGGCCTGCGGGAGGTCCATACGGCGGCTCGGCAAACCGGATGCCTTGCTGCATCGCTCCGACCAGGGCAGCCAATACACATCCGAGCAGTTCAGGCGGCTAATGCAAGAAAACGGCGTTACCTGTTCCATGAGCAGGTCCGGCAATGTGTGGGACAATGCCGCAATGGAGAGCTTCTTCGCTTCACTGAAGACCGAATGAACAGCGCGCAAAACCTATCGAACACGCGTGCAAACCAAGTCTGATGTCTTCGACTTCATCGAGAGCTTCTATAATCCCATTCGTCGTCATTCGACAATTTGGAATATCAGCCCTATTGAGTTGGAAAGGAGAGCGGACGTAACTTAAGCTAACGTCCACGAAACTGGCAGCAGCTCAATCGCCACAACCCACGGAAATGTCGGGATGGTTGCCTATCCTATAAAACAACATGGTTCGCGAGGAAGTAAGTGGTGGGTGGTACAGGGATCGAACCTGTGACCCCTACCATGTCAACGTAGTGCTCTACCGCTGAGCTAACCGCCCACTGAATATTTTCAAGCACTTACCGCGACGCCGAAGGACGGTCAAGTACGAACAGGAACGGAACAGACACTCAGTTTCCGCCACGTTCCGCCACACTCCG
>JBBRNW010000018.1:0-75462 GCA_038230015.1 Hyphomicrobiales bacterium | reverse complement strand
CTTCGTTCGGCGCAAACACGGTGAATGGTCCTGCACCCTTCAATGTTGCGCCAAGGTCTGCTGCCGTGATGGCTGCTACAAGCGTTTTGAATGATCCTGCCTCGACGGCGGTGTCTACGATATCTTTCATGAAGGTATTCCTCTTTTGTCGTTTATCGACAGATGTGTAACGCCGCAACGGTCGTTTGGTTCCGGCTCATTGACGCTCATGGATAACCCTGCGCCTCTCGATCCACAGCGACCCACTGCGCCTGAGCGCTTCATTGCACGCGGGCCAGCTCCTGGTCTTGTAGGCGGGGGGTGTGGGTTTGCTCATGCAGTCCAGCTGCCAGGCTGGATTAACCAGATGAATCCCTCACGCCACCTGTGCTTCAAAGCCGATTGTATTGCCAAAAGATTCGCATAGGGTTTCACCTCCCGTTCTCGAAGATCGATTTTTGTTGTCCCCTCGTCGATCACACTGATCACGATTTCGCCCACCATTTTGGCGGGTCGGGCGACGATATCACCAGCATCGACGGGTGCTGGCAGTCGTCAGTCGACCGCCACAGATCGCTGGTGCCCGCTCGGCGTCGTCTGCGGTCGCCGGAACGCCCGACTGTGAGTGGATCGATCCGCGAAGCGGCATCATCCGGGCCCGGCAACGAAGTTCACCAGCAAGGCAGATAAAACCTGTCCTGCCGCTTTCGTTCAGTTTGGGTCAGCGCTACCGGGGAGAACCGGCCTATGCTGGTCCTCTTGGTTGGGCCAGAGTTAAGTTCAATACGGATTTAGATGTGGGGGCAAGGTCACTCAAACCTCTAACACGCAGACTGAGTTTCCATCATTAGAACTGCGACAACTGGGGCGCCTTTTTCCGCTTGCAATAGATTACGAATGAGCCGAACACTGCTTCCATAATTCGACACTAAATTCGGCAAACTATAAAGTAAAATGTCAAGGACCTTGAATTATCTGTGTTGAGTTAGGGGCTCGCAAATTACTCGCTCATATCGTAGCAGAATATTATGCGGTTTCAGTCAGATGAATTAATTTGCGTCCAAATCATAAATATCTTACCAAGGGGAATCTCGTATGGTTGAAATTTCAGTTGCACAATTTGAACTCGTCTATAACGCGTTCTCCTTTACTATCGCTGTTATGGGTGCCGCGACCGTTTTTGTCCTCTTAGGGCGCTCGCAAGTTGCGCCTTCTTACAAGACTGCACTTTCGCTCAGTGCTTTGGTCACAGGCATTGCGCTCTATCACTATGTGCGAATCTTTGGGAGTTGGGAAGCTTCCTTCACAGTTATCGGCGGCACTATTAAACCAACAGGTGTAGTATTCAACGATGCTTACCGTTACGTCGACTGGCTGCTGACTGTGCCATTGTTGCTGGTTGAACTTATTTTGGTTATGCGCCTATCAGCTTCTGAGACCCTGTCGAAGAGTATCAAGCTTGGTTCCCTGGCAGCGATCATGGTCGTTTTAGGATACCCTGGCGAAATTTCTGCCGTTTCGTCGACCCGTTGGATCTGGTGGGGGCTCGCCATGATCCCATTCGTGATCATAGTGTATGATCTATTTGTTGGTTTGAAAGCCTCAATTGCCTTTCAGCCGCCGTCCGTGCGTGGACTTGTGAGTGCTGCGCGATGGTTAACAGTAATTTCGTGGTGCTTCTATCCGATCGTCTTTATCTTCCCAATGATTGGTTTCACAGGTGGTGGTGCGGTAACGGCGGTCCAGGTCGGGTACACCGTGGCCGACATAGTTGCCAAAGCGATATTCGGCGTGTTGATATACATGATCGCCGTTCGGAAATCTGAAGTCGACGGTTATGTTGGTGGTATATACCAGGCCGATGTCGGTGGCTTCAAAGTCAAGTGATAAATAAAAAGGTCGGCGAAGCGTAATCGCCTCGCCGATCTTAAGAATCTGTTGATGCACTGCCTATGGTCAAATAAGTCGTTACCTGGCCTTTGGTAGACGGGCCTGACAAGGCCCGGAATTCTCACATTTTTCCCATTGGTGGGGCAGAAATTCATGCCAAAACGTTTTTACCTGCGTAATCCCCTGCGCTTAACAATTAATTTTTTAGGACCTTGAGGATCGCAGTTTGCTACCTGTAAAAGACGCTAAATTTAATTTTTTCCTTCAAACCGAGGGACTGAAAGTCAGTGGGGAACCAATGGTTCAGTACCTAAAATTCGGGTACCGCGGTGCATCGCCAGTCCTCATATGGGATTTTCCCAATAATGCGAGCGAACTTTCGCAATCGTTTTATTTGGGCGTTGTCGAGGACATTTGACTAATGGAAATGCACGCAATTGTAATTGGGGCAGGGTTTGGCGACATGGCCGCTGCACTCCGAATGCGCGCCAAAGTCTATTGCGTCACATTGATTGACCGCTGTCAGCAATTAGGCGGGCGGGCTCAAGTGTTTGAGCGCCAAGGTTTCTGCCATGATGCAGGACCAACTGTGATCACAGCGCCGTTCCTGATTGAACGGTTGTTCAAACTGTTTGACGAAAACATGCATGATCATCTGACATTAGTCCCGCTTAATCCGTGGTATCGCTTTCATTTCGCTGACGGCGACACCTTTGATTATGGTGGTTCCATTGAGGAAACAATGGCCGAAATTGGACGGATCGAACCGCGTGACAGGGCAGGTTATGCAAAACTCCTGGCGCAATCGAAGCGAATTTTTGACATCGGGTTCATCAAGCTTTCAGCCGTCCCATTTTATCGCTTCACCACCTTGATGAAAACGATCCCACAGCTTCTTCGCTTGCGCAGTGATCGATCGGTGTTGAGTATGGTTTCGCATTATTTGCGCAGCCCCAACCTGAGGCAGGCATTACCAATTCAGCCTTTGCTGTTGAGAGGCAATCCATTCAAAACGACCAGTATCTATGGCCTCATTCATCATCTGGAAAGCGCTTACGGCGTACATTTCGCCGTGGGTGGCACGCGGGCGATCACACGGGCTTTGGGCTTGCTAATGCAGCGTCACAATGTGACTGTTTGTTTGGGCGAAACCATCTCAAAAATAAGCATCGAAAACGGCACAGCCACTAGCGTCATTATGGGAGATGGGCATGTTCTCGCCGCTGATCTTGTGATTGCAAATGCAGATGCCGCGTTTTTGTAGTCTTCCATAGTTTCCAAGGAGGCTCAGGTGAAAAGTACGAAGTTAAAACTTGCGGTGGCCCATTATTCAATGAGGCTTTTCGTGCTATATTTTGACAGTTTGAACACGTATCCAAATGTGGCACACCACACGATATGGCTTGGTGAACGCGATAGGGAGCTTCTTGCGGATATATTCGACCGCAAGGTGTTGGCTGAAAATTTTTCTCTCTATCTGCATCGTCCAACGGCAACCTATGCCAGTTTCGCTCCTGTTGGCTGCGATAGATTGTATGTTCTGTGCCCTTTGCCCAATCTCCAGGCAAATATCGATTGGGAAGTTGAATGTCCTTGCTTGAGGGATCCGATCGTGGTCGCTTTGGGAAAAACAATCTTGCCGGGCTTGGCGGAAGTCATTACCGCAGATTTTTTCAAAAGCCTGGTTAATTTCAAAACGGACTATTTCAGCCAACCCGGCGCGGGATTCTCCGTTGCCCCTATCTTTCGCCAACCGGCATGGTTCCGATTTCACAATCGTGCTGAAGGCATCAAAAATCTTTATTTGGTTGGCGCGGGTACGCATCCCGGTGCGGGACTGCCAGGTGTTTTGAGTTACGCCGAAGTGATTGATGCAGTTGTGCCGCGAGCACTAAAAACTACACAAAGACCTTCAGAGGATGCGCTTGCATGACAGGCGTCAATGTCTACGAAACCGCCAACGCGATCCTTGCTCGAAAAGGACGTACCTTTTATGGGGCGCGGCACTTGCTAAATCCAACGCACGCTGCCCGGGCCACGCGGCTTTATCGGTTTTGTAGGCAAATCGACGATACGGTGGATGAAAGTCAGGCTCCATTGCAGGCCAGCATTGCACTGGCGTCTGTGAGATTGGTCATCACAAGTGGTATTTCTCACGATCCGCACGTCATCGATTTTATTATCCTCATGCGAGAATGCCAGATCGATCAGGCTATTCCACTTGATCTAGTCAATGGTGTTGAAAGCGATCTGAATGGGGTGCGCATCTGCGATGAACCAGAATTGCTGCGCTGTTGCTACAACGTGGCAGGCACAGTCGGGCTGATGATGGCGGCGACACTTGATGTTGAGGATGGCGCGGCTCTGCCACATGCAATAAGCCTTGGCATTGCGATGCTGTTGACTAACATCTGTCGCGATATCAGTGATGATGCACGCGCGTCCCGTCGTTATGTCCCGGCAAGTTCTATCGGAAATCGAGAGCCGGCCAAACTGATTTGCCCAGAAACCAGCTTGCGCCCTGTAATATGCGATGGTGTGGCAAGAATGCTTGATTTGGCGGATCCACACTACAGCAGCGCTGAAATTGGCATAGCGTGCCTGCCGCGGAACGCACGCCTTTCGATCTGCGTTGCTCCGCAGATCTATCGCGGTATCGGCGTAAAACTTCGGCCTAAGAATTTGGATTACTGGTCCTCCCGCACGATTGTTTCGGGATATGAAAAACTCTCAATAACTCTGCGCACGGTGTTGATCGCCGTCATCAGCCCGCCATTCCAGCCAGTGATTTACAGACATAATTTAGCATCTCATAATGCGTCTACAGTCCCAGAAAGCCACAGCCAGACCTTAGGGCAACGTCGTGCACGTTGATGCTGATCTTCTGATTCTTGGCGGAGGCTGTGCCGGTCTTAGCCTTGGACAGCGTCTTGCGGAGCAATCCCTCGGCTCTCATCGCACACTTATTATCGAGGAGCGTCCCGATTATACCAACGATCGTGCTTGGTGTTTCTGGCGATTTGGTGGGCACCGTCACGACCATTTAATCAATCACTCTTGGTCGAAAATGAAGCTTGCCTCGCAAGGCAAGTCAGTCCTTGCCGACTGCAGCCGCACACCCTATCAAATGTTGCATAGTTTACCTTTTTACAATGATGCTTGCGACGCGATTGAACGCACAACCCACTGCGGGCTTAAGCTTAGCACGCGCTTAGTTGAGCCACCGAAACAAGTGGCCGGGCTATGGCATATTGAAACCAATCATGGACAACTGATTGCACGGCATATTGTAGACACGACACCACCTGGGGCGCCTACTGTAGGCGATTCAGTACTTTGGCAGTCGTTTTTCGGTCAAGAAGTTGAGTGCGAATATCCCGTTTTCGACCCGCTAGCGGTAACGCTTATGGACTTTGCCGGATGTCTTGTGGGCGGAGTGCTTTTTCATTATGTGCTTCCCGTCTCCGCTACACGCGCATTGGTTGAAACAACAGTGTTTGGACCGCGTCCGCTGGTGGTGGCTGACTTGGCGGATGTCCATGCGACTGCTGTCTCACAGCTCTGCAATGGGCGCAATTTTAATGTGCTGCGATCGGAAAACGGTATCTTGCCTATGGGGATGAAGATCCCGTTGCCAAGAGCACAACCAGGCTACGTCCGTGCTGGGCTCATGAGCGGTGGTGCGCGGCCCAGCACGGGATATGCTTTCCAACGTATCCAGAATTGGGCCGAGACCGCAGCTAGGCAAATTAGCCTAGGTGTTACGCCATCCACGCATCGCACTGAACCTGTTATTCGACATTTCATGGATCAGTTGTTCCTTAGAGTTATACGTTCGCACCCGCAAAGAGGTGCAGAGCTGTTCTTGAGGATATTTGGTGCCGCAGATACAGCAAGGGTCATCCGTTTCTTGAGTGACAGAGGCAGTTTGGTGGATTGCGCAGCGGTAGTGGCCTCGCTGCCCAAAGGACTATTTCTTGGGGAGCTGTGGCACTCACTTATGGAACAAAAGTCCAAGACGGTTGGTATATCATGACTAGAGTGTTGCGATGGCAGGGCATGGCATTTGTAACCTTGGCGCTCCTGATCACAGCCAGCGGTCTGGCGTTGCCGCATCCGAACGAGCGGACAACGTTGGTTGTCATTGCCATAATGATCATCATGCTCGGCGTCCCTCACGGTGCGCTTGATACTATTTTTGCCCACAAACTCTACGGCGTTAAGACAGCCCGTGATTGGGCATTCGCAAGCTTTGCTTACGGTTTGTTGAGCGCTCTGGTTGTTGGCCTATGGATTGTTGCGCCGATCGTTTTTCTCGCTGGCTTTATGCTGATGTCAGCTGCGCATTTTTCAGGTGACCCCCGGTCAGGGAGTTTAACAGTTTCCCGCATTCTTTACGGGGGTGCTGTCATCATTTTGCCAACCTTAAGGCACGCCGATGAAGTGAGCCGCTTGTTTGGCTTGATTGCCGGGCGTGATGCGGCGGCTGGTTTGACGCCTTGGTTGACTATTATGGCTTGGCCATGGCTTGCGGCGCTACTTATAAGCGCAGCCCTAGAATTTCGACGCGATCGACTGACAGCCTTGGAATTACTAAGCATTGGCGCTCTTTGTTCGGTAGCATCCCCACTGGTGGGTTTTGCGGTATTTTTCTGCGGCATGCACAGCGCTCGCCATATCCTTCGCACAATCGATTATTCAAGACCGAGGTCTCTTAGGTTTGTTATTGGGGCTGGTGTTCTGCCAATGTTTTTGGTCTTTATAGGCACCGCAATCGCATGGACAACATTAGCCTCTTTTGAATTCGAAACTCGTGTCGTTCAAATTATTTTCGTGGGACTAGCAGCACTCACGGTTCCTCATATGGCGCTAGTTGAACGTGTTCGGTTGTCAGGTTGGCGGACCATCTGATAAAACTTGGACTTGTCCCCAATTAATTCCGCATCCTGTTCTCATTTAGGCTGATAGCCTTTCGAACTTGACTGGTGATGCACCTCCTATGGCTGAATGTTTGCGTCGAGTGTTGTAGAAGTGACCTGAGCCCCAACTATGATCCAGTTTTAAGCAGAGTCTTCTCCTCAATATTGCCTGTTACGGCGGTTGGTGCAATAGCCATGGGCGCGTAGACCCCAAGGTACGCAGCGCCCCGGGCCACTGCTGTTGATGCCCTGTGATGAACGCGTATCTCATATTGCATCTTTAGAGAAATACACTTTCGCTAAGGCTCATCTCTTTTTATGATGTCGCGCTCCTCAGTGACACGCGCCAGCTCCGGCTTCAGCCGCATGATCACGGCTGACTGGTCATCCTTCACCGCTGTGCCAGGCAAAGCTGCATGCCGCTTTATCCAAGCGTACAGTGAGTGCGTACTGACGCCCAAGCGCTGCGAAACATCTGCAATAGAATGTCCCCGTACTGTGATCTGCTTGATGGCATCAGTTTTGAAATCCTCCGTAAAGTTAGTTTATCCACTGGTCGTCTCCTTGCCTCAATTCGTAAGCGGCAAACTGTCCAAAGATGTAGGGGCTATTCACTGTTAAGCTCAATAGCAAAGCAGCCAGATGATGACCTACAAACCTAGATCAGAACAATCCTGAGACGATGAGGCCCAGAAAGTGTCGAAGACTTCCACAGCTGGATTACTGCCTTCGAAGCGGGCGTTCTATTATGAAGATTGCAATGGGTACTCCACGCGTTTTATCAATTTGTGTATGAACTCAATTGCATAAAGTTTTGGTTTTGGTAACTGGTGTTAGATTACCATTTTTGCCATCAGTCATTGTAGCAATACGCGGAATTAGATTATTGTATTCGAATTATAAGACCAGCAGCCCAACAATAGATTTATTGGCACCTCGCGGTGGACCCTAACATATAACTGATTATGCTGTAATGCTGGAACGACTGTTTCTGCAGTTCGACGATGATTCGAACTTGTTAAGGGCAGGTTTCATCAAGCGCCTTTAGTGTTTCTTCTAATACTGCCAACTGAATTTGCAATGAAGCAGTCTGTCTAAAATCAATGAATTTCACCATTAACGATAAGCGGAAATTCCTTTGTTGTTTCCACACATTGCGCCGATCATCTTAATAATCAGTGTCACCTTCTATAAAAGGCTTTTCTAGTGCTGATAGTGTCGACTTTTATAAATCTTTTCTTCTGTGTGATATGAAATATATGATTATATATTTGTTTTCAAAACATCGGCACTACCAGCACTTGATGCTGGGGCGCGTGATGCCCGCCACTAAAAAGACTAGTGTGCAAATTTCGATGTTGAAGGGTTCAGAAGCCGCAGGCCTGAAATTCTGACGCCTCTGTTGCCACGGTTAATCTTGGTGTGGCCAAGGTGGCTAAGTTTTTTTTGGAAAGCCTGCGCCTGCTGAATATTTTTATAGCCGTTGCTTTGAGCCCACAGCACATAAGCAGAATAGAGGTCCGTTGCAAACGACGCACAACTCGGATCAACTCTGCAACATTCTTCAATGAAAGTTGGCAATGGGTTAGATTGCCCTAGCCATTTACCGGTTGCTTTTTCAACTGATTCTGGATTCTGAAATTGCAAATCACGCTCCATCACGCGCTGCATGCCCTTGATTGCCCTATTGAGGATACCCGACATTTCGGATTCCCAGATCCGATCAAATGCTTGTTTTTACGATGGTAAACTCAAAGCCAATCTATCAGATTGAACACAGACGTCGACATGCTCCAACCGTAGTCACGAGGAGGCAGCTCGAGCCGTTGTTTATAACAAATAAATTTGCGTCATTGTGTAAGTCTTCTATCAAGTTCTGGGTTCTACCTTGACATACAAATGAGGGCGCGATGGCGAAACTGGTCAAACACTGTAGGTGATTTCGCCTGTTTGCTAAACTACTCATTTTGTGCAAACTTTGATTGTCGTGCAAAACGAAATAGTTATAAAAATTCGCGATTGGGCAAGGGCGTTATGTTAAATAGTAAATGGGTTCGCGTAAGTGTGGCCTCCGTGTTGTTATTCGTAGCAACGACAATCGGACTGTCGAGAGCTGACAATCTGAATGGTCTCGCAGGCTTATTTGGCGCTTTAATTCAACAGGCGCAGCAGGACAAAACGCGTTATCAAAATGATTTCGTTTATGGGCAAAGACTTCAGATCGCCTTGCGCCGCCTTGGGCTTTATCACGGAAAGATTGATGGCCATATTGGCGCAGGTACAACTGCCGCTCTTTTAGAATTTTACAACCGCGGTGACATCGAGCCCCCTTCAGCGATTACCACGGCAACCGTTACGGAAGTTGAAGCTGCCGCACGGCAATCAACAGCGAAGCAAATTTCTCAAAATATTGACAGTTCAAGTGCGAGTGGCAACAACGGGGAAGGCCCATCATTCAGTTGTGAAGGAAATTTGACTTTAACAGAACAAACAATTTGTAATTCTGGAGATCTGAGCGATCTGGATCAACAGATGTACGCTGCTTATCAGCAAGCCATAGGAGGATATAGCAGCAATGAGCAACAAGACAAGATTAGAAGTCGCGCCAAACAATTTAGCCAACAGCGCGATGCCTGCAATTCGAGCAGCGATTGTATCAAGCGCAGTTATGCGTTTGCCATCTCGGATATAGGCAGAGACCGCCCAACTTCGGGTGAAACTAGCCATAAACTGATAGAAGTATCTGACATTGATCCCAAATTAAATCTTGGTGCCGGGCGTGCATGGATCATAGTAGCCAGTCGCGAAAATCTATCGGATGCATTATTACTAAGCGATGACTACGCCGATAGATTTGATAGTGTGCTTGTCATGCGGTCGCCAAAAGGCGCTTACGCAATTGCAATTGGCTGGGCTCCGAAAGATTTAGGACGCAGTTTGTTGCAAGACTTCAAAGCGCGTAATTTAATTCCGCAGGATTCCTTTTTGAGCGATGGCCTGGATTATTCTGCACCCGTATTCGCTAAAGCGAGGCCTAACCCAAAGACTCGTGATCTGTTATTTCTCGTTTCTATGTTGCGCCCGTCAAGTCACGGTCTGGCAGAGATGCAGAATGGAACAAATTCACTCGCATTTTTGAACGACTATTCAGTTCGCATTGGTGGTCTGGATTCATCTGACGATTATATCGGTGTAAGAAGTCAACCAGAGGCTTCAAAAAAGCCCCAGTATCTTCTACCGCACGGAACATTGCTCCGCAGAGTTCTGGATAGTGGTGATTGGACAAAGGTTCAAACCGTCAGTGGCATTTCGGGATGGGTTCAAAAACCGTACTTAAAAACACTGGCCTATACAGATGACCATGATAGTTCAAAAGCGCTGGGAGTTACGCCGCAGGTGGCTGAAATATCAAGCACACCGATACAGGAATTGGATCAGACCCAAAAAGACGATATTCGAGCACACGCCACAATCTTGCTGTCAGATATTGACGGTTACTTGAAAACCGATCCTAAAATTGATGAACTTACCAGCTTGGCAGAGCTTGTAGGCCAAGTTCAAAAATTCCAGACCCTAAAGGATTATATATCGTTACAGGCGTCTGTACAAAAGCTGGAAGAAAGGGCAGCGCCGCTACCAGGCTACAAATCTTTCGTACAAAAAAGCGAAGAAGCCCGCAAAGAAACCGATGCTAGAGCGCTTGAAACCGCAGATGGCGAAGCAAAACGTAATGTGTTTTTTATGGAGTTTTACATAAAAAACAACGTGACGGCTGAAGTCACGCCGCAAATGGCTACGGTATTGAAGAGATATAACAACGCCTTGAATTCACCATCACTTGCAGAATTGACTTCATTGAATAGTGTTACTGCAACACTCATCTCAAAATACGACTTAAACGGCCAATACTCGGAAAAGCTGGCGAAGTTTGCGCCTTCCAGTGATGCTGCCAGAGCTAGAACTTTGGTGGAAGTGCTGGATCAATATGCCAAAGGTCCAGCAAAACCTTTGATGACGGGTAATGGTGGGGATTTTGTTTTTCTTTACAACGACACGAAGTTGGCTCCAAGCATTATCAAAAACCTCAAAGGGGATTTTGAATTTGCGGGCAGTAAGGCGAAGGTGTGCGCCTTTCATATGCTATCAGATTCTGACATTAAACGAGGATTGCTGTCTTATTTAGCCGGCAAAGGTGCTCCAAATATTGATCTTGACCATGAGCCATGTAACGAGACCCAATTTCTAAAATACGATCTGCTTATTGGGCAAAGAAAACAAATTCTCGCCTTGACGCAAAGCTATATGCTGCCAGTGCTGCAGCTGATGGCTGATGGTCAACTCAAAGAATTTTCTACACCAACCGAGCAGGATATTTCACGTTCTGCACAATATACCAAAGAAACCTTGATTGCTTTGGAAAGCGATATTCTTGCAGGCGCAAAAAATGGTTATGGACTTGTTCGTATTGAAAATGCTTCGGCAAAGATTTGTGCAAACATTGTGGGGGATGCTGAACCACATTTGCGTGCGTTGAAAGAACAATCGCGGGCAGTGGTGGAAGCCGTAGGGGAAAGTTTCGGTTGGTCGTTGAGTGGCGCAGATCAAACATTCGTGCTGGCAAAAAAAGGTGAATGTGGTGCAGCTTACAATGATGCAAAGTCACTCGCCGTATTGATACAGGGCCTGAAGCGGGACGGAATTGCTTATCATATGGCACCGCTTTGGATCGAGAACGCCACTATTATTAGTCTACAGGGCGTTATCGAAAGTGAACGCCAGGACAAAATAAAGCAACAAGCTGACAAGCAGAAAAACATTGATGACGAAAGCAAACTAGCTGCAGCAAAGCAGGTAGATTATGCAGCACAGCGCGTGACAATCGAGAAAAAACTTCGCGATGAAAACGGTCCAAGAGCGCGTACCAAAACTGATGCCATCCGCGATGGCCTTAGGGAATTTGCGGACGGGAAAGAAAGTTGGACAACAGCTGCGTTCCAAGGATTCAGCAGTTGGTACACTAGCCAATTGCAAAATCATTGGGAACTGGTGTCGATTGAATCTTCTGTCCGCGATTTCGGGAGTGCGAAATGGAAAGACCGAAAATTGGAAGCCGCATTCACAGAAACCCACGTCACGATGAAAAATAAGATCCTAGGCGAAACCAAAGACTATTGCTGGATTTTGGGCGGCATAGACGATGCCGAATATCAAATGGAACGGGAAACCTTTGCAACACAATGTGATCAGGCTGATGGTACGCTCAGCAATTGGTTTGTTGCCAACGGGTTTATAAGTGAGTGGGTGGCTCCGGCCAATGCAAGCAACTGAATAGACTTTAAAGGGTTTTCTTCTTGCTGGGAGCTTGCAAGGAGGGCGTCTGATAGATGACCTCGAAGATGTTCTTGGACCTATCCTTGATGTTGACGAGGGTGTACTTGAGTAGGCACGATGACAATCTATAAAATATTGATAGGATGAGACGGACGCTCGTTCACGCGGAAACCTGCTATAACGTCAACTAAAAATGCCGACATTACTGTTATGGTGTTTTCTCTAATAGATGTCTGAGTATTTTTGGACTTTATGTTCGATGGTCTATTTCTGAAACGGACAGTAGCTTGCTAAGAATCCTGGTTTTATCGGCACGACTACCACGCCCGAGGTAAAAATATTGCTGCAGTGCAGGATTGAATTTTTCAACGGCTTGCATATTTTTCTTGCTTATCCTGGTGACGGAAGTTAAACGATTAACAGCTAAACGATTAACAGCTAAACGATTAACAGCTTAACGATTAAAAATGGTGCTAGAATCTCTATGACGAGAAAAAAACCATCGATCAAAGAAGTTGCAGTACTCGCAGGAGTTTCGACCGCCACAGTGTCGAATGTTTTTAGCGGCGCTAAGCCAGTGAATGCAGACCTGCAAAAAACTGTGCGGGCTGCGGCCCAAAAACTAGGGTATCAAATTGACCGGGCTGCATCGCAATTGCGCTCTGGCCGAACACGCGTCGTTGCCGTGCTTGTGCCAGATCTTACGGATACGTTTTTTGCAACAATCGTCTCGAGCTTGGAGACTAAAGCCTTCGCTGAAGGCTATGATGTCATTGTCGCCAGCTCGCGAAACGATAAGTCCGTTGAGAGGTCGAGACTGCGTGCTTTGTTGGCTTGGCGTCCGGTCGGATTGATTGTTGTGCCATGCTCAGAAGTTCTCCCCCCGGAGCTGGTAGCGTTGAAAAATTCATTACCAATGGTGTTTGTGGACCGTGTCTCAAGCCGGAACGCAATCGCTGATACTGTCACTTTGGACAACCGCGATTCTGTGGAAGTTGCTGCTCGTCATCTGCTCGAAATGGGTCATCGCGACATTATTCTTGCGGCATCAACTCTCAAATTTCCGCCGATCAAAGAGCGTGCCGAAGGTGCAAGTCAATTGATTAGGCGTTACGCTGGTGCCAATGCAACTGTGATCGAATTGGGCACAGATTTAGACGAGGGTCGGCGGATTTTTTCGGGGTGGCTTGAGCGCAATCCTGTGCCTGGCGCAGTGGTGGGACTAACTAACGTAACATCACTTAGCGTGCTTGGCTCACTGATGGAACACCACATTGATATCCCGAACAAAACATCATTTATAGCCTTTGATGACTATGCTTGGATGTCGGCGCGCAAACGCGGCATCACGGCGATTTGCCAACCAGTCGACGAGATGGCTGCTGCCGCCTGGAAACGCCTGCGCTATCGCATGGAGCACGGTCATTCTGAAAAAGTGCAACCAACTGTGTTAGCAGCCAGCTTGGTGGTGAGAGCCTCGGTGCGAGATAACACGAAGGCATTTAAACCAGCAAAAATAGACATTGATCTTCACCGTGCTGAGGCCAACGATTTGGCAACAGCCGTCAAAACCGATGAGGGAAAAATTCACTAATTTAAATTTCAAAAGGGCAGCAAAGACTGCCCTGCAAAAACGGCAAATGCCAATCGTAAAGGGAGGTTATGAAACAGAAAACACGGTTTATGAAGAATATCATGGCAGTCCGCGGCTTGGGTTCGACTTCGCCGCCTATAGATATCGCAAATTTTACACCTTACGGCGTGGCTTTCAATTGAGCGTCGCATCGGGAGACTTCACCTAAAACTGAAGAAAGACCTTGGTTGCAATAACGCGCCCGGGTGGATCAAATTAGAAATGTCAAAATGGGAAAGAAATAATGACGAAAACAACCAAAAGACTTCTCGGTACCTGTGCACTTGCACTATCCATATTTTCAGGCTCACAATTCGCTCATGCAGCTGATGCAACTGTGGCCTTCTTGATGCCTGACCAAGGCTCAACCCGCTATGAAGAACATGATTTTCCCGGCTTCAAATCCGAGATGGCCAAGCTCTGTGCGGGCTGCAAGGTAATCTACTTGAATGCTGGTGCCGATGCGACCAAACAACAGCAGCAATTCAACTCCGTCATATCACAGGGTGCCAAGGTCATCGTGCTTGATCCTGTTGACTCAACTGCCGCTGCATCACTAGTGAAATTGGCTCAAAGCCAAGGTGTCAAGGTAATTGCCTATGACCGACCAATCCCAACCGGAAATGCCGATTTTTATGTGTCGTTTAACAATGAAGGCATTGGCAAAGCCATCGCAGATTCATTGGTTGCTCATCTCAAAGAAATGAAGATGGAAGCCAAGGATGGCGCAGGCGTGCTTCAAATTAACGGCTCACCAACCGACGCAGCTGCCGGTCTGATCAAGAAGGGAATCCATGCCGGTCTCGACGCCAGCGGATATCCGATCCTAGCCGAATTCGACACGCCAGATTGGGCCCCACCTAAGGCTCAAGAATGGGCTGCTGGTCAAGTCACGCGCTTTGGCAAAAAGATCATCGGCATTGTTGCGGCAAATGATGGCACTGGTGGTGGCGCTATTGCTGCGCTCAAGGCAGGCGGCATGGATCCTATTCCTCCCGTCACAGGCAATGATGCAACAACTGCAGCTTTGCAGCTTTGCAGCTGATCATCGCTGGCGATCAATTCAACACGATTTCGAAGCCCAGCGAAATCGTTGCAGCCGCTGCTGCAGGTATTGCTGTTCAATTGTTGAACGGCGAAACTCCGAAAGCTGAGATGAAGTTGTATGACACGCCTTCAATGTTGTTCACACCTGCGGTGGTGACGGCGGCCAACCTGAAAGCCGAAATCATCGACAAAAACATTGCTACGGCAGAGACACTTTGCGTTGATCGTTACATCGATGGCTGCAAGAAGCTCGGCATTATGAAGTAATTGAAAGGGGGCCGGGCTGACAATTGCGTTGGCCCGGCTCCATACTGTAGCCTTGCAGCATCCGATCCTCCCTGGGTGCTGCAGGGCTCAATTAAAGGCATTGAACATGACCACTTCGCAAAAACGTCCGCCTGCAGATCCAGTTCTGAGCCTCAAGGGTATTTCAAAGAATTTTGGCGCCGTATCAGCGCTCACTGATATTGATCTTGATGTACACGCGGGTGAAGTTGTAGCCCTTGTTGGAGATAATGGGGCGGGGAAATCCACACTTGTAAAAATCCTGTCCGGGGTATTCCAACCGACGTCAGGTGTCATACGATTTAATGGCGAGAACGTTTCGTTATCTGGGCCAAGTGATGCTTTGAAGCTTGGCATCGCCACAGTTTTTCAAGATTTGGCGCTGTGTGAAAATCTTGATGTTGTCGCCAACATATTTTTGGGCCGTGAGCTTAACGCCGCGCGTTTAGACGAAGTGAGCATGGAAGTTCGCTCATGGAAATTGCTGAATGAATTATCAGCCCGCATTCCAAACGTGCGCGATGTTGTGGCCTCTCTTTCTGGCGGGCAACGTCAGACAGTTGCGATTGCTCGTTCACTGCTGCTGGAACCGAAACTTATTCTTCTTGACGAACCGACTGCAGCTTTGGGTGTGGCGCAAACGGCTGAAGTTCTGAACCTCATTGAACGTGTGCGTGATCGCGGCCTTGCTGTGGTCATGATTAGCCACAATATGGAAGATGTGCGCGCCGTTGCCGATAGAGTCGTTGTACTCCGGCTTGGTCGCAACAACGGTATCTTCGCACCCGATGCTTCAAACACCGAATTGATCAGCGCAATAACAGGAGCTGAAAGCAATTCAGTTTCACGCCGAGCTGACCGCAAGAAGGGTGATCAAATTCAAGCAAGCGGAAAGCCATCATGACAAATATCGAGCCATCCACGCCTTCGAAACTTGACCGCAGTGATGTGCGCGTAAAACATGACGGAGGTTTTTCAGCTTCAATTCGATCTTTTTTTGAACGGGTTCGCTCGGGCGATCTAGGCTCACTTCCTGTTGTTGTAGGATTGGTAATCATTTGGTCAGTGTTTGGATTTCTAAATCCAATCTTTTTGTCCAGCAATAATCTGGTTAATCTGTTGTTTGACTGCTCTACCGTGGGTGTCATTGCTCTTGGCATTGTTTGCGTTCTGATGGTTGGCGAAATCGATTTGTCGGTCGGTTCGATCAGTGGCTTTGCGTCTGCTATATTGGGTACACTCTGGGTCAACCATGGCTGGCCTGTAGCTCTGGCGATTTTGGCAGCGATTGTTTTCGGTGCTGTCATTGGCTCGGTCTATGCGTTGTTATTTAATCGGTTGGGCATGCCAAGTTTTGTTTCAACACTAGCAGGCCTATTGGCAATTCTTGGAATGCAGCTTTATGTACTTGGGTCAACCGGTTCCATCAATCTACCTTACGGATCGCCTATGGTTGATTTCGGCCAAACGTTAGTGATGCCGCATTGGCTTTCATATGCTCTGGGTTTGCTTCCTGGAATTGTAATATTTGTTACGGGAATGCGCACCGTTTCGCGCCGACAGTCTGCCAATCTTTCGGCACCGTCACTTGCAAGTCTGTTGATAAAAGCCGTGGCAATAACTGCTTTGGCTGAGTTTGTTGTATTCTACATGAACCGTGATCGCGGCATCCCTTGGATGTTTGCTTTGTTTGTGGTTTTGGTTATGGCCATGAACTATGCTTTAACCCGCACCAAATGGGGTCGGTCGATGACGGCTGTCGGTGGAAATCGTGAAGCCGCGCGCCGCGCTGGTATCAATGTAAGGTTTATCTATTCCAGCGCCTTTGTCCTTTGTGCCGGATTGGCAGCAGCAGGTGGTGTCATGGCCGCTGCGCGCCTTGCATCTTCAAGCCAACAGGCAGGAACAGGTGACGTTAATTTAAATGCGATCGCTTCAGCAGTTATTGGTGGCACCAGTTTGTTCGGCGGTCGTGGCAGCGCATATTCTGCTTTGCTCGGCATAATTGTTATTCAGTCCATTGCCAGCGGATTGACGATGCTAGATCTTTCATCTTCGCTTCGTTACATGATTACGGGTGCGGTGCTGGCCATTGCGGTGATCGTCGATTCTCTCGCGCGTAAATCACGCGTATCACACGGCCGTGCTTGAGCGACGGTGCAGAAAGGATTTGTCGAATGAGTTCTAATCTGAACGGCAAGGTCGCGGCAATTACGGGTGCTGCTTCCGGCATTGGTCTTGAGTGCGCCAAGGCAATGCTGGCTCAAGGAGCAACAGTGTTTCTTGTTGACCGCGCCGCGGAAAAACTGAACACAATTTGTGCCGAGTTGGGGCCATTGGCCATTCCGTTGTTCGTCGATCTGATGGATGCTAACAGCGTTGCTTCAATGATGCCAACTGTACTGGCAAAGGCTGGTCAACTGGATATTTTTCACGCCAATGCTGGGGCTTATGTTGGCGGCGAAATTGTAACTGGTGATCCCGATGTTTGGGACCGAGTTTTAAACCTGAACGTTAATTCTGTGTTCCGTTCAATTCATGCTGTGTTGCCGCACATGGTGGAACGTAAAACGGGCGACATCATAGTTACCAGTTCAATTGCTGGAGTTGTGCCTGTGATGTGGGAGCCAATTTACACGGCTTCAAAATTTGCAGTTCAGGCCTTTGTCCACACCTTGCGCCGGCAGGTTTCCAAACATGGGATACGTGTTGGCGCAGTGGCACCTGGCCCCGTCGTCACCGCACTGTTGGATGATTGGCCGAAAGCTAAAATGGAAGAGGCGTTGGCAAATGGCAGCTTAATGCAGCCAGTTGAAGTCGCAGAAGCTGTTATCTTCATGCTAACCAGGCCGCGGAGCGTGACGATCCGCGATCTTGTGATTCTACCACTCACGGTGGATCTGTGATCCTATAACAGGTGATTAGAATGGACGACTATGTCATCGGCATTGATATTGGCACGGGCAGTGCGCGCGTTGGATTGTTTGACCTGAAGGGTGAGTTGAAGGCTACTGAGAAGCGCGACATCACAACATGGCACGATGGCCCAGTGATGGTTGAGCAGTCTTCCGAGAACATTTGGGCCGCTATTTGTGCATGTGTGCGCGGCGTTGTTAGCAAAGCTGGAATAGCAGCAGAACAAGTTAAAGGTATCGGCACGGATGCAACGTGTTCACTCGTGTTGGTGGATGCTAGTGGCGGGCCGATTGGTGTTGGGCTATCGGATGATGCTAATCGTAACATCATAGTCTGGATGGATCACCGTGCAGCGTCTCAAGCCGCGCGTATCAATGCGCTGGGCCATGATGTCTTGCGCTATGTCGGTAACCGCATTTCACCAGAAATGGAAACGCCGAAACTGCTTTGGCTGAAAGAAAACAAACCAGAAGCCTTTGCTACAGCAGCTCATTTCTTTGATCTTTCTGATTATATCACATGGCGCGCTACGGGTAGTCTGGATCGGTCGATTTGCACAACGACTTGCAAGTGGACCTATTTGGGACACGAGCGGCGCTGGGATGAGAGTTATTTCCACAAGGTTGGTCTCAGCGAACTCGCCGATGAAGGGTTCAAACGCATAGGCACTCAAATTGTGGACGCTGGCACCGCACTTGGCACAGGATTGACGGCGACTGCTGCGGTTGAATGGGGTTTAAACGCTGGCATTCCAGTTGCCGCTGGTTTGATTGATGCCCATGCCGGTGGCGTTGGCACGGTTGGTGCAGCCGGAACCGACAGTGCCACGTCGCGCTTGGCGTATGTGTTTGGAACCTCCGCTTGCACCATGACATCGACAATTGAACCCGCCTTTATTCCCGGTGTTTGGGGACCATATTTTTCGGCCATGGTGCCGGGTTTGTGGTTGAATGAAGCGGGCCAATCTGCTGCGGGTGCCGCCATTGATCATCTGGTGATGCTGCATCCCGCTGCGGTTCAAGCAGCACAGTTGGCAAAAGATGAAAAGCTCGGACTCACATCATGGCTGGCAGGGCAGGCGCTGTCGAGGGCTGCAACCGCTTCAGATGTTGCTTATCTCGCCAGAGGTCTGCACGTGGTACCAGAGTTTCTCGGTAACCGCGCGCCTTTGGCCGATCCTGATGCGAAGGGCCTGATCGCCGGCTTAGATATGGATCAATCAATCGATAACTTGATTAGTCTCTATGTGGCCGGCGTGTGTGGGCTGGGTTATGGCCTGCGCCAAATTATTGAAACCCAAGCGGCGCATGGCGTAGTGATTAGTTCCATCGTGGTAAGCGGAGGTGCTGGCCAGAATGCAATGGTTCGCCAAATACTGGCGGATACAACAGGCATAATGGTTGAAACTCCAAAAACCGATGAACCCGTGTTGCTGGGAGCAGCGATGCTGGGCGCAGTGGCTGGCGGCATTTACTCAAGTCTAACTGAGGCCATGGCTTCCATGTCTGCCATGGGTAAAATTTTCGATCCGGCTCAAGGTGAATTAAAAGAGTGGCACAAACGCCGCTACGATGGATTTCAGCTACTGCAAGAAACCGGACGAAAACTGAGACACGCGAATATTTGATCGACGCCCAATGGTTTTTAAATCATAGGTTTGCGCTGTTCCGGAATTGCTTGTGCTATCCGAGCGCATTCGCTGCAATGCTTAATACGATTTTACCGCGTGCCTTATTATTCTTCGAGATCTCCAGCGCCTCTTTGACCCGGTCAAGTGGCATCACCATCGCTACGCGTGCCTTAAGCTCGCCAGCTTCGACCATGTCGCAGATTTCGGAGAGCTGCGCCGTATTAGGCTTACACTGAACACGTTCCACGCCGAACCCATGTTGCCTTGCGGCTTCGTCAGGAAAAGCCACCACCGTCACCAGGAAGCCCCCCTGCTTTACCGTTCTCAGCGCCCGCTGGAAGACATCTCCGCCAACAGTGTCGAAAACGACATCCATGTCACGCACTATTTCGTCAAAAATTTGCGATTCATGGAGAACGACTTCGGGTCAATCGTCGGTGCAAATCAAGGCGAATGGCTTCGGCTCGCAAGTGCGTCGCACTATGGCGAATGAATACTGTCTGCGGCGAATTCCGCTGAATGTAATTCCACTCAAATTACTTCACCACCGTCTGCATTGCGGACTTTGCCGACATTCGGGGCCTAATCTCGATCAGGTGCTCCCAATGGGAAAAAGGGTCGAAAAGGACGCGCCTCCTCGACGACGCGCGCCACAGAGGAACGGGACAGGAGCCGTTCCCGGTATGCTTTGAGCGCTGCACAACGCAGTGGAATTGGATGGACCCAGTCACCATAGAAAAGCGCCGGTGCAGCTGCGCAATCCGCAATTGTGAATCGACCGCAGGCCGCCCATTCCTTGTTCAGGAGCCGTGGCTCCAGCCAATCATAACAGCGCTCCAAGTGTTCATGCGCATCTGCAACGCCACGGGGGTCACGCTCACCTGCGCCACGCAATGCATCTCCGACGATCCGCTGCATCTGTGCATGGACATAATCGTCGAACACATCCGTGATCATCCGCGCTTCCAACGCTTCGCGGGGATCCGCTGGTATCATCGGGGGCGTGTCGCCGTGATACATGTCAAGATATTCGATTATGGTACTGCTTTGGTGACTTCCCTTTCTTGATCGACGAGCGCCAAAAACTGTCCGGTGGGGGAAAGCGTCGGCATGCGCGCAGAGTTCTCGGGGTGGTCTGGGTCGACCATTTGGAAGTCGAAGGACACACCGTGCTCGTAAAGAGCGATTAACGGTTTCCAGACAAATGAGGCAAATGGGTGCCCATAGAGTGCAAGGGTCATTGTAAAATTCCCAAGGATTGAAGTGCAGTTTCGATCATGTCGAATTGAATTCCGGTGCTATGACGGCGGTCCGCCGTGCCATCGTTGCCATAGAGAAACACAATCTGTTCGGTGTAGGAAACTCGGGTTTTATCCCCTTCTGCGGCAAGCTCCAAACTCGATAACGTCACGGAATGAAAGCGACCGGAGTGGTGCAGGTCATAGGCATAAACAAGCCGTTTTGCCGGTTCGATGACATGAAAGCGGGCCTCGAAAAGCGTCTCCATGCCGCTCTCGTTGAAACGTCCGTGCAATACTTCCTGACCACCGATACGAAAATCCATCGAGCGGCGCATCAGGGTCCATTTGTCGTCCGGGCCGGTGAACCACTGCGATTTAATCTGTGGATCGGACCATGCGCTGAACACGCGGGCGGGCGATGCCGCCCACAGGCGATTTATTAAAAATACCCCGTGGAATTAGGGGGATTTGGTCATTTCTTGTCCCCTAGGGTTGACCTGCTTGCGCTGCGAGCCTCGTTAGGTGTTCCTTTTCTTTCGAGCAATTCTCCGAGCCGATCAAAGTGGCTTTCCCAAAGTTGGCGACGTTCGTTCAACCAATTTTCGACACGCAAGACCGCACCGCTGGAAATACGGCATTCGCGGACTCGTCCACGTTTTTCCGTCACGACCAGTCCGCTCGCCTCGAGGACTTGAACATGCTGATGGATAGCTGAGAAAGATGTGTCGTAGGGCTTTGCCAGATCACTCACAGAGGCTGGTCCTCGTGAAAGGTGATCGAGAATCCCCCTGCGCGTTGCGTCGGCAAGCGCGTGGAAGGCCATATCAAGTCGCTCAGAATACTCAAACATACGCTTTAGTTATTACATGCCCAGTAAAAGTCAAGTCAATACTTAAGTGTTGGCGCGCCGCATCTGCAGCGATGTCTAGAAAGGGCTCAAACCGGTCGTTCGTCAGAAAATCAATGCAGGCAACTAAACTCACATGCCTCGCCCTACTTGCGACCGAAACTCCAGTCGATGCCGCCATCACTGCGAGCGATGTCTGCAACTTGCGTGCCGATTTGCCTTTCGAGGGACACCGTCCAAGGCACGAGTTGGAAGCCGAGGCCATTGCCGATAATGGCAAGGTAGCGGACACATCCGCCTGCTATCACCGACGCATTGAGCGCCGCTTCAATGCGGCATGTCGAATATGCCCAGCGCTAGTTTTACAGTTTTACAATTCAACCAGCCGCAGCGCAACTGGAGAAGACTGAACAATAGAAGAGTTAGTTGCCCCGAACGGCACAATCCTGTCGATGACGGTCTCCATCTCGGCCACGTCACGGACATGCGCCCGTGCTACATAGCAGTCGTCTCCAGACACCCGGTCGCAGGTAACAATCTGCGGTGTTTTGCGAATTGCAGCGATCATATTGTCCATCTGGCCTGGTAGTGGCCGTGCGCGGATCAGAATCGTGAGCATATATCCGAGGCGCGCAGCGTTAATCTTCGCACCATAGCCGGTAATGATGCCGGAATCCTCCAGCCGCCGAATCCTGTCCCCGACGCTCGGCGCAGAAAGACCAACGCGGCGCGCTAGTTCAGCTCGCGCGATACGGGCATCAGAGTACAGCTCTCGAATGATGGCCGCGTCAGTGGTGTCGAGCTTGATCCTATCAGATTGAACCTTTCTGGCACTAATAGCCTTCTGTTTAATCGTGTTTTCTGGCTTTTTCATATTCAATCTCCATATAATTGGCTGGTCCGACCTCCTATTATATCATAATGAATGATCAAGCACCTTCTAAGACCGCTGCGACGGGCTCATCCGGCACAATGTCCCGCGCAGCAGAGGCCGTCCCGCCGCATGTTTGGTTCGGCGTTTCAGCGGTGTTCCATTACCTTGGACCATCCTTTGCGGTGCTGCTTTTCCCAATGGTTGGAGTTCTAGGCGTTGCATGGTTCCGCATCGCATCCGCAGCCCTTGTATTCGCGCCCATTACAAAGCCTTGGCGAACGTTCCGACGGGCTACCACCCGCGAGTGGCTGCTGCTGCTCGCTTTGGGGGGGTGCCTGGCGGTGATGAACAATGCATTCTATCTCGCTCTAGATCGGTTGCCGATCGCACTCGTCGCCGCCATCGAATTCGTCGGCACCATCGCTATCGCGCTCTGGGGCCTGCGGACCTTTCGCAACTATCTTGCCCTAGCACTTGCCATGGCGGGGGTGACGCTGCTGATCAATTTGCCCTCGCTCTTTGCGACCGGCGGACCAGCTCTAACTTCGGACCTCATCGGCCTGTCCTGGGCCGCGCTCAACGGAGGACTTTTCGTTCTTTACATCGTTCTCGGCCACAAAATTTCCGAGGGTGGCGCCTCGGGTGGCGTGGAACGCCTAGGAGCCGCAATGGCGGTTGCCTTTTTATGCGTTATGCCGATCGGTTTCATGCAGGCGCGCGACGCTTTTGGCGCACCGATCCTGATCCTTGCAGGCATTGGCGTGGGAGTCTGTTCCTCGGTGATTCCTTATGTCAGTGACCAACTCGCCATGTCACGCTTACCGCGGTCCAGCTTCGCTTTTCTGCTGGCGCTACTGCCCGCGACCGCGACGATCATTGGTGTCATCGTCCTGCGACAAATTCCAAGTGCCGTGGATGTGATCGGGGTGCTGCTTGTGATGACAGGGGTTGCGATCCACAAGCCGTCGAAGCCTTGACAGCTGCCTTTCGCTGCACGACGACCAATGACCCGAATAAGTTCGAACCGATTTTGTTCGACGTCAGAAAATTAACATCGGAAACCAAACTCAAAGCCCCATCCCCCGCTTGCGGCTTAAGCTCCAGTCAACGCCGCCATCACCGCGGGCGATTCCGACGACATGTTTGCTGAGCTACTTTTCTAGTGAAGGCGTCCAAGGCACGAGTTGGAAGCCGAGGCCATTGTCGATCATGGCAAAGCGACCAGAGGCCAATGCAATGCGCTGACGGTATTTGCCAGCGACATGTTCGCCCGCCGCCATTCGTATTGGATATAGTGCCGTCTCGTGCGCCAGCCTTTTGGTCACCTCATCGAGTTCACGCGTCCGCAATGTTTCGATCAAGTTTTGTCGTAATCGAACACCTTGGTCCATGCGTTCAGCTATTCCTTTTGTGACCAAATGCGCGGCGCGGGCTTTCATCGCTTCGCGCACACTGCGCCAAAACCACCAACGCCTAGGGCGGCAGGTTCTTTCGCAATCGCTTGTTTATCGAGCCAGGTTGCACCATTTGCTGTGACTCATTGCTCGATGGTAAGATTGGAGCGCACGGCAAGGCCTGCACGCTTTTGCCCCTTCGCATCGGTGAAGGTGCGGAGCTCGACAATTGATCCTGATGCGCCATCACCTGCTGCGTCAAGATCGCAGAGTTAGAGATGGTGCGCGGACAACGTGAAGACCTTGGATAAAGTTTAGGGCAGGTGCCATAACCGAGATCCCTCCAATAAATTGAAGGTAGTGGAGATTCACTTCTGAATTGATATGCGGAATATGGTCTTCGAAGACAGTATAAAATGTCGTCTCATGGTTGGGAGACTTTAAGGCCGCGGTTTGCTTTGAACAAATTCAGCATCACGATCTTTTGCATCAAATCCAACCCGCCAGAGGGGGGCATAATTACGAGTCATTTATCATAGCCTGGGGTTTAGATGATCGAGCAAGCACGTTGGGGCGCTTGATGATCAGCAACCCCAACATGCATTCTGTTAATTTGGTGCTTTTAACTCAGGCCAAGGGCCATTGATCCAACCTGATCATATAGACACGGTCGTTTTTCACTTCACCATTCTTCAACCTGATACGATGCTTGGTTTGAAGCCCAGTTCTATCCGTAATTGCCCAGCCGAGATCGCGCATCTTACGAAAGTCAGATTCAAAACCGTTGAAACGTTGACCCATAAAGTGGGGTGGGAAGGCCACAGCACGTTGGCCATCGCGCATTTTTACAATGAAAGCCTTGGTCTTATTAAATTCACCATCAGTCATTTCCGTCTTGGCCCGAGACTTCACAACACGAATTTTATCGGAATGCTCTAACAAATATGCCAAATAGCGTTCGCGAGGGTTCACTTGGGGGTTCTTCGCTGTCATCCGCCAAGCACGAAGCAATGGCGCTTTAAATTTGCCAAAAAGCTTCTGATCCAACACCTTCCATTCCTTCGCGAGCACACCGGCGGCGTATGCAAGCGCAAAGGGTGTAAAGCGCCGCTTCGTCATAGAATCGAAAGAGTCAAAGCCAGCATATTTCATGAACGATCTCATAAGTTTGCCAATGCGCTTTTGGAGTTCGTCGGGGTCTTCACCATATTTTTTCAGCGTCTTGGCAATCATCTTTGGTGCAATGTGACCGAAGTGTTTGCAACCCACCACATAGAATTTAGAGCGCGCCTTGTCGATGTCGCGAAACCCACGGGGCAAGAAGTCAAAAATCTTGGTACTGCGATCAGGGATGTTTACGGTTACGATGCGAGTTTCCAGTGCTTCGACAATACTCGGGCTTTCCTCGCAAATTGATGAAAGTGATTGGTTTGAAGTTGAGATTGTGACAAGGCGGAAGCTCTGAGCGGAAGAATCGCCCATCCGCTGTTTTGTTTGACCCAGCGAAAGTCGGTGGACGAGATTGCCAATCAATTCGGCCCGCTGTTTCGCATTACCACTTATTGCAGTGGCTTCATCAAGCCCCATAAGCGTATTATTGAGATTGATGAGGCGTTCCTCGATCCGGTTCGGGGTGCTGTTCCAAGTATCAAAAAAGCCTGTCTTGGAATTTGGATCTGGGTTGCCGCCCCAGACTGCACCGGCTAGACCAATCGCAACGGCGGACTTGCCCGTTGTTGATGTGCCGCAAAGCTCGACAATGATATTCTCGACGAACAACCCAGGCGGCGTAAACTGTTGCAAAATTGGCACCAATGCCATTGTCAGCATGAGAACTGGAATAGCTTGATCCTTTACAAGTACGCCCATGCCTTTCTGAAACTCAGCAACATCACCGTTGTTCACAAATTTTTCATTGAGTTCAAAGCCAATTAAGATTTCTGGCTTTTGCTCGTTTGGAATGTGAATGATCTGGCCGGACGGATAGGCGAAGGCGTGAAGTTTTTGTGTTTCTCCAGTTCCAGTGAAAAAATATCCCGGCTGTTTGGCGACCAATATATCGCCATCTGGCGTAGCGTCCTGCAGAGCGTTTTTGGCCGTGGTTTTGGCGCTTGCCGAAACGATATTAACCCCGATGCCACGTAGCTTTTGAAACAAGTAAGTTTCGCTTTCACCAGCCGTTGCAAGTGAAATCCAGCAACTTTTCTTGTTAAAAGAAACCTCAGCCCATACACATTCATCTTGGTCCCGAGCCACGCGTGTTATGGAGAATTCAATATTGGCGTTTGCCGATGCATTTTTGGCCCGCGTTGTCCCAAGTTGTCCCTGACGTTTGGGGGGTAGTGTCTTCTGATAATTTGTAGTGTTGAGAACATTCATTGTGTGTAATCCCTATTTTTTATGTTGAAAGTTGTAAGTTGAATTAGAAACCCGACCACAAATACCATCTCCAAAAATTCCAAGTTGTCCCGCTATCCCAACGCCAATCTGAGAAACACACAGCAACCGACTAATCTGCGCGAAGCGCGAACCTGGCATAAGCTGCTGCTGCCTCGAACGGGCATTGGGATACATTGGAAAGAAAAATCATCGTAAAGTGAATCTGGGCAATACATGGCCGTCAGGCCAGTCAGAAAACCTCCATTCTATTTCGCTTATTGTGTGGCTGGGTGGGGGCCCGGGGGCGGGGCGCCAGCAACCCGCCCCCGAGAATCATGAAGTGAAAAGCAACCTAGACATCCTCAACCATCAGTCGGTTTTACGTTGAGTAGATACTAAGCCACCCTTTCCGATTCGCATTCCGCTCATCACGACGAGGTCCATCAGATTTTGCTTAGACATCCACATCAGGAATTCTGCATGAGCCGCTTCAGGAAGACGCTGACGTTTTCCATTGTTTGAACCGTCTGCAGGTTCATATGGCCACCATGATTGGAGACAGTACGAAATCTGCCGAGGCGGATCATTCAGTTTTTCAATCACAATTGGCCTGTAGATGTCAGCTGATGAGCTGAAGCCAAATTTCTTCCGCATGCCCCTCAAGGCATCAAGTTTATCGCCAGCAACGATGCCGTGGTAGTGCAATTGATAGCCTGTGTCATCAAAAGACCCGTGAAGACCAGCAAACATCAGTCCGCTCGCAGAAATAACACCAGCGCATTCAAGATAGCGCGTGAAGTTTTGCTTAATTTTGGCCGCAGGGAAATCCTTCAAATGGCCTTCAGGCACAAACCACTTTTTATTGATGATGTGAAACGTGGACATCGCTGAATCAGGATAGCCCCTGTCATGAAAATGCTTATGCACATTGCCCAGCAACCTGCGTCGACAAACGCGAAAATAAAAAGATGAAGCGCAGGAGAGCAGCAACTGATGCTTCGCTGTTGATTCACTCAGCAATTTGCCTAGCACAGCATGATCACCTTCCCACTTTATGAGCGAGGTAGCACGGTATCCATCCTCTGTGCGTGCCTGGGCTTTGGTTTCGAAGCCGCAGCGATTTCTGTCGGCTTGCAAGGTATGCGCTAGATCATATTCCCGTTCAGGAGGGGGCACGCGTCGTGGGTCAAATGCGCGAGGACAGAGTGGTGATTTGATTAGCTTCAACATTGTAGATTTTCCGCGGTTGTCCTGCCAGATTTTTGTGTCAGCAGCGCTTTTGGCGACTCGCTAAAATGTTGGTTCTTGATCAGAATACTGCTTCTAATCTCTACGCGGCGCACCATCCGCTCATTGTCATGTATTGGGGTCATTAGAATCTTCCCGTGGTGTTTTACTGATGTTGAATTTGTTGAGACTGCCAAGTTTCCAATCTCGACGTTAAATTCCGTTTGGCAATTGGGACAACCATTTGGATAATGCCTGACGCGAAATGAGCGTTCTTCGACCAATTTTTACGCAGCAGAGGCGCCGCGATTTTAATTCTCCATAGATTTTCGTTCGGCCAACCCCAGTCAATGCAACGACTTCTGCGATGGACAGGAGTTGAAATCTGTATCGAGCAGCTAGCGAGTGAACATCTGATAGATTTAGATCAGCATCTGATTTTTGAAAATTTGTTTGGTCATTTTGCATGACCGGACTTATCATTGAAACGCGGTCTATTATCAAACCATTCCTAGTCACAAAATTTATGAATTATTATTTTATTTTTAGGATATCGGTCCGTGATTTTTGTGGGAACGCATTTCGAATATCGATGTTGGATATATTAGGCTCATACAGCATTAAAATAGTTTTCGTAAAAAGCAGGTTTAGCGAAACGAACTGATCTTCACCTTTGCTACCCAATGCCATCGTAAATGTTCTTGGAAACAATTGCTTCGTCTCTTCTATCCAGATCTTCTCAATGCGCCCTATAGCCTCTGTACGATAGGTCTTAGGCTTCGCACCTCTTTTCTGCTTAAGCCTTGCCTTGAGCAGTTCACCACTCAATGGGGCAGGATCAGTTATTTTAGAACCCAATTCCCTAAGATAGCTTTCAAGCGCCTTTGCAAGAAAGCTCGCTTCCCGTTTTATCAAATGCAGGCTAGTTTTTAATTCTTCTGCGTCTGCTTTGCGCAACTCGAAATAAATCTTTGTCCGTACGTCTGACGAAAGGCATTCAAGACTGTCTAAAATTTGGTGTGATGACTTTATTAAATCAAATGCTTGATTGCGGATCTGCGTTGCGGTTGGCTTTGCCAAATCGCCAATCTTCTGAGTGTACCAATAGTCAAAATTCTTGAGCCGATCTAGTAGTCTTTCTAAATTGCAATTGATTTTTGTGTTTTCAACGAGGTTCTTGACAAAGGCTAAGTCAAACCTTGATTCAAAGAAAATATCTGCGCCAAGTGGCGACCATTTTTTGTAGGGTCTTATAATTTTTATATTTTTATTTTCGTTGTCTGCCATTGGATGTTATCCGTTGTGTTGAGCAAGATTCTGCAATAACAATTTCATCCAAGTACGCGCAAATCGTTCAAAACTTCAATCGCCTTTTAGGAACGAATCTTCGCCTAGAGACCATCGAACTTTGATTAGAAACCTACTTCTCGATCCTGTGAATACCCTACATTGATGAAGGGTAATAAACTTATTGGCAATATTGATAGCTATGGAAGAGCGTCTCAAGGGACGCAATATTCATACCATGCTATCAACAATTTCCGCCTCTTTTCAAATTGATCGCCGCGTCGATATGCAGCATCGGCTTTGTCACTAATCCTGTGTGCCAAACATTGTTCACTGGTTTCACTGCTAAATGAAGTTTATTCTGAAACCCAGTCAGAAAATGTTGATCTAAATCCGTGTACAGTATTGTCTTGATTCATGCGGCGCATCAACATTGCCACGGAATATTCGAAAGTGGCTTTATGCCTGTGCCGGGGAATACCCAGTCGTTTTGACCCCAAGTGCGACCTGCATTTGCAACACAAGAACTAGGGCCTGTCCTCAATTAGGGGATTCGCAAATCAGTTGAAGCGTGATTCATAGGGAGCCTTCTTGTGGAGGGCTTTGCAATGAAACGCTATGGTTTGCGTGATGATCAGTTTTCACGGATCTAAATGTTGTTGCCGGGCCGTCCGGGTACAGTTGGCCTCAATAGTGAAGCGGGCAATCGACTGTTTGTGGAATCCGTGATCTGGAAGTTCAGGTCTGGTGCGCCGTGGCGCGATTTGCCGGAACGGTTTGGGGTCTGGAAAAACATCCACACGCGGTTTTCGCGGTGGGCTAAGAGCGGCGTTTGGGAGAATCTTTTCAAAGCCTTGGCAGATGATCCCGACAATGAATACGCGATGATCGACGCGACCATCGTAAGGGCACATCAGCACAGCGCAGGCGCTCAAAAAAAGACGGCTTTGACCAAGCCATAGGCCGTTCACGCGGCGGGCTGACGACAAAGATCCATGTGGTGGTGGACGCGCTTGGCAATCCTTTGAAAGTATCGCTGACCAAAGGGCAAGTCCACGACATCACCCAAGCTGAACCACTCACCGCAAACATGACACCCGGTGCGATGCTGGCAGACAAAGGCTATGATGCAGACAGCTTCATTCAGAGCCTTAAGCTACGCGGCATAGCCGTCGTGATTCCACCAAAATCAAATCGCAAGATTCAGCGCGATTGTGACTACGCACTCTATGCCGAACGCAATCTGGTCGAAAGGTTCTTCAATAACATCAAACACTTTCGAGGCATCTCGACACGTTATGAGAAAACCGCCAGAAACTTTCTCGCAGGTCTTCACCTAGTCTGCGCACTGGCTTGGCTCAAATGAGGACAGGCCCTAATACCTGATGAATAATATTAAGGGCGCCAAGATGTTCGCCGCTGGTATTGTGAAGCCTGATACGCGTAATGCGATTAGTGCCGTCTTTACCCTGCTGCGCTTTGCGGCGGAGTTGCAAAAGATCAGAACCTGATTGGTGTTCCCCTGCCAATCATGTTGCCTAAGGCTAGGGAAAATGCTAGGGAAAAGCAATTCAAATAACAATTTATGCAATATATTTCAATAGTTTAAGTGTAATATGTGGCGTCCTGGAAGGGATTCGAACCCCTGACCCCCGGTTTAGGAAACCGGTGCTCTATCCTGCTGAGCTACCAAGACGTGGGTTTTTCGTAGCATAGGTTGAGGTGACTTTGAAGCCCTTGCGCACTTATGATAGAAAGTGCGCCATGCGCATTTTCATGGTGGGGGCAAGTGGCACGATAGGGCGGGCAACGCGAAGCGAATTGCTGGCGCGAGGCCACGAGGTCTTTTGCTTTGGGCGGGCGCAAGGCGATGTGACAGATGCAGCCTCACTTGAGTGCTATGGCTTTCGCAATCAGAAATTCGATGCCGTTGTATCTTGCATGGCCTCGCGCACTGGTTTGCCGCAGGATGCGTGGGCCATTGATCACCGCGCGCATGGTTTGGTGCTAGACGCGGCAAAAAAACATGGCGTGAAACTGTTCGTTTTGCTCTCTGCCATTTGTGTGCAAAAGCCGAAGCTTGCCTTTCAGCATGCCAAGCTGGCTTTTGAAGCAGAGTTGATGGCTTCAGGTTTGCGCTATTCCATCGTGCGTCCCACGGCTTATTTCAAATCTCTTTCTGGCCAGGTGGCACGGGTGCAGAAGGGAAAGCCGTTTTTGATTTTTGGAAACGGAGCCCTTACCGCGTGCAAACCGATCAGCGACCGCGATCTGGCGTGTTATCTTGCCAATTGCCTTGACGATGAAAATTTGCAAAATGCCATATTGCCCATAGGCGGACCAAGCCCGGCAATGACGCCGCGCCAACAGGGCGAAGCGCTGTTTCAAGTGCTGGGCAAAAAGCCGCATTTTCGCAAAGTTCCAGTGGTCCTGCTGGATGTCATTATTTTTGTGCTGTCAGCTTTGCGTTTTAAAAACAAAGCCGAACTGGCGCGGATCGGCCGCTATTATGCTACGGAATCCATGCTGGTATGGCGGAATGCCATCCAGCGTTATGATGCTGAAGCCACGCCTTCGTTTGGACGTGACACACTTCAAGAGTTTCATGCCAAGCTGATAGCGGGCGAAGCCAGCCTTGATCTGGGTGAGCACAAGGTGTTTTGATGGCTTGGCGCATCCGCAGAACTGGCTCTAGCTCCTCTTTGCAACCCGTTCTAAAAAGTGCCCAACGGAGAACACCCCATGAAAATGACCACTGAAGAAGCCTTTGTGAAAGTTTTGCAGATGCATGGCATCAATAATGCCTTTGGCATTATCGGGTCGGCCTTTATGCCGATCTCAGATATTTTTCCGAAAGCTGGCATTACCTTTTGGGATTGCGCGCATGAGGGGTCTGGCGGCATGATGGCTGATGGCTTTACGCGCGCCTCAGGCCGCATGTGCATGATGATTGCGCAGAATGGACCCGGAATTACCAATTTTGTAACGCCCGTGAAGACAGCCTATTGGAACCACACGCCCTTGCTGCTGGTCACACCGCAAGCCGCCAATAAAACCATAGGCCAAGGCGGCTTTCAAGAAGTGGAGCAGATGGCACTGTTCAAGGACATGGTGTGTTATCAAGAGGAAGTGCGCGATCCATCGCGCGTGGCGGAAGTTCTGAACCGTGTGATCATGAACGCCAAGCGCCATTCGGCCCCTGCGCAAATCAACATGCCGCGCGATTATTTTACGCAAGTGATCGATATTGATTTGCCAGCCGTTGTAGATTTCGAAAGGCCTGCGGGGGGTGAGGATGCAATTGCCGCTGCTGCTGCCTTGCTGTCTGGCGCAAAATTTCCGGTGATCTTAAATGGGGCAGGCGTGGTGTTAGCCGGGGCCATTCCAGCGTCTCGCGCATTGGCTGAAAAACTGGATGCGCCCGTGTGTGTTGGTTATCAGCATAATGATGCCTTTCCGGGCACGCACCCGCTCTTTGCCGGACCTTTGGGTTACAATGGTTCGAAGGCTGCCATGCAGCTTATTCAGCAGGCAGATGTGGTTTTGTGTTTGGGAACGCGTCTCAATCCGTTTTCCACGCTGCCAGGCTACGGTCTGGATTATTGGCCAAAGGCTGCGCAGATTATTCAGGTTGATATCAATCCGGCGCGCATCGGCCTCACCAAGCGTGTGGCGGTGGGCATTGTGGGGGATGCACAGAAAGTGGCCACAGCTATTTTGGCCAAGCTTTCCCCTTCGGCAGGAGACCAAGACCGGCAGCACCGCAAGGATTTGATTGCCACCACAAAATCCAAATGGGCGCAGCAATTGTCTTCCATGGATCATGAGAAAGATGATCCCGGCACGACTTGGAATGAGCGGGCGCGCTCTGCCAAGCCAAAATGGATGAGCCCTCGCATGGCGTGGCGCGCCATTCAGGCAGCACTGCCGCGCGAGGCCATTATTTCATCAGATATTGGCAACAATTGCGCCATTGGCAATGCCTATCCCAGCTTTGATGAGGGCCGCAAATATCTGGCGCCTGGCCTGTTTGGCCCTTGCGGCTATGGTTTGCCCTCAATTGTTGGCGCAAAGATTGCCTGCCCCGATGTGCCCGTGGTTGGTTTTTCGGGTGATGGTGCGTTTGGCATTGCGGTATCAGAGCTCACCGCCATTGGCCGCAAGGAATGGCCCGCAGTCACGCAAATTGTGTTTCGCAATTATCAGTGGGGTGCGGAAAAGCGCAATTCCACTTTATGGTATGATGATAATTTTGTGGGGACAGAGCTTGATGAACAGGTCTCATTTGCGGGGATTGCACAAGCATGTGGATTAGAGGGAATCGTGGCCCGCACCATGGATGAACTGACAGCGGCTCTTCACAAAGCCATCGATAATCAAATGAAACACGGCAAAACCACATTGATCGAAGCGATGCTCAACCAGGAATTGGGTGATCCCTTCAGACGTGATGCGATGAAGAAGCCGGTTGAGGTGGCGGGGATTAGTGCTGCGGATATGAGGGCTCAGGTTGGGGCTTACTGAATTAGTTCTGCTGGTGAGTAAGCTGCCACGAATTCGGAATGACGCACTTCATGCGGGCTTGCCAAAGATTAGTCATCCAGATGTTAATAATGAAGTGGGCTTTGTGAAGCATGTTTTGTTGACTAAATTTGGATAACCTCTTCTTTCCCTTCTCCCAGTGGGGAGGGACGTGGAGGAGTCGGACTGATGTTTGAGTTATTTCAGCATGAGTTTCTCGTTTTTGTTCACACTCACCCTAAACCTGTCCACAAGGTCGAAGGGATGTGAAACAATGCATAGTCCACCTCAGCTTTCTAATCTCAACCCATTCACCCGCCTAAACTCTCGCGTGTCATTCGTCATTAAAATCAAACCATGGCTCAGTGCTGTTGCTGCGATCAACAGATCATAAGCCCCAATCATCTCACCCTTCAACCTTAACTGATAGCGCAACGGGCCCGCTATGCGTGCTGCATCAGTGGTGAAATGTAGGATCGTGAGGCGAGAGGCAAAGTCTTCTATGATTTCTAATCGCTTCTCGGGTGCTGAATAACCATCGACAGCCGCGTAGAGTTCAAACATGGTAATATCTGAAACTGCGCATTGGCCTTGCAGGGTATCCAATTTTCGAGACAGTGCCAGATCCCTGGCCTTCATCGCATAGATGCAAATATTTGTATCAAGCAAGTGAGTGAGCACTACCAGTCTTCACGTTCTTGCGGTGGCGGTTGGTTGCGATCTTTCATAAAGTCATCATCCATGCGCGGGCCGTTAAAAAAATCTTCCCAACTGTTGCTAACGGGTTCAATCAACAGGCCTTTGCCATGTGGCGTGATTTTCACTTTTTTGACGTGGTCAGGAAAAGCCAGTGCCTTGGGCAGGCGCACGGCTTGGGTTTTGTTCGTTTTGAAAACTGTTGATTGAGTCATCAGGCTTGTATATACCGCACGTGTATACAAGTCAAACTACGCTTTGTTTTGCCTGTAAATTCAGCGCCTTCATTACGGGTGGCACAATACTCCCACGCGCGCTGGAAGGGAGTGTCAATCTTCTGGAAAGGTAGCCCTCTCCCCGAAAGGAAGAGGGCCATGGGGGTACTTATGCGGCTTCTTCGGCTGTATCTTCTTCGACTTTTTCGCCGGGAGTTGCCACGCGCTTGGCGTTGCGTGCCAGGAAGTCTTCAAGTTCGCGGGTGCATTGATCTTCATCCACCTTGCGCACAGCGGCCAATTCGCGCGCAAACCTGGCAAGTGCTTGTTCAAACAGCTGGCGTTCAGAGTAAGACTGCTCTGGCTGGCGATCGGAACGGTACAAATCGCGGATCACTTCGGCCACTGCAATCACGTCGCCAGAATTGATCTTGGCATCATATTCCTGGGCTCGCCTTGACCACATGGTACGCTTAATGCGCGCACGGCCACGGATCACTTTCATCGCCTGCTCAATCAGCGAACGATCAGCAAGATGGCGCATTCCCTTTTGCTCAGGACGGTTGGTGGGCACTTTAAGGCGCAGCTTTTCTTTTTCAAAATCAACAATGTAAAGCTCAAGCTTCACGCCGGCAATTTCCTGCTCTTCGATGTTGGTCACGCGTCCCACACCATGAGCGGGATAAACCACCAGTTCTCCCACCTTGAAGTTTATTTTCTTGGGGGCAGGGGTTGCCGCCACCGCTGGCTTGGCAGGTGCTGCGGGCTTTATCGCAACTGCTGGAGCCGGTGCCGCCACTGGTTTCAGAGTAGCCTTCGCAAGAGCTGGTTTTACAACTGGCTTTGCACCGGTTTTCACGGGCAGTTTTGCAACAGGTTTCGCTGTTGACTTGGCCACAGGTTTTTTAACCGCTGGCTTTGCCTTCAGTTTCAATTTCGGAAGTGTTTTGGCGCTGGCCGGAGCTGCTTTTGCTTTGACTGGAGCCTTTTTTGCTTTTGAGGAGGTTGGCATATCTGTTTGTCGCCCTTTTTTCGTTGTTTAGACCCCGAATTTGCGTCCGGGCGTTAAAAAATCCGAGCGCTGCCGCCCGGATGTCAAAACTGTCTGGTCTTGTCTACATGCAAGACCCATAGCACGAATTTAAGGAAATTTAAAGACTGTTCGTCCGTATACGGTCGAATTTACGACATGGGAGCCATGAATCTGCGGATGATGGTTAACAATTGTTAATCTCCCTCGCCTGGATTGGGCGAAAAATGAGCGTCAAACTTGCCTTCAACACCATCAAATGCCTTTGCATCACCCGGTGCTTCGCGCTTTACCGTTATATTGGGCCATTTTGGCGCGTATTCAGTGTTGATTTTCAGCCATTTATCAAGGCCAGGCTCTGTATCCGGCTTGATGGCGTCGGCCGGACACTCTGGTTCGCACACACCGCAGTCAATGCATTCGTCAGGGTGGATCACCAGCATGTTTTCGCCTTCGTAAAAGCAATCCACCGGGCAAACTTCCACGCAATCCATATATTTGCATTTAATGCAGTTTTCAGTGACGATGTAGGTCATGATGGTCCATTATTAGGTTTGATTGAAAGGCTTAGCGGAGAGCATGAGGTTATGCACCCATTTTTTCTGTCGCAGGGCCAGCCTGCAACTCTTCATAAAGTTGTCTTGCCACGGGGGCTGACCCGCGTTTTTCAGCTTCAGCCAAAACTTTCACCACTTTAACGTCGTTGTGAATGGCAATGGTGAGAACGTCTTCCGGCTTCACAGGGTGACTGGTTTTAGTGACGCGGGCCCTATTGATGCGAATATGGCCGCCCTCCACAAGCTCACACGCCAAGCTGCGGTGTTTTACAAACCGCGCATAAACCAGCCATTTGTCAATCCGCTGCGCCAGTTTCAACCTTGCTTCATTTGCGCTTTAAGAACAGCCAAGGCTGCAAAGGGAGAATTTGGGTCCACTGGTTTTTCAGGCTTTGGCGGCCGTGGTGGCGGGCGAACAGGTTCAGGCGCACGGTTTGGCTTATATTTGTCGCGCTGGTTGAATTTGGGTTTCACCCCGGCCTCTGCAACAGGCTTTTCAGGGCGAACAAATTTTGGTCGCTCTGGTGCTTTTCGGAAGGGGCCAGTGTCCTTTGGCCACCAGATATTGATTTCAGTCATTTCAGGTGCTGCTGGTGCCGCCGGTGCTTCTTCCACAGCCTCAAGCAATAGCACTTCTGCAACAGCTTGCGTCGAAGCTTCGCTGACCAACGCTTCAATTTCGGGGTCTTCTACTATAGCAAGTGCTTCAGTTACGGGTTCTGCTATAACAAGCGGAGTTGTAGCGGCAACGGCTACGGGCTTTGGCACCTGCTTTCTTTGTGCTCGAAAACCCAGATTGACGAGAATTTCTTCAAACTCTTCGCCGGAGCAGCCAACCAGCGACATCATATCAGATACGACAGTAAATCCGCCGCCTTCAACCGAGCCTGTGGGGCGCTGTTCTTCAGGAATGCGGGGTTTCCAGAACACCCGGTCTCTGATCAAATCTGAAAGCCGTTCCAGCATGTCAACGCGCACTGCGCGTTTGCCGCAAACACGGTATCCGCAGATGGTATAATAACCGTCTGGTTTTGTGATGTCGGCCAAAGTAGACGTGAGGCCATTGTTCGGTGGCGCTGAAACTGAACCGACACCCGCTTCGCCTTTGTTTTTTTGCAACCACCACAATAGCAGCCGCATGTCAGTGGCGGCGGGTTTTAAAAGTGCTGGCAGAAAAATATTAAATGCGCCAAACCTTGCACCTGCGCCTCGCAGCTTGGCACGGTCATCCTGGCTTAACGCTTTCACTTCTTCAATCACGGTCTCGCGCGGCAACACGCCAAAATGCTCCACCACGCGAAAGGCAAGGCCCCGCGCCTGAGCTTCAAAACCTTCCGCAGCTTCAAGTTTCACCAGCGGCTCCAGCAAGGCGTTGAGATAACGATCAACAAATTTTTGCAACCGTGCGCGCACTTCATCACGCGCCGCCCCTTGCAACACATCATCAGCAACCAGTTCAGCCCGCGGGCGAAGGGCGTGATCGCCCGCCAGAACGCGGCCCACCACATTGCCTGCCCAAATAATCTCTCCAGACCGGTTCAGCTTCAAATCTGTATCCGTGGTCATGGCAAGAGATTTGGCGCGCTTGCCAATTTCCTCAGTAACAGCGGTCAGGCTTGCGGTTTTTAGCAATTTGGCATCGCCCGCCTGAGCGTGATCGGCAGTGAAGTTCAAACCCTGAATGCGGCCCACAAATTCGCCTTCGACTTTAACATCACCACCATCTTCTACATTGGTCATCAAGCCTTCCTTCTTCGCCAGCCGCTGCATCAATACACTGGTTCTGCGATTGATGAAACGCTGAGTCAGCTTTTCATGCAAGACATCTGATAATTTATTTTCAATCTCCTTGGCGCGCGCTTGCCAATAGAACGGAGCCTCAAGCCAGTCAGAACGGTTGGCAATGAAAGTCCATGACCTGACATGCGAAATGCGGGTGGACAACGCATCAATGCCGCCTTCCATATTGTCGCTGAGCTTTAACTGGCGGGAGAACCAGTCTTCCGAGATGAAGCCTTTGCCCGTTTGTAAAAACTGGATAATGCGGTTCACCAAATGTGCATGTTCGGCTGGCGAGATATTGCGGTAGTCAGGCACTTGGCACACATCCCAAGCCCTGGCCACTTCCGAAGGCGTTTTGATGAGATCGTAGATGCTTGCGTCACGCAACACCGCTTCCAGCGCTCTTACATCTGGCGCATCTTGGGCACGCGTCAAGCCTTCCATGCGAGGGAGATAGCCTAGAGATTTACGCAAACCGTCGAGAGTTCTGAAATCCAGGTCACGGTTGCGCCATTGCAACATTCTGACGGACTCAAAATTATGGTTTTCAAGTCTCTCAATCATGTCTGGATCGAATGGCTCCACTTCGGCCGTCACGCCAAAGGTGCCATCATTCATATAGCGGCCCGCACGGCCTGCCACTTGGCCCAGTTCTGATGGATTGAGGTTTCTAAAGTGAAAGCCGTCAAATTTTCGCGTTGCCGCAAACGCCACATGGTCCACGTCCATGTTAAGGCCCATGCCGATGGCGTCGGTTGCTACAATGTAATCCACATCGCCTGATTGATAGAGGGCCACTTGCGCATTGCGGGTGCGAGGCGAAAGTGCTCCCAACACCACTGCTGCACCACCACGCTGGGTTCTGATCAATTCCGCCACCGCATAAACCATCTCGGCTGTAAAAGCGACTATGGCTGTGCGGCGCGGCAGCCGCGACAGTTTTTTCTGGCCCGCATAACTGAGCTTCGACAGACGCGGGCGGGTTTGAAACTGCGTGTGCGGCAACATCTTTTCCAAGATGGGGCGCATGGTGCCAGCGCCCAGCAGCATGGTCTCTTCAGTTCCGCGGCGGTGCAGCACACGGTCAGTAAAAATATGGCCGCGTTCGAAATCAGCGCACAGCTGCACTTCATCAATGGCCAGAAACGGCACTTCAATGTCAGGCGGCATGGCCTCAACTGTGCACACCCAATAGCGGGGATGGGGCGGCACGATTTTTTCTTCGCCCGTTATCAATGCCACAGCCTGATCGCCAACTTTAAGGCGCACCCGCTCATAAATTTCGCGGGCCAGCAAGCGCAGCGGCAGGCCGATCATGCCTTTGCCGTGCGCCAACATGCGCTCGACAGCGAGATGGGTTTTACCGGTGTTGGTTGGCCCCAGAACGGCGGTGACGGGGCGAATGGTAGGCATAAGCTGCGATTTGGACTCAGATTTCAAACGTCATCTAACCACACATCATCATTGCTGCGAAAGCGGGAATCTTTGCCGTGTTGGGTGATTGCCGATTTCGCCAAAATGATGATTTATAAAGGCGAGTGCCTCAAACTGAACCATGCCATTCACGACTGGATTCAAACAAGAACGAAGCACGACCGAATCGCTGATGGGAGTTGATTCATTTTTTGTTCCTTTGAAAATCCGCGCGTTTAGTGGAGTGACCTTTCTTGCTGACCTTTAAAAACCAGCTTCAGGCGGTAACGGGCCACCGCAATTCTTAACTGTTGACCCGACATGGTTAATCAATTGGTCAGCGTAACGCCTTCAATTGATTTATAAAATTAACCAAGCGTTCCCAGCAGGAACAGAAGCCGCCCGAATCGCTGATGCAGCGAAATTCCTGTTTTGTTCACGCTATAGGTGGTAAGATTTTGTGTTGTCATGCACAAGGCAAACGCGGGTATCTGGAATTTTAGTCCCCGCACGCGGTTGCAAATTAACCTGGTGTCTCAAAACCGGAGGGCTTGTGAAATCGGGCGGTGGTTCAAAGCTGTCTTGACCTTGCAAAAAACCCCCCCTATAGAATTGCCAACCAATGCCGCATGATGACAAGCGGCAGCATTATTTATGGAGATCCCCATGTCGCGCGTGTGTGAATTAACTGGCAAAGGTCCGCAGGCGGGCAACAAAGTGAGCCATGCTAACAATAAAACCAAAACCCGTTTTATGCCGAACCTGTGTCAGGTGAGTTTGATGAGTGAGGCCATGGGTCTTTCTTACAACATGCGCATCTCGGCCCACGCCTTGAAGTCGGTTGAACATCGGGGTGGTTTGGATGCATTTTTGTTGAAAGCAAAGAAAGATGATCTGTCGATCAGCCTTCGCAAGTTGAAGGCAGCCGTTACAAAAAAAGTTGAAGCTGCGGCCGTTCCCAAAGCCGCTTAAAGTTTTGGCATGAATTTGAAAGCCGCTCTATTCCAGGGCGGCTTTTTTGTTATGACCAAGACAATGCCTGCATATAAGTTTTTGACGTCATATGAGTCTCCATCCGCCACCCCTTCAGAGTCTGCTTAGACGTCCCCAAAGGATGGCTTGCCGAAAACCTATAACTTTCATGTGATCAACTGTTGCATTGCTCACCCTGAAATTTAATGTCACATCACAGCCCATGGATTTAAATATTTCAATCGGAGCTGCGGCTCTTGCGGGTGTGATCAGTTTTCTCAGCCCTTGTGTGTTGCCATTGGTGCCGCCCTATCTGGTTTTTATCAGTGGTGTTTCGCTGGATGACTTGAAACTGGCTGAAGGCAAAGAGCGTGCGAAAAACTATCGCCATGTCATGTTGGCGGCGTTGCTGTTCGTGCTCGGTTTTACAACGGTGTTCGTGGCCCTTGGCGCAACCGCATCATTCTTTGGTCAGGCTATTCGCTCGCAATTGCCTTTGCTGTCGCAATTGGCGGGCGTCCTCATCATCATCATGGGGCTCCATTTTATTGGCGTGTTCAAATTGCAATTTCTTTCGCGTGAGGCGCGCTATCATCAGGAGAAAAAGCCGTTCGGGTTGCTTGGGGCTTATGCTGTGGGGCTGGCTTTTGCCTTCGGCTGGACGCCCTGCATTGGTCCTGTTTTGGCAGCAATTCTCTCCATCGCCGCCAGCACCGAGAGTACATCAAAAGGCGCATTTTTACTTGCGGTCTATTCCTTGGGCCTTGGCATTCCGTTCATGATTGCGGCAGCCAGTGTGAACTTGTTCCTGAATTTCTTTGCCAAGTTCAGATCAAAACTTGGACTGGTGGAAAAGTTTATGGGTGTGGCTTTGGTCGCAACGGGAGTCATGTTCCTCACAGGGTCCATGCAAACCTTCAGCTATTGGATCCTGGAAACTTTCCCTGGCCTTGGCAGCATTGGCTGATTATCATCAGCTGATGGCGGATGATCTTTTCAAAAAACTGGAAGGCATTCAAGCCTGCGTGTTTGATGCCTACGGAACCTTGTTCAATGTGGCCTCACCCGTTGAAAAACTGGCCAGCACCATCGGCGCTAAGGCGCCGGATATTGCTAAACTGTGGCGGCAAAAACAGCTTGAATACACATGGCTTCGCAGCCTGATGGGGACACATGCTGATTTCTGGTCGGTAACACGCGATGCGCTGGACCATGTGTTCGAGGTTTATGCCATTGCCGATGCTGGCCTGGCTGATGAATTGATGACGCTTTACTTAAAGCTGGATATTTACGATGACGTGGCTGCAACGCTCACCGATCTACGCACCAAAGGAAAGCGCTGTGCGATCTTGTCCAACGGCAGTCCGTTAATGTTGGAATCGGCTTTGCGCCATGTTGGTTTAACAAAGATGTTTGAGCATGTGATTTCTGTTGAAGAGATTGGAATCTACAAACCCAGCCGAAGGGTTTACCGGCTCGCTTTGCAGAAACTTCACATTCAGGATGCGCCGTCGATTTGTTTTGTGTCGGCCAACCCGTGGGACGTGCAAGCGGCAGCTCAATTTGGTTTTCAGGTGGCCAAAATAGCACGCGTGCCTTCGGTTGATGACCGCATTCCGGGCAGGCCTTCTGTTGTGATTGACAGCTTGGCGAAGTTGGTGGAACTGGTTTAGCGCTGCAACACAATGCTGGTCAGCACGCGCTGCTCATCATAATCCTCATTCGGCGTTGCTGAATTAAACCACAGTCCCTGATAGGTGATGCCTGCCGTCATGTTCGGGTTCAGCTTCCAATCCAGACCCAGTTTTGCAGTTGTCGTTTTGTCAAACTGTGTTCCTGTATCTTGCACCGTGTAGCCCACACCTGCACTCACATCCACATTGTCACGAATGGCGTAGGTGAAATCAAGCGTGTTGCTCCAGCTCTTGCTGGCAGAAACGCCAGCTGTTGCGGTTTCATCCAACGACACTGCCGTTGTGGTATCAAAAGTTGCAAGGCGCGTGGGCCTCCAAGTGAGACGACCTTTTGCGCCTAAGGCTTGGCTGGTCTCTAACGATGCATCAGCGTAGTGCCTCACCAGATAAGTAAGCGCCATATCACCTTCCCAAATGGGACCGCGATTGAGAACGACACCAGCAGAAAGTGCGAGCCCTTGTGAATCACGTTTCAATCCGTTGCGGTCTTTGGTTTGGTCATGGATGCGGGGTTGATACGATGCTTCCACATAGGGTTGGAGTGCGGGCCCCCGATCCGTGAGGCCAGCGCGCAACGTGACGGTTGGTGCCCAATAGTTTCTATCACGGTTGTCTTCCTTGCCGCCACCGCTTAACTCGACATCTTCGTAAAGCGAGCGGGCCAATACAGTTTTGATGCTGCCTTCAAGGCCACCAAAATCATGTGTGAGACCAGCAGACGCCGCGTAATTATGATTGCGTCTGGGGCCTATGGCAGAGTTTGGAACCTGGCTATCGGCGGTGCTGGTTTCAGTGAGCGCATAGGAGGCCGCAAATTCGGCTTGCGTGGTGCGGCGAATATCAAGACGAAAAGCCGTGTCCAGCGAGCCTGACATCGTTGAAAGATCAGGTTCGTTTTTATAGCGGATGAAGTCACCAGTTCCAGAACCCGTCCAGGAGTGGCGTGACCAATCGCTGGCAAAGCGCAAGGTTGGTTTCAGTTCTAATCCCACATCAGATTTTTTATCGGAACTTGAAGATTTGACATTTGACGTGATCACTGTGCCAATCTTGAGGCTGGGAAACAGCCTGACTGCGCCAGCGTCAATGCCCTGAGGCGCATAGGGATCAGTGATCAGGGTCTTTCGACGCAACGGGGGGGCATCATCGGTTGCCTCTTGCGCAAGCGTCAGAGTGCTCGACAATACCACGGCACACGCACCCAAGTTTAAACAACGCAACGCTCTCACACGCTCACTCCGTAATCATCCAAGAATTAGTCGCAACATGGTTAATGAAGGGTTGCTCTGGTGTTTTCTTTTTGGGCTGGCTTGTTCTATGAACGCTGCATGACACACACATCTTCCTTTAACACCCGCGCCAAATGGCAGGCTTCCGCTCTTCGTGCGCTTAAAATTGAAAGCGACGGTTTGCAGGCTTTGGTGACAGCAGGATCTGGCCCATTGGGAGAGGCAATTTCTGATGCGGTTCATCTCATCGTAAAGGCGCAAGGCCGTGTGATTGTGTCGGGCATTGGAAAGAGCGGCCATGTGGCGCGCAAGATTGCCTCGACATTGTCCTCTACCGGAACACCTGCGAGTTATGTGCATCCCGCTGAAGCAAGCCATGGTGATTTGGGCATGATCACACCGCAGGATGTGGTTCTCATGCTGTCCAATTCCGGCGAGTCGGCAGAGCTTCGCGATATGCTGGATTACACCAAGCGATTTGCTGTGCCGCTGATTGCCATTTGCTCTCGCGCGGAAAGCAGCTTGGCAAAGGCTGCCAGCGTCGTGTTGCTGTGCCCGCAGGCGCAGGAGGCGTGTTCGATCGGCCTTGCACCAACAACGTCGACGTTGTTACAATTGGCATTGGGCGATGCGCTCGCCGTGGCCCTGCTGGATGACAAGGGATTTTCCCCCGCTGATTTTCGCGCCTTTCACCCCGGTGGCAAGCTTGGCGCGCAGCTGAAACATGTGCGCGATATCATGCATGTGGGGGCTTCGCTTCCGGTGGTAGTAAGCGGCAGTAACATGGGGGCTGCGTTGGTGGTGATGTCGTCTAAATCGTTTGGTTGTGTGGGTGTCGTCAATGCCGCTGGAATGATGATTGGAATTATAACCGATGGTGATTTGCGCCGCCACATGGGACCCAAGCTGTTAGATGCGCGCGTAGAAGATGTGATGACGGCAGCCCCCAAAACCATCACGCCAGATCTGTTGGCGAGTGAGGCATTGGAGCGCTTGAACGCTGCAAAGATCACCAGTGTGTTTGTGGTGGATGACAAGGGTGCGCCTGTGGGTTTGGTGCATATCCACGATTTGCTGAGGATCGGGGTGGTTTAGGAACCCTAGTTCAACTGCGCCCTCAATGTTTCTTCCACAGCTTGGTCAAAAGAGTCTGGTGCTGTTTTTTTTGTGCTTTGCGATTTCTGTTCCAGCACAAAGGCGTCGCGCTTGGCGATCAGGTCCGTCATTTTGGCTTCCAAGTTTTTGCGGTTTGTTAGTTTTTCTTCAATCCAGGCTAGGCGGTCCGCCTTTGGCTTGGCCGCAAGTTCGGCGGGTAATTCGGCGTCTGCCACTTTATCTAGCGAAATGTTCTTGTTTTCAACATCGGCAAGAAGATCGCCACCACCAGTGACCACCTCTTTACTCACACGCTTCGAATAATATTTTGAATTGTCGAGTTGCACGGCCGAGGGAGCAGCAGCGCGCTGTTTTATTTTAGCGTCCAATTCCGATTTTTGCTGCAGATTGCCGTAAGGCACCACCGAACCATCCAGCTCGCGCTGCATGTTCAAAATATCGCCATCGTAGGGGGTGATGATGACCACAACTTCACCACCATCCTGGGGAATTGAAATGTAGCGGCCATGGCCAAACTGAGCAATTTCTTTCCAGACCGGGGTTGTCTCGGCCATGTCGCCTGCTTGTACGGCATTGACAACAATACCTTTTGAAACAGCATTTTTCAGAATGGCAGGATATTGCTTTTCCTGTTTGTAATCCATGTGTGGGGGCGCATCGCCCACCAGAAACACGATGCGCTTAATATTATCGCCCGTGCTCCATTGCAAGCCGGAAATGGCTTTGTTCAAGGCCTCATTCACTGACTCTGGCGTGTCGTCGCCACCGTCTGCTTGCAGCTGCACAAGCTTGCCGTACATGCCTTGGATATCTTCCGATAGCGGCGTGGTTTTGACCACATAAGCATCACCGCGATCACGGTAGGCAACCAGCGCCATCGCCACCTCGGCATTGGGATTGGTTTCTACAACAGTGGTGGCAATGGACCAGATTTTGCGTTTGGCACCATCGATTAAATCTCCCATAGAGCCTGTGGTGTCGAGCACAAATGCCACCTCCACTCTCTGGTGTTGGCTCATGTTCAGGTTGCCAGCATAAACTGGCAGGGACGCAAGAAGTGTGAAAAGCAGAGCAGTGGTTTTTAAGCGCATGGTATCCTCCCGATGATTTTCGGGGACGCTATGAAGCGATGATGTTCGCATGATGCTGGAATTCCGGCGCAATTGTGAAGGATCAATCATCCCTCAGCATGCAATCCAAATGTTCCCTCAGCCTGTAAATCATATTTCATAAATTCCTTGCCCGCCCGTATCTGGCAATTTATGATCACGCCACTGACAGTACAAAACAGGGAATTAATCCCGGCAGTTTTGCTGTTTTTTGGGAGGATACTTATGATTAACCGCAGACATTTCATCACTTCGGTCGCTGGCGTTGCCGCTGCCGTCGCTGTTGGCAGCCAGGCCTTTGCTGCTGAAAAAGGCCTGATTGGCATTTCCATGCCAACCAAGTCTTCAACCCGCTGGATTTCCGATGGCGAGTCCATGGTGAAGGAATTCACGGGCATGGGCTACACCACTGACCTTCAATACGCCGAAGATGATATTCCAAACCAGCTGGCCCAAATTGAAAACATGGTCACCAAGGGGGCCAAGGTTTTGATCATTGCGGCTATTGATGGGTCCACCATGGGTGATATTTTGAAGAAGGCGCATGAAGCCGGTGCCAAGGTGTTCTCGTATGACCGCTTGATCACCAAGACAGAAAATGTGGATTATTACACAACGTTCGACAATTTTGGCGTGGGCGTGTTGCAAGCCACATCGCTGGTTGCTGGTTTGAAAGAGCGTTTCCCGTCGGTGAAGCCATGGAACGTTGAATTGTTTGGCGGCTCGCCAGATGACACCAACGCAGGCTATTTCTACAATGGTGCCATGTCGGTGATTGATCCCTTAATTGCGTCAGGCGACATCAAGGTTGTGTCTGGCCAAATGGGCATGGACAAGGTTGGCACCCTTCGTTGGGATGGTGCCGTGGCCCAGGCCCGCATGGATAATTTGCTTTCAGCAAATTACACCAGTGCCAAGGTGCACGGTGTGCTGTCGCCTTATGATGGATTGTCTCGCGGCATCATTTCGTCACTCAAGGGTGTAGGTTATGCCCCCGGTGTTGAAATGCCAATCGTGACGGGCCAAGATGCTGAAATCGCCTCGGTCAAAGGCATGAATGCTGGCGAACAATATTCAACTGTATTCAAGGACACACGCGAATTGGCGAAGGTGACTGCGAAAATGGTGGATACTGTTCTGGGTGGCAAGGAACCAGAAATCAACGACACCAAGACTTACAACAATGGTGTTAAGGTTGTTCCGTCCTATCTGCTTACGCCTTACAGCGTTGGCAAGGCCGACATCAAAACTTCATTGGTGGATTCAGGTTATTACACACAAGACAAGATCGACAATTAAGATCGGTTGCGGGCCCTGCAAATGTGCAGGGCCTTTTTCTATGTGAGCCATAATTTCCATTCAGGCGAAATGAAGGTTACAGGGCAAGGGGACAGATTTGCAGCCCATTCTGGAAATGCGCGGCATTACCAAGACATTTCCGGGGGTTAAAGCCCTTTCGGATGTGAACATTGATGTGCGCGCTGCCGAAATTCATGCCGTGGTTGGCGAGAATGGGGCTGGCAAATCAACCCTCATGAAGGTGCTCTCTGGGGTCTACCCTTATGGCACTTATTCAGGCGATATTTATTTTGAAGGTGCGGAACGCAAGTTTGCCAAGATAGCTGATAGCGAAAATTCCGGCATCATCATCATCCATCAAGAGCTCGCCTTGGTGCCGCTTCTCTCCATTGCAGAGAATATTTTTCTGGGTCATGAGACTGCAAAATTTGGGGTGATCAACTGGTTTGAAGCGATAACCCGCACGAGGGACCTGCTCAAAAAAGTGGGGCTGAAAGAACACCCCAACACGCTGATTACCAATCTGGGAACCGGCAAACAGCAGCTCGTTGAAATTGCCAAAGCGCTCAATAAAAAAGTGAAGCTGCTGATTTTGGATGAGCCTACGTCCAGCCTGAATGAAACTGATTCCAACGCGCTGCTCGAATTGCTGAAGGGGTTTCGCACCGAAGGCATTTCGTCCATTCTGATTTCGCACAAGCTGAATGAAATTTCCAAGGTTGCTGACCGCATTACAGTGATCCGCGATGGCAAGACGGTGGATACACTGGATTGTCACGCTGAGAAAATCAGCGAGGACCGTATCATCAAGGCCATGGTGGGCCGCGAACTGACAGATCGTTTTCCACCGCGCCATGCAAGTGTTGGTGAAAATATTTTTGAAGTGAAGAATTGGAGTTGTTACCACCCGCTGCATGCTGAACGGCAGATGATCAAGAACATTGATCTTCATGTGCGCAAAGGGGAAGTGGTGGGGATTGCCGGCCTGATGGGGTCTGGCCGCACGGAACTGGCCATGTCGATTTTCGGCCGCGCTTATGGGCAAAAAATTTCAGGTGAGGTTTTGATCAACGGCAAGCTTGCTGATGTCAGCACCATTCCCAAAGCCATGGACGCAGGGTTGGCCTATGCCACCGAAGACCGCAAGACGTATGGTCTGGTGCTGATTGATCACATCAAGCACAATGTCACACTCGCCAACCTGGATGGTGTTGCGCAATATTCAATTGTGGATGAGTTGGTTGAACTTGCGATTGCCAACAAATATCGGCGTGATCTTGGCATTCGCTGTTCGTCGGTGTTTCAAACCACCGTTAACCTCTCAGGTGGGAACCAGCAAAAGGTTGTGCTGTCCAAATGGCTGTTCTCGGGCCCTGATGTCTTGATTTTGGATGAACCCACGCGCGGCATTGATGTGGGAGCAAAATATGAAATTTACGGAATCATCAATCAGCTGGCCGAAGCTGGCAAAGCGGTGATTGTGATTTCATCTGAAATGCCGGAACTCTTGGGCATCAGCGACCGCATCTACGTCATGAATGAAGGGAAGTTTGTGGCTGAAATGGCAGCCAGGGAAGCCAGTCAGGAAAAAATCATGCGCGCCATCATGCAATCACACGGACAAAAAAATGACTGACAAGACACAACTCAAACCAGATTTCATGCGCTTTGTGAAAAATAATATTCGTGATTATGCGCTGTTGCTTTCGCTGCTCGCCATCATGATCTTTTTCCAGTTCAACACCAACGGCACATTGTTCAAGCCGGTCAACATGACCAATCTGTTATTGCAAAACAGCTATATTGTGGTGATGGCGCTGGGCATGTTGCTGGTGATTGTGGCTGGCCATATTGATTTGTCTGTGGGGTCAGTGTCAGGCTTCATTGGTGCGGTTGCCGCTGTTTTGATGACGGGCACATCGCCCAATCCTGATCTCTTTACAATTCCAAAATTTGATTTTGTCACAGCATCGATTTTATGTCTCGCCCTTGGCGGGGCCATTGGTGCAGCCCAAGGCTATTTCATTGCCTATTATAAAATCCCAGCCTTCATTGTCACACTTGCGGGCATGTTGATTTTCAAAGGGCTGGCCTTGTCCGTTTTGGGTGGCGCATCCGTTGGCCCCTTGCCACCCACATTCCAATTGCTCAGCACAGGCTTTGTGCCTGATATTTTCGGCATTCAGCTGTTTGGTGCAAATTTCAACATGCTGGCTCTGGTCATCGGCACGGTCATCACGGCAGTCCTGATTTATTTCAATGTCAAAGATCGGCGCAGCCAGTTGAGCCACGGCCTGGCGGAAGAGCCGCAATCCATTTTTATCGGCCGCAACATTTTAATTGCGGTGGCGCTGATGGGGTTCAGTTTCATCATGGGCCAATACAAGGGTTTGCCCACAGTGCTTGTCGTAATGTTCACCCTGATTGCACTGTTCATGTTTATCACCACGCGCACCACATTTGGGAGGCGCGTTTATGCCATGGGCGGAAATGAAAAAGCAGCCAAGCTTTCAGGCGTGAATACTGAGCGCCTGACTTTCTGGATTTTCACCATCATGGGCGCCCTTGCAGCACTTGGCGGCCTTATTTTTGCTGCGCGCCTAAATGTGGCAACCCCCAAGGCAGGAGCCGGGTTCGAGCTTGAAGTGATTGCGGCATGTTTCATCGGCGGTGCAGCGGTCACCGGGGGTGTGGGCAAAATCATCGGTGCTGTCATCGGCGCGTTCATCATTGGTGTGATGAACAACGGCATGAGCATCATGGGCATCGGCATTGACTGGCAGTTTGTGATCAAAGGTGCCGTGCTAATGTTCGCTGTGTTCCTGGATGTGTATTATAAAAACAAGGGGTGAGCACCCCTTGTTTTAACGCTTATTTGAGCTCGCTCATCTTCGAAATCATCTTGGTCGCCAGGCCATAATCAATGGCTTCCTGCGCCGACAACCAGAAATCACGGTCGGTGTCTTTTTCCACCTTGGCCACAGTCTGCCCAGTGGCATCGGCAATCAGCTTGTTCAAGCGGTCCTTCATGATCATCATTTCTTTGGCTTGAATGGCAATATCAGTCACCTTGCCGCCCACGCCGCCCGAAGGTCCGTGCAACAGGAAGCGCGTGTTCGGCATGACATAGCGGTCTTGCTTGTCGGCTGCGATGTAAACCAGTGCTCCTGCACTTGCCACCCAACCAGAGCCCAGCACCCGCACGCGCGGCTTGATGAACTTGATGGTGTCGTGGATCATGTCGCCAGATTCGACATGGCCGCCGGGAGATGAAATGATCACAGTAATTGGCTCGGAACTGGCTTGCGCCAACGCATAAAGATTGATGCACACGCGCTCGGCCAATACATTGTTCACCTCACCTGTCAGCATCACAATGCGCGCATCAAAATAATGCTTTTCCACCAAGCGCGGCGTTGGCATTTCGCTGCGTGGCGCATCATCATCAGAAAAGCGGGTGGGGAAGGGCAAATGGGTCATGTCATGCTCGCGAGGGGTTGGGTGAATCAGGTCAGTTCAGTGTAGCTGCCATTTGGGTCTGGCGCGATGTGAAAACAAGGGGCTGAATTTTCAGCCGTTTCGCTGATGGCAGGATTTGCAGGAGCTGGGCTCGGGATTGCTGATCCTGCATTCTGCCATGGCTTGCGTTCTGGCGGATGTTTCGGGGTCGGAATAGATGTTTTGAAGTGATTGTCGGTCCAGACAGGCCGGAGTGCAGAAAACAAATAAAACGCAAATTGGTTTACAGTCCCTCAAGTTCATGCACCAGTTGAAATGATCGTCATAGCGCGTTGTCCAGCGGTCTCCCGTAAAGCCGCAACCATAGAGCACATTGTCTCTGGCGGCACCAAGCGCTGAATTCGCGTAGGCCTTGCAATAGCGGCAATTGCCAAGTGTCTCGCGAATATCTGTGCTGCGCGATTCGGTGGCGTCATCGGAGCCTGCCAGGCAAATCTCTGTTTGAACTTTTCGATCAAGCGACACAAAAGAATTCCCGGCTTCCAGCCCACATCCGCCCAACTGGCGCAGTTCCTGCGCATGCGCCAGCCACTCGCCAACAACCTCAGGGCACAACCTCGGATTTGGAATGCCCTGCGAAAAAGCAGTTGAGCTCCAAAGCGCTAAAATCCATAAACCAAATCCAAGACACCTGAAAATAAAGCCCATCGAAATCCTCCCGTAACCTTCAAACGGAAAAATGTGTGAACAGGGTGGAGATTGAAAAACAAATACGTTTAAAACGTGACGACGGGGGAGTGGAGTATTTTGCCGGTTGCGAAAGATCCATACACAGTCATTTCCTCGAAGGTGGGAATTTCGTCGTCTTTTGGGATGCCCGCTTTCATGGGTAACACGGTACTGGAAATTAGATGTCTTGATTCACGCAGCAGAGACCAGAGCGTTGACTGCTGCCACACCTGCCTTGACGCCGGGCCGGGCCTCCATCGTGACAAACCAGCGCGCCACATTTGGAGCGGCATCGAGATTGACACCGGCAAACTCACGCCGCCAAATCCAACCGAAAAGAACGATGTCTGCAACTGAAAAAGTTTTGCCAGCCGCCCATTCATGTTGCGCTAAATGTTGATCGAGCACTTTCAAATGGCGATAGGCCTCGCCGTTATAGCGCTCAAGCGCAAAAGCGGGTTTCTCAGGCGCTGAGCGCAGGAAGTAACCGGATTGGCCGAACATTGGTCCAAGTCCTGCCACTTGAAAGAATAACCATTCCAAGGCCCGTGCTTTTTCGCGCGGATCAGGTGGCAGAAGCTTGTTGGATTTCTCGGCGAGATAAAGCAGAATGGCGCCAGATTCTGCCAGTGTAATGGGCTGGCCGCCCGGGCCGTCGCAGTCGACAATCACGGGCACTTTGCCGTTGGGATTCAGTGCCAGAAATTCAGGCTTTGATTGCTCACCCTTGCGCACATCGATAGATTGCATTCGATAGGCAAGGCCTGCTTCTTCCAAGGCGATGGGAACTTTAACGCTGTTCGGCGTGGCGAAGGCATAGACATCAATCATATCAAACTCCTTTAAAATTGCGTCGGCGCGGTGCGGGGCAAGACAATGCCGCGCCCGCATGAAAGACATCAAGGACGCTACATTGAGGCAAATTGCTTTTCGATCGCCTTGTGATCGGCCTTCCAACCGGCATAGACCTGCTGAGACATCGCATCAGGGAAAATGTCCTCATCTCCGGCAATCATGCCATCCACAATGGCTTTGGCCACATCACTAGGGGATGTTTTGGGGAAGGTGATGTCAGCTGCCATTTCAGTGTCTACCGGACCGGGGAATACGCCGTGCACCTTGATGCCCTTTTTTCCAAGGTCAGCGCGCAACGACTGAGTGAGCGACCAGGCAGCTGCTTTTGATGCGTTATAAGCTGCTAAGCCGGGCATGCTGGCCAATGACACAACGGTGAGCAAATTTGTTAGGTGGCCGCCACCGTTCTTTTCAATGATTGGAGCAAAGCTCTTTGCGACATTCAGTTGGCCATAGAAATTGGTACCGAAGTTTCGCTTCAGTATTTCGTCTGAGACGGAAAGGATATCACCAAAATCCAAGACGCCAGCGTTGCTGAACACCAATGTTACATCTTTGCTTTGGGCGGCAATGGCAGCAACGCTGCTGGCATCTGAAACATCTGCGACCAAAGGGACTACTTTGGTATTGCCAACAAAGGTATTGGCTACACTGGCGCTCCTGCCGACCGCATATACCTTTTTGACGCCGCGCGCTAGAAGCTCAAGAACCAAAGCTTTGCCGATGCCACGAGCTGCACCAGTGACGAGTGCGATATCATGATTGAGGGACATTGTATTTCTCCTGTGCTGTGAAATTGTTTCAACGCAGTCATAACTAATGCAAGCGTTGATTCAATAAAGGCTTGCAAATGCATCATATTCATGATATTTTCGCATGAATGAAATTATCCGATCTGGAGCTTCTGTCCGCTGTGGCCCGCCGCGGCAGCTTTGCCAAAGCTGCCGAAGAGCATTTGCTGGATCCGTCTTCAGTTTCGCGCGCGGTAGCAGAGCTTGAGGAAAAACTGGGATTCCGGATTTTTCAGCGTACCACCCGCAGGCTGGCACCCACCGAAGCAGGCGAGCAATATTTGGCCCGCATTGAGCCGTTGCTATCCGAATTTGCCCAAGCCTTGGATGCGGCCCTAAGTGTCTCTGGCTCTCCCAAAGGCACGTTGCGCATTACGGCATCGGTCACTTTCGGTCAGACTTGCATTGTGCCGTTGTTGTCAAAGTTCAGGGTGCTCTATCCTGATCTTAAACTGGATTGCATTTTTTCCGACGCCAATCTCGATCTTGTGTCCGAGCGCATTGACTTGGCCGTCCGTATGGCACCCTCCATCGAAGGCAATGTCATTGCCAGTAAGCTAATGGACACGCGTTATCGCCTCGTGGCCTCACGAGCCTACTTGCGCAAGCATTCTGTCATTGAAGTACCGATTGATTTAAAAAACCATCGCTTGCTGTTATTCAGCATCCGCGATTTCAGAACCAATTGGCTGTTCCGCGACCAGCGCGGTAAAATCACGGAAGTATTAGTCGATGGTGATATCACTCTCTCACCTGCTATCGCCGTGCGCAATGCTACCCTTGACGGGCTCGGTGCCGCCCTTCTGCCCAGCTGGCTGGTAGACGGCGATATTGAAGCCAAGCGCTTGGTCAACCTGTTTCCAGATCATGACGTCACCGCCACAACTTTTGAGCGCGCCTGTTGGCTCATCTATCCCAGCCGCAGCTATCTGCCCAACAAGGTAAGAGTAATGATCGACTTTCTGAGACGGGAGTTGTGTTAAGCTACTCAGTCATAATCACAAAACTACGGTACAAGATTTGGACTACATCACATACCTAATCGGATACGATGCACAACCTTGCATACGTTAAGTGTTCAGGGCTCCCGGCCAAGATTTGTGCGCGGTTAAAAAATGGAACGGCGTTGTGATTGATGCAAGCACGCAAATTGTGGCTAAGGACACGCTCACAACGCTGCCCTCACACCCGCTCCACCCTTAATCGCAGTCCATCAATACCCACCACTTTCACCCGCGCACCCGCTTCGGCGTCTTCGCCATCCACGTCCCAGAGCGTGTCTTCAACCTTGATTTTGCCGCTGCCTTGCGTGATGGCGGTGTTCAGCGCGTAGGTTTTTCCCACGAAGCTTGAGTGCTTCCGGTTCAGGTGCGGGCTGTCTGATGTTGTGGTTCTGCTGTTCATCACAAAGCGCCACGAAGCCAGCACAGACAGCATGGACAGCACGGCAAAGCTGAGCACTTCCCCCATCCAGCTGAAGTGAAAGATGAGATCGGCAATTGCCGTAAGTGCTGCGGCCACTGCCAGCCACAGCATGAAAAAGCCGGGCAGGGCCATTTCTGCCAGCAGCAGAGTGCCAGCCACAATCCACCAGAACCACGGGCCTGTCATTGCGAGAAATTCGTTCATGTCAAACTCTGGGCACTGTTGGCGAGCGCTTGAGTGGGGTGGCGTTCTGGCCGCCAGACCCGCTGCCAAAGGCCTCCCTCGCAATTTCAGCAATGCCGCCAATCGAACCCAGAACCGAGCTTGCATCAAGCGGCAGCATCAGAATTTTCTGGTTGGGGGATTGGGCCAAGGCTTCCAGCGCCTTGATATAATTGTTGGCCACAAAATAGTTGATCGCCTGCACGTTGCCGCCCGCGATGGCGTTGCTTACCATTTGCGTGGCTTTGGCTTCCGCCTCGGCCGAGCGTTCGCGCGCTTCGGCATCGCGGAAGCTTGCTTCTTTGCGGCCTTCGGCTTGCAGCATGATGGATTGTTTCTCGCCTTCCGCCCTTAAAATGGCGGCACTGCGCAAGCCTTCGGCTTCCAGAATGGCAGCGCGCTTGTCACGTTCGGCTTTCATCTGGCGGCCCATGGATTCCACCAGATCGCGCGGCGGGTTAATGTCCTTGATTTCAATGCGGGTCATTTTCACGCCCCAGCCTTGGGCGGCCTGGTCAACCGTTGCTAAAAGCTTGTGGTTGATTTCATCGCGCTGCGACAGAAGGTGATCAAGCTCCATCGAGCCCATCACGGTTCTAATTTGCGTCATCACCATGTTGAGGATGGCGTTTTCCAGGTCAGTAACTTCGTAGGACGCCTTGGCTGCATCCAGCACCTGGAAGAAGGCAACACCATCAACTGTCACCATGGCATTGTCGCGCGTAATTACTTCCTGGCTCGGCACCGGCAGCACGCGCTCCATCATGTTCAGCTTGTGGCCCACCCGGTCGGTGAACGGTACGATGAGGCCAAGCCCCGGATATAACGTGCGCACATAGCGCCCGAAGCGCTCAACGGTGTAATTATAGCCCTGCGGCACCATGCGAATGGAGCGCAGCACAAAAAACGCCACAACTGCCAAAACCACGATAACAAAAATGCCTGCGCCGTCGTAACCCATCGCCCATTCTCCCTGGCCAGCCGAATCGCCGACACCTGACAAATAGGCGTTCTTGGCCAAAATTCAAGGGCAATAAGGGAAATTATTCATATAAAGCCTTTTAATTCCTCATCTGCGAGTTGCGTCAGAAGCGAGATGGAAAGGGGGCTGTCGTTCAGGCAGGGCACCACAGAAAAATTAACGCCGTCATTTTCATGGAAGGTTTCTTCCAAGCCTATGGCCAGCTCTTCGAGCGTTTCAACACAATCTGATGAAAAGCCGGGAGAGATCATGACTAGATTTTTCACTCCGGCGGCGGGCAGTCCTGCTACCGTATCTTGTGCATAGGGCTTTAGCCATTCGGCCGGGCCGAAACGCGATTGGAACACCAGTTGGGCAAACTCGGTCGAGTAGCCCAGCTTTTCGCGCACCAAGCGGGCTGTCTTTTGGCAGTGGCAATGATAGGGGTCACCCTTGTCAAGATATTCGCGCGGCAGGCCGTGAAATGCCATCAGAATGCGGTCTGGCTTCCAGTTGAGCGAAGCGATGTGGTTCTGCAAGCTGTTTGCGATGGCTTCGATGTAGGCCGGGTGATCGAAATAGGGCGGTACAGTGCGGATGGCGGGTTGCCAGCGCATGGTTTTCAAGGCGTCATAGGCTTTGTCCAAAGCTGTGGCCGTGGTTGCTGCGCTGTATTGCGGATAAAGTGGAAACAGAACAATGCGGTCGCAACCTTCCGCTTGCAAGGCTTCCAACCGTGCTTGCACAGGCGGTTTTCCGTAGCGCATGGCCCAATCGACCACTAGTTTGGGATTGCCTAGCGCCAAAGATACTTTTTCAGCCTGGCTGCGCGTAAAGGTTTTCAGCGGCGATTCATTTTTTTCGGCGTTCCAGATCTGCTTATACGCTTTGCCACTTTTGGACGGGCGGAACGTGAGAATGATCAAGTTTAAAATCACCCACCAGACATAGCGGTTCACCTCGATCACCCGCCTGTCAGACAAAAATTCCTTCAGGTACCGGCGCATTGACCAATAATCCGTGGCTTCGGGTGTCCCCAAATTCATCAGCAGAACCCCCACCTTGCGTGGTTTGATCGGGGGGTGGCCTGGCGGCAGAACAACGTCAGTCATTGTAAACTCAAATCTCGTCTTGCTTAAAGTCGGGAATTATAGTGGACGCATTAACCTCTGTCCTAGAAAATGCGGCGGTGCGACATGATTCGCCCAGGGAGACATGAATTTCCGTTGGCAAACGATTTACAGGTCCTGAAACTCCCCTTCAAGGAAGGTGATTTAACAGCGCAGATCAATTCGGAATTTGGCTTGCGCCAGCTATCAGAGATCATGCGGGCCTTGCCCATCTATACTTTCTATCATTTGATCGCCACGGTCTTCATGACATTTTTGGTGGAACAGCCTAAAGATGTGCTGAGATATTGGCAGGTGGCTTCCGCTCTGGCCACCGTTGTGATTGTGGCCTTGATCTTCAAGTGTCGCGGATTTCAACATCAGCCCAAGCGTGCTGCACTCCTGTTGCGCAGCATGCCAGTTGTTGCGGTGGCCATGGCTGCCATATGGTCGGTGCCTGCCACCACCTTTATCAACCGCACCAGCGCAGATAGCGCAGTTTTAATTTATGGCATTACGCTGATTATCTGGGCCCTTGGCGTTTTAACATGGTTGCGCATGCCGTCAGTCGCCGTGCTTTATGCCTCGTTTGTGGGTGTCATCATGTGCTGGTCAATTTACACAGGACTGCCACAGCATCAAATTCTGTTTGCACTTGTGTGTGCCGCGTTCTGGCTTTCGCTGATTGGCTTCATCGTTACGGCGCATATCGAATTTGAAAGAAAGACCCGGGGCGATTTGGAGAAGTCGCGTCAGGGACAAATCATAAAACTGCTGCTCAACGATTTCGAACGCGATACCAGTGATTGGCTTTGGGAAACGGATGCGAATGGCAGACTCATCTATTATTCGCCACGCCTTGCTGATGTGTTGGGTTTACACGGGCAGGATTTGCACGGTTCTGAATTTACCGCTCTGCTGAGAACAAATGATTGTGCGCTTGAAGCAGATGATTTTCAATTGTCTCCGGCGTTGGCCGACGCTGCGCTGGTGCAACGGATGACGGTGATTGCAGATGGTGAACAAACCCATTGGCACCTCAAGGCGCGCGCAGTTGTGAACGAAGCAGGTCAATTTACAGGTTACCGCGGCGTTGGCCATGACGTGACAATTGAGCATAATTCGGCAATCCAGATTGTTGCAGCAAAAGAGGCAGCTGAAAGTGCCAGTGCCGCAAAATCGCAGTTTCTGGCTGTGATCAGTCATGAACTGCGAACGCCAATCAATTCCATTGTCGGCTTTTGCGAAGTCTTGAACAGCGAGCAGAGCGACAGCTTCTCACCTGCCGACCGAGCAAGCTATTTGAGCAGCATCATAGAAAGTGCGCGCCACTTGCAAAACCTCATCAATGATATTCTTGATGCCACCAGGCTGGAACGAGGTTCGTTTCAACTTGTCGAGCAAGACACTGATGCGGCAGAAATTGTCGAGGTCACTCTCAAGATGTGCCGCAACCAAGCCGACGACAGCAAGATCAACATTGTGGCAAATGTTTTAGAGGATGTGAGTGTGCGCGGTGATCTCACCCGCTTGAAGCAAGTCATGCTCAATTTGGTTAGCAACGCCATCAAGTTTTCCCCGGCTGACTCTGTTGTGAACGTCGCCATGCAAAGCGGACCAAACCGCGAGTTGATTATTTCTGTGCGCGATGCGGGAATTGGAATTAGCGCGGAGGATTCCGTGCGCGTGTTTGAACCTTTTGTGCAAATTGATGGTGCTTCCACCCGAAGTTATGGCGGCATGGGGCTTGGTCTGGCCATTGCGCGCCGCATCGCCAGGCTGCATGGCGGCGATGTGACACTCGAAGGGTTGCAAGGCATTGGGACCGAGGCGCGGCTGGTGTTGCCCGCCACACGGGTAGATTGGCCCAAACTGATTTCGCCAAATTCACAGGTTGCAGCTTAGGCCTTTGCAAGGCAAGATATTGCCATGGCGATCAAGGCTAAAATTCCTCCATTCATGGGAACAGTATCGGCGAAGTTGCCGAAGGGTGCGCAAGCCGCCGTGTTTGGCGCACCTCACGGAACCCCCTACCGTGGCATAGATCACCGCGTTCACGCCGGGGCAGCTGATCATTTTCGCCAGGCACTCAAAGACGATAGCGCGTGGCTGTCGCACTGGGATTTTGATGTTGATGGACCCTTGCTGGCACATGACACTTTCAAGGCAGTGGATTTGGGCAATCTTGCTACGCGAGCGTTGGATGGAAAGAACAACCGCAAGAAAATAGAAACCATGACACGGTCCATTCTGGCGGCAGGGGCAGTACCTCTTATGTTGGGCGGGGATGATTCAGTGCCCATTCCATTTATTGCAGCATTTTCAGGTGAAACTCCGATCACCGTGTTGCAGATTGATGCGCATATTGATTGGCGCGATGAGCGCGAAAAAGAAAAATATGGGTTTTCCAGCACAATGCGAAGGGCCTCCGAGCAGCCGCATGTTTGGCGCATTGTCCAGGCGGGAACGCGCGGTTTGGGAAGTGCCAGGCAGGCCGAAGTGGAAGACGCAAAGAACTGGGGTGCGCATATTATTCCAAGCCGTCACATTCACTTACACGGCATCGACACAGTTCTGCAGCATATTGAACCCGATTCCGATGTGCTGATTTCATTGGATCTGGATGTGTTGGATTGTTCGGCCATGCCTGCTGTTGCAGCGCCATCGCCCGGAGGCTTGAGTTTTTTGCAATTGACTGAGTTGTTAAAAGGGGTGGCGACCAAAGCCCGCATTGCTGGATTTGCAATGGTTGAATTTGTTCCCAAACGCGATGTGGGTGGTGTCTTCGGCTACACCGCGGCTCGCGTTGCTGCAATCACATTGGGGCTGATATCGAGGCAAGCCAAGCTGTGACTCCGAGTTTTTCTGAAGCCCAGAAGGTCTGGTGGCGAATTGGCTTGCTGTCGTTTGGCGGCCCTGCAGGTCAGATTGCATTGATCCACCGGGAAGTGGTGGAAGACCGCAAATGGATTGAAGAAAAAGAATTTCTCAGCGCCCTGAATTTCTGCATGTTGTTGCCCGGCCCAGAGGCCATGCAGCTTGCCACCTATATTGGGTGGAAGCTTCACGGGGTTCGCGGTGGCTTGAGTGCGGGTCTGTTGTTTTTATTGCCAGGTGCGGCGATTATCCTGTCACTCTCGATTCTCTATTCGCTTTTTGGAATAATGCCGCTGGTTGAAAGTGTGTTCTGGGGCATCAAAGCAGCGGTCCTGGTGATTGTGTTGCAGGCGCTGCTGCGCATTTCCAAAAAAGCCTTGAAAAGCCCGGTCGACTGGGCGATTGCTGCATTGGCATTTGTGGCCTTGTTCTTTTTTGCAGTTCCGTTTCCGCTGATTGTGATCATCGCTGCGACTATTGGATTTTTAAAAACTCAAGCCGTGTCGCAAAGCCAATTGGTTGAAACAACATTCCCATCCTTGACTGCAAGTTCAAAGACTGTGGCCCTGTGGCTTGGAGTTTGGCTGGTTCCACTTGCGGGGTTGTTTGCAGTGTTTGGCCAAGACCATGTTTATACACGTCTGGGTGTGTTCTTTAGCAAACTGGCTGTGGTCACTTTTGGCGGGGCTTATGCCGTGCTGACTTATATGGGGCAAGACGTGGTCGAAACACATCGCTGGCTGACCACCCCTGAAATGATGGATGGGTTGGGCCTTGCTGAAACCACACCAGGTCCTCTTATCCTGGTTGGTCAATTCGTGGGATTTCTGGCTGCAGCCAAAACCCAGAGTGCAATTGGAGCTGGCTTGATTGGAAGCTTGATTTTCCTGTGGATGACGTTTGCACCCTGCTTTTTATGGATTTTTGCGGGCGCACCTTATGTGCGGCATTTGCAAAACATGCCGCGCCTTTCGGGGGCCATGGCCAGCATCACAGCTGCCGTGGCAGGGGTTATCCTCAATCTTTCGCTATGGTTCGGATTGCATGTTTTTTTTGGAGATGTTAAGCGCAGCTCTGGTTTGGTTCCAGTGTGGGTGCCAAATTTCACGATGTTTGACACGGCAGGCTTTGTGCTCGCGATCATTGCAGGCTTTGCATTGCTGCACTTCAAATTCAGTATTCCGAAAACACTGGCCATGTGTGCTGGGTTAGGCGTAACCTATAAAATCATGTTTGCGCTGAATTGAAAGTTTTGTGATGTCTAAGTTGAAGCCACTGGTCGGCCTGCCTGCCGACACTTATGAAAATCATGGATTTCTGTTTCATTCATTGGGCGATAAATATGTGCGGGCCCTGGCGGACGTTTCGCAAGTTTTGCCGGTGATGATTCCATCGATGATTGATGTTCTTAATCTGGATGATTTGCTTGATCACTTTGACGGGATCCTGATGACGGGTGCTGTATCCAATGTTCATCCCCCACTTTATGGTGAGGAACCTTCGGCTGATCATGAGCCCTACGATCATAACCGCGACAGCATGACATTGAAATTGATCCGCGCGTTGATTGATCGGGGCATTCCGCTTCTTTGTATTTGCCGAGGGTTTCAGGAATTGAATGTGGCGATGGGTGGAAGCCTTGAAACTGAATTGCAACGCGGCCAGGGCAGACTTGACCACCGGGCACCCGCTTCAGACGATACCGATATGCGCTATGGCCCCAACCATGCTGTTCGTGTTGAAAAAGGCGGCATGCTGGAACGCATCACCGGAAAATCTGAAATCATGGTCAATAGTATTCACCGCCAAGGCATCAAGGCCTTAGGCAGTGGATTGACTGTGGAAGCAACCGCCCCAGATGGCATTGTCGAGGCTGTTTCTGTTAAAGATGCACAGGCTTTTGCATTGGCAACGCAGTGGCATCCAGAATACAAAGCCAAGGATAATCCTGATTCCGTAAAAATATTTAACGCGTTTGGCGATGCGGTTCGCGCCCATGCCCGTTCGCGAAGTGAAATCCATCTGGGTAACTTGCGCAGGGCTTAAGAAGCGGCCTTGATCTCTTCTGCTGCAACAATTGCTGGTTCACCACCTTTAAGATCGCGCAAAATTGCAGTGAGTTCAGAACTGGCGTCCCAGCTCAAGAAGCCATTATGATTGCTTATGACCTCTTGCAGCAGTTGTCGGAAAGCTGGACCCAGATCTTCGCGTTCCAAGGCAAATGCTACATTGGCTGCCAGAAAACCAAGCTTGTCGCCGCAGTCATAAGTCTTGCCATTGAATTTTACACCGTGGAAGGCCTGCTGCTTCATGAGATTTATCATGGCATCAGTAATTTGAATCTCGCCACCTGCACCAGGTTTTTGTTTTTCAATTTCTGAAAAAATTTCTGGCTGAAGAATGTAGCGTCCCGAAATGATCAGATTGGAAGGTGCCACATCGCGTTTTGGTTTTTCCACCATCGCGTCAATGGTGAAATGATTGTTCTGCCAATCTTTTGCGCCCACCACACCGTAGCGGTGCACTTGGTCCCACGGTGTTTCTTCAACGGCAATCACATTGCCACCGCCACGCTCATGATAGGTTTGAACCATTTGCGAAAGACAGCCTGGATCAGCTTTCATAATCATGTCGGGCAACAACACCGCAAACGGTTCATGGCCCACCAGATTGCGCGCGCACCAAATCGCATGACCCAAACCCAAAGGTTCTTGCTGCCTGGTAAAACTGGTTTGGCCTGCGGCTGGTAAATCTTCTTCAAGAATTTCAAGTTCAATGGATTTGCCACGCTTTCGCAGCGTCGATTCCAATTCATATTGTTTATCAAAATGGTCTTCGATCACGCTTTTATTGCGGCCGGTGACAAAAATAAGATGTTCAATGCCAGCTTCGCGTGCTTCTTCCACGACAATCTGGATCAGCGGTTTATCCACCACTGTCAGCATTTCCTTGGGCATGGCTTTGGTGGCAGGCAAAAACCTTGTGCCAAGGCCTGCAACGGGAAAAACAGCTTTTTTGATTGGTTTCATGTTGTTTACCGACTTTTAAGTACGAATGCAGGCGTGAGCAGTTTTGGATTGCACTAATTCTATTTAAACTAAATGAAGAGCAATGGATAGTTGGTTAAAGTGCGGAGTTGAGAATGACTGTTTTGGTAACGGGTGGGGCAGGATACATTGGCAGCCATATGGTTCTGGCGCTGACGGATGCCAGACAAGATGTCGTCGTATTGGACAACCTCACAACCGGGTTTAGCTGGGCCGTCGCTCCGCAAGCAACCTTTGTGCAAGGTGACATTGGGAACGAGGCACTGGTTGAAAGCCTGATCCAAGCCCACAAAATCGATGCCGTAATCCATTTTGCAGGGTCCATCGTGGTGCCAGACTCTGTGGCAGATCCGCTGGGATATTATCTCAACAACACGGTGAAGTCGCGTGCGCTGATGGCCGCTGTGGTGAAGGCTGGAGTCAGGAAGTTCATCTTTTCTTCGACAGCTGCTGTTTATGGCAATCCGGAAACGCAGCCCGTTTTTGAATCGGCCAGGCTTGCGCCCATTTCGCCCTACGGCACTTCAAAGCGAATGACAGAACTGATGCTGCAGGATTCGTCTTTGGCCTATGGTTTGAATTATGTGGCGTTGCGTTATTTCAATGTGGCAGGGGCCGACCCGAAGGGCCGCTCTGGACAATCATCTCCACGCGCCACGCATTTGATCAAGGTGGCGTGCCAGACTGTTTTGGGTCAACGCGCTTCAATGGATGTATTTGGAACAGACTATGCCACGCCCGATGGTACGTGCCTTCGCGATTACATTCATGTGAGTGATTTGATTGCGGCTCATATGGATGCCTTGGCCTATCTTGATCGCGGCGGCGAAAGTGGAATATTCAATTGCGGCTATGGCAAGGGCTATTCGGTGCTGGAGGTGATCAAGGCTGTTGAAAAAGCGTCTGGCAAGCCCGTTAATTACAACCTTAGTACGCGACGGGCAGGCGATCCCGACGAGCTTGTGGCAGGAGCCGACCGGGTGCGGGAAATTTTAGGCTGGCAGCCGAAACATGCCGATCTTGATTTCATCGTCAAATCAGCTTTGGCGTGGGAGCAGCACCTGGAGCGCAGAAATTCTGCCTAACTGGTGACCCAATTTCAGGGTTTTGTAATCTCCTGTTAGAAGTGGTGGCCGAATCGTTTGGCCAAGCTGGGAGAAAATCATGCGACTTAGATTTGTGGCAGCGCTTGCTGTGGGCTTCAGTTTTATGCCGCAGTTCGCATTGGCCGATGCAAAATTTGAAGCTTTTATTCAAACGCTGTGGCCGGCCGTGCAAAAATCTGGCATTTCGCGCGATCTGTTTGACCGGGCGTTTGCCGGGATCACCGAGCCTGATCCTGCTGTCGTGAAGCTTGCCAACACGCAGCCCGAATTTACCACCGCCACATCTGATTATTTGCAAAAGGCAGTAACGCCAATCCGGATAGAAACTGGCAAGGCCATGCTCACTGCGAATGATGCATTGATGGATGCCATTGAGAAAAAATATGGTGTGAGCCGTTCTGTTATTCTTGGAATCTGGGGCATGGAATCCAATTTTGGCAAAGACATGGGTTCAATGAGCGTTATGCGTTCGCTTGCGACCCTGATCTATTCGGGCACCAAGAAGAATTATGCGCGCGTCCAATTGATTTCAGCATTTGCCATTCTCAAGCGGGGTGCCCGCACGCCCGATAATTTTGTGGGGTCTTGGGCGGCTGCCATGGGGCACACGCAATTTATCCCCTCATCCTATCTTTCCTTTGCGGTGGATTGGAACGGTGATGGCAAGAAGGATTTGTGGGGAACGAAAGAAGATGCACTTGCGTCTACTGCAAACTATTTGATGAAAGCCGGGTGGAAATCAGATCGGCCATGGGGATGGGAAGTGAAACTGCCTGCCGGGTTTGACCGTGGCCTGATTGGCCGCACGCATTGGCGGCCCGTTTCAGACTGGGCAAAGCTTGGTGTCGTTCCGGCCACTGCAAGATCATTCAATGCGCCAAATGCGCCTGCCTTTGTGGTGATTCCACAAGGCATTGCCGGGCCTGTTTTTTTGGTGACACAGAATTTCATGGCGATCATGGATTATAACCAGTCACATTCCTATGCGCTTGCTGTGGGACATTTGGGAGACCGTATCAAAGGCGGGCCACCCATTGAAGCGGCTTGGCCTGATGCGTCGGTTGATTTATCGGTTCCACAACGCAAGGAATTGCAGCGGCTGCTCAATGCGCGTGGCTTTGGCACAGGCGGTGCTGATGGGCGTATTGGCGCTGCAACGTATGAAGCGGTTTTGCAGTTTCAGAAAAAAGCAGGTTTGCCACTGGACGGAATTCCAAGCGTCAAGGTGCTTGAGCAAATCCGCAAACGTGGCTAGCATTAAAGCATGATGCGGTTTTTGATGGTGATGCTGTTCATGGTGCTTGGCCCATGGTTGGCGCTGGCGCAGGATACGACACCATTTATTGGCAGCCAGGCTGTTGAACAACCGTCGGAGTTGATTTCACCTTCGCTGAATGATGGTGTTGAACGCATCCTCGTGATTGGCGATTCTATGGCAGGCGGGTTGGGTGCCGGTATGACGCGTGTTGCAGCCGGAGATGCAACTGTTGAAATTGTCAGCCGCTTCAACGAATCGTCTGCCATTGCGCGTCCGGATGTTTATGATTGGTCAGCTGCAATTCCAAAAATCATGGACGGCAAAGCCTTCACCAGCGTTGTGGTTTTGATCGGCCTGAATGACCGCCAGGATATTCGGGACGATGCGGGACGTTTGACTTTCAACACGCCCGAATGGGTGAAAGCCTATCAAGCGAATGTGGATGTGCTTGCCGATGCTTTAAAAGCGCAGAATGTGAAAGTGTTTTGGTTAAGCCAGCCACCCATGGGGGATGCGGCCTATGACACTGACATGAAGCTTGTTTCTGCTCTGCAGAAAGACCGCGTTGTGGCAAAGGGTGCGATTTATGTTGATATGCGCGTGCCGCTGCTCAACAACGATGGCACCTATATGGATTTTGGGCCAGATGACACAGGCGAGATGAAAAAACTTCGCCAGCGCGACGGTGTTACATTTTTGAAACAAGGCAATAACAAATTTGGCCAGATTGTTTTGGCGGCTGTGAAAGCTGGTGGACAGGGTCAGGTCCCAAGTGTCGCCACGCCACTTGGTGAGGTGAATACTCCCGTTGCTCAAGTGACAAGTCCCATGTTTGGGCAGGTCGATAGCGATGGCAAGGATGTGCTGCATGCATCAAGCGACGTGGTGATGACTGCAAGTGCAGTGGTGCCAGCGGACGGGCAAGGGGCCCCACTCAAGGGAATTTCCGAAGCGGCAACCAAATTGTTCAGCACGGGTGAAAGCCAGCCCGCTCCGCCCGGGCGGTTTGATGATTTCAGTTTTGTTGCGCCGGTCCAGCCTTAAAGTTATGTTATGGCAGCAATGGCAGCAATGGCAGCGATGACACGCTCAACTTCAACTTCACTGTTGAAATAGTGAACACTGGCGCGCACCACCGAGCTTAGGCCCCGCGCGCCAAGGTCTAGCCTTGAATAGGATGCTGGAGAAACTGATACATTGATATGCTGCTTGCTCAAACAGTCTTTGATGACTTCCGCATCAATGCCCGATTTGGTAAAAGTCACGATAGCCGATTTATTGACGCCAAGATCAGTTACAGTTACGCCGTCTATCGTTTGCAGTTTTTCGCGAAGTAAGCCTGCCAAGAGTTTGTTTCGCGCAGCGATGTTATCAAGCCCAATATTACGGGCATATCGAATAGCTTCAGCCAGACCAATCTTGCCGGCGTAGTAACATTCCCAGTTTTCAAATCGTTTTGCGCCGTCAATAATGCTGTAACTGTTCTGCGTGTCCCAATGGGCGGCGTGCAAATCAATCAACACAGGTTCAAGTGTGTTGGCGAGCGCTTGGCGCACATAGAGAAATCCAGTACCGCGGGGCCCGCGCAAAAATTTGCGGCCTGTTGCTGAAAGCATATCGCAGCCAATCGCAGTGACGTCGATGGGTAACTGGCCTACAGATTGGCAGGCATCGAGCAAATATAAAACACCATGGTCCCTGGCGATCTTGCCAATGGCTTCGGCGGGGTTGATCAATCCACCCGTACTTGGCACATGGGTGATGGAGATCAGTTTGGTGCGAGAGGTGATAAGTTTTGAGATCGAGTCCACATCCGCTTGGCCGCTTGGGTCATTTGCAGCGACTTTGATTACAACACCCTTGCGCTTTGCGATTTGCAGATAGGCCAGATAATTGCTGGCATATTCTGAGGCGACAGTAATGATTTCATCGCCTTCATTGAACGGCAGAGAATAGAACGCCATGTCCCAAGCGCGCGTGGCATTTTCGATAAAGGCAATCTCGCTTGGCGTGGCGCCGATGAGCTTTGCGGCTTCATCATAAAACGAATTGATGTTCGCTTGTGCTTCAGCCTTGGCTTCATAGCCGCCAATTTGGCGTTCGCGCTCAAGATGGCGTATGACAGCGTCATGAACACAGTCAGGTGTTAACGATGAGCCTGCATTGTTGAAATGCGTAACGTGCTTGGTGCCCGCAGTGGAGTTGCGAAATTTTTCAACGTCATTTTCTGTAATCATTACCGGGGCAGGGATGTTTCACCCATCAAGAACTCATCCACCGCGCGTGCGGCTTGACGGCCTTCGCGGATGGCCCAGACAACAAGCGACTGGCCGCGGCGCATATCGCCCGCGCTGAACACCTTGTCGATCGAGGTTTTGTAATCTTTGATGTTGGCATCAACGTTACCTCGGCCATCGAGTTTCACACCAAGATTTTTAAGCATGCCATCGGCCACCGGATGGACAAAGCCCATGGCAAGAAGAACGAGATCAGCTTTCAAATCAAACTCAGTTCCCGGAAGGGGTTTGAAGTCAGACCCCGCGCGGGCGCATTTCAAGATTTTCACTTCACCGTCTTCGCCCGTGAGGGCGATGGTGGCCACCGCAAAATCGCGGATTGCCCCTTCGGCTTGCGATGACGACGTGCGCATTTTCATGGGCCAGTTTGGCCAGGTGAGTTCCTTGTTTTCCTTTTCCGGCGGTGCGGGCATGATTTCAATTTGGGTGACTGATAGAGCGCCTTGGCGAATTGAAGTGCCGATGCAGTCTGAGCCTGTATCACCCCCGCCCACAACCACCACATGTTTGCCCGTGGCTTGGATGGGGCGATTGTCCAGAGGAGATTCTTTGGCGTTGCGGCGATTTTGCTGAGGCAGAAATTCCATGGCGAAATGCACGCCAGCAAGATCGCGACCCGGAATAGGAAGGTCACGCGGTTTTTCGGCACCCCCCGTCAGCAACACGGCATCAAAAGAATCGACCAGCTGCTTGGTATCTTGAGTAACACCGATATGTGCGCCGTAATGGAAGGTTACTCCTTCCGCTTCCATTTGCGAAACGCGCCTATCAATCAAATGCTTTTCCATTTTGAAATCAGGAATGCCGTACCGCATCAGACCGCCTGCGGTTGCGTTTTTTTCAAACAGATGCACATCATGTCCGGCGCGTGCTAATTGCTGGGCTGCGGCCATGCCGGAAGGGCCCGAGCCCACGATGGCAATTTTCTTGCCGGTTTTTTCCGGTGCAATGAGCGGCTTCACCCACCCCATTTCCCACGCCTTATCGACAATAGCGCATTCAATGGATTTGATGGTGACGGGGTTATCATCAAGGTTCAGTGTGCATGATGACTCGCAAGGGGCCGGGCAAATGCGACCGGTAAATTCAGGGAAATTGTTGGTGGAGTGCAGATTGCGTGCGGCCTCCTCCCAGCGGTTGTTATAAACCAGATCATTCCAATCGGGGATCTGGTTGTTCACCGGGCAGCCATTGTGGCAATAAGGAATGCCGCAATCCATGCAGCGCGCTGCCTGGTTGCGCGTGCTCTCTTCCGAAAGCGGAATCATGAATTCCTTGAAATTGCGTACCCGGTCGGCGGCTGGCGTGTATTTCCGGTCCTGCCGGTCAATTTCAAGGAAGCCTGTTATTTTACCCATGGTCGATACCTTTACTTAATTATGATATACATACTGACTAAATGTATATCCAAGCAGGTTGTGATGAAAGTGTCGAAATGGGGCAATAGTCTGGCCGTTCGCCTTCCTGCGGATGTGGCTGCCAAACTTGGCGTAAAGGAGGGGGATGAACTTTATACCATTCCCGGCATGGCCGAAGAGCAAGTGACTTTTGTGCGGAAATCCACTCGGGAAGAAAGATGGGCAAGGTTGCGTGAGTTGGCGAAAGATATTGAATGGCCTGCCGATTACAAATTTGACCGCGATGAAGCAAATAGCCGTGGCAAATGAAGCTTTCTTTGATACCAACATCCTATTGCACATTTTGGAACGCAGCGGGCGGAAGTATGAATTGGCAATCTGGCTGGTCGATAAAGGTGGTGTCATAAGCGTCCAAGTTTTAAATGAATTTGTTAATTCCGCCTGGAAGAAGTTTAGATTTCCATATGTTAAGTCTGCCCAGTTTCTTTTGGAGCTTAAAGAAAATTTGAGGGTCGTTTCGCTTACCTCGGCAAGCCATGAACGCGCATTAGAAATAGCACTGGCTAATGACATTGGCATATATGATGCCAATATCCTCGCTGCCGCACAACTTGCTGGCTGCAATGTTCTGTACACGGAAGATTTAAACAATGGCCAGCGCATTGGTGGCGTGACCATTGTTAATCCGTTTGCTTGACCCGCAGTCATCAAGCCCTCTTCACACCCACAGTTAAACCGTTGCTGGTTTCTTGGGCTTTTTCTAAATCGGCCAAAGCCCGCGCATATTCAACAGGCATCACTTTCACAAACAGCGGCAGATAATGGGCCCAATTGTCCAAGATGGTTTTGGCTTTGCTGCTGTCAGTGTATTTGTAATGCCGCGCTAGCAATTCATGAATGCGGGTGGCATCATGCTTGTCCATGCCAGATGTGATATCGACAAGGCCGTGGCTTTCAAGATCGCCGCCGTGGTGCTGGTGTTTCTCAATTAATTCCTCTTCTTGAGGAATAGGTTGCAGATCAACCATGGAAAGGTTGCAGCGCTGCGTGAAGGTTTTATCCTCATCCAGCACATAGGCTACACCGCCCGACATGCCTGCTGCAAAGTTGCGCCCTGTTTCGCCAATGACCAACACGCAGCCGCCTGTCATATATTCACAGCCGTGATCGCCGACCCCTTCGACAACGGCTACAGCGCCCGAGTTGCGCACGGCAAAACGTTCACCCGCCACGCCGCGGAAGTAAGCTTCGCCTGTAATGGCACCGTAAAGAACGGTGTTGCCAACAATGATGGAGCTTTCAGGTTTGAAGCCAATGTTGGATTGTGGCTTGATGATGATCTTGCCGCCAGACAGGCCCTTGCCCACATAGTCATTGCCCTCACCGGTGATTTCCAGTGTCACGCCGCGCGCAGCCCAAGCGCCAAAACTCTGCCCGCTGATGCCTGCGAACTTTACGTGAATTGTATCTTCCGGCAGGCCATCGTGGCCATAACGCTTGGCCACTTCGCCAGACAGCATGGCGCCTGCGGTGCGGTTATGGTTGCGAATTTCAGAGGTGATGACCACGGGCTTGCCGCTTTCCAATGCGGGCATGGCTTCGGCAATCAATTTGCGATCGAGAATTTTATCAAGGCCGTGCTCTTGCGCCATAACGCGGCGGGTGGCGATGGGGCCTGTCACATCGGCTTTGGCAAAGAGCTTAGTAAAATCCAGGCCTTTGGCTTTCCAATGGGTAATTGCTTTTTTGGTGTCGAGCCATTCAGTGCCACCCACCAATTCCTCTAATGTCTTGATGCCCATGGAGGCCATCAGGCCGCGCAGCTCCTCAGCGACGAAGAAGAAAAAGTTGATCACATGTTCGGGCTGACCCTTGAAGCGCTTGCGCAGTTCAGGGTCTTGGGTGGCCACACCCACAGGGCAGGTGTTCAAATGGCATTTCCGCATCATGATGCAGCCAGCTGCAATCAGTGGTGCGGTGGCAAAGCCAATTTCATCGGCACCCAGCAACATGGCAATCAACACATCTCTGCCAGACCTGATGCCGCCATCGGCTTGCACCCAGATGCGGCCACGCAAATCATTGGCCACCAAAGTCTGCTGCGTTTCGGCCAGGCCAATTTCCCAAGGCGAACCGGCATGCTTGATTGATGTGAGCGGTGATGCGCCGGTGCCCCCTTCATAACCTGAAATGGTCACATGATCGGCATGGGCTTTGGAAACACCTGCAGCCACTGTGCCCACGCCCACTTCTGAGACAAGCTTTACAGAGACTTGCGCCACCGGGTTTACGTTTTTCAAATCGTAAATCAGCTGCGCCAGATCCTCGATTGAATAAATGTCATGATGCGGTGGTGGTGAAATCAAACCAACACCCGGTGTGGAATGGCGCACTTTGGCAATTGTCGCATCCACCTTGTGGCCGGGCAACTGCCCGCCTTCGCCGGGCTTTGCGCCTTGCGCCATCTTGATTTGCATCATGTCGGAGTTGACCAGGTATTCCGTGGTTACGCCAAAACGGCCAGAGGCCACTTGCTTGATGGCAGAGCGCATGGAGTCACCGTTCACCATTGGCGTGTAGCGGTCAGATTCTTCGCCCCCTTCACCAGTGTTGGATTTACCACCGATGCGGTTCATGGCGATGGCCAATGTGACATGCGCTTCCCGGCTGATGGAGCCATAAGACATGGCACCCGTAGCAAAGCGTTTGACGATCTCTTTAGCAGGAACCACATCATCCATAGAGATGGAAACCTTGCCCATTTCTTCTGCTGACTTGATGCGGAACAGCCCGCGCAAGGTTTTCAGCTTTTCGTTTTGCTCGTTGATAAGACGCGCATATTCTTTATATTTCTCGGATGAGTTTCCACGCACGGCATGCTGCAAGGTGGAAACAGTTTCGGCGTTCCACACATGGGCTTCACCCCGGATGCGCTGGGCGTAGTCTCCGCCCACATCAAGCGATGTGGAGAGAACGGGGTTCAACCCAAAGGCATCCTCATGCCGCCTGAAGGCTTCCTCGGCCACTTCGGCCAGACCAATGCCTTCGATTTGCGTGGCCGTTCCGGTGAAATATTTCTTGATGAACTCGGTCGACAATCCAATTGCATCAAAAATCTGCGCACCGCAATAAGACTGATAGGTGCTGATGCCCATCTTGGACATGACTTTAAGAATACCCTTGTCGACCGCCTTGATGTAACGCTTCACGGCTTCATAAGCAGAGACTTTTTCATCCAAGGTGGGAAGCAGCGCTTCCAATGTTTCAAATGCCAGATAGGGGTTGATGGCTTCGGCACCATAACCTGCAAGCGCGCAAAACTGATGCACCTCGCGCGGTTCACCAGATTCAACCACCAGCCCCACTAGCGTGCGCTGGCCTTTGCGGATCAGATGATGGTGGGTGGCCGATGTGGCAAGCAGTGATGGAATGGCCACACGTTCGGCTGATACTGAACGGTCCGACAAAACGATGATGTTGTAACCATCATTCACAGCGCGTTCGGCTTGGGCGCCCACACTGTCTAATGCGGCTTCCATATATTCAGCACCATTGGCCACGTCATAGGTAATGTCGATCGTCACTGTGCGGAATGAATTTTCCCGCACGGTGCCGATGTTGCGGATGCGCTCTAATTCTTCGTTGGTGAGGATGGGTTGCGCCACTTCGAGGCGCATGTGCTTTGATGTGCCCTTGAGGTCCAGCAAATTGGGCCTTGGTCCAATGAAACTCACCAAACTCATGACCAATTCTTCGCGGATGGGGTCAATCGGCGGGTTGGTGACTTGCGCGAAGTTTTGCTTGAAATAAGTATCCAGTGATTTGGCTTTGTCCGACAATGCTGACACCGGCGTGTCATTGCCCATTGAGCCTGTGGCTTCTTGGCCTGTAGTGGCCATAGGTGCCATCAACACTTTTAAATCTTCTTGCGAATAGCCAAAAGCCTGCTGGCGGTCCAGCAACGGCACAGTAATCTTGGGCCGTGCGGTCTTGGCCTTGGGCATATCGCGCAGCACAACCTGGGTGCGCTTCAACCATTCCTTGTAAGGATGTGCCGTCGACAGTTCCTTCTTCAAATCCTCGTCAGAAATGATTTTCTTTTTGTCGAGATCAATCAGCAGCATTTTGCCGGGCTGCAAGCGCCACTTGTGGGTGATCTTAGATTCGTCAAAGGGCAACACCCCCATTTCAGAGGCGAGCAGAAAGTGGCCATCATCAGTTGTTAGATAACGCGATGGGCGCAGGCCGTTGCGGTCCAGCGTGGCGCCAATCACCTTGCCATCGGTGAACACCATGGCGGCAGGTCCATCCCACGGCTCCATCATGGCGGCATGATGCTCGTAGAATGCACGGCGATCATCATCCATCAGCGGGTTCCCGGCCCATGCCTCCGGGATGAGCATCATCATGGCATGGGGCAGGGAATAGCCGCCCATATAAAGAAGCTCGAGTGCGTTATCAAAACAAGCTGTATCCGATTGGCCTTCATAGGAGATGGGCCAGAGCTTGGACAGGTCGCCGCCCAGCACATCAGACTTCATGTTGGCTTGGCGCGCCGCCATCCAGTTATAATTGCCGCGCACAGTGTTGATTTCACCGTTATGGCAGACAAAGCGATATGGATGGGCCAGCGGCCAGCTTGGAAATGTGTTAGTAGAAAAACGCTGATGAACCAGAGCAAAGGCAGACGTGACACGCTCGTCTTTCAAGTCCGTGTAATAATTAGCCACATCGGTGCCCAGCACGAGGCCTTTGTAAACCACAGTGCGGCACGATACTGATACCGGATAATAGGTGCGAGCTTTTGCCCCCAACACTTCCATGACGCGGTTTGACACCACTTTGCGGCACACAAAGAGCTTACGTTCAAATTGCGCTTCATCCCTGATGGTCGGTCCCCGGCCAATAAACACTTGGCGGTGCTTGGGTTCCGTATCCCTTACTGAATAGCCCAGCACGGACGAATCCACCGGCACATCGCGCCAGCCTAAAACTTTCAAGCCTTCTTCGCGCGCTGTTTCCCACCAGATGCGTTCAATGTCCGCCCGGTAAAAAGGTTCGCGTGGCATGAACAAGAAGCCCACACCATATTGTCCGGCGGCAGGCAGTTCAAAATCCAGTCGCTTGGCATCAGCGGCAAAATATTCATGAGGTATTTGAATGAGAATGCCAGCGCCGTCTCCAGCCTTAGGGTCAGCCCCTACCGCACCTCTATGCTCCAGATTGTGGAGAATCTCCAAGCCCTTGGATACAATTTCGTGGCTTTTCTTGTTGTGAATATTGGCATAGAGCCCAATCCCGCAGGCATCATGCTCATTGCGCGGATCATAAAGACCATGGGCAGGGAGCATGCCTTCTGGCAAATGCTGGTTCACATTCATGGTGGCGCACTCCTAATAGGTCAACTATGCTGACTTAGGGCATGCCACTTTGACATTTTCGGCGCAAGTAAAGAATCAATTCAGGTGTAAAAACGAAATAAAGTTGCGTAACCCTGCAGCAGAGTTAAACTCTGCTGCAGGTGTTTCGATCTAAATCACTTCGTCAACTGACCGCGAATTTCCCCATCTGGATATTTTGCAGTGTGAATGTTGAGGTATACCTTGCCCGCTAGAATCTGGGCAATCTGCTCATCAGTTATCGGTGCCGTTCCGGAATCGATCATCTTCGAAATATCGACTTCCGGAGGAGCATTTGCTCCGGCTTCTGCAGGCCCATGAAAATGACCGGCTGTTGGTGCACCCGACAGATCTGTGCTCTTTACGGTCCAGGTGATGGTTTTTGCGTCGGTATCCACCGAAACATCTGCTTCTCCCTTGGCTTTTGTATCAACAGGAGGTGACTGGCTTTGACCATCCAGTGTTACTTTCATTTTCATCATTTCGGCAAATGCGGGCGCTGCTGTGAACAATGTTGCAGCGACAATTGCGAGAACGACTGGTGTTTTCTTCATGGCAATGATCCTTTGAGTTTGATTCAACGCACAATCAACGCCCACGGCTCCAAAAAGTTCAGCTAAAATTTGACGCACAGCGGAATCGGCTTCTAAAGGCTTCCACTTTGTTATTCACACCTTATCAAAGCGTCTCGCGGCCCTATATAAAGTGTCAATAATCAGGAGCAGCGCATGAAAATCAATATCATAACCGGCGGCAGCCGTGGCCTTGGCCGCAGCATGGCTTTACATCTGGCAGACCGGGGCCAAGATTCTATTATCACCTATCACACCAAAAAAGCCGAAGCTGAAGAGGTTGTGAAAGAAATTTCCGCAAAGGGCTGCAAAGCTTTGGCAGTGCAGCTTGATGTCTCCAAGGCCGCTACGTTTGACGGGTTTGTAACCCAAGTGAAGCAGGCATTAACCTCGACATGGCACTGCGAAACATTCGATCATCTGGTCAACAATGCAGGCACTGGTATGGGTGTGAGTATTGCCGATACCAGTGAAGCACAATTTGATGAAATGATGAATATTCATGTCAAGGCGCCCTACTTTCTGACCCAGAAGCTTCTTCCGTTGATGAATGACGGCGGCAAGATTTTGAACATTTCATCTGGCCTGGCGCGCGTTTCGTTTCCTAACCGCGCACCCTATGCGATCATGAAAGGGGCACTCGAAGTCTTTACGCGCTATCTTGCGAAGGAACTTGGTGCACGGGGGATTACGGCCAACACATTGGCACCTGGTGCCATTGCCACAGATTTTGGCGGGGGGCAGACGCGCGACAACCCCCAAGTCAATGCCATGCTGGCTTCGGTTACAGCTTTAGGTCGCGTAGGCTTACCAGATGATATTGGCGTATTGGCTGCCGCCATGTTGAGCGATGATTTCCGCTGGGTGAATGGCCAGCGCATTGAAGCATCAGGTGGCATGATGCTGTAATTTCGCTGTGCAGTGGCTAGGCTTTTGTTATATTGACGGCTGACATGTTGCACGGAGACACATTTTGAATTTTGCATCTGATAATGTTTATGGTGTTCATCCCAAAATTATGGACGCCATTGTTGCTGCCAATTCTGGCACCGATATCTCTTATCTGCATGATGAAGGTGCGCAAAATTTTGAGAACGCGCTGTCTGAAATCTTTGAGAAGCAAGTGACTGCGTTTCTTGTGACGAACGGAACGGGAGCGAACAGTTTGGCGCTTTCCGCTTTGGTGCCTTCCTATGGTGGAATTGTTTGTCATTCATCGTCTCACATTAATTGTGATGAATGCAATGCGCCGGAGCTTTTTACCGGTGGGGCCAAGCTCATTACTCTGGACGGCGCGGGAGCAAAATTAACACCGACCGCGATTTCACTTAAGCTCAAAAATCACGGCCATGGCGAACATGGGTCCAAGCCATTGGCAATCTCCATCACGCAAGCCACCGAACTTGGAACGGTGTATTCCGTCGCCGAAATTACTGCGCTTTGTGCGTTGGCAAAGCAGCATGGCATGAAATTGCATATGGACGG
>JBBRNW010000017.1:0-77232 GCA_038230015.1 Hyphomicrobiales bacterium | reverse complement strand
GCACCTCGATGTCGGCTCATCACATCCTGGGGCTGGAGAAGGTCCCAAGGGTTCGGCTGTTCGCCGATTAAAGTGGTACGTGAGCTGGGTTCAAAACGTCGTGAGACAGTTTGGTCCCTATCTGCCGTGATTGTAGGAATTTTGAGAGGATTTGACCTTAGTACGAGAGGACCGGGTTGAACACACCTCCGGTGGACCTGTTATCGCGCCAGCGGTAGTGCAGGGTAGCTATGTGTGGACGGGATAACCGCTGAAGGCATCTAAGCGGGAAACCCACCTCGAAACAAGAATTCCCTTGAGAGCCGAGGAAGACGACCTCGTTGATAGGCCAAGTGTGGAAGGGCAGTAATGTCTGTAGCTTATTGGTACTAATCGCTCGAACGGCTTGATCATTCTCATTATTTATGTCCATCATTTTGGTGGAATGGATTTTGTGAAAAACGTATTCGAACAAAATGCTGCGTGACGCAGCGGATATCAAATTTTCAGTTATTGCTTCAGAGCGGTTTTAAGAAAGACCGCTTATCTGTCTTTCGCCGGCCTGGTGGCTTTGGCGGGGCGTCCATACCCGATCCCATCCCGAACTCGGCCGTAAATCACCCCAGCGCCAATGGTACTTCGTCTTAAGACGCGGAAGAGTAGGTCGCTGCCAGGCCTGCGAAAGACAGATGTAACCTTCATACGATAAACAGACATATCAAACCCGCCGACGCAGAAATGCGCGGCGGGTTTTGTTTTGCTGCGATCTTGACGTTTTTGTATATTATAGTAATATACAAGTATGATCGATTGGCAAGGGATTATCGGTTTTGACTGGGATGCAGGAAATTCTCGAAAGAGTGCGGACAAGCATCATGTCAGTCAGGCGGAGGCAGAGCAGTTATTTTTCAATTCACCGTTGTTGATTTTGCCGGATGAGCAACACAGTTTTGAGGAGATGCGATTGCATGCTCTTGGTGAAACTGATGAACGCAGGTTGCTGCATGTCACATTCACGTTGCGGCGCGAAGGAACACTGATCAGGATTGTATCTACACGTCCCATGAACAAAAGAGAGCAAAATATTTTGGAGCAAAACCATGAAGACGATACCCAAATTTCAAAATGAAGCCGAGGAGCGCACGTTTTGGGAAAGTCATGACTCAACGGCCTATGTGGAATGGTCGAAGGCGAAGAAAATTAACATGCCGAACTTGAAGCCGACATCAACGTCCATTTCACTGCGGCTCCCCAATGGTTTGTTAGAGCGGATTAAAATTGCGGCCAATAAACGCGATGTTCCCTATCAGTCGTTGATCAAGACGTGGCTGGCGGAGAAAGTTTAGCAGTGAGTCCCTCAGGCACCAACATACTCCGTGCTTCAAGACGAGGAAGAGTAGGTCGCTGCCAGGCCTGCGAAAGATAGATATGCAGTTTCTCATGAAACTGCTTTTGAACCTTCATTATGATAAACAGATACATCAAACCAGCCGCTCCAGAAATGGACGGCGGGTTTGTTTTGACCATTCCACTTTGCTGCGTTACTGAACAGAACGCGGGGTGACATCACTTTTCGTGCGACTTGAAGCAATCCGATTTATGCATACCTGTGAAAACACGCATGTTATGTTTCGCCAACAGGAGAATCATGATCATGAAATTAAGCGCACCAACTCGTCTCGTTTTCATCATCGCCGTTGTCATTGCTGTCATCGCAGCACTGGCGGCCACGGGTGTTGTGTCGGTTTTGCCCATAGCTTCAGTGTGGATCATGGGGATAGCATTCCTTGTGCTGACACTTGGGTGCCTTCTCAAGGGTGCGTGATCATACAATTGCGAGGTTTGTTGGCATAGGAATTTGAATGTCTGATTACCCCCGCAACATGAAAGGTTATGGCCGGGCCATTCCTTATTCCAAATGGCCAGGTGGGGCGCATATCGCTGTGCAATTTGTTCTCAATTATGAAGAGGGGGGTGAGAACAATATTCTGCACGGCGATGCGGCTTCGGAGGCGTTTTTGTCTGAAATCGTAGGGGCAGCGCCATGGGTGGGCCTGCGGCACTGGAATATGGAATCGATTTATGAATATGGCGCGCGCGCAGGGTTCTGGCGGTTGTGGCGCATGTTCACTGCGCGCAAAATTCCGCTTACTATTTATGGGGTGGCGACAGCCTTGCAGCGCTCACCTGATCAGGTGCAGGCGATGCTGGAGGCGGGTTGGGACATTGCCTCCCACGGGCTCAAATGGGTTGAACACAAGGACATGAGTGCCGCCGATGAGCGCGCTTCCCTTATGGAGGCCATTCGTATTCATACAGAAGTGACAGGTACTCGGCCCTTGGGCTGGTATACCGGGCGCTGCTCCATGAACACCACCAGGCTGGTCATGGAAGAGGGTGGATTTATGTATTCATCCGATGATTATTCTGACGATCTGCCCTACTGGTTGCCAAAATCTGATGGCGCACGGCACTTGATCATTCCTTATACGCTTGATGCCAATGACATGCGCTTTGCAACGCCGCAAGGGTTTAACACGGGCGAGCATTTCTATCAGTATTTGAAGGATAGTTTTGATTGCCTTTATGCCGAAGGCAAAGCAGGCTCGCCGAAGATGATGTCGGTGGGGTTGCATTGCCGCTTGGTGGGCAGGCCGGGGCGTGCCTTGGGGCTTGCCAAGTTTATGGACTATGTGTTGGCGCAAGAGAAAGTGTGGGTGGCAACCAGACTTGATATTGCGCGGCATTGGCACGCGCATTTTTAAAACGACAGGGTGAGCTCCTTGTCTAACCAAACCTCCTCCAGATTATCGCCATCGCCCTTGCGGTCAATCACGATGAAGTGCGCGCGGCTTACCACTAACACGGGATGATGCCATGTGTTGGGCCTGTAATTCACGCCTTGCGTGCCGGTTGCGCGAAAGGCACGGAATGAATTTTCATCCTTCGGGTTTTCACACACCACCACACACCACGCCTCTTTTTGCAGCGGATAAAAAAGCTGGCTGCCCAAGGGATGCCGTTCCATCAAGGTGATTGCAACAGGCTGCGGGCGCGGTGCAGCCTCAAAAATACTCACAACCGCTTCGCCATGCCCCACTTCGATCTTGGCCAGATCATGAAAGCGCGAGGCAAAGCCTTGGTTGATGTTACGCTGCTCTGCGCCTTCGGTTTCAATCACATCGCCAAAGGGTTCGAAAGCCTGTTTGTTTAGCCGTTCAATTTTCATTTCAGTTTGGCGTGACGGTTGACATCTTTATAGAGAAGGTAGCGGAATGGCCCGGGGCCACCTGCATAACACGCTTGCGGGCAGAATGCTCTCAGCCACATGAAATCTCCGGCTTCCACTTCAACCCAATCCTGGTTGAGACGGTAAACCGCCTTGCCTTGCAACACATACAAGCCATGCTCCATCACATGGGTTTCCATAAAGGGAATAACACCGCCTGGTTCAAAGTTCACAATCGATACATGCATGTCGTGGCGCATGTCGGCAGGGTCCACAAAGCGGGTGGTGGACCACGCTGTGGTGTTTGACATGGGTGTGGGTTTTACATCTTTTTCATGGGTTACAAAGGCACCTGGCTTTGCAAGGCCTTCTATGGCGTCATAAGATTTTCTGATCCAATGAAAAGTGCAAGGCTTAGCGCCAGTGTTATGCAAGCCCCAGGCGCAGCCTGCTGGAAGATAGGCATAAGACCCCTCAACCAGTTGGTGTTGATCATCAGCAAGCTTGAGTGTTGCGCTGCCCTTCACAACAAAGATCACCGCTTCTGCAGTGGCATCGGGTTCAGGTTGATGGCTCCCACCGCCAGCGCTTACTTCCATAATGTATTGTGAAAATGTTTCGGCAAAACCTGATAGCGGCCTTGCGATGATCCATGCTCTGGTGTTGGTCCAAAACGGAAGCTGGCTGGTCACAATATCTTGCATTACACCCTTTGGGATCACTGCATAGGACGTGGTGAACACGGAGCGGCCGCTGAGCAGTTGTGTTTGCGGCGGAAGTCCCCCTAACGGGGCGTAGTAAGTAGGGTCTGACATCGGATTGCCTTTGGTATTTTCCTGGCTCGTTTTATGTCATTCTCTATACAAAGCGCAATTGAACAGATGGAGACGTAACATGCTGCTGTGTCTTGGCGTAAGCAATGCTGGTTTCAGGATGAAAGGCAGATTTTATCAGAAAGCGGATCAAGGAATTGGAAGAGATCGTTGATAACCCAAATTAGAATGACGTTATTGAAGCCCTTGAAGAGTTTGCAACATTTCTGCTGGCTCCCCTTTGATTGATCCGATCAAGAGCCTCACCAATTCAGTTCCGGCTGCATGAAAATCTTCAGGGATTGAGATGATTTCGGGAATTGCAATGTTGAGCAAATTGCTGGATTGTTTTGACGCCGCGTCAAAATCCACACCAATGCGCAAACCTTCCGCCTGCAGGCCAGCAGATAGCGCAAAGGCAGCCGTGGTGGCCGAGCTGATGATGCCATCTGGTCTGTGGGTGTGGTGGCTGAGTGCGCGGCCAATCTGCTTGATCTGCGCCAGCGGTGTACCCGTGTGACAACTGGCCAGTGCGAAGGCTTCCAAGTCAAAATCTTTTATAGCACGTTCGAACCCCTGATTGGTGTGCTGGGTATAAAAGAGCTCCGGCGGGGGGGCTAGCAAGGCAATGCGTTTTCGCCCACGTGCTGCCAATTGCTTGGCGGCCTCATAAGCAAAAGCCTCATTGTCAAAATCATGATAGGGATGGCTAATGCCCATCTCCGTTCGGCCATGGGTGACAAATGGCATGTTATTATCTGTCAAATACCGCACGCGTGCATCCACCGCTTGGGTGCGCGAGAGAATGACGCCATCGGCTGATCCTGTTTCAACAATATAACGCACTGAAGCCATGGGGTCCGTCAAATCATAAGGTGTAATGACCAAATGATAGGCCGTGCCTTTAAGCCCGTTGCTCACCCCGTAAACAAACTGTGAGAAAAATCCTGAACCTTCGTCTTCAGGGTTCAGAACCAAGGTTATGACGTTGGTTCGGCCGGTGCGCAGGCGCACCCCGGCGCGGTCTGGCCGGTAACCCACTTGCTGGGCTGCAAGTTTTACCCGCCGTTTTGTCTCTTGTGCTATTTCCGGATTATCGCGCAAGGCTTGGCTGACAGTTGATATGCCAAGGCCTGTTATGTGCGCCAATGTGCGTAAGGTGGGTCTGGGTGCGGGGTCTTGGATTTTAACCATGGGGCCGCCACACTATCCCTTCTCTGAAACGATACAAGTCGGGAAATGTCATTGTGCATTGCAATAAAATAAATTTTTCCAAATCTTGATCTGAAACGTTGCAAATTTTTAAAAACTGACTTAGCGTTTGCAACTACCCGCATAAGACATGGGAGGAAATTGTCATGGGACTTAAGAAAATTGGAATAAGGAAATTTGCTGCTGCACTGGCTTTTTCAGCGTCAATGGTGATGGCTGGGACCGCATATGCAACTGATATTGAAGTAACACATTGGTGGACATCAGGCGGTGAAGCCGCTGCTGTTGCCGAGTTTGCCAAGGCTGTTGATGCGTCAGGCGACAAATGGGTGGATGGTGCCATTGCCGGTTCTGGCGACGTGGCGCGCCCCATTATCATCTCTCGCATTCTGGGTGGCAACCCCATGGGTGCTACACAGCTTAACCCCGGTAAAGATGCTGATGATCTGATTGCTGCCGGTCTGCTAGAAGACATTACTGATGTTGCAACAGCCGGAGACTGGGCCAAGATTTTGCGCCCTGCATCGCAGCTGGCAAGCTGCACCAAGGATGGAAAAGTTTATTGCGTTCCGGTGAACTTGCATTCGGCGCAATGGATGTGGACCAACCGCAAGGTTTATGAAGATGCCGGTGTGAAGCCGCCCCAAAATTGGGGTGAAATGGTTGCTGCTGCGCCAGCACTGCAAGCCAAGGGCATTCAACCTTTGTCGCTGGCCCAAGGTTGGCCAGTTGGTTTGCTGGTGAATGACGTTTTGGTGGCGCTTGCCGGTGTTGATAATTTTGTGAAGGTCTACAAAGATCGCGACATCGCTTTGGCCTCTGGTCCGGAATTCGCAAAAGTGTTTGATGCTCTGGCCGCTGTTCGCCAATTTGTGCCCGCAGACAAAATGGTTCCCCAATGGAATGAAGCTGTCGCTTTGGTCATTCAAGGCAAAGCTGGAGCCAACATCATGGGCGACTGGGCAGGTGGTGAATTTGCCGTGGCCAAAATGGTGGCCGGCAAAGACTTTGACTGCTTGCCAGGTTTGGGTGTGACCCCGGTTCTAAACACCGGTGGCGACGTGTTTTATTTCCCAAAAAATAAAGATCCAGACGTGACAGCTGCGCAAAAGAAAATGGCTGCCACCTTGGTGACCAAAGACGTGCAAGTGGCCTTCAACCTGAAAAAAGGATCATTGCCGATGCGCGCTGACGTTGACCTTGGTGCAGCCAATGACTGCATGAAGAAAGGCTTGGAAATTCTGGACAAGTCTTCGGCCGTGTTCCCGAACGATGTTCAGATGATTGATCGCGATGCTCTCAATCAGATCAACGATCTGTTCACAAGCTTCATGGCTACACCGGCAATGACGTCTGCAGATGCGCAAGCAAAATTTTCAGACATCATCAAGAACGCTGCAAAGTAAGGCCTGAGGCTCTCTCTGCTGCCGTCATTCCCGCGAAAGTGGGGGTGACGGTGAGGGGTGTTTGTTTCGCTTTTGCCGCAAAGCCACTTTTTGTGAAAGAATGAAGTCTGTACATGGCTACAGTTTCTCTTAACCCGCGTTATGTCTTCACCAAAGACCGCGTTCCTGCGGTTCTGGTTTATTCGTTCGCCACTGCACTGGCTGCCCTTATGGGCTATCTGGCTTACGCGGTATTTGCGCAAGCGGGCTGGCTTGTTAATAAGAAGATACTGGATGGCACTTTGGCCATTGCTGTGGGCTATTCTGTTTTTGCTTTAAAACTGCTCGTGGCCGCCGCACTGATTTATTTTGTGTTTTATTGCGCCAAGCGAACTCTGCAAGATTATTTCGAGACGTCCCAGGTTGCACTGCGCCGCGGCGACATCAGTTTTTCGGTCATCATCGCTTCGGTCTTTCTTCTGGGCTTTGCGTGGCAACCGTGGACTGTGTTCAGCGGCGTTGCCGGGGCTACATTTTTCATGGTGCTGCTGGCCATTGCCTTGAGCTTGCTTGATATTCCGTTTTACACATTCGAATCCAAGGCACTTTATCTTGCGGCCATATTGGGTTTGTTCATGGCAGTGATGTACGCTGCTGAGTCATCACGCATTGCTGCATCGTCTTTCATGTGGCTCCCCTCTGTGCTTGGTTTGGTGTCAGTTGCGGTGTCAACGGCTCTGGTTTTCTGGTTTGCACCTTATGAAAACCAGCAATCGAAATTTGGCTCGCTTGCCATGATTTTAATTGCGCTTTTTGTGTTTGTGGGTGGCACATTATGGACCGTTGCTTTCTCATTCACATCAATCAAAATTCTGCCTCTGTTCACCCCCACTGACTGGGTGAATAAATTCAATGGTCTTGCAAACTACACGCGGCTGTTCAACACCAGCCGCTGGATGGATTGTCCGTTAATCACAAAAATTGGCACTGACGCGTGGACGTTTCAATGTTCCGGTTCATTTCCCAATGTGGTGACCTACGCTGTCTTCTTTATCACGCTGGTGATGTGTCTGGGCTTCTTAATTGCCGTGTTGATGGACCAGAAAATTCGTGCCGAAGGCATGTTCCGCACAATCTTTCTGTACCCATTCGCCCTGTCATTTATTGTCACGGGCCATGTTTGGGCATGGATATTTTCGCCTGAATATGGCTTGCAAAAAGCGGTGCGGGCATGGGGCTGGGACAGCTTTTCGTTTGGCTGGATCGCCGACCAGAAAATGGTGATGTATGCCATCGTGATTGCGGGCATTTGGCAAGGCACAGGTTTTGTGATGGCGCTGATGTTGGCTGGCCTTCGGGGCATTGATGATGAGATTTGGAAGGCTGCAAAGATTGATGGCATTCCAGCTTGGCGCACCTATGTGCAGATCGTTATTCCCATGATGAAGCCCGTATTGGTTACCACCTTTGTGTTCGTGGCTTCCGGTGCTATTCGGATTTATGATTTGGTGATTGCGATTACCGATGGTGGGCCCGGTGTTTCTTCTGATGTGCCGTCGCGCTATATTTATCAGAATTTTACCGCCAATCTGGGTCAATCCTTGGCCGCCTCCACCATCATGCTGCTGTCAATGGCTGTGATTTTGATACCCTGGATCAGAATGGAATTTGGCAAAAAGGCGTATGTGTGATGGCGGTTGATGCAACTATTCCAGCTGGGCCGAAACCCAAGAGGTTCATCACGCTACCGCGCTTTATTGTTTATGGCGTGTTGCTGTTGTGCTGCGTGTTCTTCTTGTTTCCGCTTTACATCATGGTGATCACGTCTCTTAAAGATCTTGATGCCATTCGTGATGGCAACCTGTTTTCACCGTCGGCAAATCTCACCTTGGCGCCTTGGTATAAAGCGGCGTTCCAGGCTTGCACGGGGCTATATTGTGAGGGAATTCAACCGGGCTTCTGGAATTCGGTAAAAATCACGGTGCCCTCTGTTATTGTCTCAATTACTGTAGCCTGCATTACGGGATATTCACTGGCAAACTGGCCATTCAAATATTCCGAAACATTTTTTACTATTTTGCTGTTGGCCAGTTTCATTCCCTATGTGGTGATGATTTACCCGATTGTGATCATCACCCGGTGGCTTGGCATATTTTCGACGCTACCTGCGGTGGTGTTGGTGCACACTATATTTGGTTTGCCGTTGCTCACGCTTTTGTTCCGAAACTATTTTGCATCCCTGCCGCAGGAACTGTTCAAGGCCGCGCGTGTGGATGGGGCCGGATATTGGCGCATCCTGTTTCAAGTGTTTTTGCCCATGTCCCTGCCCATTATGACAGTGGCTGTTATTCTGCAAGTTACAGGAATCTGGAATGATTTTCTGTTCGGCGTAATTTATGCAGGCCCCACCAACTACCCGATGACGGTTCAGCTCAACAATATTGTCAATACGGGAATGGGTGTCAAAGAATATAATGTTGATATGGCGGCTACAATTTTGACAGGCCTTGTGCCTTTGGCCATTTATTTTTTCTCTGGCAAATATTTTGTGCGCGGCATTGCGGCCGGTGCGGTTAAAGGTTGAATACAATGAAAGCAAATGCCACTCCCAGTGTATCAGTGCGTGGCTTGGCATTGAGTTATGGCGCGGTAAATGTTCTCAAGGCGCTTGATCTTGATATTGCCGATGGAGAGTTTTTGGTTCTGCTGGGCCCCTCAGGCTGCGGCAAATCCACTTTACTCAATTGCATTGCCGGTTTGTTGGAACCCTCGCATGGTTCGGTGTTCATCAAGGGCAAAAATGTAACTTGGGAAGAACCAAAGGATCGTGGCATTGGCATGGTGTTCCAGTCCTATGCCTTGTATCCGCAGATGACGGTGGAAAAAAATCTGTCCTTTGGTTTGCGCGTTGCCGGCATGGCGAAGGACGAGATTGAAAAGCGCGTGAAGCGGGCTTCTGAAATGCTGCAGCTTGAGCCCTTGATGGCGCGCAAACCGACTGCCTTGTCTGGCGGCCAGCGACAGCGCGTTGCCATTGGCCGGGCTCTGGTGCGCGATGTGGATGTGTTTTTGTTTGATGAACCCTTGTCTAATCTCGATGCAAAACTTCGCGCAGAACTTCGGGTCGAAATCAAGCGCCTGCATCAGCGCTTGGCCAACACCATGATTTATGTGACGCATGACCAGATTGAGGCCATGACGTTGGCTGACCGTATCGCCGTGATGAAGGGCGGCACCATTCAGCAATTGGACGCCCCTCAAACAATTTATAACAAGCCTAAGAATCTTTATGTCGCCAGCTTTATCGGGTCGCCCTCCATGAATTTTTTGAAAGGCAGTATTGAAGGCACTGGTGCCAAGGCTGTGTTTCATATGGCGGGGCAGAAAATTCCGCTGAAGAATTACACACCCGATGCGCCTATCAAGCCCGGTGCTGCGGTTTTAGGCGTTCGACCTGAGCACATTCAATTAGATATGGCGGCCTCTAAAGCGGGCAGCGATGTTTATAAAGGGGTGGTTGATCTGGTCGAGCCGATGGGATCAGACAGTTTGGTGTGGTTGAAGATTGATGACACATTGTTCAGTGCGCGGGTTGAATCCAACCAGCATTTTGATGTGGGCCAAAAGGTCGATGTTCGTTTCCGGATTGGCCTTGCTTCGGTCTTTGATGAAGCGACGGGCGATAGGCTTTAGGCGATGCTTGATCTTGCGGGCCCATGGCAGCTTAAAAGCGTTGATGGCGAATACGCCTGTGATTATCAGGTGCCAGGGGATGTGCATTCGGCTTTGATTGCTGCTGGCATCATTCCTGATCCCTATATCGGCCGCAATGAATATGATGTGCGCTGGGTGGCCGAGCAGGACTGGATTGCGACGCGGGAATTTGAGTGGGCGGGCGAAGGCTCGTGGTATCTCGATATTGATTATCTTGATACGGTTGCTGAGATTAAGATCAACAGCAAGTCGGTATTGAAGGCTGATAATTGTTTCAGGCGTTATAAACCTGATGTGAGCAAGGCGCTGAAGAGTGGCCAGAATAAAATCGAAATTCGGTTTTTTTCGAATGGCAAAGAAGCCTCGAAGCGCCAAGCTAAGCATCCCTATTATGTGCCTTACGCCGCACAAAACTGCCCAATCCCTGATACCAATTTTCTGCGTAAGCCTTCGTGCCATGCGGGCTGGGACTGGAACTTGGCGATTATGCCATTTGGGGCTTATGGGCGGGTTAAGCTGTACCAACTCGAGTCTGATAATAGTGTCTCATTCATTCATGAGATGAATATTACCCAACGGCATAAGCAGGACGGATCGGTTGAAGTTGGCATCCATGTGTCAGCCGACTCCTCAAAACTGGATTGTTACATCACGTTTGCAGGAGAGAAGCGTCTTAGAAAGTCTTTCAATGAGATATTTCACCTCTCCAAACCGAAACACTGGTGGCCTGCTGGTACAGGTGAGCAATATCTATATGACTTAAAAATCCAATGCGGCCAAAAGGTTGAAACTCGCCACATAGGGTTGCGGCAAATTGAATTCATAAATCAAAAAGATGACATTGGCGCGCGCTTCGCATTCAAAGTGAATGGCAAAGAAATTTTCTGCCGTGGCGCAAATTGGATTCCTGCAGATGCGCTGCCATCGCGCGCCACGCCGGAACTCACACGCAAGCTATTACAAGCTGCGGTAGATTCCAACATGAACATGATCCGCGTCTGGGGCGGCGGATATTATGAGCAAGATTGGTTCTATGACATTTGTGATGAACTGGGCCTGATGGTCTGGCAGGACTTTCAATTCTCTTGCAATCTCTATCCAGCGGATGAAAAATTTCTACGAGAAGTTCGAAATGAAGTTGGATACCAAACGGATCGGCTGCATCACCATGCTTGCATCGCGGTTTGGTGCGGCGACAATGAACTGATTGGCGCGCTGACCTGGTTCAAGGAGTCGCGCGAAAATCGTGATCGTTATCTCGCCGCCTATGATCGCTTGAACTACACGATTGAGCGCGCTGCCAAGCAAATTGACCCCACCATCAACTGGTGGCCCTCATCTCCATCATCCGGCATTCTGAACTTCGGTGATGCATGGCATGATGACTCCTCGGGTGATATGCATTTCTGGTCGGTGTGGCATGAAGGAAAAGATTTTGAACACTACCGTGACGTGAACCCGCGCTTTTGTTCGGAGTTCGGTTTTCAGTCTTATCCTAGCTTGCATATCGTCAAAAAATTTGCCACGTCAGAAGAAGACTTAAATATCTCCTCAGCCGTTATGGAAAGTCACCAGAAGAACAAGGGTGGCAATGCGCGCATCGCTGAAACGATGTTCCGTTATTTCCGCTTCCCCACGGATTTTGGAAATTTCTGTTATCTCTCCCAAGTGCAACAGGGCATCGCCATCAAAACCGCCGTTGAATATTGGCGCTCTCTGAAGCCCCATTGCATGGGCACGTTGTATTGGCAGCTGAATGACACATGGCCCGTGGCCTCATGGTCATCGCTTGATCATGGCGGCGGTTGGAAGTTGATGCATTATATGGCGCGGCGGTTTTATGCTCCTGTTGCTGTGATGGCATTACCGGATAAAAAATCAGGCGGCATCATAATCAAGGCCGTGAATGACCGTTTGACGAAGCAAAAGCTTTCATTGAAACTTAGCTTGCTTGACCCTGCAGGCGAGGCCAAACATTTAAAAGATATCAGCGCCAACAGTCCTGCAGATAAAGCCGTGGAAGTTGCCAAACTGAAAAAAGGTGAATTACCCGCTGGTTATATTCTGATTCTTGATTACGAAGCTGCTGATGGCAGCAAAGGCCGCGTGCATTTTGCGGTTGAGCCTTACAAGGCGCTCAACATCATTGATCCGCACATTGGCTGCACTACAAAAATCAAAGATGGTAAATTGCGTATTGCTATGACCGCCAAACATGCAGCACTGTTCGTAACCGCCGAGACTGGTGTATTTGGCAGCTACTCCGACAATGTGTTGGACATGCTGCCAAATGAAAAAGCGGAAATCATTTTCACGCCCGACAACACGGATGATTTGAACGCCGCACAGGCAAATCTTATCATCCGCAATCTCTACTCATCATCGCATTAAGGAGGCCCCTCATGCCAAAACGCATTTCATTCCAACTTTACTCAGCGCGCAACTTTCAACCTTGGGACGATGTCGTGGCGCATCTTGCGGCTTGCGGATACAAAGAGGTTGAGGGCTTTGGCGGAAATTATCAAGCACCCGAAAAATTCCGCGATGTTCTCGACAAGCACGGTCTTAGCATGCCGACAGGTCATTTTTTCCCCATTGATCAGTTTGAAAAGGACAAGAAGCGCGTGCTGCATATTGCCAAGGTGTTTGGCATGACGCATCTTTACTGCCCTTATATTCTGCCTGACATGCAGCCCAAAAATGCTGCGGGCTGGAAAAAATGGGGTAAGCGGCTCAATGAGGTTCGCAAGTGGATGAATGATGAAGGTTATGGCTTTGGCTGGCACAACCATGATTTTGAGTTCAAGATATTGAGCGATGGTTCCCTGCCGATCGACCGTATTTTTGAAGGCGGCCCGATGCTGGATTGGGAATGTGATGTTGCATGGATTGCGCATGCCAAGCAAAACCCCGTGAAGTGGCTGAAGACCTATGGAGAGCGTATCACCGCAGTGCATGTGAAAGACAATGCGCCCAAGGGCGAAAATCTTGATCAGCACGGTCAAGCTGATGTGGGCAAGGGCACTTTGAAATGGCGGGAGATTTTCACAGCCATTTCCGAACACACACGCTGCATGCACTCAGTGGTGGAGCATGATGACCCGAAGAATTTCAAATCCTTTGCAAAAAATTCATTCACCTATCTCTCCAAAATTTAAAGGTAAAACCATGAGCAAAACTTTGGGCGTCGGTATCATTGGGTGCGGTAATATTTCCTGGGCTTATTTGAAGCTGGCAAAGCTTTTCAAGGACATTGAAATTCGGGCGGTGGCTGACATCAACATGGATGCGGCCAAGGCGAGAGCCGCTGAGTTCGGAGTGCGCGCGCACAGTGTGAAAGACTTGCTCAAGGCTGATGACATTGACATTGTGGTGAACCTCACGGTGCCTGCCACCCACTTCAAGGTTTCTAAGCAAATTCTTGATGCGGGCAAGCATGTGTATTCTGAAAAGCCTTTGACGCTTTCCTATAAGGATGCGCTGGCCTTGCAGAAATATGCGGCCAAGAAGAAGCTGCGTGTGTGTGCGGCACCGGACACATTTCTAGGCTCCTCCCACCAGCAGGCGCGCGCTGCCATCGACAAGGGTGAGATTGGCAAGATTGTTTCGGGCACGTGCCACTTTATGGGGCCAGGCATGGAAATGTGGCATCCAAATCCGGATTTCTTTTTCAATCCCGGGGGTGGGCCAGTTCTCGACATGGGGCCTTATTACATCACCAATCTGATCAACTTAATCGGACCGGTGAAACGTGTATCGGCTTTGTTGGGTACAGGCCGCAAAGAGCGCGTGATTAACAGCCAGCCCCATAATCCGCGCAACGGCGAAAAGCTAAAAGTAAAGACGCCCACGACCTATCACGCATTACTGGAATTTGTGAATGGTGCAGTTGTTACAGTCTCGCTGTCGTGGGATGTGTGGGCGCACAAGCACCAGAACATGGAGCTTTATGGCCAGTTGGGGGCCATGTTTGTGCCTGATCCCAATTTCTTCGGCGGTGACATCATGGTGGCTGGCGAGGACCAAAAGACGACGATGCTAACGGCGTGGGACCACCCGTTTGGCAAGAACAACTGGGGCCCTGCGAATAGCCAGACTGATTTGATCTGGGCTAACTATCGCTGTGCAGGGCTTGCCGATATGGCACGGGCAATCAACACGAAGAAGCTGGCGCGGTGTGATATCTCGCTGGTTGCGCATGTGGTTGAAATCATGACCGCGATGATGGAATCCGGATTGAAAAAGAAGGTGATCAAACTAAAATCCACCTGCAAGCGGCCAGCGCCCTTGGGGCCTGATGAAGCGCAGGCGTTGATGAAATGAGTGGCATGAGCTATCGGCGGTGTGGACGGAGTGGATTGCTGTTGCCCGCACTTTCGCTTGGCCTGTGGCATAATTTTGGGGCGCTGAACGATCACGGGCTTAAGCGGGTGTTATGCCGCAAGTCTTGGGATTTGGGCATTACGCATTTTGATTTGGCCAATAATTACGGCCCACCACCGGGATCTGCCGAAGAGGCATTTGGTCAAATTTTGCGAGAGGATTTTGCGGCGCACCGCGATCAGATGATCATTTCCACCAAGGCTGGTTACCGCATGTGGGACGGGCCCTATGGCGAATGGGGCAGCCGCAAATATTTGCTCGCAAGTTTAGACCAAAGCTTGAAGCGCTTGGGGCTGGCCTATGTGGATATTTTTTATTCGCACCGATTTGATCCTGATACGCCACTGGAAGAAACCATGGGGGCTTTGGATATTGCTGTACGGTCTGGTCGCGCACTCTATGTGGGTCTTTCGAACTATCCCGCAGAGAAGATCACGCAGGCGGCTGCAATTTTACATTCGCTTGGTACGCCGTGTCTCATCCATCAGCCGCGCTACAACCTGTTGCAGCGCGAGCCAGAGACAGGTGGCCAGTTTGAAGCTGGTGATGAAGCAGGCATGGGCACAATCGTGTTTTCACCTTTGGCACAAGGCTTGCTGTCTGATAAATATTTAGGCGGCATCCCGGCGGACAGCCGCGCCACCGTCAATCATTTTTTAAAGCAATCTACTATCGATGCAAAAACTGTTGCGAGGTTAAAACGGCTCAGTGCGATTGCTGAAACACGGGCACAGACTTTGGCGCAGATGGCAATCGCCTGGGTGCTGCGCGACAAGTGGATCACCTCGGCTTTAATAGGTGCAAGTAAACCAGAGCAAATTGAAGATTGTGTTGGTGCGTTGAGAGCAGGGGCGTTCAGCGGTGCTGAACTGGCGGCAATTGACAGGGAGTTAGACTTATGAGTTTCATCAGGCAGGTGGCCCATGTTTGCGTGAAGACCCATAATTTAAAGGCGGCGGAGGATTTTTATGTGGGCGTACTCGGCTTACAGAAAACGTTTGAGTTCAACCACCCTTCTGGCCGCATGGGATTTTATCTCGCGGCAGGGGCGCGCACCTATGTTGAAGTGTTTGTTGACGCAAAAGCGCCGCTTTCTCCACTAGGGCAAGTTGATCATTTTTGTTTTGAAGTGGCAAGCCTTGATGAGGCCATAGATCGAATCCGCGCCAAGGGTGTGGCAATTACGGATAAGAAATATGGCGTGGATGACACGTGGCAAGCCTGGCTTGCTGACCCAACAGGTTCACGTATTGAGCTATTTGAATACACTGCCAAGAGTGCGCAATTTGTGGGCGGCGACAGAACTCCAGATTGGTGAAGCAGGGGTTGGCCCAGGATCTAAAAAACCAAAACCGCACTCTCTTATCAAGAATGCGGTCACGTCAACCCGCGCACCGCCAGTACATACGTGGTCGGCGCCGTCAGGTTAGATAGAGTATCGCTTAGACAGCCTGGAGGCTGTCAGCGGATGATTTGCCAGTGCGCTTGTCAGCGACGATTTCGTAACCAATCTTCTGGCCTTCGTTGAGACCACGGAGACCCGCACGTTCAACAGCGCTGATATGGACGAATACATCTGGTCCGCCGGCATCTGGCTGAATGAAGCCGAAGCCCTTTTGCGCGTTAAACCACTTTACGGTGCCTTTTTGCATAACTTAACTTATCCTTGTTCGATCTAAAATGAGATGGCCCCTGCACAACATTGCGCAACAGAACCATACGAATTAAGGATAAGAGGAGAAGGGCCTTTCGCGCTTTCTTTAGAAAAGTGCAGTGCCGCGCGCCGATCGGCCGAAATTCGATTGCGGGACCATAGTCTTTTTGGCGCAACATTACAAGTACTTCTCTTGCCAAATTGCCCTGCGGCGAAAAATACTTGGGTGATCAGCCCAAACACTGTACTAAAGCATATTATAAGCGGTCGAATCTGATTTGGTTCGCTGTGGGGCCCACTTGAAGGATATGTTGGTTTATGGTTTCTGCGCAGCAATGGGCCAAACGGCTGGCCCCTTACCGCCAAGGCAATGATTTTCGGTCCTGGTTTGAACTTTCAATAACGTTAGCAGCTTTTCTAGCCAATTGGGCGCTGATTTACGCTGTGTCTTTCAGCAGCATTTTGGCGGCTGGCTTGCTTGTCATTCCGGCAGGAGGGTTCTTGGTTCGCCTTTTCATGTTGCAGCATGATTGTGGGCATAATGCACTGTTTTCATCGCGCAAGGTGAATGACTGGGTGGGGCGCTGCCTCGCTGTGCTGACGCTGACACCCTATGATTTCTGGCGCCACTCCCACGCCATGCATCATGCCGGGTCTGGTAATCTGGACCGGCGCGGGATGGGCGATATCAACACGCTCACAGTGGAGGAATATCTTGACCAAGGCTTTTGGGGCCGGTTGGGATACAGGCTTTATCGCCATCCGCTTATACTGTTTGTGATTGGCCCAATTTATATTTTTATGATCCAGCAACGCCTTCCTTTTGTGTCGTTCCAACAGGGTACTGCATCGTGGATGGGCGTTTTATTGACCAATGTCGCATTGCTTGCAGCAGCGAGCGGCATGGTATTTCTATTGGGTTTCTGGCCATTTGTTCTGGTTCATTTTCCGATTGTGTTTGCAAGTGCATCGGCAGGGGTGTGGTTGTTTTATGTGCAGCATCAGTTTGATGACACGCATTGGAAACGCACGCCCGAATGGAACCATGATGAAGCGGCTTTGAGTGGCAGTTCCTATTATGATCTGCCGCAACCGTTCAAATGGTTTTCCGGCAATATCGGTATTCATCATCTGCATCATCTGTCGTGCCGCATTCCATTTTACCGTTTGCCAGATGTGTTGCGGACTTATCCTGAGCTGGCCGACATTGGCCGTATTACGTTTTTGCAAAGCCTGAAATGTGTGAAATTGGTTCTGTGGGATGAAGCGTCTGAACGGCTGGTGTCATTTCGCGAGGCACGGCGCACAATCACGCAACCCCAGCTCTTGGCGGCTGAGTGAGGATTTCACTCTGACCGGGTGATGGACTTGATCGGCCCTCTTGGATTACCGCTCATCGCAGCGATCTTCTGGTCTTGCGCCATCAGAATGGTTTTTGCCGAAGCGTCATCCTGCTCGTGGGGATCCAGTTCTGCTGCTGCCACACGGCGGCGCGACGATTTGGTGCCGTCTTCATAAATCACGTCGAACAGAACTGTGCTGTCGTCGACCTTCATTTTTTTCTTCGCCACTATGAATTGTCCTTCTTGGCTTCCATGCTTTGTTGTGGAACCGGGGTAACATCATCTTCATGCTTGCGGCTTGCTGATTTTGAATCGCGCTTGTTTTGCTTGTCGATGGCTTTCAGCTGTTTGGCCTTGGCGCGATTGTTTCGTTCCTGATTATAATTTGGCGGAAATGCCATGGCAGTTTGCTCCCATAAAAGTGTCTGACTAGCAGCAATGTTCGCGATTTCCAAACCCATAAGTTTGGGTTCGCTATTTCAGGCATATGGGCGCATAGCAAGCCATTAACATCGAGGATGACCACTATGAACAGTTCAAAACGCGATAATGGTCACAAGCTCAGCCCGCCGCCGGTTTCGCTCGAAGCGCTCAAGAACCAGCGCATGGCGCAAGAGCAGGCCAAGAAAGATTCTGGCATTTGGGGTGACATGTCGGTCGGCATTGTAGAGAAAAATGATGCTGCATTTGTGCACATCTGGAAAGGTGTGTCGGAAAACAGCGTGCACCGGCTTGCAGCCAAGCGCCCCAAGGAAACGTCCAAGATCGAACATGAGGCCTTGTGCCTTTGGTTGAAAGCTGGTGGCTATGATGGGTTCAAACACAAGATTTCAGCCTGGAACATCACGGCGGAAGAAGCTGCGCGCATGAAGCAGGTGGTGATTGCCGAGTTGACGGCGGCTGGCACAAAAGTCATCAATCCGGTTGGTTAGAAGTCTCCACTGTAACTTACTTCGCACACCTCTCACCAAAGTGCTGTCGTTGGCAGCTGTTGCTGTGGCGAAATTGAAATTCTGCCTGACACAAAATTAGTCTACCTAGCGCTCGGGTGTCCAAGCCCGCTGGACAAACCTGTGTTTTTGTATAATTTCACGATATGAACAATAATTTCACCTGAGGAAAACTGGCCATGACCGTCAAATCTGACATCGAAATCGCGCGCGAAGCCAAGATGAAGCCGATCATGGCGATTGGTGCGGGCCTCGGCATTCCAGAAAAAGACCTCATTCCTTACGGTCACACCAAGGCGAAGGTGGAGCTGAAATACATAGAGAGCCTGAAATCAAAGAAAGACGGCAAGCTGATTTTGGTGACAGCAATTAACCCAACACCAGCAGGCGAGGGCAAGACGACCACCACGGTGGGGCTTGGTGATGGTCTCAACCGCATTGGCAAGAAGGCCATCGTGGCGCTGCGCGAGCCTTCGCTGGGCCCCTGTTTTGGAATGAAAGGTGGAGCGGCTGGCGGTGGTTATGCGCAAATTGTGCCGATGGAAGATATCAATCTCCACTTCACGGGTGACTTTCACGCGATCACTGCGGCGCATAATCTGCTGTCGGCGATGATCGACAACCATATTTACTGGGGCAATGAGCTTAACATTGATACGCGCCGCGTGGCGTGGCGACGGGTGATGGACATGAATGACCGGGCGTTACGCGAGGTGATCTGCTCGCTCGGCGGGGTTGCCAATGGCTATCCGCGCGAGGCTGGTTTTGATATCACGGTGGCCTCAGAAATCATGGCCATCTTGTGCCTTTCAACTTCGATTGCCGATTTAGAGCGCCGTATCGGCCAGATTGTGGTGGCTTACCGCAAGGACAAAACACCGGTGCTAGCAAAAGACATCAAGGCGCCAGGGGCCATGGTTGTATTGCTGAAAGATGCGCTGATGCCAAATCTTGTGCAAACGCTGGAAAACAATCCAGCCTTTGTGCATGGCGGGCCATTTGCCAACATTGCGCATGGCTGCAATTCCGTTATGGCCACGCAAACTGCGCTGAAGCTTGCGGATTATGTGGTGACGGAAGCGGGCTTTGGCGCTGATCTGGGCGCTGAAAAATTCTTTGACATCAAGTGCCGCAAAGCGGGCCTTACACCTGCGGCTACTGTGATTGTGGCCACAGTGCGCGCCCTTAAAATGCATGGCGGGGCTGCCAAGGAGGATTTGAAAACTGAAAATGTGGCTGTGCTCAAAAAGGGCCTTGCCAATCTGGGTCGTCATATTGAGAACGTGAAAAAATTTGGCGTGCCGATTGCGGTTGCCGTCAACCACTTTATTTCTGACACCGACGCCGAAGTGGATGCCATCAAAGAGTTTTGCAAAACCCACGGGGTGCAGGCCTTCAAGTGCATGCATTGGGCCAAGGGCGGCGAAGGCATTGAAGAGCTGTCGCGCCATGTGGCAGAGCTTGCTGACAAAGGATCTGCGCAATTCAAACCCATTTACAATGATGATATTCCGCTGTTTGAAAAAATCTCCACCATCGCCAAGGAAATTTACCGCGCTGACGAGGTGATTGCGGATAAATCTGTGCGTGATCAGTTGAAGTCTTATGAAGCTGCAGGTTACGGCAAATTCCCCATCTGTGTTGCCAAGACGCAATATTCCTTCACAACGGATCCTAACATGAAGGGTGCCCCCATCAACCACACCATTCCTATCAGAGAGGTTCGCTTGAGTGCTGGGGCAGAGTTCATCGTTGTCGTCTGCGGAGACATCATGACCATGCCGGGCCTGCCCAAGGTGCCAAGTGCGGAAGTGATTGGGCTGGATGCGGCTGGGCAAATCCAAGGCTTGTTCTGACGTGGCAAAAATCATTGACGGAAAAGCCTATGCCGAAGCTTTGCGCGGGCGCATTGCTGTGGCCGTTGCAACGCTGAAAAAAGATCATAATCTCATACCAGGTTTAGCTGTGGTGCTGGTGGGAGAAGACCCTGCCTCGAAAGTTTACGTTGCCAACAAGGCCAAGCAAACGGTCGAAGTGGGCATGAATTCGTGGGAGCATAGATTGCCTGCGGACACGACCGAGGCTGATCTTCTGGCCATGGTGCAGCGCCTGAATGCGGATTTGTCCGTACACGGAATATTGGTGCAAATGCCGGTGCCCAAACACATTGACAGTGCCAAGGTTCTCAACACCATTGATCCTGCCAAGGATGTGGATGGCTTTCACGTGGTGAATGTGGGGCGCTTGTCCACGGGGCAGGACGCCCTTACGGCTTGCACGCCGGTGGGCTGCGTGATGCTGGCCAAGGCCACGCTGGGTGACCTGTCAGGCTTGAATGCCGTGGTCATTGGCCGCTCCAATATTGTGGGAAAACCCGTGGCGCAATTGCTGCTCGCTGAGAATTGCACAGTCACAATAGCGCATTCGCGTTCGAAGGATTTACCCAGCATTGTTAGGCAGGCCGATCTCGTGATCGCCGCTGTGGGCCGCGCCGAGATGGTGAAAGGCGATTGGATCAAGCCCGGCGCTTGCGTGATCGACGTTGGCATCAACCGCATTGAACGTGACGGGAAAAACAAGCTGGTGGGCGATTGCGATTTTGTCTCGTGTGAGAAGGTGGCTGGCAGCATCACGCCGGTGCCAGGTGGCGTAGGCCCCATGACAATTGCATGCCTGCTGCATAACACAGTGAAGGCGGCGGCTGCAATCAAGGGGATTACGGCGCCGGAGATGTGAGGCTCAGGTGTCCATCTCTAAAAGCACCGATTGCCAATCTTGTCCCCCATGGAAGATAGCCAAGATCTCCACAACATCGGTCACATGATAGGCAACAACACTACGCCGCTCCACAATCAATAAGCGCAATCCTTTGCGGATGTCATCGCGCGGCACTCCGCGCGCTGAAAATTCCGCGAGTGATTGGCATGCGGTGCGCAAGTGCAGCACGTAATTGAAGGCCACATCAGGATGGCCGGATTGTTCAGAGATATAATCGTAAAGGCCATTCAAATCATCTTCGGCACGGGGACGAAACACGACTTTCATTTTGGATTAATTTGGGCACTTGGAAGTTTTGACCTGGTGGCGCTTGCGTAAATTTTCAAAAACATCATCAAGTGGCAAACTGGGGCGAGGGTCATCCATTGAAGCTTGAAGTTTGCCGCGAATGGCCGCGAGCTTTTGCTCGTGCTCGTCCTCGCGGCGCTGCCAAACCCGCAACGCCTCGCGGATCAACTCACTCGAAGACGCAAAATCTCCCGCCTCAACCCGCTGCTTAATTACGCGGTTCATCTCAGGGGTGAGGGTGATAGAGATTTTTTCGACTGTTGACATGGTAGGATAGTATCATACTGACGTTTGGAGTCAAATTTTTCGACGGACGACGTTGGGCCTATAACGATTGAATGCCTGCTGCATAACACAGTGAAGGCGGCGGCGGCGATCAAGGGTGTGAAGACGCCGGAGATGTGAGGATAATTTCAACTTTCAAGGAAGCTATGACTTCTTCTAAAAGTTCCTTTGCAATAGAAAGTCTTTCTTCACCCATTACGGTTTCAAATGATGCCGATTGAGTGAACTCGATCAAATTCCCTATATCTTTCCTAGAATAACCTGTGGGCAAGTAATTTTCTAAAGCCCCCATTAGAAGCAGGAAAATACATTCGGTTTTCGAATGTTCTAAAAACTCAGACAATTTTTTGTTTTTCGTAACGTCGAGTGCCTCTGTGCTTCTCATGTATCTTTTTTCAATCATAGGCCAGACGGACTTTAGCATATCTATTTCGCCACCAGATAATGCTAATGAAATGGCTTTAGCCAATTGAGCGCCATCTAAGCTCTTCCTATTTGCCACCACGTCATCAATAATCTTCTTCACATCAACTTTGAAGAGTTTCTTGACCTCCGGTGTCCCAATTTGCTCAACATAGTCTAGATCAGCTATCAGTGCGTGTCGAATTTCGTAAGCGTCAAGTATAGCTACGTACTTTTTTAGTTCTGTCTTTCCACCGACATCAACAAATTGAATTTCCTTTGATGGATGCGGTTTCTTCGAAATCAAAGTATATATCTTTTCCCAGAATATTCGATCTGATTGTCCTTCAACGAGGATTACTGCTTCAGCAAAAAATATTTTTTCATTATTCTGGCTGTTTATAATTCGTATTTGGCTAGCAATGTTAGGGAGTTGGTCAGGCGTTACCTTTTTGACAAAACTTTTCCTATCCTTTGTATAAACTCTAGTTACATATCCAATGGATTCAGGTGCAATAAAAACTGGAGAATGGGTGGCAAAAACAAACTGGTTTTGTGTTTTCTCCGCCAGTTTATTAAATAATCTGAAAAGCGATTTTTGCCATAAAGGATGCAAATGCAACTCTGGTTCATCAATGAGAACAAGAGCATTCCTAACATCTAGACCGCAGATAGATATGAGAAAATTTAGTAACTGTTTTTCACCTGATGAGGTATGTTGAAGAGCTAAATTTTTACCATGCTTTTTCAAAACGAATTCGTATTGTCCACGTTCGTTGTTAATTGTTGTCAAGTCCCAACCATATCCAAGTTGCTCAAGGTTGTGAGTTAGGAGTTGGATGTTTTCAGCTGATTCAAAAACGCTTTTAGCTTTATGCTTGCCATGCTCAATGACAGCAGAATGATAGCTCATTGCTATTCTTTGAACTCCCAAATCTGCAAAGTTACCTTGAGTGCGAGAATTCGCTTGTTCAAGCGGCTTTAGGGATTGGAAGTAGTCGTAATTACTAACATTTAAGTTCGTCCCAAAGGTCGAATTTGATCTATTTGAAGCAAAATACATCATCGGAATATTTAAGGCGGACATTCAAAGCTCTTGTCGTATTCGTGAATTATTTTCGTAATGATTTAAATATTGAAGTAAGTGCTCATTTCCAGGCTGCAAATTTTGCATTTCTTGATTTATAAATTTTAATCTCAGCACTTCACCAGCTTTGATTTTTTCTGGATTCCAAGAAGCACAAACATCATATGGGTATCCAAAAACTCGCCGTCGACCGCGCGATTCTAATTTCTCAGCATCGGCTTTCATCAATTTTATGTTTGCTATATCGCTAGGGGTCAACTCTAGATCAATTTCAATAACGGATTGAAACCCGGGTGTTGCCTCAAAGTGGGGTTCCAATATATGACCTTGAAAGCCACCGTCGGGAGTAAGGTTATAGCCGTTTGGTGTTTCAGGGTTGTTTATGGGTTGCGCCGTGTAAGAACCAAGTAACTTCGTTCGTATAATTCCACTTAAAGCATCTAGCAAAGTAGATTTTCCACCTCCGTTTGGGCCAACGAAGATTGACATTGATCTGCCGAAAAACACTTCGGTTGGTTCTAAAAAGCTACGTTGATTTCGCAGTAAGATTCTTGTGATCAGCATTTGCTCAGCATTCGACTTTTTCTGAAAACATTCAAGGGGCCGTGCAATCCCCTCCGCCGTTATCCCGTGTAGGCGGGGTTCCCGCTTTTATTTGATGATTGAGTTTGAAGTGAAGCGGGCCCCCGCTTTCGCGTGCGTGACGGATCAAACGGGGGCACAGTTTAGTGGTGATGGGCTGCTGTCCCACCCCCTCCATCTAAAGGCTTGGCGAAACTGTGACTTCCGCTTATTCTTACCCCCAACACCAATAGGAGATTTTTTGATGACACAGGGTTTTGATACGTTGGCCATTCATGCGGGGGCGGAACCGGATCCGGCTACGGGGGCCAGAGTTACGCCGATTTACCAGACCACGGCCTTTGCGTTCAAAAGTGTTGAGCATGCCGCCAATCTTTTTGCACTCAAGGAATTCGGCAATATTTACACCCGCATCATGAACCCAACGCAGGCTGTGCTGGAAGCCAAGCTTGCGGCCCTAGAAGGGGGCACTGCAGCTCTTGCAGTGGCGTCTGGGCATTCGGCGCAGATGATTGTGTTCCATACGATCATGATGCCGGGTGATGAGTTTGTGGCCGTGCGCCAGCTTTATGGTGGGTCGATCAACCAGTTTGGCCAATCGTTCAAATCATTTGGCTGGCATGTGAAATGGGCCGATGCGGAAGACATGAGCTCGATTGAAAAAGCCGTGTCGCCCAAAACCAAGGCCATCTTCATTGAATCGATTGCCAACCCCGGTGGGCGCATTACTGATATTGAAGCGGTGGCCAAGATTGCCAAAAAAGCCGGTGTGCCACTGATTGTGGATAACACGTTGGCCACGCCCTATCTGTGCAAGCCTTTTGAACATGGGGCCAATATTGTGGTGCATTCGCTCACCAAGTTTTTGGGTGGGCACGGCAATTCCATGGGTGGGGCCATTGTGGATGGCGGTAATTTTGATTGGTCGGCCTCCAAAAAATATCCGCTGCTGTCAGAACCCAATGAATCCTATCACGGCTTGAAACTTCATGCGGCCCTGGGTGGCATTGCCTTTGCCATTGCGTGCCGTGTGTTAGGTCTTCGGGATTTAGGGCCATCCATCTCGCCGCAAAATGCATTTTATATTTTAACGGGCATGGAAACGCTTGGCTTGCGCATGCAGCGCCATTGCGAAAATGCCATGAAGGTTGCCGAGTGGTTGTCGAAGCACAAGAATGTGGCGTGGGTGAATTATGCCGGGCTGCCCGGCGACAAGCATCATGCGCTGCAGAAAAAATATACTCCAAAAGGCGCAGGCGCTGTGTTCACCTTCGGCCTTACAGGGGGATATGATGCTGGCGTAAAGGTGGTGTCGTCTGTCAAGCTTCTGTCGCATCTGGCCAATGTGGGGGACACGCGCTCGCTCATCATTCATCCTGCTTCCACCACGCACAGCCAGCTTTCGGAAGAGCAGTTGGTAAAAGCAGGGGCAACGCCAGACGTGGTCAGGCTCTCCATCGGCATTGAGGATGTGGCCGATATCATTGCTGATCTTGAGCAGGCGATTGGCTGATGGGCATGCTCCCTCCCAACGCTTGCCTCGCAGGCCGTGTTTACATTCCAAAACTCGGGCCCTGCGTGGTGCGTGTTGAGGGGGAGAAGCTTGTCGATATCACCACGATATTTCCCACCATGCGCGACCTGTGCGAGATGCCGCATCCGGCACAGGCGCTTATGGCGGCAGAGGGCAAGGTGTTAGGCCTCGTTGATGATGTGTTGACCAATGCCGCCAGCGCAAAACGCGATGTAAGCAAGCCGTGGCTGCTCGCACCCACCGATTTGCAAGCCATAAAGGCTGCGGGGGTGACCTTTGCGGTTTCAATGGTTGAGCGGGTGATTGAAGAAAAAACACGCGGCGATATTTCTGCAGCCGCATTAATCCGTACACGGATCAATGAATTGGTTGGTGGTGATTTGCGCAAATTGAAACCTGGTTCCCAAGAGGCCATCGATCTTAAAGACACCCTGATGAAACAGGGTGCTTGGAGCCAGTATCTGGAAGTCGGTATCGGGCCAGATGCCGAGATTTTTACAAAGGGGCCCGTGCTGTCTGCCGTTGGCTGCAATATGGATGTGGGCGTTCACCCCGCATCATCATGGAATAATCCTGAGCCTGAAATTGTTTTGGTGGTGGCATCCACGGGCAAAATTGTGGGCGCCACATTGGGCAATGATGTGAACTTGCGCGATGTTGAGGGGCGTTCGGCCTTGCTGCTGGGCAAAGCGAAGGACAATAACGCTTCGACTTCGCTTGGGCCTTTCATTCGCTTTTTTGATGACGGCTTTACCTATGATGATATTTGCAAGGCCGAGCTTACGATGAAAGTGACGGGTGAGGACGGTTTTGTGATGAGTGGGCATTCCAATATGAGCGAGATCAGCCGGGCACCCGCTGATATCGTGGCGCAAGCCATCAATGCGCATCATCAATATCCAGATGGCTTGGTGGTGTTTCTGGGCACCATGTTTGCGCCCATTGATGATCGTGGTGCCAAGGGCAAAGGCTTCACGCATCACACGGGTGACAGGGTGGAAATTTCAACCCCGCTGCTTGGCACTTTGTCAAACCGTGTGGTGGCCACTGACAAAGCAGAGCCTTGGCAGTTTGGCATTGCCGACTTGATGCGCAATCTGGCCGGGCGGGGATTACTTTAAAGCTTTACGGATTGAACCAAAAAGCGGCCCGTTCTAGAAGAGCTGCCAAGTGGGGAATAACATGGATCTCGTATTGCTGGCCTTGCGCCGCTTGGCGCTTTTATTTTGGGTCTTGTGGAGTGCTGTGCCGCAGCACTCTTTCGCACAATCGGCATCTGATTCGCCATTACGTGTCATCACACGTGTAGTACAGCCGTTCGTGATCAAGGACGCACAAAGTTACACCGGGTTTTCAATTGAACTGTGGGCTGCCGTTGCCAAATAGATCAATATGAATTTTACGCTTGTTGAAGTGCCAACCGTCAAGGACATTTTGGCTGCGGTGGCAGACGGCAAGGGAGATGTGGCCGTTGCAGCCATTTCAATCACCTCGCAGCGCGAACAACAATTTGATTTTTCGCAACCCATGTTTGATTCCGGTTTGCAGATTTTAGTGCGCAGCGACAACACTGGCGGTTTTAGCATCTGGCAAATCTGGAATATTCTGTCGACGGGTGCCATGCCCTTCCTGCTTAGTTTAATGGCGGCCTTGATCGTTGTCCCCGCTCACCTGGTTTGGTATGCTGAACGCCGCGGTGAAAGTCACTTCATATCCCAAAAATATTTTCCAGGCATATGGCAGGCTGCATGGTGGTCTATTGGTGCGGTCGCTGGCCAGCAGCCTGATAGCCCCGCTTCTCATTGGGGACGCATTCTTGCTGCCATGGCTATTTTGGTGTCCATGGTTTTCATGTCTTATTTTCAAGCCACCATTACAACTGCACTTACTGTTCAAACCTTAAGAGGCGACATAAATGGCCCAGAGGATTTGCAAGGGCGGAAAGTTGGCACGTTGACGGGCAGTACGGCTGCCCTCTATCTCAAAAACATCAACGTGGTGCCGATTGAATTCGACACAATCACGCCAACCTTTGAAGCCTTGGAAAATAAGAAACTTGATGCCGTGGTGTATGATTCACCGGTGCTGCTTTACTATGCGGCAACGGGGGGTCGCAACAAGGTGCGCATCGTTGGGCCCATGTTGCGCAAGGAAAATTACGGCATTCTGTTCCCGCGCGGGTCGGCGTTGCGAAAGCCGGTGAACGAAGCACTGCTTACCCTGCGAGAAAATGGAACTTATGATACCATCTACGCAAAATGGTTTTCAGCCACCGTGCCCTCAGACTAGGGTGCTCTAATGCTCGTCGCGCATTTTTGATGAATAGGTGCCAAACACATGATCCCAGAACACAGTGGTGACACCATAGTTGAAGCTGCCGGTTCCATGGTGGTGCACATTATGTTGCCACTTCAGCTGCTTCATGAATTTATAGCCGCCACTGCTGAAATGATGCACGGCATAATGCACAAAAGTGTAAAGCACGAAGCCTGCCATGAAGCCTGCAAACCACATCCATGTCAGGCTGTATCCGATGATAAACGACATGGGCCAATAGGCAACAGAGAACATAACGGCCAATGACACCAAGGTTGGCGTTCCAATCAGTTCCAATGTTTCATCATGATGTGCCTGGTGCAGCTCAGCAATGCCGGGCACCACATGCAGCACAAATCTGTGCGCCAGATATTCAGCCAAGGTCCAGCTTGCTAGTCCTGCCGGAACCATAGCCAAGGCCAACCACATAGAATGGTTGGAATTGGTATATAAACCCCACACCATGCTGAACAGGATAACAGGCGGATAAATCACGAAATCAAGAAAGAAAAAGGCAGGCGACATTTGTGGTGAAACCAAAGCTTTGCCAAAGCCCAGAATGCCACGACCAAAAGAGCGAACGTTACGTCCCATCATTTCAACTTGCGTCATCGTCCTACCCTCCGTACTTTAAAGTTGATTTGTTGCATTGCGGTATAGCATCTTGTTGTATCTTGCGGCAAAAAAAGTTTTTAGTGTGACAGGGCATGGGTGGAACTGAAATATGTCAGATTTAAAACTGCTGGTGGACGCGCGCCACCGCCTGGGAGAGGCAGCCCTTTGGCATGAGGCAAGAAGCTGTCTGTTCTGGATTGATCTCTACGAGCCAAGCCTCAACAGTTTTGATCCTCGCACGGGACAGATTACGCGGCGGAGTTTGGCCTTGCCAGTTCCCATTGGTGCCATTGCTGCAACAAATAGTGCGAACCATCTTTTGCTTTCGCACGTGAACGGGCTTTCTGTTCTGCACATTGATGATTTGAAACTTTCACCCTATGCCAATCCTGAAAACGGGCGCGCTGATGTTATTTCCAATGATATGAAGGTGGACCGCTGGGGCAGATTGTGGTTTGGCACATCGCACGCAAAGGAACTGGAGCCGCGCGGGGCTTTGTGGTGCGTAAAAGATGCACAGCATTTTCAGCTTTCTGATGCAGGCTTTGCAGTGTCCAATGGCCCGGCGTTTTCGCCCGGTGGATCGGTGATGTATTTCAGCGACAGTTCGAATTTTCAAATTCTGGCTTATGATATTTCACAGGATGATTTGCAAGCGCGCAACCGCCGTGTCTTTTGTTCTTTTGCACCAGAGGAAGGCCAGCCGGATGGTCTGACTGTGGACGCTGATGGATGCATCTGGTCGGCACAGTGGGCAGGATATAGTATATTCAAATTGTCGCCTGCGGGTGAAAAGTTGGAAAGGATAGCGGTTCCTTCAGGGCACGTGACAAGCTTGGCGTTTAAAGCAAGTACGCTTTACATTACGACAGCCCGCGACGCATTGCCTGATGATAAGTTGCAGCAATTTCCGCTGTCGGGCGGTATTTTTACGCTGGAAACTAATGTTGAAGGCGTTGCTGAAACTGTTTTTGCGCTTTAGCCCACAAAAGCCCGTTCAACAACCAAAGTGCCAGGCTCATGGTTTGAACCTTCCTTGAAGTTCAAAGGATCCAGCATGTGTCGCAGGTCCTTGATCATGTTGATGGACCCACACATCATGATGCGGTCTTGTGCAGAGTCAAACCCCGCTACAGCAAGCGCTTTGAAAAACTCACCAGATGAAATCAACGTGGTAATGCGGCCCATGTGCGGGCTTTGTTCGCGGGTTGTCGAGGCAAAATGAATGAGACGCGCAGTTGCATCCTCGCCCACCAGAGGATCGTTCTTGGCCAAACTGACCGAGTCAAAGCCATATTGTAATTCGCCCACGGTGCGACAGGTATGAACAAGAAACAGCTGGCCAAACTTTTCGTAAGTTTCCGGATCGCGGATCAGTGAAACAAACGGCGCTATGCCAGTTCCGGTTGCGAACATGAAAAGACGCTTGCCCGGCAGCAGCGCATCATTGACCAAAGTTCCGGTTGATTTTGGCCGCATTAAAATGGTGTCGCCGGCCTTGATTTTTTGCAAGCGCTCGGTCAGGGGGCCATCTTCTACCTTGATGGAAAAGAATTCGAGGCTTTCGTCCCAGGCCGGGCTGGCAATGGAATAGGCCCGCATTACGGGCTTTCCATCCTCAGGCAAGCCCAACATCACAAATTCGCCCGAGCGAAAACGCAGGGATTGCGGCCTGGTCACGCGGAAGCGAAACAGCCGGTCGGTATAATGCTGCACATCGGTTACGCGTTCGGCAAAGAGGCCAGGTGGAATTTGGGTCAAGGGAGCACCGTTCTTTTTAACGAACAATAGTTAGATAATTCCGAACGGGTGTGCAAGGGGATTGTTGACACGATTGGGGTGGCGGGGCAATTTGAAGCGCATAAATCAGACAAGGGTCACCCGCATGAAGCTTCGTAATACGGTAGCAATTTTAGGCTTTATGTTATTGTTATCAATGAGTTCCGTATTCGCTGCACAATGTGGTTCCACTTCTGCAGGTTTCGAGGATTGGAAGGGCGAGTTTGCTTCTGAGGCCAAAGGATTTGGCATTGGGTCGCGCGGGCTGGTCGCCTTGGCTGGCACAAGCTATGCCAAGCCTACCATTTATGCCGACCGCAACCAGAAAAGCTTCAAGCTTTCGCTCTCAGCGTTCATGGCCAAGCGGGGGGCTGCAACAATCGTCGTGCGGGGGCGCAGCATGAAGGCTTCGAATGCGGCATTGTTTAATTCCATTGAAGCGAAATATGGCGTTCCTGCGGGTCCTCTGATTGCCATTTGGGGCATGGAGACGGCATTTGGCGCCATCACCGGAAATCAAAACACCATCTCGGCCGTGGCCACCTTGGCCTATGACTGTCGCCGTTCTGACTATTTTACCGAGCAACTCGTGGCGGCTTTAAAGCTGATTGATGCGGGCAGGCTTTCTCCCGCCGCACGCGGTGCGATGCATGGCGAGGTTGGGCAGACGCAATTTTTGCCCAAGAACATTCTTCTCTATGGTGTGGGCGGCGACTTGAACAACAAGAAAAGCGCCTTGATGTCGACGGCTAATTTTCTAAGGGGCCATGGCTGGCAAGAGGGGGCTGGCTATCAACCCGGTGAACCCAATTTTGAGGCCATTCAAGGCTGGAATGCAGCTTCGGTTTATCAGCAAGCCATTGCCATTATCGCAAAACAGATAGACGGTTGAAGCGAAAAGATTTCAGCCCCACTGCTGCAGCAACGCCCAGTCCGACGACCAATGTAATCAAGGCCGGGCGCAAGCCGTGGGTGACCGAGAAGTTTGCCATGAATACCCGCGCGGGGTTGATGCCGGTAGCAAACTCATACCACGCATATTCGGTGGCTGCTGTCAGCCCGCATGCAATGATGCTGGCCACGACAATATTGGCAGGTGTGAGGTTGATGCGGCGAGACACCATGACCCGCAGTGTGACTGCAAGAATGAGCAGGCCGGTGGTCCATGTGGCGGCGGCCACATCGATTTTCGATTGCAGGAAATAATGAAACAGGCCGAGTGCTGCCAGTGCATAAGAAATCTTGTGCAGGCGTTTCCAATTGGGGCCCAGCTTGCGGATGGCAGAATCAAATGAAGTTGCAGCAAGTGCGCTGAGACCCAAAAGAGCCACAAAGCCGATCGTTAGATAAAAGCGATGATAGATTTCTGATGCCACGAAAGCCAAATCATACTTTACGCTGATCACATATAAAATGAAGTGCGACAGGATATAGGCAAAGGCTGTGACGCCCAATATGCGGCGGACCAAGGCAACCTTAGCGTAATTAAACATGCGTTGAAGAGGTGTGAGCGCCAGTGTGAGCACGAGAAACCGAATGCCCCAATCCCCCGTCAGGTGAATGGCGTTCTTCACAGACAATGGTTGCAGCGCACCCGTTACAAACCAATAGGCGATGAGAAAGGCAGGTGCCACTGCCAGTGCCAGTGCTGCTGATTTGATGGTTGACAAGCGCCCCTGTCGGTCATTCCAAAGCATGTTCATAAAAACTTAGATATCAGCAAAAAGCTAAACTGTCCCTAAACGTCTGATCACAGATGATCGAACTTGCGTGACCCGCGGTAAAGATTGATGTTGACTTTATACCAACCGGTTGGTATGTGCTGTCTATGGACACTGGAACACCTCTCGTTAAAACGAAATTGCTGGGTGCAGCGCTTGCCCTGGTTCGTCAAAATGGGTTTAACGCTACATCGATTGATGAGTTGTGCCGGGCAGCCGGTGTAACCAAGGGCGCATTTTTTCATTATTTTTCGAGCAAGGAAGCGCTGGCTGTTTCGGCCACGCAGTTCTGGACCGAGATGACCGGGCAGGTCTTTGCTCAGGCTGAATATAACCTGTTTGAAGATCCGCTGGATCAGTTGATCGGGTATATTGATTTTCGCGCACAGATTCTGCAGGGACGAAGCCTTGCCGAATGCACCTGCTTACTGGGCACTATGGTGCAGGAAAAATATGACTCGAGTTCCCTCATTCGCGAGGCCTGTGCGATTGGAATTTTCAAGCACGCAGATGATGTGGAAAAAATCATCAGGGCTGCAAAAGCGAAACACGCGCCGCTTGCGTCGTGGACCTCTGAGAGCTTGGCGTTGCATACGCAAGCTGTGATTCAGGGTGCTTTCATTTTGGCAAAGGCAAAAAATGATGTGGCCGTTGCGGCCGACAGCATTCGCCATTTGCGGCGCTACATTGAACTTCTGTTTCACCATGCAAGGGAGGACTGACATGCAACACGAGTTTATCTGGCACGACCTGATGACATCTGACGTTGAAGCCGCCAAAACATTCTATGCAGAAGTTGTGGGCTGGACGTTCAACGATCAGATGCCTGGCTATCACGTGGCGGAAGCTGAAGGTAATGGCATGGGGGGCATCATGCTCCAGCCTGATCACCTAAAATCTTCACCCCCATTCTGGTCCGGCTACATTCATGTCACAGACGTTGATGCGGCTACTGCCAAACTAAAAGCACTTGGTGGCACCGTTCACCGCGAACCTTGGGATGTTCCAGAGGTTGGTCGCATCGCTGTGGGGGCTGATCCGTCGGGTGCGATGTTCAATATCATGACGCCGATGCAGCGCGAGAATGCTGCGCTGCTCGCGTCAAGTGCCATAGGTGCTGTGGGTTGGAATGAAGCTCATGTCGGAGAATTGGATAGGGACTGGAATTTTTATTCCAACATGTTTGGATGGACGAAAGGCGAAGCCGTTGATATGGGGCCTGCTGGAATTTATCAGGTGTTTCAGAGTAATGGCAAAGACCATGGCGGCATGATGAAACGCATGGCCCAGACACCCCATGCGCTCTGGCTTTATTATTTCAATGTGGACGGAATTGATGCTGCTGTCACGCGCTTGACCAAGGCAGGTGGCAAGGTTGTCATGGGTCCTCACCAGGTTCCCGGTGGACAATGGATTGTTTCGGCCTTTGATCCTCAGGGCGCAAATTTTCAACTGATCAGCAAAACAAAATAGGACATCATCATGCCATACACACTCAATTTCCAGCGCGTTTTGAAGGCCCCGCCGCCACGGGTCTATAAGGCATTTACAGACCCTGCCGCTTTGAGCAAATGGCTGCCGCCTGCAGGCTACACTTGCACAGTGGAGCACCTAGATGCCAAGGTAGGTGGAACTTTTCGGATGGCCTTCACCGAGTTTGATTCAGGTGGCAGCCAGTCATTTGGTGGCATCTATCTTGAGTTGGTGCCCCATCAAAAAATTCAGTACACGGATAAATTTGATGACCCAAATTTGCCAGGCGAAATGACTGTAACGATTTTGCTAAAACAGGTGTCCTGCGGAACAGATATTGCGATCTGCCAAGCCGGTATTCCGGACATGATCCCCCAAGAGATGTGTCACCTGGGCTGGCAAGATTCGCTGAAGCAGCTGGCACAGTTTGTAGAACTGGTTTCCATGCCTGCGTAAATTAAAGTCCCACATAGGGACTATTTGGTCTGTCAATTCAGGCTGATCGGCGCGTGGTGCCCATATACATAATCCACTGCACGGGTAATCTGCCAAAGATGGGATCAAAGCGACGGTTAAAGCCTACAGGCCCCAAGCCTGCAAAATTTGGTTTCGAAAACCCGCGCGCACCAAGCAGCGTTGCCAGTTCATCGGGGCGGATGAATTTGTCAGCATCATGGGTTCCTTTGGGAACGATGCGCAGCACCTGCTCACCCATGAACACCGCAACAAAGGTAGCAAGCCAATTGCGGTTGATCGTGTCAAAACAGAACTGGCCGCCAGGCTTCAAGACGCGGCAAATTTCATCAAGCACTTTTCCCACATCGACCACATGTTCAAGAACATCCACACAGACAACCACATCCATGCTGGCATCTGATAGAGGCAGGCTTTCACCCACGCCAACATGATAGGTAATGTTGAGGCCCTGGGCCTTCGCATGGTCACGGGCAGCAGCAATCGCTTGGGCCGCAGGATCAACGCCGGTCACAATGGCACCTCGCTTGGCCAAAGCTTCTGCCATAAACCCGCCGCCGCAGCCTACATCTAGCACCTGTGCGCTTTGCCAATGTGTAGTCTGATCAAAATATGAAAGCCGCGCAGGTACTATGTTTTGCAAGGCGCGCAGCCACCGCCTGGAGCCATCCCACCAGTGGTTGGCATCAGTGTCGTAGAGTGTGAGATCATTGTGTTTCATTTTTTACCAAGCGGCAGAAAATAGGGATACTTTGCTTGGTAGTCCAAGAAACGCTGCCCAAATATTTTTGTGAACCGCGCCTCTTTAAGAAGTGGTCCAACCACGCAGTAAGCGGTCAGCGGGATGGCCAGGGCCAGTTGATCTGGTGTCCACGTGGGCACTGTCCACAGTGTGCACGCAAACGCCAGATAGATGGGTTGGCGGCACAGGCGAAAAAGCCCGCGCGCAGGCATGCCCGGATAATGGGGTTTGCGATTTTGAAACACCGCCAACCAGCCGATGAGCCCGCTTTGCAAACCTATCCCTGCATCCAGAATAGACTTGCCCCGCATCAGCCAGCTTGCCGTATAAAGTGCTGTGAGGAGCCACAGTGTAAAACCTGAGGCTTGCCACCAGATGATGCCACTTGGCGACCATAAACTGAAAAGCACAAGCACCTGAAGTGAGGCGATTATGACATAGGTTGTGGGCGCAAGATCACTGGCAAAGGCGGCTGGGGCTAGGCGGGTTAAAACCTTTCGCCCCGGTGGGGAGAGCAGCGCTGAATGCATGAGCGGAAATTGCAGTGCAAGCCCAACATTAGCGATCGTGCTCCAAGGTGAGGACAACGTGCCAAAGCTGCGTTGCAGCCCAAAATACATCTGGAATATCATCATGCCGACACCAATTCCAAACAGGCCGTGGCACAGCAGGCCATAGAACAGGGCGATTGATTTGCGGGACGCAGCTGGGGTCATTGCTTATCTTGCACTGCATTGGTAGCAGGATCAAACTGCAAGTGAAGGCTATTTTGCTGCACGTGCAAGCGGATGAACGTGAGGGCCTTGCTAGATGCAGGCCTTCAACTTCCCACCATGGCCGGTGCCAGCAGGGATATGTTGTTCTTGAACATGTCGAGGTAGGTTGCGGCATTCTCGTTCTTTTCAGAAAGCGCATCAGCATAAAGCTTGCCGCCGATTTTCACTCCGGTTTCTCTGCCAATTTGTTCGAGCAAACGCGGATCGCTCATATTTTCCACAAACAACGCAGAGACATTTTGTGACTTAATCTGTTCGATCAGTTTTGCAACGTCAGCGGCGGATGCTTCGCTCTCGGTGCTGATGCCTTCGGGTGCCATGAAGGCCACACCATATGCGGCGCTGAAATAACCGAAGGCATCATGTGTGGTGATGACTTTACGCTTTTGTGCCGGGACTGCGGCGATTTTTGCTTTGACCTCGGCATCCAACGCGGAAATTTCGGCGGAATAAATTTCGGCATTTTTACGAAAATTGGCGCAGTCTACTTGATCAACTTTGCACAGTCCATCCGCAATGTTTTTCACATAGACTAAGCCGTTTGAAAGGCTTTGCCAGGCGTGGGGATCTGTTTCTTCGACACCATCTTCCAGCATCGTCCGGGATTTGACACCTGTGCTTGCAATCACAGTCTCGCCCTTGAATGAGGTGGAGCCTATCAATCTTTCCATCCAGCCTTCAAAGCCAAGGCCGTTGACAAAAAATATCTGCGTTCCGGTGAGCGCCACAGCGTCTGACGGTTTGGGTTCATACACATGTGTATCAGAATTGGGGCCAACAATGGTGGTGACTTCTACAAGGTCGCCCCCCACGCGGGCCACCATGTCTCCCAGAATGGAAAATGATGCTAAGGCTTTTACTTTGCCTTGCGCCTGGGCAACTGAGCTGCTTGCCAGAATTGCACCTGCCATGATTGTTGCACAGGCCAGCACTGAGTTTAAGATTTTGGTCATGTTGTTTCCTTTCAAGCGGTGCGGTGATGGGTGGGCTTAAATTGACTGGCCAGAATGCCGCGCGGTGCAAACAGCAAGGATGCAAGATAAATGACCCCGGCTGTGAGAATGATGGAGGGGCCTGAAGCCAGGCTCCAATGAAATGAAATCACCAGGCCTGCATAACTTGACGCAACAGCAATGAGAATGGCGACCAGACACATGGGCTCAAGGTCGCGGGCCCAGAACCGCGCGGCAGCGGCAGGCAGCATCATCAGGCCAACAGCCAGAAGAGTGCCCAGCGCCTGAAAGCCGCCCACCAGATTAAGCACCACCAGCATTAAAAACATGAAATGTGCGATAGGCCCCGTGCGGCTGACGGAGCGCAGAAACACCGGATCAAGACATTCAGCAAACAGCGGCCGCCACATGATGGCCAGCCCCACCACTGTGATGGAAGCGATAGACCCAATCAACACCAGTGCATCATCATTCAAGGCCAGCACCGTGCCAAAAAGCACATGCATCAAATCTATGCTGGAGCCTTTAAGGCTGATCAACAGCACCCCAAGGGCAAGCGAGATCAGATAAAATGCGGCCAAGCTGGCATCTTCGTATTGTGTGGTCAGCCTAGACACCGCACCAGCCCCCAGTGCCACCAGCAAGCCTGCGGCCAGGCCACCAAATGTCATGGGCAAAATGGCCAGGCCTGCAAACAGAAAACCAATGGCGGCACCGGGTAAAATGGCGTGCGCCATGGCATCACCCATCAGGCTCATGCGGCGCAACATCAGAAACACGCCAACCGGCCCTGCACTGATGGACAGAATGCAAGCCCCTGCAAGGGCGCGCCGCATAAAGGCATAATCGGCAAAGGGTGAAATGAGAAACTCAAACGCTGTCAATGGGCACCGGCCTCGCACCAGGGTGCAGTGTCATCCCAACCCTCATTCATGCGGCGGGCCTTCAACAAGTGTTCAGCACTCAGGGCCTCTTCAGTAACCCCCCACGCCACCGCTTCGCGCGCCATGAGAACAGTTTCCGGAAAAGTTTCGCGCACCATGGTCATATCATGCAGAACGGCAATGACAGTGCGCTTTTCGCTGTGCCAGCGCTGGATGAGGGCTATCAGATCATTCACGGTTTTGCTGTCAATGGCGGTGAAAGGTTCATCCAGCAAAATCACTTTGGCGTTTTGCAGCAGCACGCGGGCAAACAGGGCGCGTTGCAGTTGGCCCCCTGAAAGTGTGGACAGCGCGCGGGCATGAAAGCCATCAAGCCCCACCCCTTGCAGCGCGTGTTTCACTGCATGTTGATCCTGTTTGCCAATGCTGGAAAACAACCCACGGCGACGCCACAGGCCCAGCGATACAATATCTTCCACTGTGGCGGGAAAGCTGCGCTCTATGTCATTGGCCTGCGGCAGAAAGGCAATGTCATGGGCGGCAAAATCATGCCGGTCTATGCTGCCCCCCATGGGTTGCAGTGCACCTGCAAGACCCTTCAACAAGGTGGATTTGCCTGACCCGTTTGGCCCCACAACTGCGGTCAAAGACCCTGCCTTGATCACGCCGTGCAGATGGTGGACAGCGGCATGCCCATCATAACCCAGTGTTACGTTGTTCAATGTGAAAGCCGGCATCATGATCATCCAATCACGGCAAAGAGTGTGAACCAGATGAGGCCCACAACCAGTGCGCAAATCAAGAGACGCTCGACAAGACCGAGACGGATGAACACCCGCGAGGTTTTCATGAGGGTGCTCCGCTCTGGCCTTGGCACACCACACAGGTGCCGGTGAGTTCAACACTGTAGCGTTCAATCTTGAACCCGCTTGCCCTGTCCGTCAGCAGGGAAACTTCGTCAACAGGGTCAAACTCAGTCACGGACTTGCATGATTTACACACAAAGAAACCCGGTGATGAGGTGTGAGTTGCGTGGTTGCATGCCACAAACGCATTAAGAGATTCCACCCGGTGCACCAGATCCCTTTCCAATAGCTTTTCCAAAGCACGGTAGACTTGCGAGGCGGCCCGAATGGGTGTGCCGCTCAGGGCCTGCAAGATATCATAAGCCGCCATTGGCACCTGGCGCGCCGAAAGCAACGCCAAAACCGCCTTGTCGTTTTCGCCCAGTGTTTGTTTTTTGGTCATGAAAGATGGGGTTTCCGGAGTGGGGAGTTGGCGTTTGTTATGTTATAACATAATGGGGTGTCAAGGGGATTTGCGTTTAAAGACCCTTGAAGTGACCAAGCGCAGCAGTGGCTTCGTTGGGGGTGTTTTCGTTTTCTATGCAGCAATGCTTGGCATGCTCGTTTAACATGTTGAGCACATACTCCTTAGACGTAAGACATGAACGACGATAAATTCCAACGGGATGATGCCAAAGCAAAACAGGATCTCGCAAAGCACGGCGTCTCGTGCGAAGTGGCTTAACTCGCCAGCGCCAACCTGCGCGAAGGCTTTGGTACTTTGTGTCCCAGATCAAGGGCCGCTTTGATCCATGCAGCAATTGCATGCCGCACATTAACCAAAGCTTCCTCAGGCGTTTCACCATCACTCATGCAGCCCGGCAGATCAGACACAGTCGCCACAAAACCCCCACTGTCTTCGGGGGAGCGAGGTTCGACATTGGAAATCTTCCAATCGCCGCGGGCTTATTCCACCAACTCGCGCCTTGCCGCTGATGCTAAAAATGCTGAGCGTGTTTGTTTGCGCGCCCGAGCGGCATCATCAATGGCTTCGAGCAATCCCAAATCAAGAGACACATTGATCCGCGTTGTCGAACCGTGATCCCGCACCAAAGGCACTGCCGAAATAATCGCTCCCTTGCGCTCATCGGCCAAAGATTTATCTTTCATAATATCATCAATGCTGCGCGCACCCGGAACATCATCCCCATCGGCTTCCATCATCTGCACATGGCCTTGCAGCGCTTCGCTGGCATTAACCAGAGCCTCGTCCAAACTATCACCCGCCGAAATACAACCCGGAAAATCCGGAAAGCTCACGCCAAACACACTGTCTTCTTCCTTGTGAATGAATGCTATGTAACGCATGTCTCATTCCTCCTTCGGCCAACTGACTCGATAGTTAGCTATTGTCGAGCAGAGACAACCAAAAATAATTTGTGCAAAATCACCGTGTGACTAAACATGCTGCCTAGATATCAGTATTGAGGATTGGTGCGGCAGATTTCTTTTGCTCAGCTTTCGCTAATCCGATCAACTGAACTTTCGCTAATTTTTCTTGACGAGAGTTGCGAGCAACATACCAGTCTTCGAATAAAAGCTCGATCAGTTCAATTAACGCCTGTGCTTCGTTTTCATCGACATCAATGATCACATTGATATCTTTTTCCATGTGTGCACCGATATTTCCAATTTCCCGAACATGATGGATCGCTTCCACGCTCTCAATTGAAACGCCTGGTGGGGCTTTATTGTCTTCAACTTGCGTTTTTAGCGTTTCGATCTCGCCGTAAAGTGTTTTACCCGAAATTTTACAGAAGTCTCGAATTATACCCTGTATGCATCGGCGCGAAAGTGTTGCTGATGCCTTAGGGCTCAAATCCCGAATGCGGCACGCGTCTTTATAATCCTGCACAATCACATCTGGAATATATGTCGGCTGGGGATTGTGCGAACTCTCGGGCCATAGAGTGTGGTGAGTAATGATATCACCTGGATGTGCAAGATAATTGACATTGTATTGCAGGTTATTCCGAACAGAAACCGCCAGAGTTATTTTCTTGCAATCAGGATTTGAACAACCAATTGCATCAATGTGGAGGCATACAACTCTAGGACTTACATCGCCAACGTCAACTCTATGAACAGCGTCGTGATGTTTTTCCGCAGAAACAGTTTGATCGCGTTGGCAATAGCGACAAGTCCAATTGAATTCACTCATGGTCACAACTCAATAAAGCGAAGGCGGAGAAAATTCTCCGCCTTCTCATTTTATGTTTGCTTGAGTTCTTAGAAATCCATACCGCCCATGCCGCCGCCGCCCATGCCGCCGCCTGGCATGCCGCCGCCTGAGGACTTGTCCTTCGGGCGCTCGGCAATCATGGCTTCGGTGGTGATCAGCAGTGAGGCAACCGAGGCTGCGTCTTGCAGGGCCACGCGCACAACTTTGGTCGGATCGATGATGCCAGCGGCAACCATGTCCACATATTCCTCGGTTTGTGCGTTGAAGCCGTAGTTGCCTGTCTTCTCAAGCAGCTTGCCCACCACGATGGAGCCTTCAACACCAGCGTTTTCAACAATCTGGCGAATGGGCGCTTCAAGCGCTTTCGACACGATCTTGATGCCTGCCATTGTGTCTGCGTTATCAGAATGCAGAGCATCAACAGCTTTCTTGGCGCGCAGAAGTGCAACGCCACCGCCTGCAACAACGCCTTCTTCAACGGCTGCACGGGTTGCATTCAACGCGTCGTCCACACGGTCTTTGCGTTCTTTCACTTCGATTTCAGTTGAACCACCAACCTTGATCACAGCAACACCGCCTGCCATTTTGGCCAGACGTTCTTGCAGCTTTTCCTTGTCGTAGTCTGATGTGGTTTCTTCAATCTGCGCCTTGATCTGACCAATGCGGCCTGCAATGTCGGCCTTCTTGCCAGCACCATCAACAATCGTGGTGTTTTCTTTTTCAATGCGGCAACGCTTGGCTTTGCCCAGCATATCCAAGGTTACGTTTTCCAACTTGATGCCCAAGTCTTCAGAAATCACCTGACCACCGGTCAATGTTGCGATATCTTCCAACATGGCCTTACGACGATCGCCAAAGCCTGGGGCTTTGACAGCCGCAATCTTCAGGCCGCCGCGCAGCTTGTTCACAACCAAGGTTGCCAGCGCTTCGCCTTCAATATCTTCAGCGATGATCAGCAAGGGCTTGGAGGTTTGCACAACAGCTTCCAAAATTGGCAGCATGGCTTGCAGCGATGACAGCTTCTTTTCGTGCAGCAAGATGTAAACATCTTCCAGTTCAGCCACCATCTTGTCGGCATTGGTGATGAAATAGGGCGAGAGATAGCCACGGTCAAACTGCATGCCTTCAACCACTTCAAGCTCGGTCTCGGCAGTCTTGGCTTCTTCAACGGTAATTACACCTTCGTTGCCAACTTTTTGCATGGCCATGGCGATCATGTCACCAATAGACTTTTCGCCATTGGCTGAAATGGTGCCAACCTGGCCCACTTCTTCAGAAGACTTGATCTTCTTGGAGCGCTTCTTCAAATCATCAATGGCAGCAGCAACAGCCAAATCAATGCCGCGCTTCAAATCCATGGGGTTCATGCCGGCGGCCACATTCTTGGAGCCTTCGCGCACAATGGCCTGGGCCAAAACGGTAGCAGTTGTTGTGCCATCACCAGCGATATCGTTGGTTTTGGACGCAACTTCGCGCACCATCTGGGCGCCCATGTTTTCGAACTTGTCTTCCAGTTCGATTTCTTTTGCAACGGTCACACCGTCCTTGGTGATGCGCGGAGCACCGAAGCTCTTGTCGATCACCACGTTACGGCCTTTGGGGCCAAGCGTTACTTTTACAGCGTTAGCGAGAATATCAACACCGCGGAGCATGCGCTCACGGGCGTCTAAACCAAAACGGACTTCTTTAGCAGCCATTTTATAATTCCTTATTTTGTTTGTTTAAGAGCGCGAGCGCTTCATCGCAAAAGTCTAAAATTTTTGCGGCGCACGATTGAATTTATTACTTATCCAAGACGCCCATGATGTCGGATTCTTTCATGATCAGCAGGTCTTCCCCGTCAATCTTCACTTCGGTGCCAGACCATTTGCCAAACAGCACAAGGTCGCCGTTCTTCACGTCAATGGGCGTCAGCTTGCCAGCTTCGTCGCGGCCACCGGGGCCCACGGCAATCACTTTGCCCTGCATTGGCTTTTCTTGCGCTGTTTCCGGAATGATGATGCCACCCTTGGTTTTGGTGTCTTCATCAACCCGCTTTACCACCACACGGTCGTGCAAAGGACGGAATTTCATGAGATATCTCCTGTAAGATATTGTTTTAGTTGTAAAAGCGCTGTTGTTGGCACTTTATTGAGATGAGTGCTAACAGCTGACGGGTAGATAGGGGAGAGTGTTCGGAAGGTCAAGGGCGCAAATTAAATAGTTGGTGTTCAACCTAGATTTGACAATGCACGACAATGCATTACAATGATGCTGATTGTATTCTCAACTCGGGTCAGAGTGATGCCAACACCTTCAAATGTTACCCTGTCTTTGCGTGTTCCCGATGAGATCAAGACGCGACTTGAGCAGGCCTCCATCCGGACCCACCGGTCTCGGGCTTACCTTACAATCGCGGCGCTGAAAAAATACTTGAGTGATGTGGAAAAAGAAGAATTAAAAACGACGGCACCCAGCAAATACAAATTCGCGGAACGTTACAGAGGTATCGGAGCCAAGATGCTTGGCCGAGGCCGCAGTGCAGCCGAGATTGATGCGCTGATCCGTGACACACGTGGCGATGAGTAGAAGTCTGCAAGGGATTACGCGTCTTTACCTCGATTCAAATATTCTTATTTACCTGGTGGAAGGCAATGCCGACCTTGGGGAACTTGTTCTGGCGGCTTTTCGAGAAATCGAAGCCCATGACATTTCGCTCTATACTAGTGAAATCACTGTGACTGAATGTTTGAATGGGGCCTACCGGGCAGGGCTTGAAGAACTTGCCCAAAAATAGCTTGAACTTCTAAGCGCGGAAGACTTGATAACCTTGCTGCCTGTGGACAGCGACGTATGCGTGGAGGCTGCACGGATGGGAGCGTTGCACCAGCTCAAGACCGTAGATTCCATCCATATGGCCAGTGCAACGCTTGCAGGGTGCACCGCGCTGTTGACCAATGACACCGGACTTAAATCCAACCACAGCATTCAGGCCATCCAGCTTTTTGAATTTACTGCGCTGTGAAGGTATTCGTCATCGCCACAAGTTTTAAATTATGTCCGCTGCGCCTCTCGGTGGTGGAGAATGTAGAGGTCAATTCTGCCTCAATTTCGTTGTGATTGGCGGGCACATGGCATTCATTCGGCTGATGGAGTTTTTTGTGCGCGCATTTATATTTGTTTTGATCATGCTGTTGGTGCCGGTTGCCCCCGTGGCACACGCGCAAACGCTCACTTCGGCCAATGTGCAGATCAGCTGGAAGGTGGTTAATCGCTTTCGCATGTTCAAAGATCCAGCACTGTTCAAGATGCATGAGAATGCTTGGCGGCAATATGGCCAGCACATGAATGAACGTTCGGGCACCAGTGAGGATTCAGCCTTGCTTTATTATAATTCCTCCGTGCTGGGCACCGAGCATATGCTGAATGACCGCCGCATTCCCTTCACAACACTCAAGCGCGCCAAGTTTGATTGGCGGGGCTGGGCCGCCAAGGGTGTTGATGGCACGTGCTGGAATGCAAAATCGAGGCGGCATGATGGCTGTGGCGGCATTGAAAATTATATCACGCCGCAATCTCATGAAATTGAGATTCAACTAAAGCCTTTGACCAGCGGTACGCTGATTTCAGAATACAATTGCGAATGGAAAGTGGGCAGCAGCCCTGTCATCACTGCACCCTGTGATGAGCCCGTCAGAGCAGATTTGCCCTATCCTGCTGTTGCGCAAATTTCTGTGAATATCGAGGGGGAAAGGCCGATCAGCATTGATGCTGCGGTGAAAGATTTATTGATTGTGGGCTTTGGCGACAGTTTTGCATCAGGTGAGGGGAACCCCGATGTGCCGGTGACGATGGCGGAAAATGCGCGCAGCAACAACTTATACCCCAAGCGATCGCAAAATGATGCTTCAGGTTCGGCACAGTGGCTTGATCAGCTATGTCACCGCTCATTGTACAGTCACCAATTGCGGGCCGCACTTCAAGTGGGTTTGGAAAACCCGCATGCGGCTGTGACTTATCTGGGCTATTCCTGTTCGGGTGCAGCGGTTGAAAAAGGCATCATAGGTCCGCAAGGCTATGTGGAATATGTCAGTGCCAATGCCAATAACAGTTCAGACGGGGCCTATAAGCCCGTGTCGGGCGGGCGCAAGGACACGCAGCTCTATTGGTTTTTGCGGGAGATGTGTTTGGAAGGTGTGCAAAACACCAATGGCAATTGGGTGTGCCCCGGCAATCATTTCAGGCGCAATGTGGATTATGTGTTCTTGTCAGTGGGCGGCAATGATATTGGCTTTGCCAATTTGGTGGCGTGGGCCACCCTGCGCACTGGATTATCGTCTCAGTTGGCGGGCTTGTTTGGGGCCACAGTTTCAGCTGATGAATTTGCCAGCAGCATGAAAACCGTTTTGCCAAAGGCCTATGCCAAATTGGCCAAAGCGCTTGAAGTGGCGGTGCCGCTTTCGCACAACACTTTGAATTATGATCCGTCGCGCATCATTCTCACGGCTTATCCAGATATTCTTGCCGATGAGAAAGGGCAAACCTGTGCCGGCGTAACCTCTGGCAAACAGAATGAGGACGAGTTGGCGGCCAATCAATCACTGGACCGGTTTTCTTCGTGGCTGGTGGTGCGCCAGGCCAAGCTGGATGCAGCCCATGCTCAGCTTGATTTGCTGCACAGGCGGATGGGCGAATTGGCCGAAGACAATGGCTGGACTTATGCAGGTCGGGCTTATTCCGACAGGCCCTTTCAGGGACACGGCTTTTGTGCGCAGCGGCAAGACCGCTTGGGAGACCCTGCAGAGATTTTGATGCTGCCTTGTTGGGGCACAGCAGAGCGCCCCACAATGACGTGCCAGTCTGGCATATTTGGCAAAGGTTCTGGCTGGCGGCCCTATGATCCTGCAACCGAAAATTACCCTTATGCGCTACGTCAGCGCTGGGTGCGCACATTCAATGATGCCTATATGCTTATGAACCAAAAAGTGATGACCAAGCAAGGTCAGGTGGATGAAGAGGCATCGGCTGCAAATTTTTCGGAAACCACAGGTGGCATGCACCCCTCAGCCGAAGGGCATGCGTCCATGGCAGATGCCATCTTGCTGGATGTGCGGCCCGTGATCGCCAAGGAATTTGCTGACAGCCCTTAGCGCCCACGTTACTCACTCCTACCAAAGCGCTCACCGGTGGCAGCCCCAAGGCCACCACCGGCCTTGCGCCCTGTACAGAGGCCCCCGGACGTGAACAGGGCAAACAAAAAGTTGGCATTGGCCAAAGAAGATAAGCATTGCTGCAAATCTCCCAGCTGGGGGAGCTAGCCAAGCCAACTTTATGGACAACCGAAGTTGACGGACGGCATTTAGGAAGCGTTAAACCTATCGTCAATCATAATTGACAATAGAAAAAGGTCGATGCCCATGCAAAAACCTGTTGGCTTAACATTTTTGTCAGTGTAGATTGACAATCACTGGAGCCTGGTTGTCCGCTAAATCATGATTGATTCCCCGCCGCTCGATAATTTCAGAACCTTGCTTTATCAGCTGGGGCAGGCCTTGGATGAGCGGCTTGGTCATTATAGGCGCGGGTCACGTTACGAGTCGGTTCGTCCTTCTGATGTTCGGGTGTTTGTGTCGGCCACGCGCCAACTCCAGACAATTTCAAGCATTGCCCGCGACATTCACATCAGCCGCCAGGCTGTTCAAGCATCGGTGCGGCGGCTGCAAAAGCTCCAGGTTGTGGACTTGGAAACCGCAGCAGATAACAAGCGCGATAAGATCGTGGTTCTAACGGCCAAGGGCCAACATGCGCGAAAGACCGCAAATGACCAGATCAAGCAATTTGAAGCTGAATTTGCAGACGTGATTGGCCGTGAGCGGGTGGAGCAAATTCGCGCCGATCTTGCCACGCTTTTAAAAATGACCAAGCTTCGAAATTTGACTGATGACAGCAGGCTCACGCCACAGGTGTAAATTCATCTTCATCAGAATTCATCATCATATCTCTGATTGTCTCATAAGCTTTCCGGTTTTGCCAAGCCGGTTGCGGATTTCCAAAACACACGCGAATGTGTCTGCTCGGAATATTTCGGTTAAGTTGAAAAAGTGAGCCCGGCGAAACTTTAATGCGCTGGGCCAACAATGCCGATGCGAAGCGTGGTGCAGTCCAATAGTCTGGCAGCTCCAACCACGCGTAAGGGGCACCAGGTTCACACCGGAAGGTGCAACCTGCAAACACCTCCATAAAGGTGGCCCGGCGCGCCGCCAGCTCATGGCGCGTGCGGTCGAGAATAGTGGTCGCTATGTCAGACTCGATCCAATAGCGGGCAATCTCTCCGGTTATACCCACTGTGCGCGCCGCCATGGTGCGAATGTGATTGCGCATGACCCTGTCTTGGCCCTCAGGTGTGACCACAAAGCCAATGCGAAGGCCTGGCGCCAAGGTTTTGGACAGGCCTGAAATGTGATAGGTGCGTTCGGGGGCCAGCGTATAAAAAGTGGGTGGTTGCACACGCGCATCCAACAGGCGAAAAATATCATCTTCGATGATTGTGATGTTGTATTTTCGGGCAATTGATACAATTTCTTCGCGACGCTGATGGCTCATCGTGCTGGTGGTTGGATTTTGCAATGTGGGCACAAGATAGAGCAGACGGGATGTGCCGGTGCGGGCCGCTTGATCCAGCGCTTCGGGCGTTAAACCTTCGTGGTCCATGTCAAGGGCCAGTGTTTCCAAATGGGCGTTGGCAAAGGTGGTGCGCAGCAATGCATAATTTACTGTTTCAGCCATGATGCTTTCCCCGGGTTCGGTGAGAGCCTCAAGAACGGTGATCAAACCAAGATGCGCACCTGCGGTTATGAAAATGTCCTTCTCACTTGCGTAAATGCCGCTGCGCTTCAGCCACTGGGCCGCCATGGTTTTGTGGAGTGCAAAGCCATCAGGTGGCGCGTAATCCAGCAAATCCAGCTTGCGGGGATCGCGCATGACTGAATTCAGGGCAGCATCAAATTCCTGCACCGACACCACAGGCGGTGGAATGGCATGCGTCAGATCAACAACATTCTGCTGTTCTTGAGACTGTTGAGGCAGGGCCGTTACCGGTTGTACGTGACGGATATAGGATCCACGGCCTACTTCTCCTGTCAAAAGTCCGCGCTGTTCGGCTTCTTTGTAGGCTCTGGTTACGGTTCCTAAAGTTACGCCCAATTTCCAGGCCAGATCGCGCTGCGGGGGCAAGCGGTCCCCCTTCGCCAAGGTGCCAGCCTCAACGTCATGCGTCATGGCATCAGCTATCGCTAAATAGAGCGGCTTGGAACGGTCAAGGGTGGGTGTCCAGAGTGTCATGTATCTTGTTATCGTTACAATGTTTCTATTGTTTGGTCTATTCATTCATTGTATCTATATACGTACGAGATATCAAGCGATACATTTTAAAAAACAATAGATACAATTTTAGAATCTGGAGTTGACAATGCGCAACTATATGATCCATGAAGCGAGGTCTCGGCAGGCTTATGGCCGTTTGACATGGGTTGTGCGCGTGCTCAAGAATTGGCGCATGCGAAAATCTCTGCGGCAACTTCATTGTTTTACAGATTACCAATTGAAAAATATAGGATTGACTCGCTATGATCTCGATCGGTTTGTAGCGCTTCCGTTAACAAGCGATGTCATTTGGGAAACTGAGAGGCTTAGTTTGATCACGTATAAAAGCCAGATCAACCGAGAGCCTGATGTTCACGTTTCAAAAGACGCCAGTTCTCCGTGGCTGCACTTATCGCTGCCACACACTTCTGGTGATCTGCGCGCGATCATAAAAAAATCCAGCGCGGAACCTTGGCAGCGTAAGTTGTATAGACATGTCCAAACAGTTGGGTGAGGTCGCGCTCTTCGGTTCGTAGCACTGTAAGGTTCATGGCTACAATGTAAAATGCTAGTGCAAACAATCCCGCCTGGACAGAGAGCAGGGTAAGCGACAAGAGTGGCAACCAGAATGCCAAAAATATGGGATTGCGCGAATATTGAAAAATTCCGCCCGTGACCAGCTGGTTGGGCTTTCCGAATGTGTTGGCCGAGGCAGCAAAACCCATGCGGCCCTGTATGATCACCACGGATAGCAAAAAAGCCGCAAAGCAAGCCGCCAAAATCAAAAACACACTTGGTGTTTGCTCGAGGGCTGTTAAAATTGCTTTTTCACCTGTCAGCATCACCCCACTGAAATATGAAACCCCTGCCACATAGGCTGAAAGTTCAATGCGGGCGGCGCGGCCCTTCAACTCGAATAGAGGTGGAAGCTCGCCAATTTTGGCGTGCGTTGATTTTTTAAACACGGCAAAGTTCATTCTGCGGCTCCAGATCAGGTGTTTCTCATTTTGCCCATGAGTGATGGACAAACACTTAACCAGCAAGGGTTGACACGTGCCGCAATCGCGCGAAACCTGTGAAGAACAGCGGAGATGAAAATGGCAGAATGGGACAAGCGGTTTTCAGTGTCGGGCAGGCGGGCAATGGTCACTGGGGCCACCAAAGGCATTGGTTTTGAAGCGTGCCGGGTTTTGGCGGATGCAGGAGCTGATATTGTGGCCGTGGGACGCGACCAACAGGGTCTGGCAGATATCCTTAAAACCGTCACGGCACTTGGGCGGCGTTGCCTGCCGGTTGTTGCAGACCTTGCTACCATTACAGGACCGCGCGAAGCGGCAGCCCAAGCGCTCAAGGAATTTGGCACGATTGATATTCTGGTGAACAATGCCGGTGTCACTACAGTCAAATCCATAATCGATACGCCTGTTGCAGACTGGGAATGGGTGAATGCCGTTAATTTGCGCGCACCCTTCTTGCTGGCGCAGGCGCTGGCTCCGGCCATGGTTGCCCAAGGCATGGGAAAGATCATCAACATTTCATCGCAATCTGGTGTGGTGGCGTTGGCCGATCATGCCGCTTATGGCGCTTCAAAGGGCGGGCTTAACATGCTTACAAAAGTGATGACGGTGGAATGGGCCAAACACAACATCCAGTGCAACACCATTTGCCCCACGGTGATTTTGACACCGATGGGGGACATGGTGTGGGGTGACCCTGAAAAAGGTAATCCGATGAAAGCCAAAATTCCTGCAGGCCGGTTTGGCAAACCGGTTGAAGTGGCCGATCTCATCTTGTTTCTTGCGTCATCAGCGTCTGACATGATCAACGGGCAAGATATTCTGATTGATGGCGGGTTTACGGCGCAGTGAGGGTTTTTCCCTAAACCGAATCTCGTCGCAACGGTGTTGTTGAGCAGTGGATGCCGCCCCCATTCTTGTGCATGGCCGCATAAGGAATGGTGATCCAGCTCACATTGTGTTTGGCAAGCTTATCCAATGTGCGGTTTGAAGCACCCTCCGGCATTAGAATTTTTCCTGGCGAAAGTGCTAGAGAATTATTGATCCAAGGATCATCCGCGGGATCGATTTCAATGAGCTGAACCCCACGGGCCTGCAAGTCTTCCATGAACGAGTAAGGTAAGCCAAACGCATTGACCAAAGCCAAGTCCTTGTCGATCATTAAAAAAGAAACGTCGATGTGAATGTCATAACCTGTAAGCTCAACGATCAAAAGTTCAACACCTTGGCGCTTTAACACTTCGCCTACTTGTTCAGCCCCTTCACGGTTCACGCGAACGCCTACGCCGATCACTGCGGTTTTGCTGTTGATCCAGGAAAAGCTTCCCCCCTCCATGATGCCAGTGCCAGAGATTGTGCGCAAAATCGGAATGCCGATTTTGGCCAGAGTGCGGGTGATTACAAGTTCCTCGCCGCGCCTTATGCGGGCCCCCATGCGGCAAACAATTGCGCCGCCCTTGACCATGATCAAAGGGTCGCGTGTGTAGCATGATTTAAGCCTGGTCTGATCGACACCTTCAACGTGGTGAACTTCAATTCCTGCGGCCTCAAAAGCCTTCAACATGGCATCATGTTGGGTCTGCATCGCCGGAATGTCGGGCGGTGTGTCGCTTTGAAAATACCAGCCCTTTTCAATGTCGCCAAAAGACCCAATTTCCTTGATCCGCTTGTTTGGGTCGACAATGTTCATTTCAAGGGCTGGTCTGTGCACCAATATGCTGCGGATATGGCCCACATCATTGTCAATGCCCCACACCTTGCCCCAATGCTTTTCAAGTTCACCCGAATCTTCAAAAGGTGGTGTTGCGCTCGCCGCAAACATTTTGATAGTCTGGTTATATACCCAATGTGGATTGGAATCTGCGGACATTTAAACCTCTGGTGAATCTCTGGTGTGTTGGGCGTTCAGGCTATCAGTCTCGTCGTGGCTTGCCAACAGTGGGGTGTTTGATGCACCGAGATGAAGTATTGCAGAGATTTTAGTGAACCTTTACGCAACTTCCACGTTGTTACATTGGTCTACTAGTTCTCGCCAAATTGTAAACACAATGGGCGCTGAAACACCCCTCGTAAAACTGGAGTTTAAAAATGAAGAAAATATTGTTTGCTGCCCTCGTGTCAGTGTTTGCGTTTGTGCCTGGCGCACAAGCTGGCGGCATTAAAGTGGGAACACTGTCTTGCAACATTGACGGCGGTGTTGGCTTTATCATTGGTTCATCCAAAGATGCCGATTGTGTATTCCGCCCAGCAGGCCGCGGCCGCACGGAACGCTATTCTGGAACAATCGGTAAGCTTGGTCTGGATATCGGCGTCACGGGACGGACCGTCTTAGGATGGGTGGTATTTGCTCCTGGAAAATTAAAGCGCGGCGCCTTGCGCGGCCAATATACTGGGGCCAGCGCAGAAGCCACAGTTGGCGTTGGCGTTGGTGCCAATGTGCTTGTTGGTGGTTTCAAAAACGGCATTAATTTGCAACCGCTCAGCTTGCAGGCTCAAACCGGGCTTAACGTGGCAGCGGGTATTGGCAGCTTGACACTAAACTAAGTATCTCGGATTCCCAAACCTAAAGCGCATCATAGTGGTGCGCTTTTTCTATTGAGTGGCGGGAGTGTTTGTGCGCTTTACGGTGTAACGCCCGCACTTAACGTCTTCGATATGCGTTCAACCCCAATCCAACACGACTTTTCCGCAGTTGCCCTGTTTCATCAGTTCAAAACCTGTTGCATAGTCAGCTGCTGTCATGCGGTGGGTGATGACTTTGCGCACATCCAGGCCTGATTGCAGCATGGCGATCATTTTGTACCAGGTTTCGAACATCTCGCGGCCGTAGATGCCCTTGATGGTGAGAGCCTTGAAGATAATGGTGTTCCAATCAACCGGCATCTTGCCTGAGGGAATGCCCAGCATCGCAATCTTGCCGCCCATGATGAGGTGCTTGGTCATTTGGTCAAACGCTGCAGGCGCACCTGACATTTCAAGGCCAATGTCAAACCCTTCGCGCATGCCGATGCGGTGCATCACAGATTTAAGATCTTCTTGGGCCACGTTGACTGTCACGGCATCAGCCACCTGATTGCAAAGGTCCAGGCGGTAGTCATTCACGTCCGTCACCACCACGTGGCGCGCGCCAACGAAGCGGCACACAGATGCAGCCATGATTCCAATGGGGCCTGCGCCGGTGATCAGCACATCCTCGCCCACCAAATCATAACTCAATGCCGTGTGCACAGCATTGCCCAATGGATCAAGAATGGCTCCGATTTCATCATCAACTTCGGGCGGCAAATGAATGGCATTGAACGCTGGGATTTTGAGAAATTCAGCAAAGGCTCCTGGCACATTCACGCCCACACCCTTAGTTTCGGGATCGAGGTGAAAATGGCCTGCTCTCGCCATCCGGCTTTTCATGCCAATCAAATGGCCTTCTCCCGAAACCCTGTCTCCCACTTTAACAGTGCGCACGTGGCTTCCCACGTCAACCACGGTGCCTGCGAATTCATGGCCCACCACCATAGGCACGGGAATGGTTTTCTGCGCCCATTCATCCCATTTCCAGATGTGTAAATCCGTACCGCAAATTCCCGTCTTCGCCACTTTGATCAGAATATCATCACTGCCAATTTGCGGGGTCGGCTCATCTCGCAAGGTGAGGCCTTCAGTGGCGTTAGCTTTGACAAGGGCGCGCATCAGATTATGCCCAACTCTCGACCTGCTTCAGTGAAAGCGGCAATCGCGGTGGTGATGTGTTGGGGGGTGTGGGCGGCGGACATTTGCGTGCGGATGCGCGCCTGTCCCTTTGGCACTACGGGGAAGAAAAATCCCGTTACATAGATTCCTTTCTCATACAGTTTGGCGGCGAGTTTTTGCGCCATCTCGGCCTCGCCCAGCATTACGGGAATTATCGGGTGCTCGCCGGGAAGAAGTTTAAAGCCAGCAGCGCTCATGCCAGCGCGAAAGGCCTTAGTGTTAGTGTTCAGTGTGTGACGCAATTCATCGCCCGCTTCAGCCAGATCAATGGCCTTGGTGGAAGCTGCAACGATGGCAGGTGGCAGCGCATTTGAAAACAGATAGGGCCGCCCACGCTGGCGCAGCAAATCCACAATGGGCTTTGCCGCTGCAACATAACCCCCAGCGGAGCCGCCAAGCGCCTTGCCTAATGTGCCCGTGAGAATATCCACTTTGACTGCCGAGCGGGCAGGGGTTCCGCGGCCCTTGGGACCAGTGAAGCCGGTGGCGTGGCAATCATCCACCATAATGAGTGCGCCGAATTTATCTGCCAATGCGCGAATGTCTTTGAGATTGGCGTAAGTGCCATCCATGGAAAACACACCATCGGTAACAATTACAATGCGACGTGCATTTTCGGCTTTGGCCGCCTTCAGATTTGTTTCCAGATCAGTCATGTCATTGTTCGTAAAGCGAAAGCGCTTGGCCTTTGAAAGCCTGATGCCATCGATGATTGACGCATGGTTGAGACTGTCAGAGATGATGGCATCCTGCTCGCCAAACAGGGGCTCAAACACCGCGCCATTGGCGTCAAAGCAGGCGGCAAACAAAATCGAATCTTCCATCTCAACGTAATCTGCAATGCGGGCTTCCAGCTCTCTGTGTAAATCGGTGGTGCCGCAAATAAAGCGCACCGACGCCATGCCAAGGCCATGCGTGTCCAGAGCAGTTTTGGCGGCGGCAATTAACGCAGGATGATTGGCAAGGCCCAGATAATTGTTGGCGCAGAAGTTGAGAACCTGACGCGCGCCAGAAACACCAATCGAGGGCCCTTGCGCGGTTTCAATCTCGCGCTCCAGCTTCCACAGCGATTGCTCGCGAATGGCCGCAAGTTCCTGGTCCAACGCGTGCAGAAATGTCGACATGATCAAACTCCGTTGCAGGTGGTATGATACTTCATGGGGCATAGTGCAATCTGTGAAAATTAGTCAACCGAGGGAATGAACAGGGGATGAACGTTGTCCTCAGTCGGTGTTCAAGTGTGATCTTGCATTTTAATGATCCTCTCTATGCGTAAAGGATTGCCCTATGAAGCACTCATATTTCAAAACATCTCTGAGCCGTCGAGGCCTTTTTAAATCTGCCATTGGGCCAGCGTTTGCTCTTGCTGCGGTGGGTTGCATTGGCGTGGCCCCGGCTGAGGCCCGTTCGCCTTCCTATCGAGAGGGCTTTGCGGCAGGTAAAACTGCGGGTCGCAAAGATGGCTACACTGATGGTTACAAAGGCGCCTATATGCAATCTTATATCGATGAATTGATGAACAACAGCATGTCACGCAGCATGCGCCCCGGACAGAATGATTATGTGATGGGCTACAAGCGCGGCTACAAGATAGGGTACCGCATGGGCTATTCATCTGGCGAACAGGCGGGCAGCACGGATGGCGCTGAAGATGCACAAGACTGGAAACAAACGCTGCGCGATAAAATGCGCCGTTGCATGCAAACCGGAAATTGTCCGCAATAATCCAACAGTCATCACGCCGAAAGGCGCGGTGAAGGGTGTTGCTCTAGTTTCAGAACGTTTCGCTTCTGGCATTTTCCCATTGGCTGGCAAAAGCTGCGTTGACATTGCCTTGGAGCAATGCGCCAGTTGTTAGCATGGGGTGTAAATCAGCAAGGGTCTGGATTTTTCCATCACTCACCCGTTTGGTAATGTGCCACGGTTTCAGGTCGGCTGGCGATGTCATGCCTGCGGCGGCCAGCATTTCCGCCAGGCTTTTTACGGTTTCATGGTGAAAGTTTTTAACCCGTTCGGCCTTCGAGGGAACCACGATGGCGCGCTGTCTCAGCGGGTCTTGCGTGGCCACACCAGTGGGGCAGTGGCCTGTGTGGCAGGATTGCGCCTGAATGCACCCCACGGCAAACATGAAGCCCCTTGCCACATTGCACCAATCAGCACCAAGCGCAAAAGCGCGGGCCATATCAAAGCCAGTGATGATTTTTCCGGCACAGCCCAGTTTTATTTTATCACGAAGCCCTGCACCAATCAGCGAGGCATTGACGAAGGCTAAACCATCACGCAGGGGCATGCCTATGTTGTCGATAAATTCGGCTGGTGCTGCACCTGTGCCACCCTCCTTGCCATCGACCACAATGAAATCTGGTGTGATGCCTGTTTCGAGCATGGCTTTGACAAGGGCAAAAAATTCAGTGCGGTGGCCGATGCACAGTTTGAAGCCCACGGGCTTCCCACCTGAAAGCTTACGTAACCTGGCAATGAAGGAAATCAGCTCAAGGGGTGTTGAGAACGCAGAGTGGGCCGCAGGAGAAACGCAATCGAGGCCCTGTGCAACACCTCTGATCTGGGCAATTTCTGCTGTCACTTTTGCAGCTGGCAACACGCCGCCATGGCCGGGCTTTGCCCCCTGGCTGATTTTGATTTCGATCATTTTGATCTGGCTATCAGTTGCGGCGGCGGCAAATTTCTCGTCAGAAAATGTACCGTCGCTGTTTCTGCATCCGAAATAGCCTGAACCAATTTCCCAGATCAAATCACCGCCTGCCTCGCGGTGATAGGGGCTGACGGAGCCTTCGCCAGTGTCATGGGCAAAGTTGCCCATCCTGGCGCCCAGATTAAGCGCGCGAATGGCATTGGCAGACAGCGCGCCATAGCTCATGGCAGAAATATTGAGCACCGAAGCGTTATAGGGCTGGGTGCAACCCGGCCCGCCAATCGTAACGCGGAACAGGTCCTTGGCCACGGGTGCAGGCTTGATGGAATGTAGCATCCATTCATGGCCTTCAGCGTAGACATCGCCTTGGGTGCCAAAAGGTTTTTTGTCGAGTTCATGTTTGGCACGTTGGTAGACAATCGCGCGGCGTTCACGGGGGAAGGGCCTGCCATCGGTGTCGCCCTCAAAAAAATACTGGCGCATTTCGGGGCGGATTTTTTCGAAGAAAAACCGCAAGTGGCCAATGATCGGGTAATTGCGCAAGATGGCATGGCGGGTCTGGATGATGTCGTGGAGGCCGACAATCACCAAGAAAACCAGTGTGCCTAAAACCACAAAGAAAAGCTTGGGATGGGCCGGCATCATGAAGGATGCAGGCCACAGAAGAACAACCGCCAAAATGGCATAGGTGAGTGCGAAAAACCGACCGGTGAACACTGCCTTCAAATCCATTTCAACCTCCAGGAACACGCGGCAACAGATAGATTTCACTATCTGCGGGAAGGATTGTGTCAAGCTGATCACGGTAGATCTCGCCATTGATAGACACCGCCACACCACGTTTGATGTGAGGTTCCATGCCAGGGTATTTTTCCGTCAGTACACGGAACAATTCGCGGATGGTTTTGGCATGTGCTGAAATCGAAAGGGCGCCATCGGCATGTGGCCGAAGCGCCCCCCAGAGATGAACTTCGATTGTCATCCGCGCTTGGTTTTGATCGCTTTCAAAACGCGAGGCGGTGACATGGGCACATGGTGCATGCGAACGCCTGTGGCATTGGTCACAGCGATGGACACTGCAGCCAAAGGTGGCACGATGGAAGTTTCACCCACGCCGCGCACACCGTAGGGGTGGTTTGGATTTGGAATTTCCAAAATCTGCGTGTCGATCATCGGCAAGTCAGAGCATACGGGAATACGGTAATCCAGGAAGGCTGCGTTCTGCAGGCGGCCATTGGCACCATAGACATATTCTTCATTGAGTGCCCAGCCAATGCCTTGTGCGGCACCGCCCTGGTATTGGCCTTCCACATAAGTGGGGTGCATGGCCTTGCCGGCATCCTGGATCACAGTATAGCGGGTGATCTTGGTGCGGCCGGTTTCAGGGTCCACCTGCGCGTCGGCAATGTGGGTTGCGAAAGATACGCCTGCATTATCAGCCACGATTTCAGCATGGCCTGCAACCGGGCCACCGGTGGAGCCTGCCGAGGCAGCGATTTCCTTGACGCTAAGTGGGGAAAGATTGCCACGGCTTGCACCCATGGCTTTGGCATGGCCATCTTGCCAGATCACGTCTTCAACCGGAATGTCCCAAATTTTGGCAGCTTTCTCGCGCATTACGGTAACGGCATTGCGGGCTGAGAAAATTGCGGCCATTGACGTTGAGAATGTACCCCGGCTGCCGTCAGTCATGTCGTTATGGCCGAGCGAGGATGTATCTGCCACGATGCAGCGCACTGACTCGTAAGGGATGCCAAGTTCCTCAGCAACGGCCAAGGCGATTGAAGCGCGAGAGCCGCCCACATCAATGGTGCCAACAGCGAGCGTGACTGTGCCATCAGGTGCAACGTTCAAATCAACGCAAGTTTGGCCACCGAAGTTAAACCAGAAACCGCACGCCATACCGCGCCCAGTGTTTTTGCCAAGGGGGGCTTTCATGTGCGGATGGTCCTTGGCGGCCTGCAACGTGGCAGCGATGCCGATAGGGCCATAAACAGGGCCATAAGATGACTTGGTTCCTTCGCGCGCAGCGTTCTTGATCCGAAGATCAATCGGGTCCATGCCAATGGCCTTAGCAATTTCGTCAATCGTGTTTTCCACAGCAAAAGCCGCCATCGGTGCTGAAGGTGCACGGTAAGCTGCGGTCTTGGGGCGGTTCACCACCACGTCCTTGCTGACTGATTTTACGTTCTTGATGTCATAACAGGCCCACGCCGTCATGGCACCAAATTCAGCCCAGTTGGCTGGGAATGCACCGCCATGATAACGAAGTTCAGCCGATGCGGCCGTGATGGTTCCATCTTTCTTGGCGCCGATTTTAACATCGATGGAAGTGGATGAGGTTGGGCCAGTGCAACGGAACACTTCTTCGCGTGTCATCGTGAGTTTTACCGGGCGATTGGCTTTACGTGACAATGCAAGTGCGAGAGGTTCGGTCCAGATATGGGTTTTGCCCCCAAAGCCGCCGCCAATTTCAGAAGCCGTCACGCGCAATTTGCTGGCATCAAGGCCAAGCAGCAGCGCGCAATGGTTGCGGTAGACGAAATGGCCTTGTGTGCACACCCAAAGTTCGGCCACGCCATCAGGCGAGACTGAGGCCAAGCAGGCATGAGGCTCAATATACCCTTGGTGCGTTTGCTCGGTCTTGTAAGACTTTTCGATGATGACGTCAGCTTCCTTGAAACCTGCCTCTAAATCACCATGGCCATATTCGGCTTGCTTGTTGAAGTTTGATGGCTTTGTTGGCTTTGGTTCAATGCCATCGGTAAAAATATCATTGTGGATGAGGGGCGAATTTGGATTCAAAGCTTCATCCACATCGGTCACATGCGGCAAAATTTCATAATCCACCTTGATTAGCTTCAAGGCTTCGCGCGCCGTCTTGGCATCGATGGCGGCAACGGCTGCAACCGCATGACCATCATACAATACTTTTTTGCGGGCCATGCAGTTTTCAAGAATATCGCGCATGCTGCGGTCGCCATTGGTGTGGTCTGGCAAGTCGGTACTGGTGATGATGGCTTTGACACCCGGCAGCTTTTCAGCCTTTGAAATATCAATCTTCTTGATGATGGCATGGGCATGCGGGCTTCGCAGCACGACGGCCACAAGTTGGCCTGGAGCATTGGTGTCTGCCCCATAGCGCGCGCGGCCTGTAACCTTGTCAACGCCATCGGGACGACGCACGCGGGTGCCGATTACCTTGAAATCTTTTTTAACGAGATCTGGAACCATGGACATGATGTTTAGCCTCTCATTTCTTTGGCGGCTGATTGCACAGCGCGCACGATTTTATCATAACCTGTGCAGCGGCAAAGATTGCCTGCCAGGCCGTAGCGAATTTCTTCTTCTGAGGGATCAGGATTTTTGCGCAGCAAGGCTTGCGCCGCCATCAAAATTCCCGGTGTGCAGATGCCGCACTGAAGGGCCGCACCATCGATGAAGTGTTCCTGCAGGGGATGCAACTTGTCGCCGTTGGCCATGCCTTCAATGGTCTCAACAGACTTGCCGTTCATTTCCACGCCCAGCATAAGGCAAGAACAGACAAGCCGGCCATCGACGATGACGGAACATGAACCGCAGTCGCCCGTGCCGCACCCTTCCTTGGCTCCAGTGAGGCCAATTCGATTGCGCAGCACATCAAGAAGAGATTCAGTGTTGGTGCAAATGTATTCAACAGCGTCGCCGTTGACGATGGTTTTTATATGAGAACTCATTTTAGCGTTTGCCTCCCGCACGGGCATATGCAGTTTCGGCGGCACGTCTTGCCAGAACGCCTGCCACTTCTGTTCTGAATTCAATGGTGCCGCGCTTGTCGTCAATTGGCTTGCAGGCGGCAGAACACACAGCTGCAAGTTTGGCCAGTGCCGCTGCATCAAGCTTGGTGCCGATGATGGCTTTGGCTGCTTCGGCAACCAGAATTACCGTTGCCGCAACAGCGCCCAAAGCTACGCGCGCCTTGGTGATTACACCTTTTGCATCCAGAGTGAGATTCATGCCCACGCTCACCACCGCAATGTCCATTTCGGTTCGCGGGGTAAAGCGCATATAAGCATCGCCCGACCTTGCAGCCCTTTTGGGCAAGGCAATGGCAGTGATGATTTCACCTTTTTTCAAAATGGTGCGGCCCACGCCGGTTGGCACATCTTCAATGGCCACCCTGCGCGTGCCCTTGGGGCCAGCAATTAAAACCTTGGCCCCTGCAGCAACCAAAGCCGGAACACTGTCTGCCGCTGGCGAGCCATTGCACAAATTGCCGGTCATGGTGCAACGGCCCTGCACTTGTTTTGAACCAATGAGATTTGCCGCATCAACAATTCCCGGCCAGGCTTTGTGAAGGGCAGCACTTTCGGTGATCGCCACACAAGGCACGCCTGCGCCTATCGTAAAGCCAGTTGCGGTTTTCTTGATGTCGCCCATGCCTTTGATGTGCTTGATATCCACCACCAGATCAGGTTCAAGAATTCCAGCCTTCATTTTCACCAGCAAATCTGTGCCGCCCGCCAGAATGTATGCTGCGCCCTTTTCCTTGGCCATCAGCATTACGGCTTCTCTGGCAGTGGTTGGTGTTTCAAATCGCATTGTTCTCACCCGTTGTTTTTTTGATTGGCGTAGTTTGTCTTATAACATAGGTCGCGGTCAACTCTCAGCTGCAATGCGACCTTTGCATGATTATATCGCTGCGGCTAAATGATCATCACACGCACATTTGCATGATCCAGAGCCTGCGACAATGCCACATCCGGCCGCGCGTTCGTGATGAGATAGTTGATTTCTGAAAATTCGCACACTTTCACTAACGCTGTTTTGCCAAATTTGGATGAGTCTGACAGGATGAAGCGCTGATCAGCGCGGCTTAATGCCATATGCGCTATTTCTGCTTCTGAAAGATCGGCATCCATCGGCCCGTCCTTGGCATCCAGTGCGCCGATGGAAATAAAAGTGTGTTTCACGCGAAAACGCGAAAAAAATTCAACTGCGGGCGGTCCGAAGGCTGCTCCATTATCACCTTTCAAGGCACCCCCTGCCATATAAACCGTATTGCCATTCACCGTGGCCAAGGTCTTGGCTATATCGGAAGAGTTTGTGACTATCGTCAAGTTTCGCTTGATGCGCAATTCTTGGGCGAAGATGCTGGTAGTCGTGCCCGTATCAATCATCAAGCTGTCGCCATCTCCGACAAAATCCACGGCCCGTTTTGCAATGCCACGTTTGGCATCAGCGTTTTCACGCAAACGACGATCAAAGGGAGCTTCACCTGCCAAGTTTGGCAAAGCCAAAGCGCCGTGGAGCTTTAAAACCTCGCCTTTTAATTCAAGAACCTTGGCGTCACGCCTTATCGTTTCTTCCGACACCTCAAGGCTTTTGGCTAAATCTGTCACTGTTGCTGCACCATGGGCCCGGATGTGGGCGATGACAGCAATTTGACGTTTTGACGTTTTGTGGCTTTTCATTCAATTTTGAACAATTAGTGTCAATAGAATTGAAGAATACCACACAATCGGGCACATTGTAATCACGAATCAACATAAACCCACAAAATGTTTTGACTCTAAGCTGAATTGGCGCGAGGCTTTACATCGCTCGGACCAATTTTGGTTGGGGCATACTTAGAGTTGCCATCCCCACCTCCTGCTGGGGATCTGCGGGAAAGCGAAACCGCCCCCGGTTCGCTTATTTTGCAGATCGCTGTAAATTGCGGCGATGGCAACTTTGAAGATTTCGAAAATAAATAGGGAATTCCAGATGGCTGACGCCATGACGCGCGTGAGGCACCTTTCAATCTGGAAGGATGATGTGGTAATCGAACCGCTGAAAGGCGGCGTGAGCAATGCCAGTTTCACGGTGACCGATGCCTTCGGAAAATATGTGGCAAGGGTGGGTGACGATTATCCCTTTCATCAAGTGACACGTTCGCGCGAGGCAGTTGCTTCACGGGCTGCTTTCGAGGCAGGATTATCACCTGAGGTTTTGCACATTGAACCAGGCTTGATGGTGGTGCGCCATCTCGACGCGCGAACCTATGCCGAGGCCGATGTGCGCGCCAACTGGCAAGCTTGCGTTGAAATTGTGAAGCGCTGTCACCGGGAGATGGGCGCGCTGGTCCGCGGGCAAGGGGCAATATTCTGGGTCTTTCAAATCTTGCGTGATTATGCAGCAACACTTTTAGCCGCTGAACATTCGCGCACAGCAGACATAAAGCGCTGGCTTGCCATTATTGATGCGATGGAAGCCGCCCAAGTGCCATTGCCCATTGTGTTTGGCCACCATGATTTGTTGCCTGCAAATTTCATGGATGATGGAAAGAGGCTTTGGTTGATTGATTGGGAATATGGCGCATTCGGTACATGCATGTTTGATCTGGCCAATTTGGCTGCGGCTAATTCATTTGACGATCATCTCGAAACCGCACTGCTTGAACACTATTTTGAAGCCGTTCCAAACCTTGCAACCACACGCGCATTTTTTGCAATGAAAGTGGCCGCAGCGCTTCGCGAGGCGATGTGGGGCATGATTTCGGAACTGTATCTCAACGCACCTGGCGTGGATTACGTGGCTTATGCAGCGGAATATCTTTCACGCTTCGAAGTGATTTTAAAAAATTATGAAACAAGGTTTGGAAAATAGATGACTGTCGTTCTTCCTTCGCATGCTGATGTTGTGGTTATTGGTGGGGGCATTATGGGCTGCTCTACCGCTTATCATTTGGCGCGTGATCACAAGGCCAATGTGATTGTGTTGGAGCAAAACAAGATTACGTCCGGATCAACCTGGCATGCGGCAGGGTTGGTTGGGCAATTACGCTCGTCAGCTTCAATCACACAGGTTTTGAAATATTCAGTTGAGCTTTATAAAAACCTGGAAGCTGAAACCGGTTTGCAGACAGGTTGGAAAATGACCGGGTGTTTGCGGCTTGCCACCTCTGAAGATCGCTGGACCGAATACAAGCGTCTTGCCACCACGGCACAAAGCTTTGGCATGGACATGCATTTGCTGTCTCCGGCTGAGGTCAAAAAAATGTGGCCCCTGATGGAAACATCAGATTTGATTGGCGCATCTTATTTGCCCACTGACGGACAAGCTTCACCTTCAGATATTACGAACTCGCTCGCCAAGGGTGCCCGCATGCACGGGGCCAAATTTTTTGAGGGCGTTCGGGTGTCTGGATTTGAAATCGCCGATGGTCGGGTGTGCGCCATTTACACGAATTTTGGCATGATCAAGTGCAACCATGTGGTGAACTGTGGGGGCATGTGGGCGAGACAGATTGGCGCGATGGCGGGCGTTACTGTGCCTTTGCAGCCCGTGAAGCACCAATATGTGATCACCGAAAAACTGGAAGGTCTTTCAGCCGATGCCCCCACAATTCGCGATCCTGACAGACGGACCTATTTCAAAGAAGAAGTAGGCGGTCTTTCGTTTGGAGGATATGAGCCCAACCCGATTTCCTGGACGCAGGAGAATGTGCCCGATACGTTTGAGTTTCAACTGTTCGAAGATGATTGGGACCATTTTGAACAGCATATGGGCCAAGCTTTGGCGCGTGTGCCAGCCCTTGAAACCGTGGGTGTGAAAAAAATGATCAATGGGCCAGAAAGCTTTACGCCCGATGGCAATTTCATTCTCGGAGCCGCACCTGAACTCAAGAATTTTTATGTAGGGGCCGGTTTCAATGCCTTTGGCATTGCTGCAGGCGGCGGGGCTGGCTGGGTTTTGGCGGATTGGGTGATGAGGGGCGAGGCCCCCACTGATTTATGGTCGGTTGATATCAGACGATTCTCAGGATTGTACAAGGACAGGGCTTGGGTAAACGGGCGCACACTGGAAGCTTACGGCAAGCATTACACGGTTGCCTACCCGCATGAAGAATACATCACGGGGCGGCCTCGCATCATCTCTCCGCTTTATGAAAGGCTTAAATCGCGCGGTGCGTGTTTTGGATCTAAGCTCGGCTGGGAGCGGCCCAACTGGTTTGCTCCAAAAGGTATTGAGCCACGCGATATCTATTCAGTGGGGCGGCAGAATTGGTTTTCCCATGTGGGTCAAGAACACGCCGCAGTGCGTGAAGCTGCCGGACTTTTTGACCAATCCTCTTTTGCCAAATTTGAATTGCGTGGCAGGGATGCCGCTGCGGCGTTGAATTTCATGTGTTCCAATAATGTTGCAAAAACATCTGGCAAGCTTGTTTACACCCAAATGCTGAACACTCGCGGTGGCATTGAATGTGATTTAACCGTCGCGCGTTTGGCCGATGACCATTTTTATATCGTGACGGGAACTGGGTTTCGAACCCATGATTTTCATTGGATCAAGGATCATATTCCTACCGGTTTGGACGCCAGGCTTTTTGATGTGACGGAGCAATTTGGAACATTGGTTTTGATGGGTCCCAAATCGCGCGATATTGTGCAGAAGGTTACATATGGAGATTTTTCTGCAGCAGCATTTCCATTTGGGGGTGTTCATACCGTATCCATCAAAGGTCACCCGGTGCGGGCTTTGCGGGTGACTTATGTGGGAGAGTTGGGCTGGGAATTTCACATGCCCATACAAGCCATTGGCGATGTGTTTGATACCTTGATGGCTGCAGGAGAGCCTTTGGGTTTAAAACCTGTGGGGTACCGGGCGCTGGACTCGTTGCGGCTGGAAAAAGGGTACCGCGCCTGGGGTGCTGATATTACGCCCAACGACACACCCTTTGACGCAGGATTGGGATGGGCCGTGAAGTTAAAAAGCGGTCATGACTTTATAGGGCGGGCTGCATTGGAGGCCAAACATAATATGCCTCTGGCAAAAATGTTGACGGGGTTTACGACCGAGCGGGAAGATATTGTATTGGTAGGACGCGAAACGATTTTGCGGGACGGGAAATTTGCCGGTTATCTGACCAGCGGGGGCTATGGGTACACTGTGCAAAAGCCAATCGGCCTAGGTTATGTTCGGAGTGCAGATGGGGTGAACGCTGATTATGTGATGGCGGGCCGTTATGAATTGGTGGTGGCGCAGGAGAAGGTAAAGGCGCTTGCCCATTTGAAACCGGTTTATGATGCGGAGAATTTAAGGGTAAGAAGCTAGGCTTTTTATTTCCCCATACACTTTAAATAGCGCTTTTCAACACGGGTTGCAAAACTGAGTGTTGTCATGCGGCGTTTCAATTTTGGGCTGTTCAATTCGATAGTTGGAATTTCAGCAAAGGGTGCGGGCTGTTTTGCCAAGCCGCGGATGGCACTGAATGTTTCAGTTGCCACAAAACTCACATTCTTCTCCTTTTCCAGGTCACGCCGCAATTGCGTGTTGTCGATTGGCAAGCGGTATTTGGTCATGATCACACGCAAAGCCTTTTCACTTTCGCTTACTTTTTTCAGGGGCCTCTGGTCTTTATCATAAAGCAACAGATCGCCATCTTTCATCAGTTTAATATTACTCAGTGTACTGATTATATTCTGAAAGGCTGCATTGCGGCTCGCGTAACGGCCGGCATTGTAATCTGCGAAGCGAAAAATCTTGCGGTTGTAACCTGATTGATAGCCAAGCAATTGCAACACGCCATAATAGACGCCGCCTCGCCTTGTATAAAGTTCATCGCGCACGGCATAAACATCTTTCAGGCTCATTGGCAACCAACGCTGCTTTTTGGCATTTGCTACAGCAAAACGAACAGACACTTGCATGGAGCCAATCGTGTTGATGTCGTTGCGGTCCTCAATCATTTGGTTGAACAAGCCGCTTTCCACCACAAATGAAAGGCTGGTGCGTTTGGAGGCATCTTCCACCATGCTGCGATAGGTTAAATCCAGATCGCGCTCGGTCTTGGCTGATCTGATGCGCTGCATGTAGCTGCTGGCAGGTGAGGGCGTTGATTCCAAAAACTGCAAAGCCACCCGGCCCAGAATGGGGATACGGTCGGCCTTTTCCATCAGGGTTTTTTCAGCAAGTGCACCAAGGCCTGCCACTTCCGGATTGGCCACAAAGTTTGATTCTTGGTCAATCACGGCAATGCTGGCGCAAACATTTTCCCGCGACAGAGGCTGGTTCTGTTCGCGCAAAACATCCAGCAAATCTGTGGCCCAGCCTTGCGGATCAAGTGTTGATTGGCGCGCCTTTACGATGAGACTGGTCGTTTCAGCAACAGATAGTTCTGGTGATTGCGCCAGTGCTGTGTTGAATATTAAAGGCGTTACAAAGATGATGGCCGTGACTCTCATGGCATTTGTGTAGCGATTGAATGTGGAGACTAAAAGATGATCACGCGGGCAGACGCTTTGGCTTTGGATGAGGCTGATAATTTGAAGCATAAACGTGCCGCTTTCGCAGTGCCAGATGGAATGATTTACTTTGATGGTAATTCGCTGGGCGTTTTGCCACGCGCTGCAGTGGCGCGGGTTCAACATGCGGTTGAGGTTGAATGGGGTCTTGACCTCATAACCTCGTGGAACAAGCATGGCTGGTGGCAGCTGGCTGGAAACATTGGTGACAAAATCGCGCGGCTGATTGGGGCTCCCCCCAAATCAGTCGTGGTGTCTGATTCCATTTCGGTCAATTTGTTTAAGGTTCTCAGTGCCGCAATGGCCAAAAGGCCCGCGCGCAAAATCATTCTTTCGGACAGCGGTAATTTTCCGTCTGATCTTTATGTGGCGCAAGGCCTGTCGCAATCCACGGGAGGCGGGCATGAGCTTCGGGTGGTAGCGCCTCAGGATGTGGCGGCGTCAATCACTGAAGATGTGGCCGTGGTGATGCTGACTGAGGTTGATTACCGCTCGGCGCACCGGCATGACATGAAGACCATTACGGCGCAGGCGCACGACAAAGGTGCATTGATGATTTGGGACTTGGCCCATTCAGCTGGCGCTGTGCCTTCCCATCTGATGGATGCAAACGCCGATTTTGCCATTGGCTGCACCTATAAATATTTGAACGGTGGACCGGGTGCGCCTGCTTTTTTGTTTGTGCACCCGCGTTTGCAAAATGAAGTTTTGCCCGCCTTGGTGGGCTGGTGGGGCCATGCCACGCCCTTTGCATTCGAGCAGAACTTTGTTCCAGCAAGGGGGATTACGCGCATGCAGTGCGGAACCCAACCTATACTTTCAATGCAAGCCCTGGATGCCGCCATGGATGTGTGGGCGGATGTTTCAATGGACGCTATTTATGCAAAGGCGCAAAATATGTGTGCGCTGTTTGTACAGCTTACGGAGGCCCGTTGCGATGTAAAACTTTTCGGAAGCCGTAATTTTGCCAAGCGCGGCTCACACGTTTGCCTGCAGCATCCGGAAAGTTACGCCATCATGCAGGCGTTGATTGCACGCGGGCTGATCGGTGATTTTCGCGCGCCAGACTTGATGCGCTTTGGCTTTGCGCCTTTGTACAATTCCTATGTTGAAGTGTGGGATGCGGCGGAGCATCTGGCGCAGGTGATGGCGGGCAAGTTGTGGGATGTGCCGGAGTTCAGGGAGCGGAAGGCGGTGACATAATGATGGTCTCAGGTAACCCTTCCCCCGTCCGACATTCCTGCGACGGCAGGAATTCCGCTTTCTTTTCTCAGCTAAGGGAAAAAAAGCTGGCTCCTTCCCTTTGCAACGATGACGATACTGAAAATAGAAGCTTTGCCTCTTTAGCTTTAAGGAATTGACGGACCCTGACTGAGACGCTGAAGAATGCCGTCGATCCCGAAATCCCAACCTGGACGAAATGATCGTATGCACTCTCTTCTACAATCTGATTTCTCTTGTTTTGTTCGAAAAGCTCCTCTGCCCAGCAAGCTCAGAAAGTTGAATTGAAAATTATAGTTCTTCCTCTCTAATATCAGCCAGCTTCATCAAATGCCTTTGCAAGCCCATCTTTAATTCTGTGTTGCTGTGAATTGGAATTGTCAGACGAACTGTGCTGCCTTCTTTTCCGTAAATGTGATGACTGCCGTTGATCCGCAGTAATTGCCAACCACGCCGCGCCACTAGTTTTGCAAAGGCCCGGCCGGATAATGGCTTTATACAGCGATGTCCAAAATCCGCTCACGTCCGCCGGGTTGGGGCGGGGCTATGTCAATGGCTAAGCAGCCTTCAATTGCTTCGCGGAGATTGGCTTCTAATTCCGCCATGGTCTCACCTTGGCTAACGCAGCCGGGGATGGCCGGAACTTCGGCCCAGAAGCCGCCTTCTTCTGCATCATGGATAATGGCTTTTATGTTCATGGGCGGGTACTCCGTACCGGGATTGGAGATAAGGGATTGGCGGTTAAATGCAAGAGTTGCTAACGCCACCCTCTCTTGCTTGTTCCGCGTCGACGAAACAAGCTGTTCTCTCTGGCGAGCGAAAGGAGTTGGGTTGGGTGCTAAATGATGCCAGCCTTTTTATCTGATACCACCAACTCCGCCCGCCGTTTGCTTGGATCGCCAAATCCGCCGCCGCCTGGTAAATCTAAAATCAGGCTGTCGCCTTTGGGCACAATGTGGATGCCTTTATCGGGAAGTGCTGGGCCGCTGCCTAATCTGGCTGCGCCTAGTGAGCCTGGTTGGCCGCCGTCTCGGCCTTGCGCGGGGTTTTTAATGCGGTCGAAGGTGGCGGCTGAAATCAAGAAGGGCGCTTGCTCACGGTTCAGGATTTCGATGCGTTGGCCAAGGCCGCCGCGCCACTCACCGCGCCCGCCTGAATCTGCCAGGTATTGCTTTTCCTTGAACCACAGCGGGCATTGCGCTTCGGTGATTTCAACGGGAATACCGCCAATGCCTGAGGGGAAAGCCATTGTTGACAAGCCGTCTTTCCCGGGTCTTGCGCCAATGCCGCCAAGGGCAATGGAAATGATGCCAAATTCTTTTGTGCCTGCAGTTTTTGTGGCTGGCACTTTGCCATGGGCCGAATTTAAACTCAAAATCCAGATGCTGCCCGCACTTTCGGCTTGCACTTTGCCAGGTAAAGCTTGAGCCAGACATCCGAACACAGCATCCGCCAGCATTTGGCCGATCACGTGGCGTGCTGTGACGGGCGAGGGGCGAATGGGATCCACGCAAGAATGCGGTTCAGTGATAATATCGAAACAAGACAGCGAGCCGATGTTATTGGGAACATGAGGCGCAATCACGGCCTTCAGCGCGAACACTGTATAGGCCAGTGAATAAGTGCGTGGCGAATTGATGCCAAAGATGGAGGCTGCCGATGTGCCCGTATAGTCGATCAGGATTTTCCCATTTTTTATTTTGAGTGTGCTGCGAATGATGATTTCGGATTCATACCCATCCAGCGGCATTTCATAAGACCACTCGCCCTCGGACAATGTTTTGATGGCAGCGCGCGCACCTTGCTCGGACTGTTTCAGAATATGCGCGGCCAATTTATCAAGTGACTTCAAATCAAACTCATCCATCATTTCAATAAGGCGTTTTGCGCCGGTGTCATTGGCGCTGATCAGCGAAAGAAGATCGCCCTTCACTTCAACGGGATTCCGCGTATTGGCGAGGATGATGCTAAACAGCTCATGATTGATGCGGCCCTGTTTGCGAATGGGCAAATGCGGAATCAATGTGCCTTCTTCAAAACTTGAACTGGCTTTTGCACTCATGCCCACACCGCCCACGTCGATGACATGGCAAGTGGAAGCGAAGAAGGCCACCAGATTTTTGCCCAGGAACACTGGTGTCATCATCACATAGTCAAACAAGTGCCCGGTGCCCAGCCAAGGATCATTGGTTACGAACACGTCGCCCGGTTTCATGCTGTGTTGCGGGTAAAGTTTGAAAAAATGGGTAACCGCCGTGGCCATGGTGTTCACATGGCCGGGGGTTCCCGTCATGGCCTGGGCGATCATCCGACCTTGGGGATCGTACACGCCGGCTGAAAGATCACCCGCTTCGCGCGTGATCGTGCCGAAGGCTGTGCGGAGGAGAGATTGTGCTTGCTCTTCCACCACGGCGATCAGGCGGTTCCACATCACTTGGGTTTTGATGGCGTCAAGAGCGGCTTTGCTCATTTTATTTTTTCCATAACGACGTAGCCGAGAGAGTTTATCTTTGCAGTGAAATTGCTGCCCACGATGGTTGATGTTTCGTGCTCGGCGATGATGGCAGGCCCTTTCAGGGCCATGCCGGGCGTGAGATCGAAGCGCCAGTAAAGCGGCGCTGTGACAATTTTTCCCAAGGCTGCATCATACAGTCTGCGGGTGCGCAGGGGTTTGATTGTTTTGCGGGTTGATGTTTTCTTGACTGCTGCTGGCTTTGCAACCTTTGAAGACGATGTAACCGACCAGGTGATGGCTTCAGCGGTTTGGCCCGGAATGGTAAGGCCGTAAATTGCGGCGTAGGCCTTTTCGAAAGCCGCTTTTAGTTTTTGTCCATCTGCTTTTGTCAGGAGACGGATGGGTATGGCAATTTGAATTTCGTGCCCTTGTCCCACATAGCGACAATCGGCTTTGATCAGCAATGTTGGGGTTTCAATTTTAAGCACGGGCTTTACCACCGCCTCGGCATCTCTTGTCATGTGGGCCAGCAATTTGTTCACAGCACCGGCCTCAAAATCATCCAGTGTGACGGCAAAACTCTTGGTTATTTCATAAGCCACCGGGGCTTGCAGAAACCCTATGGCAGAGCCCACACCTGCGCCGCCTGGTACAATGATCGTGGTCACGCCGATTTTTTCCGCCAGGCGGCAGGCATGCAAGGGTGCGCCGCCGCCGAAGGCTATCATGGTGCAACTTGAAATGTCTTTGCCGCGTTCAATGGCATGTACGCGCGCCGCATTGGCCATGTTTTCTTCAACGATTTCAACTACTCCAGCGGCAGGCCAGATATCTTTCAGATTCAACACTTTGCCGACGTGTTCTACTAAAGACTGGGTGGCTGCTTCATGTTCCAGTTTAACTTTGCCGCCAGCAAAAAATACAGGATCAATCTTGCCCAGAACCGCATTTGCATCGGTGACAGTGGGCAATATTCCGCCGCGGCCATAGCATACTGGGCCGGGAGTGGAGCCTGCGCTGTCTGGCCCGACCGTCAACCTTCCCATTTTATCTACGCGTGCGATGGAGCCACCGCCAGCGCCAATCTCCACCATTTCAATCACTGGAATGCGGACAGGAATTCCGGAACCCTTCATGTTTTTGTAAGCCCTGGCGATTTCAAATTTATGCGCGCGTTCAGGTGCGCCTTGGCTGAGAAAACAGATTTTGGCTGTGGTGCCTCCCATGTCGAATGAGAGCACTTCGGGCAGCTTCGAACTCTGGGCGATGCGGCTTGCGAGAATGGCTCCGCCGGCAGGACCGGATTCGACTAACCGAATGGGGAAGCGACATGCCGTTTCCAATGTGGTCAAGCCACCGCCCGACATCATCAGGTAAAGCGGTGCCTGCAGGCCCATGTTGGCAAGGCCCGTTTGCAAGCGCTCCAAATAGCCTGCCATCAAGGGCCTTACATAGGCATTGGCCACGGTTGTGGAGAAGCGTTCATATTCGCGGATCTCTGGAGCAACTTCGCTCGACAGACAGAGTGTCACGTGGGCTGGCAGAAGTGGGCGCAGAATTTCCGCAACGCGAACTTCGTGTTTGGGGTGGGCGTAGGCATGCATAAACCCAATGGCCACAGCGCCAATGTTTTCTGCTTTAATAATGTGCGCCAGTTCGGCCACGCGCGCCAAATCAAGTGGGATCAAAACATCACCGTTCACGGCGAGGCGCTCTCTCACAGCGAGGCGCAAATGGCGCGGCACCAAAGGCTCGGCGCGGTCTATCATCAAATCATAATGGTCAAAGCGTTTTTCATAGCCCTGCTCAATCACATCGCGAAAGCCTTCGGTGGTGATAAAGCAGGTCTTGGCTCCTTTGCGCTCGATCAAGGCATTGGTGGCCAGCGTGGTGCCGTGAATGAAAACAGAAATATCCTCGGCGGCCTTGCCTGACTCTTTTAGAATGGATTTGACGCCTTCGAGCACGCCCAATTCTGGAGCTTGCGACGTGGTGAGCACCTTGCCACTCCAGCGCTTGGCCCCTTGCTCCAACACGATATCGGTGAATGTGCCGCCAATATCAGCAGCTAGTTTTAATGCATGCGCCATAGACCACATTTGCTCCAGCACATGGCATTTGACAAGCAACCAAGCTTGCGGTTCAAACGGGCCATGGTGAAAATAACAATTCAAGATGTGGCAGCCAAGGCGGGCGTGAGTGTGGCCACGATTGACCGCGTTTTGAATCGCCGACCGGGTGTGAAAACCCGTACGGTGGACAAGGTTGAAGCGGCTATCCGCGAGCTTAACTACCAACCAGACAGAATTGCAGCGCGGCTGGCCCGGGGCCGCGAATACCGGTTCTGGTTTGTGCTGCCCAATACGGCTGGCGAATTCATGAAGCGCGTGGGTGATGAGGTGGAACTTGCCGCCTCGCGCATGGCGGGCGAGCGGGTTTCAATCATGATCAAACGTGTGGATGTTTTTGACGGGCCGCTTTTGGCCCAGGTTCTGGATGAGCTTGAAGACGGGATTGATGGCGTTGCCGTGGTGGCGCTGGACCATCCGGCAGTGCGCGAGTCTATTAACAGCCTGGTGACCAAAGGTGTTACTGTGGTCACACTGGTGTCTGACGTGCCAGGCTCCAAACGCGCTCACTATGCAGGAATTGACAATTCATCGGCCGGGCGCACGGCTGCAAGTTTAATGGGACGGTTTTTAAGCGGGCGTAAAGGCAAGGTTGGATTGTTCGCGGGTTCGCTTGCTTTGCGCGATCATATTGAGCGGCAGTTTGGCTTTGAGCAGGTGATGGCGCATGAATTTGCCGGGCTGGTGGTTTTGCCGGTCAGGGAATCACGCGATGATACCGAGCGCAGTGAAGAACTGGCGCGGCAGCTTTTGACCGAGCATTCTGATTTGATCGGCATTTATAATGTCGGCGGCGGCACGGCTGGTATTGTGGCGGCGCTTGATATGTCGGCGCGCGCCAAGGATATTGTGTTCATCGCGCATGAGGTGACGGATGGGTCCCGCCGCGCGTTAATCCGCGATACGATTGATGTGATTATCAACCAGGATGCAGGCCATGAGGTGCGCAGTGCGGTTCGTGTGTTAATGGCCAAAGCCGACAATACGGCGTTCATTGAAAGCCAGGAACGCATTCGCATCGATATTTTCATGCGAGATAATTTGCCTTGAACATGTCCCCTTCTCCCCGCGAGGGGAGAAGGGGAAGATCAAGATTAAAGCGGTTTCAATTTCGCTTCGATGCTGGCGCGTTTGGCTTCCAGGAAGGGTGGCAGCGACAGGGTTTCGCCCAACTTGTCCAGAGGTTCATCGGTGGCAAAGCCTGGGCCGTCGGTTGCAAGTTCAAACAGAATTCCACTGGGTTCGCGGAAATAAAGGCTCTTGAACCAATGGCGGTCAACTTTGCCAGAATTTGGCACGCGCATGGTTTGCAAGCGCTGGGCCCACTCATCATAGTCGGCCATGGGCAGGTTAAAGGCCACATGATGGACAGCACCTGCCCCTTGGTGAGCAGGCTCCAAATTGGGCTCCACCCGCACGTGCAATTCGGCCACGGGGCCTTCGCCCTTCATGTGGTACACAAATGTATCAGCAAAGCGGGCCGCGGGCTTCATTCCCATGACATGGGTTAGTGCTGTGTCGGTCAAGGTCAAATCCGCCACGCTCAAGGTGATGGGGCCAAGACCGCGAATTTGGAACTCTGCCGGCACTGAACTTTGCGCCCAGGTGTGAACAGGTGTTTCACTTTCATCATCAACAAGACTCAAACGTTGGCCTTCGAAATCTTCGAAGTGCAAAACCATGCGGTTATTTTCCTCGGTGATTTTCTCCGCGGCAATATTATTCTTTTTGAAATGATCGCTCCACCACGCAAACGCCTTCTCGCCCTTGATGCGAAAACCGGTGCGCACGGTAGAATTTGTGCCGCGTTGTTCTGGGCCTGTTGGCCAATCGAAAAACGTAATATCAGTCCCGGCGGAACCAAGGCCATCGGCATAAAAAAGATGGTAGGCCGAAGTGTCGTCCTGGTTGACGGTTTTTTTCACCATGCGCAGGCCAAGTGCCTCAGTGTAGAACTTATGGTTGCGTGGTGCGTCAGCCGTGATTGATGTGAGGTGGTGAAAGCCATTAAGTTGCATGATCAAAGTTGGGTCCTTAAAAATTCAGTGATTGCGGTGATGTCTGTCTGTACGATGCCGTGGCCAACGGGGAGCCAGTTGTGCGTCAACTTGGCATGTGAGCGGCCGAGTGCGTCGGTCAATGTTTTTGTGCCAGCCGCTGTGATCATTTGGTCTTTTTCGCCTGACAGCAAAAGCACAGATTTTTCTGAAAGGTCGGCCTGGGGCAGTTCATTCAACGGGGCCATAGAGCGCAAAAGCACTGCTGCATTTAAAACCTTCGGATGCAGAAATAAAATGGCAGCCGCAATATTAGCTCCATTTGAATATCCCACAGCGATTGGAGATTGGAGCCCGTATGCGGCACACCCGTTGTTTACAAAAATTCCAAGTTCTTCGGCGCGGAACCTGACATCATATTCGTCCAACACTCCCTCAGCAAACCGCCGAAAATAGCGGTTCATGCCATTTTCCGGCACCAAGCCGCGGGGTGCCAATACAGCCCGGCGCTGGTCTACCGCCTTGGCCACGTCAAGCAGACTTGTTTCATCACCGCCGGTCCCGTGCAGCAAGAGAAGCGGGCGCAAGGTGACATCCCCGGGTTGGTAAATAAATGGGAAGTGGGTTTTAAAGCTCATGGCCGTCACATAAGCGCGAAGGAAAATGCTTTCAACCTGTTAAAGTGCAACCACAGGGTCTGGCTGACCGAGAATGAAATCCTTGCCGTCCAGATTGTAAATATCCGGCCTGAAATTAATGCGGCCATCTTCGGTGGCCCATGCTGTAAGATACATAAAGCGCACGTCAGGGGGGTTATCAACCTTGGTTTGCGACGTTACCTGCGTTGCGGTTATGAATTCAAACTGCGCATCCTCATACCCATTTTGGCCATTCATGATCCAGGTAATCACGGTGCTCACCTGGTCCACCCGGCAGCAACCCGAACTTTCAAACCTGTTGTTGTTGGCAAAAAGTTCGCGGTGTGGGGTGTCGTGCATATAAACCATGTATTTATTGGGAAAATTAATCTTTACCTTGGCCAGTGCGTTTTTGTCGCCCGGATCTTGCTGAAACTGAAAGCGGTCGGCAGGCGTGTTGAGCCAATCTACACTGGAAGGTTCAACTTCCGGACCGCCTGCACCATCATAAACATGGATCCCCATTTCATCAAGATAATTGGGATCAGCCAGATATTTGGGAATGATGTCCTTGGCCACAATGGATGCCGGAGCATTCCAAACTGGATTGAAAATGATATCGCTCACCGTGCTCTTGAGGGCCGGTGTGGGGCGCTCGCGCTTTCCAACTACCACATTGTGGCGCGAATAGACTTGCCCCAGGTCAATGGTTTCAAGTTGAGCCGCAGGAATATTGACCGCAATATACCTTGGCCCCAAGTCCTTCAGATATTCGACGATGCGCGGATAGTTTTCCTTAAGGGTCGAAAGACGGTTGGCTGCCGTGATATTAAGTTCAGTCCGGGTTCTCTCGTCCACCCGGCCGGTTGTTGCAACGCCGTGGTTGAATTGAAACGCTTTGATCGCCTGGACCAGAGTATCATCAAATTTCGTCGCATCAGATCCCGACAGAGAATCGATATCCAAATAATTCTCACGCACCAAGCGTTGGCGCAGCGCCATGATGGAATTGGCAGACGACTTTTTGTCAAATTTTCCGGATTGCACTTGCGGCCAGCCCCCACCAGTTGAAATCTCCTCATACAGCGCAATTGCATTCTCCAGCGCGTTGATTGAGCCAAGGGTCAGCATGGGGGCTTCGCCGCGGCCCGCCACAATTTCCGTGTGGGTGGCAAGTTTGCTTTGTTTTGAAATGCTTGGCGCAATTGTAACAATCGAAGCCGTGCTGTTTACGTCCTGAGCGCGAGCGGCACTGGCCATCAGCAAAGGTGCCATAACAACGCTCTTCATAAAGACACGGCGCGATAAAAGACTGTGAGGCACGAGGAAATCCACTTTCAGGTTTTGCAGAGCGTTCAACTATCTTGGTAAAGAGAGTTTTAATTATGGTGTGTTCACACAAATAAGTGACTGCTCACCCCTTGTGCCAACCTTGCCAACAGCTTCAAGCCGCATCAATTCCGCGCGGCACTTCGCTATCAACCAATGGCACAGTCACCGTTTCGCTCGCTTTGCGACGAATGATGACAATGCGTGAGGGTTCAGGTGGTGCTGGCACCTCTGGCAATTTTTCAACGTCAACAGCGCCAACTTGCGAAATTATTTCAGGTGGTTCGCCAGTGTCACCGTGGTTGTGGGCTGGGCTGCGGCGGATTGTGAGCTTGGCACCCTTGTTGGATTGTTCAGCGCTTTCTATGGGCTTTGCCACTGCTTTGGGCGCTGATGCCGGGGCGGGCTCAAAAATTTCTTCATCTTGTTTGAAATAATGTTGGACTGGCCGGGGCGGGGGCGAAAATTCAACAGTCTGATTATTATGCTTTGAAGAGGTATCGAGATCGCGGTCAAGATCAGCCACTAATTTCAAAGCGCGCTCCACGCCCTTGCCCAAACCTGGCGAGCTTTCTGTTGCGCTGAAAGCTTTTCGTGAAAGTTCGGCAAGGGTTGAAAACAGCTGCGCTTCGGTTGAAAGCTTTGCCACTTGCGGTTCAACAGCTGCAATTTCCTGGCGGGCAGTTGCAATGGCGCTGCGGGCTTTTTCAAGCAGTTCGGCAGAAGCACCTGCAGTAGATAAACGGTCAAGATTGGTTTCCAGCTTAGCAATGGCATTCAGGATTGTTGACGTGCCCTCACTTTTTACGCGTGCAGCATAGGCTTCCAGAAACCAGCGGCCGCGCGGGGTTTCCTGCACGGCTGTCAACACATCATCAATCGATTCAGAAAATACCTGATCCTGCCCACTCATTACGCAAACTCCACACACACCACCTGCGTCCCGTGCAGGTGCTTATGATTAGATATTCGTGGAAAGTGGTGAATATTCAGTTTAGGGCATGACAAATAATGACGGCGCGCCGATTTGGGATCAGATTTTCGACTTGTTATGCTCTGATGATGGCAGGGTCGGGTGTGCAATTGCCGATTTTACCGCTCTGGTTGCATGCAAAAGGTTTGAGCGTTTCTCAAATTGCCAGTGTGGTGGCCGCCATGATGGCGGTGCGCGTGGTTGGGGCACCCTTATTTGCCTATTTTGCGGATCGCACGGGGGACCGCGTTCGTGTGATCAAGCTGTGCGCGGTTGCGGCATTGATTGCCTATGTCACCTTGCCATTCATGAGCAGTTTCACGCAAATTCTCGCTGTTGCCCTATTGGCAGGTTTTCTGTTTGCTCCGGTTTTTCCCCTGACTGAGGGGTTCAGTGTTGATGCCAGTGCCCATCACGGCCTTGATTATGGGCGTATCCGGCTGTGGGCGTCTTTGAGTTTTCTGGCGGGTAGCATGATCTCCGGGGCCTTGCTCACACAGATTTCAGCCACGGACACGGCGTGGCTTATTGCAGCTGCACAAGGGCTTGCGGTGGTGGCAACGTTTCTTCTGCCGCCTGATCCTTTGCGCCATTCCCAACACCATCAAAACACGGGCATTCAATGGCGCGAAGCTTTGAAATTTCTTCTTTTGTCGCGCTTTACGATCTTTTTGATTGCTGCAAGTCTGGCCAATGCCAGCCACGGCATGCTGTACAGTTTCAGTACCGTGCATTGGGCCAGCCTGGGATTTAACACATTGACCATTGGTGCTTTGTGGGCCTGTGCTGTCTTGATGGAGGTTGTTTTGTTTGCATTTTCCAACCGTGTGATCGAGCGTCTGGGCGCACCGCTTTTGTTATGTGTGGGTTTGGCGGGTGGAGTGATCCGCTGGACTGGCATGGCTCTTGCGACGGGTGTGATTGAAATGGGCTTGCTGCAAATGCTTCATGCGGTTTCGTTCGCATCGGCGCATCTGGCCTTGATGCATTTTATCAGGCTCAATGTTCCGGCAAATTTGCGAAACTCTGCGCAGGGGCTTTATGCAGCACTGGCGGGTGGCGTGTTGCTGTCATCGGTTACGTGGATGTCG
>JBBRNW010000016.1:0-84299 GCA_038230015.1 Hyphomicrobiales bacterium | reverse complement strand
CATGGTCACAACCAGTTCTTCGTTCATTTTGCTTTTCACTTCGGCCACACCTTCTGGCCACATGCCGGGGTAATTCTGCACGAAATGACCTTTATCGACGGCCACGAACTTGATGGTGTCACCAACGGCCGCGCGCACGAAACCTGGTTCAAACACCATTGGCGTACCATCGGTGCCCTTGTTTTTCATGCTGATTACATGTTCGGCTGCAAAAGCCGAAAGGCTTGCTGAGCTCAGAAGAACAGCTGCCAAAAGCGTTGTTTTGAAAATTTTAGTCATTTAGGTCCTCGTTTGTGATGGAAAGTGAATGTTAGATTCAAATTGTGGAGTTATTATGCAGTCGATGCCTTAGTTACGCATCAGAATTCTGATGGATTAAGCTTAAATCGCCGCAATGTTGCTGTTTGAAGTGCGGTCAAATTTTCAGATGCAGTGCAAAAGCAGGCTATCCGAAGTGCCTTTTCAAATGTTGATATATGTGCGATCACGGCTTTGGGGCCTACTGTTGCCGCGTGCAACAAAGAACCGGCTTGGCCAACCAATGTAGCGCCCAAGCGAATGGCCTTCGCACCCTCAAGCCCATCGGCAATGCCACCAGAAGCAATGAGGGACATGTCGGGCAGGGCTTTATGAACGGCGTGCAGACATTCGGCGGTTGATGAGCCCCAATTGCGGAATATTTCGCCCAAGTTTTGGCCTTGCGCGTCAGTTCGGCGCAACCCTTCAACGGCTGCCCAGCTGGACCCGCCGGTTCCCGCCACATCAATTGCCGATATTCCCGCTTGGGAAAGTCGATTGGCCACTTCCGCCGTAATGCCAGCCCCCACTTCCTTGGCAATGACGGGCACTCCAATTGTGCGGCATACATTTTCGATGGCTTTCAGCACACCCGTCCAATTCACATCTCCGCCCTGCTGGAGAACTTCCTGTAACGGATTGAGATGCAAAATCAGCGCATCTGCCGCAATCGCATCAACGGCGCGTCTTGCATCATCCACGCTCATGCCCTGCACCAGCTGCACAGCACCAAGATTTGCATAAAGTGCAATATCAGGGGCGATGCGGCGAATGTCGCGGTTGAGGCCATGGCCGCTGCCGCCCCCCAAAGCGATGCGCTGCGAGCCCACACCCATGGCAAAGCCCATCTCCTGGGCGGCTTCTGCAATATTACGGTTGATGATGCCGCCTTGATCTGGACCGCCCGTCATCGATGATGCCAGGTAAGGTAGCTTCAAATGCTTTCCTAAAAATTGTGTTGAAAGATCAATGTGAGCAAAGTCAAGCTCCGGCAAAGCATTATGTTCAAATTCTATTGCGGAAAAACCGCTTTCGTGATGGTGGCGGGCCGCACCTGACAAGATGATATCAATATGATCTTTTTTGCGCTGCTCAATATCGCCATCGTGAGAGCGTGATCGTTTGATTAGTGTGGCTGGTGTTTTGACATTTTCAGCCATTGCCGAATCTCCAGGATGTGGAAGATGAAAGCCAATGCAAGAAACAGGGCAAGCTCATGCGGGCTGTGTTGCAGCAATGCAGCGCGCAGAGCCAATACGAGACTGGCACCTGCTGCAAGGGTTGGCAACATGGCGCGCAGGCGCTTTATCAAAAAGACATACGCCAACGCTTCGGCAACCAGAAGTGCCAAGATTATAAGGGTCACCCAGCCCGACACAATCATATCAGCCAACAAAGTCATCGGTTCAACCGCACGATTTGAAAATTGAGGGCTCCTGCTGTGGTGACCCACACGATATAGGGCAGGAGGAGGAAAAGCGAGATTTTGGATACTGCGCCCAGAACAACAATCAATCCCACAATGCTTAACCAGGAAGCAATGAGCTCAACAAAAGCCAGAGTTGGTTTTTGCAAGGTAAAAAAAATGGCACTCCACGCGATGTTTAACACTCCGTTGATGGCGAGCGCCCATAGCATCAGCGTACGGTCGGGCGCTGTGCCCGCTTCCCACGCATAGGCGATGGCAAAGCTGAGGCAGATGAATATGGTTGTCCACACCGGCCCAAAGGCCCAATCAGGCGGCTTCCACTTGGGTTGGCGAAGTGCGTAGTACCAAGGGGTAAGTTTGGTTAGCACCCCCCCTGCAACACCCAAGGCCACGCAAAACAGAACCCCGCCTAAAAGGGCCTGATAAAAGGGCGTGGTTGGCATCACGGAGCGACGATACCCAGAAGATGTGCCATATCCTTGAAGAAAATTCGCGCATGCGCCATGGCGCCTGCTTTTTGCAATTTCTTTTCGGTGTAGGCAGCCCAGGTGAGGCGCTGCACGTCCTTATCCCTGCACATGCTCACAAAGCGTTCCCGTCGCTTGTCGCTGCCATACCAGAAATGCTGCATGACTGCGAGCACGCGGAAGATCATGCCATGGGCCCGCATGAAGCGTTTGCGAGCTTGGGCAAGTTGACGTGCATCTCCGGTTTTCAAAAACGCCAATGCGGTATCTGCGGCAAGTTCACCGCCGAGCATGGCGTAGTAAATTCCTTCGCCAGAGGCAGGGGCAACAACGCCTGCCGCATCGCCGGCAAGCAACACATCGCGGCCATTGTCCCACCGCTTGAGGGGCTTTAGGGGAATGGGGGCACCTTCCTTGCGCAGCGTCTTGCTGCCAGCAAGGCCTGCATCACTGCGCAACCTAGCAACGGCTTCACGCAGCGCAAATCCCTTGTGCGCGCTGCCGGTGCCAATGCTTGCGGTTTTGCCATGCGGGAAAACCCAGGCATAAAAATCAGGTGAATAGCGCGCATTGTAATAAACATCACAGCGATCACTCGCGTAAGTATCGGCCGTTTCAGGGCGCTCGACAATTTCGTGATAGGCAAACACCAACTTGGTTTTGTCGGCATCCTTTACATGGTCGCGGCCCAATTTGGACAGGGCACCATCAGCACCAATCGCCAATTTGGTGCGGGCTGATGTTTCGGTTCCATCCTTCAGCTCATAGTGAACACGCAATGTGCCATCTTCATCCCGGGTGGATTTTGAATAGGTTCCTGTTGCGCGCGTTGCGCCCGCTTCTTCGGCGCGGCCCCGCAGATATTCATCAAAGTCGGCACGGTCCACCATGCCCACATAGCTGCCGTCGACCGGCATATGGGCCAGACGGCCTGTTGGCGACACAATGCGCGCTGCATCAATTCGCGCCACGATCAGATGGTCAGGGATTTGATAATCACGGATAAGGCGCGGTGGAATAGCGCCTCCGCAAGGCTTGATGCGGCCTGCCCGGTCCAGCAGCAAAACGTGCTTTCCCGCCTTGGCCGTCATCTGTGCCGTTGTGGCCCCCGCCGGTCCGCCGCCAACCACAATCACATCAAAAGTTTCTTGCATCGTCATCATCCCAAATCATGTTGTGCAGCCAGCACTAATGGGTTGGCTGTTAGGTTTTGCGCAGCACCCAAGCGCGAGGCGAGCAGGGCAGAAAGTATGAACAATCCCGCCTCCAATCCAAAAACGGCGCCATAACTCAAAGCAATTGAGTGGGTGAAAAATTTCAAGATATCAGCGGTGACCGTGCCCAAAAATCCGCCGGCGGCAAACGCAATGGCTTGGGATGCACCAAACAGTCCCATACGAATGCCTTCACGCGAGGTTTGCCCCGCCGCGGCGCTGAACATGGAGCCAATGGCGGCAACGGCAAACATGCCGTTTGAAAATCCCAAGGCAAACACGTTGGCTTTGAGGGGCCAACTTGTGCCAGCGCTTGCCGCAGCAACAAGGCCCAGCAAAGCAATGGCCGAACACAGGCAACCAACAACTGTCCAATTGCGCAATGTCAGCGCCTTGGCTTTGTGGGCAAAAGATGAAGCAATCCCCACCAAAACCATGCCAAGCAAAACGCCGCTGTTCTGCGTGCCCGAGAGTGAGGTGGATTGGCCCGGCGTGAAATTGAACAACAGGCCCGCGAAAGGTTCCAGAATCAAATCCTGGGCGCTGTAGGCCAGCATTGACATGAAGATGAAGATTGCGAAGTTGCGAGCGTCGTGATCTTTCCACACTTCTTTCAGGGCTTGGCTGAAGTTGATCTGATCTGCGTTAGATTTTATTTTTACGGCGCGCGCGAAGTTATTTTCAATGCCCCAGACAGCCAGCAAACTGACAATGAAAGCAAGACCGGTGACGCTTCCAGCAACAGCAACCAGGCGCTGCAAGGAGAAGGGATCAAGGAAACGTCCGGCCAGAATCGTAGTGAGGATAAAACCACCAATCATCATGCTCCACACCACAGTGGCGGCAGCACCGCGGCGTTCTGATTTTACGCATTCGGCCAGCAGCACAAGCAGCGATGTGCCTGCCGCACCAACCCCAATTCCAATCAAGGTGAAGGCCAGTGTTGCCAATGCCAAACCTGCCCAAAAATAATCAGCGGCAAGCCACACCGCCAGTGAGGCCAGAAAGCCACCTGAAGCGAGGGTGGCCATGCCACCGATAATCCACGGCGTGCGCTTGCCGCCATTGTCAGAGCCATGGCCCCAGCGCGGCCGCAAAACCTGCAAAGCGTAATGCCACGCCACCAATGCACCCGGAATGACAGCCAACATTGAAAGTTCAACAATCATGACGCGGTTGATTGTTGATGTGGTGAGAACGACGATGGAGCCTAACGCGGTTTGAACGAGCCCCAATCTTGCGATACCGAGCCAGCCCAATGATTTTTCTGGCATCACACACCACCCCGAATGGCAATCGCGGATGCCAACATGCCGAGCACAAAAAGTGTAACGCCGGTACCATTATACCAGGGTGCGAATTTTTTTGGATCTTTGAGCAGGCGCATCATGCACCCTATTTGAAGCATCAGGGACACTGCAATAAGAGCCCCATAAAGGGGACGGTCCCACCTGAGGAGCAACCCTGCAACCATGATTTGCGGAACGGTCATGACCACACATGCAAGCGTGGCGGCTGCTTTTTCACCCAGTTGCACCGGCAATGAACCGATGCCCATTTGTCGGTCACCTTCAACAGCTTTGAAATCATTCAAGGTCATAATGCCGTGTGCCCCCACGCTATAAAGCAGAGCCAGTATAATCACCTCAGAAGGGGGCCTTGCTGCAAGCATGGCTGCTGCGGCAGTGAACCACGGAAGACCTTCATAACAGAGGCCCACGGCGGCATTGCCCCACCAGCCATTCATTTTTAATCGCAAAGGAGGAGCGCTGTAAGCCCATGCCGCAAGCAGCCCCACAAGTGTTGCATAGAAAACCCATGTGCCCAACGAGGCCGCAACCAGCAGTGACAACACAGTCCAGCCCAGTGCTATATAAAGGCCCCACCGCCCCGGAATGCGGCCCGATGGGATTGGCCTGTGAGGCTCATTAATGGCATCGACGTGGCGGTCATACCAATCATTGCAGGCTTGCGATGTGCCGCACACCAACGGTCCACACAGGATAATACCCGCAAAAAGTGTCCAGAGATGATTTTCAATGGAAACACCGGATGAAACTATTCCGCAGCCATAGGCCCACATGGGTGCAAACCACGTGACAGGCTTCAAAAGTTCAAGGCTGGCACGCAAACCTGGAGTGGTGGGAGATCCTGATTTTACGACGGAATGGTCCATCAAAAAAAGATAAAGCTAACGTCTCAAAGTGTCAACTTAGATTTACACTTACGGGCGTCAATTTGCTGTTTCAGCAAGGCTCATGTCATCAATGCCATAACGATGCAATTTCACATAAAGGCTTTGACGTGACAGGCCCAGCATTTCTGCTGCACTTGCCCGATTGTCGCCATTCATTTGCAATGCTGCTTCGATGCATAACCGCTCGATGATGTCAGTCGACTCACGAACCAGTTCCTTCAATGGAACTTTGCCAACAAGTTTGGTGAACTCGTCAACTGACCGCAGCAAACCTTGATCCTGTTTCTTGTTGGTATTTGCGGTTTGGCGGCTGACATGGTGAAGCGCAAAGCCAAAGCAAGGCGTTTCGCCTTCCATGACAGACACTGCAGACACTTCCACATCTTCCACAGCCCCAAACTGCCCGCGCACAATTGTGTGGAAGTTCCGGATTTCGCCTTTGTTCTGTAACTGCGCAACCATTTGGCCAATATCAATTCCGCGCCGTCCAAGCCAGGTGTCAAGCGGCATGCCGCGCGCCTGTTCTTCTGACGCCAATTGCACCAATTCAAGAAAAGCTGCGTTGGCGGTGAGAATTTTCATATCAGTGTCGGTTACAATAAAACCATCAGGCATTTTACTGATGATCTTTACCACTTTTGACTGGGCCTTAGGCAGCACAACTGCAGACGTGCCAACAGCATGTGGAACCATGCGCAAGAGATAATAAGTCGTATTTTCCTGGCGGAACATGCTGAATGACAACACGGCCTGCTGACGCTCTTTGGAGGGTCGCAACACCACATCGTCAGTTCGGCCTGAATTGCGCAAGCTATCCAGTGCAAGTTTTATTGTAGCCCAATCTTCGGCGTCAAAAATATCTTCAATATTTGCGCCTTCAATGCGCTTCAGGGGTCGGTCCAGCAACGTGGATGAGGCTGGGTTGCATTCTGCCACGCGACCTGACCTCGCATCGACAATCATGATTGCATCTGTGGCTGACTGGAGCAGAACACGAAAGCGCGTTTCAGAATTTCGCAAGCGCTGATATTCTTGCTCAACAGCTTGCTCTGCTGAGAGCAGCCGCTGTTGCAATTGCGAAACCGTGCTCATATCACGGCCAATTGCGATGATATGGCCGTGCGGGCCAGCTTTTACGGCACTGTAGCTAATGGGAATATCAAGACCGCCATGAACAGGATGATTGACCTGACGCCAGCGGGGTGTTCCGTTTCCGGCTTCTCTCAAAAGCTGTTCTATTTTAACTCGGCTTTCAATGGTTACGGTTTCAGAAAGAGATTTTCCGGGCCAGCCTGTGAACAGACTGCGTGGCATGTCTGGAGCGGCAAGCACCTGATCACAAATCACCCCCTCCGCTGTCATCAACACGGTGATGTCAACGGCTGTGGCGAGAATTGAGGCCACAAATGAAGGATCCTGCAACCTGATTGCGGGATCGTAATGCAAGGAACTTGAAGCACCTGCGTACATGGCCAAAATTGTTATCCTTTCACGCCATGGCGGACAATTGATGTGCCCAACCATTGACTATCGTGACTGTTGCAGGCGCATCTACGGCGTAGGCGTCTGAACCGCACGTCTCTATTAAATCCGGTCTTTCGACAAAAAGATGACCGCCGACGATAATTTTAACATGCCGATTTTTCGACATTTTACGAATAACACGAATAGCCTCCAGAAACGGCTCAACAATAGTCTGCCCACTCAATGAAAGCCCGACAATGTCGAAATGTTCCTCAGATACCACTTTGCCAAGTTCTTGTACATTTTGAACTGGCTTGTTGGTTACTGTCCAACTTTCCCGAAGCAGAAACTCCTGAACCAGCCGCAATCCAAACGAGTGGAGCTCGCCTGGCGAAGGGAGCAACAAGGCATGGCGACCAAAGCCCGCATTGCTCCACAAATGGGAGGGAACCCCATCAAACTCCCGCAAAATGCGGTGCATGCGGGCAACGCCCAAGGCCACTTCAACAAAACTGACTTTGTCGTCATCCCAGCGTTCGCCAAGAATGCGGGCAGCCGGAGCCATAAGCTCCATAAGCACATCTTGGAAGGGAACGCCGTTGGCCATTAAATGCCTCACATATTCTATTGCCAAAGTTGGGTCGTCATTCGTCGTTAATGTTATAAAATCCGAAACAGCCACATTCCTTAATGAGACTGTTTCCTTCATCAACGCCGTGTTGCCATTTACGTGGCTCATCAGCAGCCGAGGAACGATAATATTTTCAATAACCGACGCAAATTCTTGTAGATGACTTTCGGTTGGCTTTGCGACCACCGGAGCAAGAGGCCTTGTGAACGTTTTGAGACGTTCCAAACCCTGATCTTGACGGTTGACACGGACCGACTGCAACTCATTTGACATTGCTGACCCCTCCCAGACTGGCAGTTTAAAAATCACTGCACTTCTCGACTGGGGCACATTCACACCCGCCAACTCTGCTCGTCAAGCAAAAATAACAGGTGTGTCTCAATGTCTTTACAAAATTTATATAGTGTCAATTAAACTAGACGTCAAGATAAGTTGACACATTGGCGAAAATAAGTCTAATCTTGCCTAGAAGCCCCGCTCAAGACAGATCAATGCGGAAGCGGGCTCGGGGAAAAAGATGGGAATGCCGAGACATATGTCCGGAAGGCAAGGGCTTTACAGCGCAGAAGAGCGTGCACGGCGTGATTCTTCCAAGTGGACTTTGGTGCAAGGGATGCTTGCCGCATTTCAATTTTTGGTATTTCTCGTGAGCCTTGCCCTGGTGGTGCGGACATTATCCACAGGTGAGGGTGCCATGGCAGCCAACCTTTCAGTGATTTTCAAAACATGTGTTCTCTATGCCATCATGGTTACGGGTTCCCTATGGGAAAAAGACGTGTTTGGGCAATATCTCTTTGCGCCCGCTTTTTTTTGGGAAGATGCGGTGAGTTTCATCGTGATCGCTTTGCACACTGCCTATGTCTATGCGCTGATCAGCGGCAGCATGTCCCAACATGATCTTATGATTTTGGCTTTGGCAGCTTATGGCACTTATGCTGTGAATGCCGGGCAGTTTTTGTGGAAGTTGCGCCAGGCCCGCAGCCAGATGACTGAGGCGCAAGCATGAACATCCTTGCCAAAAATATCAAAGCAGTAGGATGCGAAACAGCGCCCATATTGCGCGAACGTGGACAACGCGAAGTGTTTTGCGGCCTGACAAGCATTGTTTGGCTGCACCGTAAAATTCAAGATGCCTTCTTTCTGGTTGTGGGGTCGCGCACCTGTGCCCATCTCGTGCAATCAGCCGCTGGGGTCATGATTTTTGCAGAACCCCGCTTTGCCACCGCAATCATTGATGAGCGTGACCTTGCTGGATTGTCTGAAATTGATGCGGAGCTTGACCGGGTGGTCAACCGTCTTCTGGAGCGTCGCCCTGAAATCAAGATGCTGTTTCTTGTCGGGTCTTGTCCTTCTGAAGTGATCAAGCTGGATTTGAAGCGGGCTGCAGCACGCCTGAACCGCGAGCATTTGCCGAACGTGCGCGTTCTCAATTATTCAGGCAGCGGAATTGAAACTACCTTTACCCAAGGTGAAGATGCCTGCCTTGCAACCCTGGCTGAGGATTTGCCCAAACATGTTGGAACGGCAAATTTGGTGATCGCAGGGGCCTTGCCTGATGCAGTGGAAGATCAATTTGACCGCATGATGAAAGAGATGGGAATTGATTGCAGTTTCCTGCCTGGTCGCCGCTCCAACGCCATGCCAAAAGTGGGTCCGGGCACTGTGTTTCTAATGGCGCAACCATTCCTCGGTGATACGGCGCGCGTGTTAAAGGAAAAAGGCGCACACCCCCTGCAAGCGCCGTTTCCGTTTGGTGCGGAAGGTACTACATTATGGTTGAAGGCCGCCGCAAATTACTTTGGCGTGTCTGATGTGGTTTTTGACCGAGTGACCACTGTACCGCGCCAACGGGCAGAAAAGGCACTGGCCGTTTACCGCGAAAAGCTTGGCGGAAAACGCATCTTCTTTTTTCCTGATTCGCAGCTTGAACTTCCACTGGCGCGTTTTGCAGCGCGCGAATTGGACATGCAACTTGTTGAAGTGGGCACACCCTATTTGCACACCCAGCACATGGCGCAGGAATTGGCCTTGTTGCCAGCGGGTACCATGCTGAGCGAGGGCCAGGATGTGGACAAACAACTTGATCGTTGCCGTGCTGCGCGCCCTGATATTACCGTGTGTGGCTTAGGCTTGGCCAATCCATTGGAGGCTGAGGGCCTGACGACGAAGTGGTCGATTGAACTGGTGTTCTCGCCTATTCATGGTTACGAGCAGGCGGGTGATTTGGCAGCCCTTTTTGCGCGGCCTGTTGCGCGGGCTGCAAGGTTGGCGGTGTAACCATGCAGCTGACGCTTTGGACATATGAAGGACCACCCCACATCGGGGCAATGCGTGTGGCCACGGGCATGAAGGGGTTGCATTATGTTTTGCATGCCCCGCAAGGTGACACTTACGCTGATTTGCTGTTCACCATGATTGAGCGGCGGGGCGAGCGGCCACCCGTGACTTACACGACATTTCAAGCGCGCGATTTGGGCAAAGACACGGCTGAACTTTTTAAAACATCGTGTGCCGATGCTTATGAGCGCTTCAAGCCGCAAGCCATGATTGTGGGGGCCAGTTGCACGGCAGAACTTATTCAGGATGATCCGGGCGGATTGGCCAGCACATTGGGCCTGCCGATTCCGGTAATTGCGCTTGAACTTCCCGCTTACCAGAAAAAAGAAAACTGGGGTGCGTCCGAAACATTCTATCGCCTCACGCGCGCCTTGGCCAAGCCAGCTGAGAAACGTGCTGCCAATACCTGCAACATTTTGGGGCCAACTGCTTTAGGTTTCCGCAACCGCGATGACATTGTTGAAATCAAGCGCCTGCTGACACTTCTTGGTGTTGAGGTTTTGGTGACAGCACCCATGACCTCTACGCCTGCCGACATTGCCAGGTTGCCGGAAGCCGCCTTTAACATTTCGCTTTATCCTGAGGTGTCGGATGCCACAGCGCGGTTCCTGGAGAAGAATTTCGGTCAGAAATTCACGACAACAGTTCCGATTGGTGTTGGCGCCACACGCACATTTCTCAAAGAAGTTGCGGCATTGGCTGGTGTTGATGCAACTGAGTTGATCGCCCGCGAAACGGGCCGCTTGCCTTGGTATTCCCGATCGGTTGACTCGACTTATCTCACCGGAAAACGCGTTTTTGTTTTTGGCGATGCTTCGCATGCCATGGCTGCAGCGCGCATGGCGAAAGACGAGTTTGCCTTTGATGTGGTGGGCATTGGCACCTACAGCCGCGAATTTGCCAAGCCCATGCGAGAGCTTGGCGTTGAGCTGGGCTGCGAAGTTTTGATCTCGGATGATTATCTGGATGTTGAGGCCAAAGTTGCTGAATTGCAGCCTGATCTGGTTTTAGGGACGCAAATGGAGCGCCATATCGCAAAGCGTCTTGGTGTGCCCTGTGCCGTTATTTCAGCACCAGTGCACGTGCAGGATTTTCCAGCACGCTTTTCACCCCAGATGGGCTTTGAGGGTGCCAACGTGATATTCGATACGTGGGTTCACCCTCTGATGATGGGCCTTGAAGAACACCTCATCATGATGTTCCGTGATGATTTTGAATTTGGCGAAGGGGTAGCACCTTCCCATCTTGGTCACCACAAAGCCGCATCAGCTCCCGCCGCTGCTGTTGATAGCGCAACGTCCTGGCTTCCCGAAGCGGAAGCCGAACTTAAGAAAATTCCATTTTTTGTTCGCAAGAAAGCCCGCCGCAATACTGAAACTTATGCAGCCAATCATGGCCTGCAAAGCATCAGTGTAGAGACCCTTTATGATGCCAAAGCTCACTTCTCAAAGTAGCGCACTGCGCTGCGTTATCGTGACCCTCGACCACCATTTGGCGGGCGCTGTGAACCGTGTGCGCCAGACTTTGGCGCGCGAATATCCGGGCTTTACGCTTACGCTTCATGCAGCGTCAGATTGGAGCGCCAATCCTGCGGCCTTGGAAGAGTGCAAACAGGAAATTGCCAAGGCCAATGTGATTGTGGCCAACATGCTGTTCATTGAAGAACATGTACAAGCCATCATGCCAGCCCTGAAAGCGCGCCAAGATGCCTGCGATGCAATGGCTGTGTTCATGTCGGCTGGTGAAGCCATCAAGATGACCAAGCTTGGCCGCTTCCGCATGGACAAGCCACAAAGCACATTCATGTCGCTGCTCAAAAAACTCAAAGGCAGCAAGGCCGACAGCGGTTCTTCGGGAGCGCGGCAAATGAAAATGCTTCGCCGCCTGCCTAAAATTTTGCGGTTCATTCCCGGGGCAGCGCAGGATGTGCGCGCCTATTTCGTGTCAATGCAATATTGGCTGGCGGGTTCGGAAGAAAATATTGCCAATCTCATTCGCTATTTGGGCACACGCTATGTGGCAGGCCTGGGGGATGCTGCAAAGGTTGCGGCACCGCAGGAATACCCTGAAGTCGGCGTTTATCACCCCAGCATTGCTGACCGGATTTCTGATGACGTGCGGAAGTTGCCTTCCGCCAAATCCAAAGGCACTGTTGGACTGTTGCTCTTGCGATCTTACGTTCTGTCGCGTGACACGGGCCATTATGATGGTGTGATCAAGTCGTTTGAGGCAAAGGGATTGCGGGTTATTCCAGCCTTTGCGGCAGGGTTGGATTCGCGCCCGGCGATTGATGCGTTCTTTACCAAAAATGGCGTGGCCACGGTTGATGCGGTGGTTTCGTTGAGTGGATTTTCACTGGTGGGGGGCCCGGCCTATAATGATTCCAAGGTCGCTGAGGACACTTTGACAAAGCTGGATGTGCCTTATGTCGCTGCGCATCCTCTGGAATTTCAAACCCTTGAAGAGTGGGGTGCATCGGACCGTGGTTTGCAGCCGGTTGAAAGCACCATCATGGTGGCCATTCCTGAGCTTGAAGGGGCGACCGGGCCTATCGTGTTTGGGGGCCGTTCCAACGGTTCATCCGTTGCTTGCACAGGCTGTGAACGCTCTTGTGTGTTTCCGCCGTCCAAATCACGTGAAATGTTTGTGTGCGGTGAACGCGCCGACATGTTGAGTGCGCGTGTGGCAAAGTTGGTGGCTTTGCGCCGCAGCGAACGCGCAGCCCGCAAAGTGGGCATTGTTATTTTCAATTTCCCCCCCAATGCTGGAAACACTGGAACGGCTGCTTACCTTGCAGTGTTTGAATCTTTGCACAATACGTTAAAGGCCATGCGCGATGGCGGCTATGAGGTTGACGTTCCGGCCACTGTTGACGCCCTGCGCGATGCCATCATCATCGGTAACAAGGATCGTTATGGTGCGATGGCAAATGTGGCGTTTCGCATTTCGGCTGATGATCACGTGCGGCGCGAAAAACATTTGGGTGCGATTGAAAAGCAGTGGGGCCCGGCCCCCGGCAAGCAACAAACCGATGGTCAGACCATTCATGTTCTGGGTGCGCAATTTGGCAATGTGTTTGTGGGGGTGCAGCCTTCGTTTGGATATGAAGGTGATCCGATGCGCCTGTTGTTTGAAAAAGGTTTTGCACCCACACATGCGTTTTCGGCTTTCTATCGCTGGCTGCGTGAAGATTTCAAAGCTGATGCCGTGCTGCATTTTGGAACCCATGGGGCACTGGAATTCATGCCTGGTAAACAAGCTGGCATGTCGGGTGCGTGCTGGCCTGACCGTTTGATTTCAGACATGCCGAACTTTTATCTTTATGCATCGAACAACCCATCAGAAGGCATGATTGCCAAGCGCCGGGGTGCCGCCACTTTGGTGAGTTATTTGACACCGCCTGTGGCCCATGCCGGGCTTTATCGCGGACTGGTGGATTTGAAGGCTTCGATTGACAGGTTTCGCAAGCTGGCCCCTGAAGATGTTCGGGAAAAAGAGGGCCTTGTTGAGCTTATTCAGGCGCAAGCCGCGGTTCTGGATTTTGCCGATGCCACACCTGCTTGGCCTTATGACGAGCATGATTTGCGTGTCGGTGCTTTGGGATCTGCCATCCTTGAACTTGAATATACGTTGATCCCCCACGGCTTGCATGTGGTTGGCAACACGCCAACAGATGAAGAGCGCGCCGATATGTTGATGGCGGTAGCGGAGGCCACACATCAATCACGCCCGCAACGTGCTGCTGTTGAAGCAATTGTGCGCGGGGAGACGGTTGCCAAGGCAGCTGCGATCAGCGGCCTTGAAGCCAATGACCAGACACATGCGATGTTTGCTGAACTTTCTACCACATCAGTGAAGCTTGGTGAGGATCATGAGATTGCCGGGTTGCTGACTGCTTTGGATGCGCGCTATGTGCACCCCGCCCAAGGTGGTGATTTGCTGCGTACCCCTGAAATTTTGCCAACAGGGCGAAACTTGCACGGCTTTGACCCCTTCCGCATTCCAAGTGCTTATGCCGTGATTGATGGGGCAAAGCAGGCTGAACTGCTGCTGGCAAGGCATATGAAAGATGGCCATGCGCTGCCTGAAACTGTGGCCATTGTGTTGTGGGGCACAGATAATCTTAAAAATGAAGGTGGGCCGATTGCTCAGGTGCTGGCTTTGCTGGGTGCAAAGCCGCGCTTTGACAGCTTTGGCCGCCTGACGGGGGCCAGCCTTATTGCACTTTCCGAGATGACGCGGCCGCGGGTTGATTGCATTACAACACTGTCAGGCATTTTTCGTGATCTGCTGCCCTTGCAAATCAAGCTGATTGCCGAGGCCAGCTATCTGGCCGCCACAGCTGATGAGCCGCTGGACCGGAACTTTGTGCGCAAACATGCGCTTGAATATCAACGCATTCATAATTGTGATATGGAAACGGCATCCTTGCGCGTGTTCTGCAATGCCGATGGCGCTTATGGTGCCAATGTGAACAACCTGATTGAAAGCAGCAATTGGGACAATGAAGACGCAATTGCCGAAACCTATACCAGCCGCAAGAGTTTTGCCTATGGCCGCAACGGCAAGCCCACACAGCAGAAAGCGCTGCTCAACAGCGTGTTGGGAGACGTGGAATTGGCTTATCAAAATCTTGACTCGGTTGAGCTTGGTGTAACCACCGTTGATAATTATTTCGACACTCTGGGGGGCATCAGCCGCTCGGTGCTACGCGCGCGCGGGGGCAAGGCAGCACCCGTTTACATCGGTGATCAAACATCGGGCCAAGGGGCCGTTCGCACGCTGAATGAACAGGTTGCCCTTGAAACCCGCACCCGCACGCTGAACCCAAAGTGGTTTGAAGGCATGTTAAAGCACGGTTATGAAGGGGTGCGCCAAATTGAAACCCATGTGACCAACACCATGGGTTGGTCGGCCACCACAGGCCAGGTTTCGCCTTGGGTGTATCAGAAGATTTCAGAAACATTTGTTCTGGATGAAGTCATGCGCAACCGCTTGGCTGATCTTAACATTACAGCCACAAACAAGGTGGTGAGCAGGCTGTTGGAAGCTCATCGCCGTGATTATTGGAAACCCGATGCTGCAACGCTTGAAGCGTTGGAGCGGGCAGGAGAAGAACTTGAAGACAAATTGGAAGGTATCGGTATGGAGGTCGCAGCATGACATTGGTTCTTGATCGGACGCCGTCACATAAACGCCTGGATGGTGCAGGCAGTGTTCAGGTGCAGATGGACCCTAATCTGGATATTGGCACCGCAAAAGTGTTCTCGGTTTATGGGAAAGGGGGCATTGGCAAAAGCACAACGTCCTCAAACTTGTCGGTGGCATTTTCAAAACTGGGCAAGCGGGTTTTGCAAATTGGCTGCGACCCCAAGCACGATTCCACCTTCACGCTGACGAAGCGGTTGATTCCAACCGTGATTGATATTCTGGAAGAGTGCGATTTCCATTCGGAAGAATTGCGGCCGGAAGATTATGTGTTTGAAGGTTATAATGGCGTGATGTGCGTGGAAGCCGGCGGTCCGCCTGCGGGCACAGGCTGTGGCGGTTATGTGGTTGGCCAAACGGTCAAGCTGCTTAAAGAACATCACTTGTTGGATGACACTGATGTGGTGATTTTTGACGTGTTGGGCGATGTGGTGTGCGGTGGCTTTGCTTCACCGCTCATGCATTCGCACCAATCTGTGATTGTGACAGCCAATGATTTTGACTCTATTTTTGCGATGAACCGCATTGTGGCGGCCATCACTGCAAAAGCCAAAAATTATAAAGTGCGTGTCGGTGGCGTGATTGCCAATCGCAGCAAGGACACGGACCAGATTGACCGCTTCAATGAAGCCATAGGCCTTAAACTTCTTGCGCATTTTCCTGATCTTGATGCCATTCGCATGAGCCGCTTGAAAAAACGCACCCTGTTTGAAGTGGAAGAGACACCGGAAATTCTGGCGGTGCAAAAGGAATACATGCGGCTTGCCGCTCAGCTGTGGGCTGGGGTGGAACCGCAGGATGCAAAGCCGATGAAGGACCGCGACATCTTCGACTTTTTAGGATTTGATTGATGGCTACTCCTTATCTGACCAGGCGAACCGAAATTGAAACCTATTTTGACCGTACAGCCGTCAAGGCGTGGGAGAAGCTGACTTCAGATGCTCCCGTCAGCGGTGTTCGTGCGCGGGTGCGGGCCGGGCGGGATGAAACCCGGGCCACATTGCTTTCGTATCTTCCGGCTGATTTGCGAGGTGTGACCATTCTCGATGCCGGTTGTGGCACAGGTGCACTGGCTGTTGCGGCAGCAGAACGGGGTGCCAAAGTAACCGCGATTGATTTGTCGCCTCAGCTTGTTCAAGTGGCATGCGAAAGATTGCCAAAGCATTTGGACGTCACATTCCTGTCGGGCGATATGCTCGATCCTGAACTTGGCACTTTTGACTATGTGGTGGCGATGGATTCCATCATCCATTACCGCACGCCTGACATGATCAACATCATCGCCGCACTTTCGACCATGGCAACCAAGGGTATGGTGTTTTCTTTCCCGCCGCGCACGCTTGCTTTGGCTGCGCTGTGGGGCTTGGGCAAGCTTTTCCCGCGGGGAGATAAATCGCCGGCTATTGAACCGCAGCCGCCTAAAGCGCTACGCAAGGCGCTTGCAGATATTGAAGGTGTCAAACTTGGACGCAGACACCGTGTGGCCACGGGCTTTTACATCGCCGAAGTGCAGGAGCTTCTGGTGTCGTGAAACCGATCAACACCATATGGCAAACAATTGGCCCGCGTTTTCTTCCCTTTGCGGATGCGGCGACTGATCAGTTGCCGTTGTCACGGCTGTTGCGTTTGTCGTTGTTTCAGGTGTCGATCGGCATGTCCATGGTTTTGCTGACGGGAACCTTGAACCGGGTGATGATTGTTGAACTTGGTGTTCCTGCTTGGCTTGTTGGTCTCATGGTTTCATTACCGCTCTTGTTTGCGCCATTTCGTGCATTGATCGGTCATAAGTCCGATACCCACAAATCAGTTCTGGGCTGGCGGCGTGTGCCTTACATGTGGTTTGGAACCATGATGCAGTTTGGTGGGTTTGCCATCATGCCGTTTGCCCTCATCTTGCTTTCGGGCGACACGAACGGACCGGTTTGGATTGGGGAAGCGGCTGCTACGCTTGCTTTCTTGTTGGTGGGCGCTGGCGTTCACACCACGCAAACAGCTGGGCTTGCCTTGGCCAACGATCTGGCACCTGAGCATGTGCGGCCGCGTGTTGTGGCGCTGCTCTATGTGACTTTATTATTGGGCATGGCAGTCAGCGCGCTTGTTTTTGGGCAGGTGCTGCAGCACTTCAGTCAATTCCATTTGATCCAGGTCATCCAAGGGGTGGCCGTTTTATCTGTGGCACTTAATTGCATTGCCATGTGGAAACAGGAAGTTCGCAATCCGCAATTGACATCAGGACAAGAACCAAGTGTGCCATTCGATGTTGCCTTTGATAAGCTTTTAAAATCAGGTCGTGTCATGCGGTTGCTGGTAGCGCTCGGCATCGGGACAGCTGCATTTGCAATGCAGGATATTCTGCTGGAGCCTTTTGGCGGACAGGTTTTCAATATGAGTGTCAGTCAAACCACGTGGCTCAATGCCTTCATGGCCATGGGGGCCATTCTTGGTTTTGCGATTTCGGCAAAGCTTTTGACGGGTGGAAGCGATCCCTTTCGCGTGGCGTCAATGGGTGCACTGCTTGGTGTTCTTGCCTTTTCAGCAGTGGTGTTTTCACCGGCCATTGCATCAGTCAACCTTTTTTCGACTGCCGCCATATGTGTTGGTTTGGGAAATGGGCTTTTTGCCGTCGGCATGCTTACAGCCGCTATGAACTTTGCTGGGAAAGACGCTTCAGGCCTGGCTCTGGGCGCTTGGGGCGCGGTGCAAGCCACCTGTGGTGGCCTTGCCGTTGCCTTCAGTGGCTTCATTCGTGATTTCATCAGCAGCTTTGCAATGCGTGGCGCGTTTGGCACAACTTTGCAGAGCAATGCCACCGGTTATGCTTTTGTCTACATCACCGAAATCATATTGTTGTTTGTAACACTTATTGCCCTTGGCCCGCTGGTTCGCGTGGCAGGGCTTTCAACCGCAACATTGCCGAATAGCAAATTCGGTCTTGCTCAATATCCAGGATGATTGAAAAGGGAACTCTATCATGACCACAAACTTCACATCTTACATCGACCTCGCTCAGGTCATTCTTTATCTTTTTCTGGGGTTCTTTGTGTGCCTTGTTTATTATTTGCAGCGCGAGGGCAAGCGAGAAGGCTTTCCACTTGAGGGAGATCATCCGGGTGATACAGCGCTCGAAGGATTTCTCGGTATGCCTGATGCAAAGACGTATCTGCTTGCTGATGGGTCAAGTGTGCAATACCCCCGTGCCACACCTGAAGTTATGCGTGCCGTAAACGCGTCTCCGGCAGCTAATTTTCCCGGTGCGCCGCTTGTGCCCAATGGGAACCCCATGACTGCAAATGTAGGACCAGGCGCTTATGCTGACCGCCTCGATATTCCTGATGCGACATTTCACGGCACACCAAAGCTGGTTCCTTTACGCGCAGCGCCTGATTTTTATGTTGACCCTGCTGATCCAAATCCGATTGGCATGACAGTGGTGGGTGCCGATGGTGTGGTTGGTGGTGTGGTTCGCGACGTTTGGGTTGATATTGGTGAATACCTGATCCGCTATTTTGAAGTTGAAACAGGTGAAAAAGGCAAGAAGCGCAATGTGCTTTTGCCAGCGACATTGGCCCGCATTGCGGCCACCGCCCAGCAAGTGCGAGTAAAGTCTATATTGGGCAGTCAGTTTGCGATGGTGCCCACGCAAAAGAAGCCTGATGTGATCACCAGACTTGAAGAAGAAAAAATCTTCGGCTTTTATGGTGCCGGAACCCTTTATGCGACACGTCAACGTGCGGAGCCTCTATTTTGACAACACAACATGATATTGTTCCACATGGCTTGCCTGATCATCTGCCAGACGGGGAGCAATTGATGTGGCAGGGCAGGCCAGATTGGCGACGATTGGCCATAAATGCGTTTCATGTTCGTAAAGTTGCAACTTATTTTGGCGTGTTGATTTTGGGTCAAGGTGTTTGGAAGCTTGCAAATGGTGCAAGTGTTACCGAGGCCTTGCTGGCTGCACCGTTGATCACAGCACTGGGATTTGCTGCCTGTGCCATTCTTGTTGGCTTTGCTTACGCCAGCGCCCGCACCACACACTATACTTTAACCAGCAAGCGCGCCCTGATGAAGGTGGGCATTGCATTGCCTGTGATCATCAATTTGCCTCTGCGCGAGATTGATGGCGTTTCATTTGCTCACACAGGCAAAGGTTGCGGCACAATTTGCTTCAAGACAGGCGGAAAAACGCGCCTGGCTTATTTGTTGCTGTGGCCCCATGCCAAGCCTTGGAACGTGAGCAAACCGCAACCCGCGTTCAGGGATATTGCCGATGTTGAAGCGGTTGCTTCGAAGCTTGCTTTGGTCATGGGTGGGCAGTTGCCGTTTGTTGAAAAAGAAAATGAAATGCCCCATGGTCAATTGGTGGCCGCAGAGTAAGTGTAATGAAAGCCAAAGCCCAGCAAATTTCAGAAACCAAACCTTTCATGTTTATTTTTGCAGGTTTGGCTTTGGTCATCCTTTTGATTGGGTCAGCACGGCTTGGAGGGTATCATCCTCCATCATCACTTCCCAGCGAACCTGCACTGCAAACGCGTGAAATTGCGGTTGAGGACTCAACACTTGGTTCTGTTATTGTGCGTGATGCGAAAACAGGAGAACAGCTTGCACTTTACAAGAGCGGCGAAGGCAGTTTTTTCCGCGCCACTTTGCGAACACTGGTTCACGACAGGATGCACAAAGGTTTAACCCGCGAGGGAAATTTTCGACTGGAAAGCCATAGTGGAAATCAGCTATTTCTGATTGATGAAGTTTCTGGAAAAACGCTTTCGATGAATGCCTTTGGCCCGTCCAACACTGCAGTTTTTGCAGCACTTATGCCCACCTCTCAAAAAGGAGTGAGTCAATGATCTATCCCTTCGCCAGCAAAGCGAGCGAGCGTGTCATGTGCACCGTCAATGTGATCAATACATTTGAACAGCTTTCAGCCCATGTGGTGCTTGACGGCGACGTCAAGATCCGGCCTGGTGATGAAGTTCTGGTCAAGGGTTCGGAAATTCGTGTGCCCTATGGTGAAACACACAGTGAGCGGCGGGAAGCCGAAATCAAGCGCGCAGGTTGGCTGGAGCGCAAATGGACTGAACTGACTGGCAACCTGGAATATATGGAATTGCTGGAATTCTCATTCTCAGAGGAGAAAGCCTTATGACGATTGAAAAACTTGGGTTTCGTGCCAAGAACACAACAGAAATGGCAGCGACGACGACGGCCCTTTCGCCGCGTTTTTACACAACTGATTTTGCCGCGTTGGACAAGATGGATGTGTCGCCCGTGCGCGCCGAATGGGATAAATTGCTGGAGGAAATGCGCGAAGACCCCAATAAAACGCATTTTCGCCGCTCTGAGGAATGGGACAAGGTTTCGCTGGATGATCTGGAGCCCGGGCTTCGCAAGGAATTTGTTGATTTTCTGGTGAGTTCTCTGACGGCCGAGTTTTCAGGCTGTGTGCTTTATGCCGAAATGCGCAAACGTGGTACCAATCCTGACATTACCGAGTTGTTCAAATACATGAGCCGCGATGAAGCGCGCCATGCCGGTTTTATAAATGACACGCTGAAGGATTTTGATATTGGTGTTGATCTTGGGTTTTTGACCAAGGCAAAGAAGTATACATTCTTCAAGCCAAAATTCATTTTCTACGCAACTTATCTGTCGGAAAAAATTGGCTATGCGCGATACATCGTCATTTACCGGCACTTGCAGGCGCATCCGGAAAAGCGGTTTCACCCGATTTTCAAATGGTTTGAAAAATGGTGTAATGATGAATTCCGCCACGGCGAAGCTTTTGCCCTGCTGATGCGCGCCAACCCGCATTTGCTGACCGGTCTCAATAAATACTGGGTGAAGTTTTTCCTGCTGGCGATTTTTGCCACAATGTATGTGCGCGATCATCAACGCCCGCATTTCCACAAGGCGCTCGGTGTTGATCCAACAGAATATGGCATGAAAGTTTTTCGCATTACGTCTGAAATTGCGCGCCAAGTGTTCCCGCTGGAAATTGACATCGATAATCCGAGATATCTGGCCCTGCTCAACAAGCTGCTGGTGATTACTGAGAAAGCCGCAGAGCAACAGGCCAAGGGTGGATTGACCGCGAAATTGAGCAAGCTTACAACCAGCGCAAAGGCGGGCTTTGTGTTCCTGCAATTGTTCACCATGCGCAGCAAGCCCAATCAGGCACCGGTAAATGTGCGCTTGGCACCTGGTTATTGAGCCATGATGGTGTTGGCCGCCATTGTTTTTGTGGTTGCGATGTGGAGTGGTTTCACAGCCTTGATCTTTTATTTGGACAGCCTTCCTGTGCGGACTTTCAAATATAGCATGGCAGCTGCTACGGTTTTGCTTTTGCTTTGCGCCATTGTTATTTGGGCATTGCGCGGTGATCCTTCAACATCAGCACTTGCCGCCAGTTTTGCTGCAGGATTGATTGCTTGGGGCTGGACAGAAATGGCGTTGTATATGGGTTATGTAACGGGACCGCGTAAACAGCGTTGTGCCGAGGGTTGTGCTGGCGTGCAGCATTTTGGCCACGCCGTGAGTGCTAATCTTTGGCACGAATTGGTTGTGATCGGTTTTGCGGTTGCGCTTTATATAATGGGTAACGACACCGCGTTCTGGTCTTACGTCATGCTATGGCTCATGCACTTGAGTGCTAGGCTTAATGTATTTTTGGGTGTGCGCAATGTGAGCGTGGAATTTGTGCCAGACCATATGGACGTGCTCAAAGGGTTTTTGCGCCGCCGTAACATGAATGTGCTGTTTCCATTTTCGTGCATCGCACTTTTAGCGCTGTGCGTTTATTTGATAGTGCTGCCACAAAATTTTGAAATCACAATGGCAGCTACGCTTGCCGTAATCGGATTGTTGGAACATGTTCTTTTGATGCTGCCGTTGCCAACAGAAAAGCTCTGGACATGGTCGCTGTCACAGCGCGCCAAACCAACAAAAATTCCATCTAAAACTGATAGTCACCACACCGCACTTGGAGCATTGTTATGACCCCTTCCAAATTCAACGCGCAGGATTTTTTTACCAGCGAGCTTGATCAGTTGCGCGAAGAAGGACGTTACCGCGTGTTTGCAGAGCTTGAACGTAAAGCTGGAAGCTTTCCAAGTGCGCGGCGCTATAAAGATGGCGTGACTCAAGATGTAACCATCTGGTGTGCCAACGACTATCTAGGCATGGGCCAACATCCAAAGGTGATTGAGGCTACATGCGCTGCTTTGCGCGCCTATGGTGCAGGGGCTGGTGGCACACGTAATATTTCTGGCAACAGCCATGAACATGTTTTGCTGGAAGAAGAACTGGCCGATTTGCATGGCAAGGAAGCAGCATTGCTCTTTACATCCGGCTATGTTTCAAATTGGGCGGCACTGGGTGCTTTGGCAGGAGGCATTCCCAATTGTGTGGTGCTATCTGATTCAGGCAACCACGCTTCAATGATTGAGGGAATTCGCCACAGCCGCGCGGAGCGCCGTATTTTCAAACACAATGACCTTCATGATCTTGAAAAGCACCTCAAGGAAATTCCAGTTGAACGGCCCAAGCTGATTGCCTTTGAATCGGTTTATTCGATGGATGGTGACATTGGTCACATCAAGGGTATTTGTGATCTGGCCGAAAAATATGGTGCCATGACCTATCTTGATGAGGTTCACGCCGTGGGCATGTATGGTCCGCGCGGCGGCGGCATTGCCGAACGCGAAGGCCAGATGCACAGGCTCACCGTGATTGAAGCCACGCTGGGCAAAGCCTTTGGTGTTGTGGGCGGTTATATTGCGGCCTCGCGCGAGCTTTGCGATTATGTGCGCAGTTTTGCATCCGGGTTTATTTTTACAACTGCTTTACCACCAGCCATTGCGGCAGGTGCCAGAACTGCGGTTCGGCACCTGAAGGAAAGTGATTTTGAACGCCAGCGTCAGCGCCGCGCTGTAACAAAGGTGCGCAAAGCACTCAAGGCGATTGGCATTCCTGTGTTGGAAAACGACAGCCATATCGTTCCGGTCATGGTGGGTAATGCCGCCAAGTGCAAAATGATCAGCGATATTTTGATGGATCAATATGGCATTTATCTCCAGCCTATCAATTATCCAACCGTGCCCAAGGGGACAGAGCGCTTGCGCATTACGCCATCGCCCTTCCATACTAATGAAGACATTGCCAAGCTGACCAATGCGCTGTCAGATCTTTGGAGCCACTGTGCCCTGAGCCGGGCTGTGGCCTGACACAAGCCCTGTTGCCAAGCTTCCCCTTCTGATCGTAAGACTGGGTTTGGGGATGGGAGTAGGGCGTGTTTGAAATTATTCAAAAGCTTGAGGTGCGCCGGGCGCAAGCGCGCAACGGCGGCGGGCAAGCCCGCATTGATGCGCAACACGCCAAAGGCAAATTGACGGCCCGTGAACGGCTGGACGTGTTGCTGGATGAAGACAGCTTTGAAGAATATGATATGTTTGTTACGCACCGCGCTGTTGAATTTGGCATGGCGGAGCAGAAGATAGCGGGCGACGGCGTGGTGACAGGCTGGGGCACCATCAATGGCCGAATGGTGTGCGTGTTCAGCCAAGATTTCACAGTGCTCGGCGGCTCACTATCGGAAACCCACGCCAAAAAAATCTGCAAGATCATGGATATGGCCGTCAAAACCGGCGCACCCCTGATTGGGCTTAATGATTCCGGTGGGGCTCGCATTCAAGAAGGCGTGGATTCGCTTGCCGGTTATGCCGAGGTGTTTCGCCGTAATGCCGAAGCTTCGGGCGTGATCCCGCAGATTTCAGTCATCATGGGGCCTTGTGCTGGGGGTGCAGTTTATTCACCCGCGATGACAGATTTTATCTTCATGGTGCGCGACACGTCCTATATGTTTGTGACCGGTCCCGATGTGGTCAAAACAGTAACCAACGAGATTGTGACCGCAGAACAGCTGGGTGGGGCCACAACCCACACCACACTCTCATCTGTGGCAGATGGGGCTTTTGATAACGACATCGAAACGCTTGAACAGGTGCGCAGGCTTTTTGATTTTCTACCATTGAACAACGCGGAAAAAGCACCCACACGGCCCTTTAATGATGATCCAAATCGCATTGAGCTGGCACTCGACACGCTGATTCCTGCGAGTGCGGCCAGGCCTTATGATATGAAAGAGCTGGTGGTGGCATTGGCAGATGAAGGCGACTTTTTTGAAATTCAGGAGGCCTTTGCGCGCAACATCATCACCGGGTTCTTGCGCATCGAAGGCCAGAGCATTGGCGTTGTGGCCAATCAACCGTTGTTTATGGCAGGCGTCCTGGATATTGATTCATCACGCAAGGCGGCGCGCTTTGTGCGGTTTTGCGATGCGTTCAATATTCCAATTCTGACTTTGGTGGATGTGCCAGGATTTTTGCCGGGCACCGCACAGGAATATGGGGGCGTGATCAAGCATGGGGCAAAACTGCTGTTTGCCTACTCTCAGGCCACTGTGCCCATGGTCACTCTCATCACCCGCAAAGCCTATGGCGGAGCATATGATGTGATGGCCTCCAAACATATTGGTGCCGATGTCAACTATGCGTGGCCCACTGCTGAAATTGCGGTGATGGGGGCCAAGGGTGCCGTTGAAATTTTGTATCGCAGCGAACTTGCCGACAAAGACAAGATTGCGGCGCGCACCAAGGATTATGAAGATCGTTTTGCCAACCCCTTTGTGGCAGCTGAACGGGGCTTTATTGATGAAGTGATCATGCCACACACGTCCAGGAAGCGCATTGCGCGCGCCTTTGCAGCTTTGCGTACCAAGAAAAAACAGCAGGCGCCGCGCAAACACGATACCATGCCCCTGTGACCGCACGCATGTTTAAAAAAATTCTCATCGCCAATCGGGGAGAAATTGCCTGCCGTGTGATCAAGACGGCGCGCAAGATGGGGATTGCCACAGTGGCTGTTTATTCCGATGCGGACCGCGAGGCCTTGCATGTGAAAATGGCTGATGAAGCCGTTTATATTGGGCCTGCTCCTGCCAACCAGTCTTATCTGATGATCGACAATATTCTTTCCGCAGCCAAACAGACCGGTGCCGAAGCAGTGCACCCGGGTTATGGTTTCCTGTCGGAAAATGCGAAATTTGCGGACGCTTTGGCAAAGTCTGGCGTGGTATTTATTGGGCCGCCCGCCAATGCCATTGCGGCGATGGGGGACAAGATCACCTCCAAAGCGTTCGCACAGGCAGCGGGTGTTTCAACTGTTCCTGGTCATATGGGTTTGATTGATGATGTAAATCACGCTCTTAAAATTGCGCAGGATATTGGCTATCCCGTGATGATAAAGGCCACCGCCGGGGGTGGTGGTAAAGGCATGCGCGTGGCGTGGACTGACGCTGAAGCCCGCGAAGGTTTTGTGCTGTCGCGCAGTGAAGCCAAATCATCTTTTGCAGATGACAGGATGTTCATTGAAAAATTCATCACTGAACCGCGACATATTGAAATTCAGGTTCTGGCAGATGCGCATGGAACCTGCATTCACTTGGGTGAGCGTGAATGTTCCATTCAGCGTCGCAATCAGAAGGTGATCGAAGAAGCACCTTCGCCCTTTCTTGATGACGCCACGCGGCGCGCCATGGGTGCGCAAGCGGTGGCTATGGCCAACGCCGTTGGCTACACATCGGCTGGAACTGTTGAATTTATCGTTGACCAGAACCGCCAATTTTATTTTCTGGAAATGAACACGCGGTTGCAAGTTGAACACCCGGTGACTGAGTTAATCACCGGCATTGATATTGTCGAAAAAATGATCCGGGTGGCTGCCGGTGAAGAACTTGGATTGACGCAAGAAGACGTGCAGCTGAAAGGATGGGCGATGGAGTCGAGGCTCTATGCTGAAGACCCTTACCGCAGCTTTTTACCCTCCATTGGCCGTTTGACGCGTTATCGTCCGCCTGCTGAAACACCCCAGTTGCGCAACGATACGGGAGTGTTTGAGGGTGGCGAAATCTCCATCCACTACGACCCGATGATTGCCAAGCTCTGTACGTGGGGCAAGGACCGCCCTGCCGCCATTGCTGCCATGGCACAGGCGCTAGATGCTTTTGAAGTGGAAGGCATAGGCCACAACCTGCCATTTTTAAGTGCTGTGATGGGACACAAACGATTTCAATCCGGCAACATCACGACAAGTTTTATTGCCGATGAATATCCAGATGGCTTTCATGGTGTTAAGCCTGATGACCAGTTGCTGGCCGATCTTGCAGCAGTGGCCACTTTTATTCACCTAAAGTGCGAGCAACGCGCAGCACAGATCAGCGGCGTCTTACAAAACCACAAGCGGCATTTGGGCAAGGACTGGAGTGTGAGTTTGGATGGGCACCATTTGTCAGCCTCCATTACTGCTGAAAATGGCGTAATCGACATTAGTATTCAGGGCGGCAAACCAAAACATGTGAACAGCGCCTGGCAACCTGGCGACGCACTGGGCCATTTTCATGTGGGCACGCATGATTTGACGTTAAAAATTCAGAAGACTGTAAAAGGCTTTCGCTTGCAGCTGCGCGGAGTTGATGTTGTGGCCAGGCTCTATCATCCGCGCATCGCAAAACTTGTGGGCTTCATGCTTGAAAAACAGCCCAAGGACACCTCAAAGCAGCTCTTTTGCCCGATGCCTGGTGTTGTTCGCGCCCTTTCTGTTGCAGTGGGAGACAATGTTGAAGTGGGGCAAAATCTTGCTGTTGTTGAGGCAATGAAAATGGAAAATGTGTTGCGGGCAGAACGCTCGTCCAAGGTGAAGCGCATCGCAGTCCATGTGGGCGACAGTTTATCAGTGGACCAACTCATCATGGAATTTGAGTGATGAAAAAAACTTTAGCAGAGTGGGATGCGCTGGCCAGACAGGAACTTAAAGGCAAAGTTAAAAATGTGACGACACCGGAAGGACTTGTGATCAAGCCTGTCTACACGGCTGAGGACGTTGCACATCTTGATCTGAATACTCTGCCTGGATTTGCGCCCTTCACGCGCGGGTCTCGCGCTACGATGTATACTGGTAAACCGTGGACCATTCGCCAGTATGCTGGCTTTTCAACAGCCGAGGAATCAAACAGGTTTTACCGAACAGCCCTTGAGGCAGGGCAAAAGGGGCTGTCTGTCGCTTTTGATTTGGCCACTCACCGCGGGTATGATTCTGATCACCGCCATGTTGCAGCCGACGTTGGCAAGGCAGGGGTTGCCATTGACTCAGTGGAAGACATGAAGCTTTTGTTTGCTGGCATTCCCCTACGCGAAATGTCGGTTTCCATGACCATGAACGGTGCGGTGCTGCCAATTCTGGCCTGTTTTATTGTGGCGGGTGAAGAGCAAGGTGTTTCACCGGCCGAACTTTCTGGCACCATTCAAAATGATATTCTGAAGGAATTCATGGTGCGCAATACTTATATCTATCCGCCAGGGCCATCGATGCGCATTGTGGCCGATATCATTGCTTACACGGCAAAAGAGATGCCAAAGTTCAATTCAATTTCCATCAGTGGCTATCACATGCAGGAGGCCGGGGCCACGCTGGTGCAGGAACTGGCCTTTACTTTGGCAGATGGGCGCGAATATGTGCGCGCGGCCCTTGCCACAGGACTGGATGTAGATGCGTTTGCCGGCAGATTGTCTTTCTTTTTTGCCATTGGCATGAATTTTTTCATGGAAGTGGCCAAGCTTCGTGCGGCACGCCTGCTGTGGTCACGGGTGATGCAGGGTTTCAACGCGCAAAAATCTGAGTCCTTCATGCTGCGCACGCACTGTCAAACATCAGGTGTGTCGTTGCAAGAACAGGATCCCTATAACAACATTGTGCGCACCGCCTATGAAGCGTTGGCAGCCGTGCTGGGGGGCACGCAATCACTGCACACAAATTCCTTTGATGAGGCCATTGCATTGCCGACCGAGTTTTCATCGCGCATTGCGCGGAACACTCAGCTCATCCTTCAACATGAAACCGGGGTGACACATGTGGTGGATCCGCTTGCTGGGTCTTACTATGTGGAAAGCCTGACACAGGAGTTAGCAGACGCGGCCTGGGCCTTGATGGAGCAGATCGAAAACATGGGCGGCATGACCAAGGCCGTTGAAAGCGCTTGGCCCAAACAGCAAATCGAAGAAGCTGCGATCAGGCGTCAGGCCGCTGTGGACAAGGGCGAGCAAGTGATTGTTGGCGTGAACAAGTATGTCTCAGATCAACATGATGATTTGACCACACGCGAGATTGATAACAGTGCCGTGCGGCAGAGTCAGATTGCCAAGCTTGCTGCCCTGAAAGCGAGCCGCAATCATGATTTGGTTGCGCTCAGTTTATCGGCTTTGGAACATGCGGCCAGACATGGCGAAAATCTTCTTGCTGCAGCTGTCGTTGCAACACGGGCCCGCGCCACGGTCGGGGAAATGTCAGACGCGCTACGCCGCGTATTTGGTGACCATGTTGCCAAGTCTGAGGTGGTGAAGAATGTGCATAGTGATCAGTATACGGATGATCTTGAATATAAACTCATTCAGGCTCGCTTTAAAACATATAGCGCAAGCAAAATACCACGTTTGCTGATCGCCAAGTTGGGGCAAGATGGCCATGACCGGGGGTCAAAAGTCATCGCTGCTGCATTCGCTGATTTGGGCTTTGACGTGATCGCCGGGGACTTGTTTCAAACTCCGCACGAGGCAGCCACTTTGGCGGTTCAGGAACATGTTGATATTATTGGAATTTCTTCGCTTGCGGCCGGACATAAGATATTGGTGCCACAATTAATTGATGAATTGCGATCGCTGAAGCGAAGCGACATAATTGTGGTGTGTGGCGGGATTATTCCGCGGGGGGATTACGCTTTTCTAAAAACTGCAGGCGTTGCCGAGATTTTTGGCCCGGGCACCAATGTGCTGGATGCCATGCGCGCAGTGCTTGATTTGCTGGAAGGTAAAACCCGCAACCGTTAAGCCAGCGGACCTGTTTGATACAAGATCACCCGCAATCCGCCGTGGTTGATGGGTGCGGCCACTGAAGTGAACGCCAAGCCAGTCGCCATTGCCAGTGATTTTTCAGTTGTAACCAGTCCCACGCGCCAGCCTTGGAATTTGGTGAGGAGTGTTTGCCCCAATGCTGCATAAAGCGCCACAAGTGGCTTTTTATCACTCAGGCGCGTGCCGTAAGGCGGGTTGATAATAACAAGGCCCGGTTCACCCGCAGGTGCCGCAAGATTGCTGATAGCTTGCTTTTGAAAGGCTATCAGGCTCGCCACACCTGAACGCTCGGCATTGCCAATGCTCATGCGGATGGCACCTGCGTCACGGTCGCTGCCGAAAAATTGGCTTGTTGCATTCGGGCCAGCTGGTGAAGATTGCATGCGGCGCCATTCGTCCGGATCAAAACTTGGCAGATGTTCAAAAGCAAATTTTCGCCCGCGGCCTGGCTTTAATCCGCATGCCATCTCTGCGGCCTCAATTACGAATGTGCCTGAGCCACACATGGGGTCCAGCACGGGTTCAATGCCATTGAAACAGCACTCGCGCAGAAAATATGCCGCCAGATTTTCGCGCATCGGGGCTTTGCCAATGGCCTCCTTATGACCGCGTTTATGCAGACTTTCTCCAGTTGTATCGATGCTGATCGTGCAACGATCTTTCTCGATTCGGGCTTTGATGCTGACCTTGGCTTGTGCTGATATGGCCACGCCAAACTCTTCGCGGAGTGCTGTTTCGATGCGCTGAGCTGCAGCACCTGCGTGATAAATACGGGATTTGCGGCAGGTGACCTCCACACTCACAGGTTCATCTTTGCGCAAAAAATTGGCCCATGCGAATTTTCGTGACAACTTGTCAAGCTGTGAAAGCTGGCCCACATGAAATGAGCCGATGCGAACCAAAACACGTGCTGCAACGCGCGATTCCAAATTGGCACGCCAGACTTCCCGCCAGGTGCCTGCAACAGTGACACCGCCATTCACCAATGTAGGGTTGGTGAAATTCAATGCTTTTAATTCAGCGAGAAGGCCCGCTTCGGTTCCCGGTGCCGCGACCAAAAATATTTCGAATTCGTCTTTGACCGTCATTTTGAACTTGGGTGTTTCCACGATAAAAAGTGGCGGAAGAAGAGGGATTCGAACCCTCGGTAGGCTATTAACCTACGCACGCGTTCCAGGCGTGTGCCTTAAACCACTCGGCCATCCTTCCGCTGAGAAAGCTGCAGCCCCGCTGGAACTTGAGTGTTGGGGTGCAGTCGGCGTGAACTATACGAATGGGCTTCCTATTTCAAGCACTTGTTCGGCTTGTTTTCATGTGCCAGTTTGGAAAAAGATGAGCAAAAAGAAGAAAAATGGGGACGGCACCAACCACACCGTGATTCGGCTGGAGCGTTTGGCGCGGCTGCTACGTTCTGCCAGCCAGACGGTCGGACTTTACCCCGTGCAATGGGAAGCCTTACGCTATCTATCACGGGCAAACCGATTTTCAAATTCGCCCCATGCCATGGCGCGTTATCTGGGATCTACCAAGGGCACGATTTCGCAAACGGTTCTGGCGTTAACCAGGAAGAACATGGTTGAGAAGACCAAGAGGCCCGATGATTCAAGGTCAATCGTGCTGCGCCTGACTGCAACAGGCCAAGAGATTTTGAACAAGGACCCCTTGAGATCTGTTGAAGAAAGTGTGCAGACCTTGGGGGATAAAACGGCCAAGCGCTTTTCAAAGGCGGTGGAAGATATTCTGCACACTGAGGTTCAGCGGCAAAATGAGCCCAGTTTTGGCACTTGTCACAGCTGCCGCTTTTTGCGAGGCAAATTTTGCAAGACTTTTCACGCCGAAATTGAAGCGCAAGACTTTAATCTGATTTGCGTAGCACATTCTTTTTCAGATTGAATACAATCAACTCTGCCACGCGGGATTTACCCAATGGCGCACGTTCGACACGTTGGTGAATATCAAGATCTGGTTTGCCATTGCCCTCAACAATCATGGGCCCCTCTGCTAGCATCGCGACATCCCAGCCCACCATAATGCGATCAGGAAAAGCTCTATGGGCCTCACGCGCCAGTTCCAGTACCTCTGGCCAATCAGGCAGAATGCGATCTTTGAAGCGAACACCGCTGACGGGGTGAACTTCGCGCCAGCCCATGGCAGGTCTGGTGCCAATATCAGAGGCTTCCCGGATGCGGCCTGTGCCCATGTCAACGGAGGTTGCCAGCCCACCCTGATGGAAGTTGTCAACGACTGAGTTCCCGCCGACCGCCATGCGAAAAGCCACATTGGTGGCTTCAGGCTCGCCCTTTTCATTGCGAATGGTGAACACGCGGACCGTGGACAATGCATCATTGCTGATGTCGGCCAAGGCGGGATGATTGATCAGCCGGGGTTGAATGACAAAATCGTCTTTAAGCGATTGCTTTAACAGAATATCCAACAACTCTTCGCGGGCGAACTTTACGCCAGAGCTGTTTTGATAAAGGTTGTTGATTGTAAAATCCCAACGCTCGGCATTGTGGCCACCATTGCCTTGGCGTGGCTTTACGAAAAGATCACAAGCCGGCAGCGTTGTAGCCTCGCTGAGGGCTGGCAAAATTTTGCCACCGGAGAGATAGAGAAAAACGGGAACGGCTTTGACATTGTGTTGGCGGCAGTAGGCAGCGAACCACACTTTGTCGGCCATTCTATCAGTCGCATCTCGCGGCTGCAAAAGAGTGAAAGCGGGGCCAATGGTTTCATGGGCCATCAGGTAGTCTGCGGCTTGGCTTAGGCGTTCGGGCTTGTAAAGTTCAAACATATAAAACCAGAAGGGCGCTATGGAATGGCCGAAGCCTGCTTTTATTTGCCTTGCGATTTGCTGCGAAATTGAAATTCCGTCGCGTTTTGCAATGGCTTTGCCGTTCCATTGTGTGAACAGGACTATTGCGATGCTGAAAGCAAAGGGCCAAATAATGATGGCAATTAGCCCTCGGAGAGGGCCAAAAGGCAAATGCCAATAATTGCGCGCATAAAACCGGTGGATGAATTCAACAGTGCTAACGGGACTTGCGAGGGAGCTTCCACCTTTGTGCAATGCCATAGGCAGGCCCACCAAGTCATACGCCCAATATTCAGCACGGTTCAAAAACCATTTTTTCCATTTGCCAAGGAGGAGCCTGATTTTATCGTCTGATGTCATGTGAGCTTCATGTTTCAAACAGAGACACAACGCGAGAGGTGGCTTGCTGCAAACTGCTGGGCGCAAGGGAGGGGGTGGAAACTTTCAGAGGCTCACCAAGCCAGTTGGCAAGGCCAGCGGCAATCAGTTGCTGGTGGACAATTCTGAGATCACGCGTCCAGCGCTGTGGACCAAAGCGCATGGTCATTCGAAACAGGGTTGCATAAAAACTGCTGCCCAGAAGTTTGATGTTTTTGCCATTGTCGCGCATCGCAAAACGAACGTGTTCGGTGTCAAACATCATGACAGGTTTTGCAGTTGCACACGCTTCTGACAGCATGGAGATACTATCAGCAGTGACGATGAATTGATCAGCCAGTGTGAGATAGCCAAAGAAGGGGTTATCTGCGGCATTGTCTTGCCAGGCATGAAAATAATGTGGGCCGGTCAACGCAAGTCTAAGAGCGGCTGTAACGTCAAGTGTTGTTCTCGCACTGGTGGTGATGAGCAGCGAGCCCGTATATTTTTGAGCTTCCTGCGCCAATCGAGTAGCGGCTTCAACCGTGAACGTATAGGGGCCACTGGCACCACCCACTAACAACGCAGTCCAAGGTTTGGGCAGATGCGCCAGACGGGGCTGCCAGAGCAAAGCCGCTTTAGCCAAATTATTTTTTTCGACACTGTGCATTGGTAAATCAATATGAAGAATATTGGCGCGTTTGGGTAAACCATATTGCGGTGTGGTCACCACCAGATCAAATTTTTCCAGATTGGTGATGGGCGTTCCAAGATAAACGAGCTTTACGGCACGCGGGGATTGAGCCTTGACCCAAAAGGCCGCTGCCTCGGTGGAGTGACCAGCCCCAATAATCAAATCAGGGAAGGGGGCTGAAAGTTGGGCCCGCGCTTCTCGTTTCAGACCCATCAGGGTTGCACCTGGCACCACGCGCGTGAGAACTTGCCATGGAGAGTAAGAAAGGGATTTGAGTTCATAAGGCCATCCCAGATTTTCGGCGAGGGCCAAAAGCTGGGTGTTGTCACCACTGTGCGGGCTTTGCAGTATCCAGATTTTGGGGTGATTATTGGCCATGAATAGTGCGCCTTCTAACAGCAGTGAACATGATTTAGCAAATTCGGAAATTTGACTTCTCAAGGCCAGACCACTAGAAGGCAGACGATTAATTGATGGATTTGACATGCCTGTTCAGCAGACAGAAACTCCCAAAAAACCACATATTTTTATCCAAACTAATGCCAAGCAAGAGATTGGGGCGATTGTTTCTGCACATTCCATGAAGCGCAACTCTGCCCATGCCGATCAGTTTGATGTGAGCGTGATGTTGAAAGAAGATTTTCCCTATTTTCAAGCTCGTGAAGGCCAAACTTATATGCGCCATGGCTCAAAGCGGCTGTGGTTGAACGAGGATTTGCAGTCCTTCACCATTACGCGTTTTCTGCCACCTTCGTTGATGGGATATGAGGGTAGGGCATTGGTTGTAGACCCTGATGTGTTTGCGGTTTCCGATGTGTGGGATCTTTTAAGCAGAGACATGCAGGGAAAAGCGATCATGTGCCGCGGTTCCAAATTTAAAAATGGTGCATTTGCAACATCGGTGATGCTTCTGGATTGTTCCAAGCTCAAGCATTGGGATGTTGAGAAGGGCTTCAACGAATTGTTTGAAGGACAGCGTGACTACCACAACTGGATGTCGTTGTTGATGGAAGACCGCGAAACAATCGGCACGTTCGAAAATGAGTGGAACGATTTTGACAAGCTGACACCCCAAACGCGCATGATACACAATACGCACCGTCGCACGCAGCCTTGGAAAACCGGCTTGAAGGTGGATTACACACCGACAGAATTTGTGCCCGTCATTGGCCAGATCATGAAATTGCGCCGCGTGCTGTTTGGCGAACATGCTTTCCTCGGCAGATATCATCGCCATCCCGATCAAAACCAAGAGAACCTGTTTTTTGGCTTGCTCAAGGAATGCCTGGACCAAGGCAAAGTGAGTGAGGCAAAATTGAAAGAAGCGATGTCAAAAAATTATGTGCGCCATGATGCACTTGAAGTGATGGGGCGTGTTCCCAAGTTGAAAGTTGTAGAGGCTGCGTGAGTGCGCTTGCGCAGAAGCCTTTGCGCATTGCGCTGTTTACTGGCAATTACAATTACATCAAAGATGGTGTTGCCCTAACGCTCAACCGGTTGGTTGCTTATCTCGAAAAAAATGACATCGCTGTTTTAGTGTTTGCGCCGACTGCCGAGAAGCCTGCTTTTCAATCGGTGGGCGAATTGGTTTCGGTGCCTTCTTTTGCCATTCCTTTCCGCCCCGAATACCGCATTGCGACCGGGTTATCCAAGGCAGCGCGCCGAAGGCTTGAAGACTTCAAGCCAACACTTTTTCATATCGCGGTGCCGGATATTTTGGGCTATCAGGCTTTGAACCAAGCGCAAGCTTGGACGCTTCCGGTGGTTGCTACATTTCACACACGTTATGATACCTATCTCAAATTCTATAGACTGAGATTTCTCGAAAAATTTGCACGTCTTTATTTCCGTAAATTTTATGCACGGTGTGAGATGACTTATCCGCCTTCAAAGTCCATGGTTGAAGAACTGCGTAGAGAGGGCATTACAGATCGGTTAGAGGTTTTTGGGCGCGGTGTGGATAGCGAATTGTTCACTCCAGCGCGGCGCTCACTGGAGTGGCGCAGGAGTGTTGGCATCTCTGACGAGGACATCGTGGTGTGTTTTGTAAGCCGTTTGGTCAAAGAGAAAAATACTGATTTAATGGCGCGGTGTTTTAAGCGTGTGCGTGATGGCGGCACGAAATTCAGAACCCTGATTGTTGGGTTAGGTCCAGAAGAACAAGCCCTGCGCGAGGGCATTCCTGATGCTGTTTTTGCCGGGTTCATGGAGAATGAGGAGTTGGCAGTTGCCTATGCTTCATCTGACATTTTCTTTTTTGCATCCGAAAGTGAAACATTTGGCAATGTGACATTGGAGGCCATGGCTTCAGGACTTCCCGCAATTGTTGCTGATGCCACAGGCAGCCGCTCCATCGTGCAGGACACTGTCAGTGGTTTTGTGCAAAATGCGCGAGACGAGACTGGTTTTGATGTTCATCTCAAGCGGCTTATTGACGATGGGCGCTTAAGAGAAAAAATGGCAAAGGCAGCCCGCTCGCGGGCGCTTGACTTCAATTGGGATACAATTTTGGCAAAACTGGTTGCGAGTTTTCGCTCAATTTCCGACCATGGACGCACCCTGCCTTGATCTGGATTTTGTGGCACAGCCGCATTGGCGATCTGAAGCAAATGGAAGTGTTGGCCACTTCATTGGGGCTGCCGTTTTTGGTCAAAAAACTGGAATTCAAGTGGCCGCATTATCCCCCCTTGGCGAGACTTTCATCATCCTCCAATGCCTTGACCGAAGCTTGGCCAGATTTGATTTTATGTACGGAAGCTCTAAGCAGTAAAATTGCCGTTAGGCTGAAAAAAAAATCGGGTGGGACCATAAAAATTGTCAGTTTAGCGCGCCCTCACGGTGATGCCCGGCGGTTCGATTTGGTTTTGACGACCGCACAATATCGCTTGCCAAACTTACCTCATGTTGTCGAACTTCTGCTGCCATTAACGGCGCCAAACACAAAATCGACGCGCAGGGTCGCACGTAAACTTACAGTGTTGGTGGGGGCCAGCAGTTCGCCAGAATCCCTGGACCAGGATACGGCAGTGGCCATGGTGGAAGCGTTGACAAGTTATGCAGACAGACATGCATTGGAGCTAAATGTCGTAACCAGCCCGCGAACAGAAAGTGAGATTGCAAGAGTTTTCGAACAGAATATGAAAGCGCCTCATCAAAGTTTCATTTGGAAGGCCGGCATTGAAAATTACTACCAAGGCTGTTTGGATGAAGCGGCTGAAATCGTTGTCACCAGTGACAGTGCATCAATGTTAAGCGATGCACTGGCCACTGGGAAGCCGGTTTGGGTCTATCGCTTGCCAAGAAAATTTGCGGTTGTGCAAAGCTTGATTGAATGGATTTTCAAACGAGCACCGGCATTGTGGATATTTAGAAAAGGATTGATTGAGCCAGCGACTGATCGCTGGCTGTTAATTGAGCGGCTGGTTGAGAAAGGCTATGTGCAGTGGTTTGGCACACCGAAAACGCAAACTAAAATCTTTGAGCCTCAAGTCGATATTGAGGTTGCAGTTGGCGCGTTACGGAAACTGCTGACAACTAACGATCCGTAAATTGAGGACGGCGCACAAGTGTGAGCCCCGTCACACATCCAGATTGGCAACATTAAGTGCATTCTCGCGGATGAAGTCGCGCCTTGGTTCTACCACATCACCCATCAACTTGGTGAACAAGTCATCGGCATCATCCATTTCCGCCACACGCACGCGCAGCAGCGAACGCGCATTGGGATCAAGTGTGGTTTCCCACAATTGGTCAACATTCATTTCGCCCAAGCCCTTGTAGCGCTGCATGGTGACGCCCTTGCGGCCTGCTGCAAAGATGTTTTCCAAAAGAGACAGCGGACCATGTACGGCAATGTCTGATTCCTTGCGGCGGAGCTTTGCGGAGCGGGCATAAATGTCTTGCAAATGCGGAGTTTTCTTATCAAGGCGCATGGCGTCTTGGGAGGCAATCAACTTGCCATCAATATGCCAGCTTTCCTTTACACCGCGTAATTCGCGTGAAAATGTAAGGCCGCCATCGTCGGTGGCAACACCTTTCCAGCTCCGCTCAGTTTCTTCCGAAATTGCATCAAGGCGCTTAGCAATATAGGCCGCCGCACTTTCCGCATTCAGCTTTGTTCCAATAACTTCCGGGTTGAGCGAGCCTGCGATAGCCACTTGCTCGATGATGTGATCAGGGTAGCGCGAATGCAGTGACTCAATCATGCTGCGAATAGCAATGGCTTCGTCTACGATAAGGCGCAAGTCAGGACCGGCGCGCTCGCTGCCGTCGGCCAGAACCAGGGTCGCACCTTCAAGTCCCATTTCGATCAGGTTTGCATCAAGATCCTTGTTGTCTTTGAGATATTGTTCAGACTTGCCGCGCGTGATTTTATAAAGCGGTGGTTGAGCAATATAGAGATGGCCCTGTTCCACCACTTCGCGCATTTGACGGTAAAAGAACGTGAGCAAAAGTGTGCGAATGTGCGCACCGTCCACGTCAGCGTCGGTCATGATGATGATTTTGTGATAACGCAATTTGGCCAAATTGAAACCATCGCCATTCTCGTCGCGCCCTATACCGGTACCGAGTGCCGTAATCAGCGTTCCAATTTCTGCAGAGCCCAGCATCTTGTCGAAACGCGCCCGTTCAACGTTGAGAATTTTTCCTCGTAACGGAAGAACGGCCTGGTTTTCGCGGTTTCGGGCTTGCTTGGCGGAACCCCCTGCGGAGTCGCCTTCCACAATGAAAAGTTCGCACAGTGCGGGGTCGCGCTGCTGGCATTCTGCCAGTTTACCAGGCATGCCTGCCATATCGAGTGCCCCTTTGCGCCTGGTCAGTTCACGCGCCTTGCGGGCCGCTTCACGGGCGGCAGCTGCCTCAATCACTTTGATCATAACTAATTTTGCATCAGCGGGATGTTCTTCAAACCATGCGCCCAATTGTTCGTTGATCAAACTTTCGACAACGGGCCGCACTTCGGAGGACACAAGTTTGTCTTTGGTTTGCGATGAGAATTTAGGATCTGGCACTTTGACAGACAGCACACATGTCAACCCCTCGCGTGCATCGTCTCCGGTGATGGCGACTTTTTCTTTCTTGGCCACACCGCTTTCGGTGGCATAGGCGTTGATGATGCGGGTGAGGCCGCCGCGGAAACCTGCCAAATGCGTGCCGCCATCGCGTTGGGGAATATTGTTGGTAAAGGCGAAAACACTTTCGTTGTAGCTATCATTCCACCAGAGTGCACATTCCATGCTGATGCCATCTTTCTCGCCGGAGATCATGATCGGGGCCTTCAGCAGGCCCACCTTGCTGCGATCGAGATAACGCACGAAGGCAACAATTCCACCTTCATAGTAGAGTTCGAGCATGTTTGGCTCAACGCCGCGATTGTCCGTCAAAACAATTCTGACTTTTGAATTCAAAAATGCCAGCTCGCGCAAGCGGTGTTCCAAGGTGCCAAAATCAAATTCAGTTTTTGTGAAAGTTTCGGTTGAAGGAAGGAAGGTTACTTCAGTGCCGCGCTTGCCATCAGCATTGCCAATTTCAGTCAAGGGCCCATCTGCATCGCCGTGGGTAAAGCTCATGAAGTGGGTTTTGCCATTGCGGTGGATGGTAAGTTTTAAAGAAACTGAAAGTGCATTCACCACAGAAACGCCCACGCCGTGCAAACCACCTGAAACTTTATAAGAATTCTGGTCAAACTTTCCGCCCGCGTGCAGCTGGGTCATGATCACTTCGGCAGCCGATACACCTTCGCCTTTGTGGATATCAGTTGGAATGCCGCGGCCATTGTCGGTGACCGTGACAGACCCATCTGCATTCAGTGTGACTGTGACATGGGTGGCGTGGCCCGCAAGAGCCTCATCAATTGCGTTATCTACCACCTCATAAACCATATGATGAAGACCTGAACCATCATCGGTGTCCCCGATATACATTCCGGGACGTTTGCGAACTGCGTCAAGGCCTTTGAGAACCTTGATGGAATCGGCCCCATAGTTTGCAATCGCTTCAGCGCGTTTGTCGCTGGCAATTTGTTCGATTGCTTGTTCTTCGTTGGTCATTTTAATTTACTTCCAAAATCGTGCCGTGTTCAACATTATATAGTGTTGAAGCCGCTCCAGCTTCACTAAACAAACTTGCGTCTGTGCCCGTCATCCAAGCTTGAACGCCAAGCGCACTGAGCGCCTCAAACAGTCCCCGCCTGCGGTGCACATCCAAATGTGCGGCCACCTCGTCCAAAAGCAGCAAGGGGGCTGCCCCTACCAGTTCTTTTACAGCGCGCGCCTGCGCCAGAATCAAACCAATCAGCAGGGCCTTTTGTTCTCCTGTGGAACACAGTTCAGCCCCTTGTGATTTTGGCCCGTGCAGCACTGAAAAATCAGTTCTGTGCGGCCCTTTGAGGGTGCGCCCCTGGGCCCGGTCTAAACCGCGCTGACGCCCGAGAATCATAGCATATTCTGCTTCCGCTTGCACGGCTGGTTTTGTTGTCACCAAAGCTTCAATTTCGCCCACAAGCTGCAGAATTCCCCACGGAAATGGGCTTTTATCAGCATGGCCAGCAAAGTGTTTGGCCAGCACAAAAGCGGCCTCATTTCGTGAGGCCGCAATGGCAACGCCTTGCTCGGCCATTTGGGCTTCAATTGCAGTAAGCCAGGCATAATCACAGTGTTTGTCCTGAAGTAAAAAATTACGTTCGCGCATCAGTTTTTCGAAGGCGGAAACACGCGCGCCATGATGACTGTCAAAACTGATGACCAGCCGGTCAAAAAAGCGGCGGCGATCAGATGCAGGCCCCGCAAAGAGACGGTCCATCGCAGGTGTTAGCCAGAGCATTTTCAGGTAATTGGACAGTGGACCTGGGCTTCGTTGCACTTGGCCGTCAATCATTGCACTGCGGCCAGAGCCACCGCCATCTTCGGCCAAAGGATCACCCTCAAAGCCCGTTCCGATTTTATAATCGCCTTGCGGCACGGTAATATCTGCCGCGACTGCCCAAGAGGCAGAACCGCCCAATCTGGCAATGACGTTGAAAGCCGAACCGCGCAGGCCGCGGCCAGGCACCAGTAGCGAGACTGCTTCCAACACATTGGTTTTGCCGGCCCCGTTCTGGCCCGTTAGAGCAATCAGCAGACGCGAAGGCGTAATGCGCAAAGAGGGGTAATTGCGAAAGTCAGTTAGGGTGAGGCGGGTGATGGCAAATGTCAATCTGGTTCCGTCTTCTTAGCCGCCAAAGAGCCCTCATTTAACCCTTAGGTCCCTTCTCTCAACCCACAAGAGGACGGGAGAAGGTGCCGGCGGGCAGAGGAGGATTTTTCTTAAACCCGCATAGGCATCAGGACAAACAGGGACTGCTCATCATCAGGATCGCGGATCACGGTCGGAGAACCTGAGTCGGCAAGCTCAAAGCGCATTGAAGCGGCTTTGATCTGGCCTGCCACGTCCAGCAAATAACGCGAGTTAAAGCCAATCTCGATTTGGTCACGGTCATAAGACACTGGTAATTCCTCTTCCGCAGAGCCTGAATCTGGATTGTTTACCGTCAATGTCAATTTGCCCGATGCAATATTCAGCTTCACAGCCCTGCTTTTTTCAAAGCTGATGGTGGATACCCGGTCCACCGCTTCGGCAAAGCTTTTCGTGTCGGCTTCTAATATTTTGTCATTGTTGCGCGGAATCACACGCTCATAGTCAGGGAATGTGCCATCAATCAGTTTTGACGTCAGCACCAGTTTGCCGACATTGAAGCGGATTTTTGCAGATGAAATCGAAATTTCAACTTCACCCTCCTCGCCTTCCATCAACTTTACAATTTCAAGAACGGTTTTTCGTGGCACGATAATGCCAGGCATTCCAGACGCGCCCGTTGGAATGTTCATTTGGGCCTGCGCCAAGCGGTGACCGTCGGTGGCTACAGCACGCAGCAGGCCGCCTGCCGCAACTTCGTGCAGATAAATGCCATTCAAATAATAGCGGGTCTCTTCGGTTGAGATGGCAAAGCGCGTGCGTTCAATCAGAAATTTGAGTTCAGACGTGGCCAGCGAAAAAATATTGCCAAATTCGCCGCTGGACAGGTCTGGGAAATCCTCTGGCGGCAGTGCCTGCAACGCAAACCGTGAGCGACCAGCATGAATAGAAATGCGGCCTGAATCTGGTCCCTGTTCTAATTCCAGCTGTGCGCCATCGGGAAGCTTGCGCACGATGTCGTAAAGCATATGCGCTGGCACAGTGGCCGCACCGGCGCGGATAACCTCGGCAGCGACAGACTCTACAATTTCGATATCCAGATCGGTGGCCGTCAGCTTCACCATGCCGTCCGAAGCCTGGACCATGACATTCGACAAAATCGGGATTGTGTTGCGCCGTTCCACCACGCTTTGCACATGGTTGAGGGCCCTTAAAAAGCCAGAACGTTCAATGGTGACACGCATCGCTAAAACTCGTCTCAAAATCTTGATGGATGGCGACCATGGCTGCTTACGCGCCGAATTTCAAGCCTCAGACTGCTGCTGTGGATGAGATGTGGCGCGTGCGCCGTTCTAGAAAAATGATGCCCAAGCCGCTGGCTAAAATCAGCGCCATGCCTGCTGTGGACAGCAGATTTGGGACATCGTGAAAAATTACAAAGCCCAAGGCCACAGCCCAAATCATGAAAGCATAATAAAATGGTGCGACAGCTTGGGCCGAGGCGTTGCGATAAGCCAAAAAGATGAACATGTGGCCCAGCATCATAAACAGCCCCGCCGCTGCCAACAGCACCACGTGCCAGAGTTTGGGTACAACCCAGATTTCCGCCGTTGCACCCACGACTGCACTGGCCAGCATCACGCAGATGATGGTGATCAAGGTTGCTCCTAGCGCCGGGATATTGGAGGTTACGCGCCGGCCTGCTAAATCTCTCAAAGCGGCAAACAAGGCAGTGAAGAAGGCAAACAGCAGATAGGGGGAGGTGGCACTTGAGCCAGGCTGGGCCACCAGCAACGCACCAGCAAAACCCAAGGCGACCAGAGCAAGACGCGCAGCATTGGACTTTTCACGGTGAATAAAGATCATGCCAAGGATTACAAGGAGAGGTGTGATCTGAAAAATGGCGGTCACATCACCAACGGTTGCGTGCGATAAGGCCAAGATATAGGTGAGTATGGCACCTATTTCCAAAACCGCCCGCAAAAACACCCAGCGGTTGAAAGTTGCTGGCAGATGCTTGAGATCGCCCATGATCGCTGTAAGGACCACCGCGCACAGTGTTCCAGATATCCCGCGCATCACCAGCACCTGGTAAGGCGGGAGCTCAGCCAGGGCCAATTTCATGAAACTGTCGTTGAGAACAAAAGTGCCAGCACCAGCCAGCATAAAGCCAATGCCACGGAGATTTGAAGGGGGGGTCATTGCCGTCGCTTAGCCGATTGGCCGATGTTTGAGAAGCGAGGTCTCAAGGTTCACTGTCTTTAAGTTTTGCAGCCAGATAACTCATCTCAACTGTCTCACCCTTTTTTCCGATATAGCCTTTGATGCGTAATTTGCCGCTGGGTCCGGAAAGCAGTGTCGTATCTGTCAGGCGATTGAAACTTTCAATTTTTAATTCCAGCAAGACTCGTCCAGCATTTCGTTGGAAAATTGATGAACCTGTTGGAGGTGGAAAAATTTGGCTAGGTGTTCCACTTGTTGTTGTTTTCCCGTGAGACATCAGCACAATTTTGGTTGCTAATGCCATCACCTCAGACACTGAATGGCTTACATAAATGATCGGAATGCCCATTTCATCGCGCAGCTGTTCAATATAGGGCATTATTTCCAATTTCCGGGCGTCATCAAGAGACGCCAGTGGCTCGTCCATTAAGAGCAATCGCGGCGATGACAATAGGGCTCTTCCCATGCCAACGCGTTGGCGTTCCCCTCCTGATAGATTGTGAGGCATGCGGTGCAGTAATTTACCCAGCCCCAAAAGGTCAATAATTTTCTCAGTTTCGGTTTTGTTTGAACGTGCAGCAAACCATTTTCCATAGAGAAGATTTTGCTTCACCGAAAAATGAGGAAACAATCTTGCATCCTGAAAAACATAACCAATGCGACGTTTATGACTGGGGATGTTGATGTTTTTATCAGAGTCAAAGAGTACCACATCATCAATGACGATTATGCCCTTTTGGGGCGCAATCAAACCCGCAATGGTGTTTACGAGCGTGGTTTTGCCTGACCCAGAGTCACCATAGAGGGCTGTTAAACCGCCGCTGGTTTCAAACATTGCCGCGAGCTTGAAGGTGCCCAAACGGTGCTCAACTTCCACCCGCATGGTCATTGAATATGACGCCCAACACGCCTTGCCAAGTATTCTGACGCGAGCAGGGCCAAAAGGGAGAGGGCAATTGAAATTAACGTGAGCCGCAAGGCACCGCCATCGCCACCAGGCACTTGCGTGAAGGTGTAGATCAGCGAAGGTAATGTTTGCGTTTCACCGGGAATATTGGAGACAAAGGTTATTGTGGCCCCAAATTCCCCCATGGCCTTTGCAAAGGTCAAGATCATGCCTGCGATGATGCCCGGCAAAATCAAAGGCAAAGTGATGGTCACAAAAACCCACATCGGGTTTGCCCCCAATGTGCTTGCTGCTGCCTCCAGCTTTCTGTCCACAACTTCGATTGACAGCCTGATGGCCCGTACCATGAGCGGAAAACCCATCACGCCGCAGGCCAAAGCAGCGCCCGTCCAGCGGAATGAAAATGTGAACCCCAGATATTGGCTCAGAAATTCACCGAGTGGTGCGCGCTTTCCGAAGGTGAGCAGCAATACATAGCCAGTCACCACAGGTGGCATGACCAAGGGCAAATGGACAAACCCATTGACCAGGCTTTTGCCCCAGAACTGACTTCGCGCTAAAAGCATTGCTGTTGCAATCCCCAAAGGCAAGCTTACGGTTGTGGCCCACACCGCAACTTTCAAACTGAGATAAATCGCAGTCCATTCTTCAGGCTCAATGTTCAGCCAATTCATGGTTCACTCACGTCCTGACCCTCAGTTTGCATGCCTATTTCAAAACAATAAAGCCTTCTCCGGTGAAGATGGCTTTGGCTTTGTCTGATTGCAAATATTTCAGGAACGCTGTGGCATCAGGATTCCTGGATGCGCTGGTAACAGCCGCAGGATAGACAATTGGGGGATGGCTATCATTGGGGAATGTGCCAAGCACTTTCACGGTCTTGTCGGAGTAGGCATCCGTCACGTAGACAATTCCTGCCGCCGCTTCACCCGTTGAAACGAGTTTCAAAGCGGCGCGCACATTTTCGGCCTGAGCAACTTTGCCCTCAACATTGTTCCAGACACCCAGCGATTCCAGTGCGGCTTTGCCATATCTACCAGCAGGCACAGATTGAACATTGCCCATAGCGAGTTTGCTATCGCCAATCAGTTCAGCAAGTTTGAAATCTTTTTCAATCTTGATTTCGGCCTTAGAATCCTTGGGCACGATGAGAACAATCTGATTGCCTAGCAATCTAACATCTGTTCCGGCGGGAACCAAATTTTTGTCAGTGAGATATGTCATCCAGTTGAGATCAGCAGATATAAAAATGTCAGCTGGCGCTCCAGCCTCAATTTGCTTGGCTAAGGCGGGGCTGGCAGCATAAGTCATGGTGGCTTGATTTGATGTATCAGCCTTCCAAGACGCGCCAACGGCATCCATTGCGTTTTTAAGGCTCGCAGCTGCAAAAACATTCACAGTATCTGCAGCCTGTGCTGAGAGGCTGTTTGCAACCAGCAGAGTTATGACTGCAAGTTTGAAGGCTAAGTATTGGCGCATGTCCCGTGTTCTCGTCATAACCGCTATATATCATAGTATATAACGCTAGCAAGGTGATGGGAGAAGAATTTGGAGTTGACTTGGAATAAAAAAGCGGCTGGCCAATTTCCTTTTTAAGGAGCAGGCCAGCCGCTTCAAAAAGCGCTAGAGTAGGGGAGGTGACTACATGCGCTTTGCTACTTTATCGCGGTGCTCGCCGCCCATGCGCGCGGCAAACCAAGCAACTGCCAAACCCATCAGTAAAGTGGCCGCTGTAAAGAATGCAGCTACCACACTGGCTTTACGCGCCGTTTCAGCGGCAGAGCGAGACGTGGTCATTGCATCAGTTACGCGCTGGCTGGCCTCAGCAGCTGGCAAGCCGGTTGATCTGGCAATTAACCCAGACAGGTAAGTTTGATCGGTGTCTGAAAGCGCCATGGCTCCCGTGGTGCCGATCATGCGCTGAGCTTCTTCTCGCGTGGCACGCATATTATCGTCCAAAGGTTTTTCAGAGCGAAACAAATTATCCACTGCGCTAGACATGCCAGGTGAAGACGCCATGTTACCAGCAGCTGACATGGCAGAGCCTGCAACATTGGCAATCCCAGATGCAAGCATGCCCAATGTGAGCACGCCAATAATCACACTTGTGGCCCAAACCAGCGCCCCGTGTGCTGCATCACGGAAGGCCACCTCTTCTTTTGCCAGATGCTGCCAAGGTCTGCGCAAGCGGCCCGCGAAATAACCGCCAACGGCAAAAGACAGAAGGGGGACAAAAACCGTCCAGATGATCATGATGATGCCAAAAGCAGTGCCATTAATCCGCTCTGAGGGCCAAGGGGATGTCAAAGATAAGCCAAGTCCTGATCCGAATGCCAATAAAAGCGAAGTCAGAGCTGCTGCAATCACGGCACCGCCAAAGGCGCAAGGCCAATCAACATAAGATCCGCTGCGGATATCGCTTTCATCTTCAGGTGTTACGTAAGCTGTATCAACTGAGGTTATTGAAGTTTGTGTCATTAGCGTAAACCCAACATGCTGAGAACGAACATGACAACAACAACCAATCCGACGAGGTAAATAATACTGTTCACAATAATCTCCCATTATTTTACTGTTTTGCAGCTGATAAATTTGAAACCCGCAGGGGTTCAGCCACGTGTGAAAATCACCCACAAGCAACTGAAGATGAGCGAATTGGTTCCACGATAAATAAATAAATCACGTGGGGAACAATTATCGGGGAAAATCGTTTGAAACAACTTGACCTCAAAATCATAACTCAAAAGGAAACCTTATGACCAATCCTCAGGTGGAAAAGCCTAAAATTGTTTCGACGCAAAATGTGAGGCAGGGTGTTACGGGGCACAATGTGCGTTATGTTTTGATCATATCAATTGTCGCAGCGATCGTGGCTATGGTTACGGTGGTAATTTTCGTTGCCGGTATCGGTAAATATCAATCAGGTCCTTTGTCCCTGTCAATTAGAAAAATTCAAGCCCGACTTCTATCAAGAATAGCGCGTACTTTTAGGGCGAGGTCGCGTTGAGTGTAAGGTTTGTTCAGAAGATCAACATCGTCATCCAGTTTGCCATGGTGAACAATGGCATTTCGCGTATACCCCGTGGTAAATAAAACTGGAAGCGAAGGCCGAATTTCTTTCACGACGTCAGCCAACTGTCGGCCGTTGAGTTCACCACCCAAAACCACGTCCGTAAAAAGAAGGTCAATGCGCCTTGTCTTTTTGACGATGGCAAGGCCTTCAGCTCCGTCTTGGGCGGCAAGAATGCGGTAACCCAAATCTTCCAGAACTGAGACAGCATATTCACTGACGCCAGTATCATCTTCAACCACTACAATGGTCTCACCTTTTCGGGCCCTGGGAAGTTCTGCCTCGCGGTTTTCTTGAGCAGCGCGTGGCACCGACACAATATTGGCATTCTCAGCATGGCGAGGCAGATAAATCTTCACAGATGTGCCTTGTCCAACTTCACTGTAAACGCGGATGTGGCCACCAGACTGTTTGACAAAGCCGTGGACCATTGCAAGGCCAAGGCCTGTGCCCTTGCCCACACCTTTGGTGGTAAAGAACGGCTCAAAAATTCTCTCAAGTTTTTCTCTGTCTATTCCAGTTCCAGCGTCGGTTACGCTCAGCATGACATACGCACCTGATTTCACATCTTTGAAGTGTTCCACGTAAGCGTCATCGAAATATGTATTGGCTGTTTCAATGGTCAGTTTGCCACCATTTGGCATGGCGTCTCTTGCGTTGACGATAAGGTTGGCCAGTGAGTTTTCAAGCTGGTTGGCATCAACGTAAGTTGGCCAAATTCCGGCACCCAACACGGTTTCAATTTTCACCTGTTCGCCAACCGAGCGTGACATCATGTCTGACAATCCCAAGATCAGGCTGTTTATGGAAATGACCTCTGGCTCAAGGGGTTGTTGGCGCGAAAATGCAAGAAGCCTATGCGTTAGCTTTGCCGCATTGCGGGCCCCTTGCTGGGCTGATTCTATGGGACGCATCAGGGTTGCGGCACCCTCAATATTTGCCATGCGGCGCTTCACAGTGTCGAGGTTGCCCATGATCACAGTGAGCATATTGTTGAAATCATGGGCGATGCCACCGGTCAATTGGCCGATTGTTTCAATTTTTTGGGTATGGCGCAAAATGGCTTCCGCCTCTTCACGACGCTTCAGTTCTTCGCGAAGCTCTGCTGTTCGCTCGGATACTTTTTGCTCAAGACCTGCATTTATGTTTTCCAAGGCTTGGCCACGCCGATCCAATTCGGTTGCGGCATTTTTCAAAGTGTTGGCCAGAGTAGTGGCTTCGGCAAAAGGGGTCGGAAACACATCAATTTTATTTCCTTCTCCAACGGCACGGGCAGCTGTTGTCAAAGCTGCCATGCCGACGTTAATGTTTCGCGCGATGACAATGGCTAGTACAAAGCTTAAAGCTGCCAAGGCCAATGATAATGCCAAACTGGACAGCGCTATGCTTTGCAACGGGCTTTGGATATCTTTTTCCAAGCGCGCTACCCCGACTGTCCAGCCGTTACGGGTGGGGGCATAGCCTGTAAAGCTCAACTCCCCTTCCAGTGTTTTGATTTCAATTATGCCCTCGGACGCTTTGTCTATTGCAGCGCGCCAGCCTGCACTGGCCAGCGTTCCCAAACGTTTATCATGGTCGGGTATCCGCGCCACAAATTTTTGATTCCGATCCAGAATGCCAACCACTTCACTATTGTTATATTTGTCTTTGAAGAGAGCGAGAAAACGCTCGGGAACCAAGCTGATGGCGATGATATATTTGAGATCATTGCCTTGGAAAATCGGAATATCCACCATTGCACTCAGGCGTTTAGAAACGGCATCAAGTGCCAAATCTTCAATCCAGGGGCTGCGGTCTGAAAATTTGGCTGTTGATACATCAGCATTTGTTATCTTATCAATCCCAGCGCCGAAGGGTACCAAAGTTGTGAGCAACATTTCACCGGAAGGAGAATGTATCGTCAGCCATGATCCGGGCACCAGTTGCAGCGCCTCTGTTGCTTCTGTCCAAAAATTTTTCAAATCGCCAGAAATTAAGGCTGGAGACCGCGACAGCGTAGTTGCTATGGCCAAATGCGTATCAATTTCGTTGTCAACAAGTGCTGCAAGTGTCTTGCTGTTTAAAAACAGACTTTGGCGAACGGTGTTGTGTTCATTTGCGGCAAGGCGGCCGAACATCAAGTATGAGGATAGCAATAAGGGTAAAGCAGTAGCCAAAGCCAATAACACCAACTGGTGCCACAGCGGTCTTCTAATTAACATATCACCTAATATGCTCAAATTAATCTCCGCCTGCCACGTGGCGCTTTATCTGCCATTGTTTGCAAACAAGTAATAATTCTATGAAATGTATAACCAGAACGCTTCATCAATGACACTTCATCGTTCGTTTTTCAACCGGGATGTGGTGCAAGTTGCACGAGATTTAATTGGCGTATCATTGCATGTCAACGGTGTTGGGGGTGTTATCGTTGAAACTGAAGCTTACAGCATTGATGATGCTGCGGCCCATAGTTTTTCAGGGCAAACGCTGCGCAACAGTTCAATGTTTGGGTCAGTTGCTTCATCCTATGTCTACCGTTCCTACGGTTTACACTGGTGCTTCAATATTGTGTGCACCCCGGGCTGTGCCGTTCTCATCAGGGCTCTGGAACCGCAAGCTGGGCTTGGCCTTATGGGTGAACGCCGCAAAACGCAAAATGCCCATCTGTTATGCGCCGGGCCGGGGCGCTTGACCCAGGCTTTGGCTATCACTTCGCACCATGACGGTCTTGATATTTTGGCGCCGCCTTTCGAACTTTACCGAAGTCAATCGCCAGATGTTGTTTCGGGCACCCGCATTGGCATCAGCAAGGCTGTCACTTTGCCGTGGCGGTTTGGCAAACTGAACTCCCCCTTCCTCAGCCGCAAATTTGTGTCGTGAGGTGGCATCATTTCATCTTTGCAATCTCGGAAGCTTTTGCAACATCAGCAAAAAAATCGTGGCGGATGGCCTCTGCGTCCGCCTGATTTCGCAAGATGGCAGACGGGTGATAGGTTGCCAAAAGTGTTCCCCCTTGCGGCAGGGGGTAAAGCTGGCCTCGTGCAGCTTTTACGCTCTCACTCTGGCCTGTCAGTGCAAAAAACGCAGTTGCACCCATGGCCACCACAAGCTTCGGTTTGATCAAATTCAATTCCTTGTCGAGCCACCATTTGCAATGTTGAATTTCGCCCCGGTTGGGTCGCTCGTGAATACGCCGCTTTCCGCGCGGTGAAAACTTGAAGTGTTTGACCGCGTTGGTGGTGTAAACATCGGTCCGATTGATTTTGGCTGCCGCAAGTGAATCCCTAAAAATCTGCCCGGCCGGACCCACAAAGGGTCTGCCGGAAATGTCTTCCTGATCTCCCGGTTGTTCACCCACAAACATGATATTGGCGTGGGGGTTGCCTTCGCCAAAAACTGTTTGAGTGGCATGGCAATGCAGAGGGCAGCGGGTGCACCCCACAGCAGCAGCGCGCAGTTGATCAAGAGAGTCATAGTTGGCATCGAATGTGTTCGGGCGATCCGCAATTGGTGCCTTGAATTTATCCAGATGAGCTGGTGGCACACTTGGCATTTGCTCTCGCATCTTTTGTACGCGGTCTGCTGCCCCCGCAATCAGATCTGGAATCAGTGCAGCCTCTGGAAGATTTTTCCAGTATTTTTGCGGCATCTCACTTTGCATGGCTTTTATTTTGAGCCGCGCCGGATTGAAAATGTTGGCGTAATAAGTGCGCCACAGGTCTTCCATCGTGTCATCCACCGCATGACGCTCGCCGTCCGGGGGTGCGTATGACAAATAACCATCAACAAAAACTGCGCTGGCCTGCGGCGTGGAAATTGCCCAATCCATGTCGGCAAATCGCGCTGCAAAAAATGGCCCGGTCAATTCTATGATGTGATGATCAGGCTCAAACCACGCGCCAAAAGTTCGCCGCTTTGTGGCACTTTGCAATTCGCGAAAGCGAACAAAAGCCTTCATCTTGTGACAGTCACGGCTAACACTTTTGGCCATGGTCTGGAGCTGGTGCACGTCACCGTCCGCCGGATTGGAAAGCAGGTGTGGTTCTTCTTGCAAACGCCATAACAACTTGTAGGCCCAGGAAAAACGCTGGGCGCTCTGGTGCGCAATCACCTTGCGGGCCAGATCGAGAAAGTCTTTGGGCACAGACGCTTTAAATATTGGCGTTGCTGGTGCATCAACACCGCTGTCGAACAATGTTTTTTGGGCCGCGTGATCATTCCACTGAACTTTATCCGGCGGCACTTTTGCTGCCAATAGTTCCCGTGCAGCCGCACGCCAGGCGTCAAAGGTTCCGAGACGGGGCATGCTTCTGGAGATCATTGAAATAATGAAAGCTGTTCTGCAGGGGGTGCAAAGCGGGCACGCAAATCCAACGCATCACCCAATTTGCCTGGGTGCCAGTCTTTCAGAACCACGAAGGGTTTGGCTTTGCTCATGGTGGCCCCCATCAGCAACATATCCGCATAGGCAAGTCGTGTTGAGCGCCTTGCTTGCAGCAGACGCATTACGGTTTTAACTCCAAAACCCGGCACCCGCAGCAGCATTTCTTTGGAGGACTTTTGAATATCCAAAGGGAACTGATGACGATTTTTAAGCGCCCATGCCAGCTTAGGGTCAATGGCCAGATCCAGCATACCGCCCTCAGTACCCGCCGTAATTTCACCGACATCAAAGCCATAAAACCGCATCAACCAATCGGCCTGATACAAGCGATGTTCACGGATGAGGGGTGGCTTGATCAGGGGCAAAATTTTTGAGGCATCCGGGATAGGGCTGAATGCAGAATAATAGACCCGCTTCAACTTGTAGCTTCCATACAGCGAGGCACTGCGCAACAACACCGTTGCATCATTCGAGCGATCAGCACCCACGATCATCTGGGTGCTTTGACCTGCCGGTGCAAAAACTTTCCGGCGTTTGGTCACCAGTGTGGGCTCGCGCGCCTCGTCAATGGTGGACCGAATTCCCGCCATAGCCTGTTTAATTGTCACCACGTCTTTTTCAGGCGCCAAGTTTTGCAATGACACGTCATCGGGCAACTCAATATTGATTGAAAGACGGTCTGCATAAAGTCCAGCTTCAGTCACCAAATCCTGCGATGCATTGGGAATGGTTTTGAGATGGATGTAGCCACGAAAATTATGTGTGGTGCGAAGTTCTCTGATAATTCGCACCATGTCTTCCATGGTTTTGTCCGAAGATTTGATGATTCCCGACGACAGGAACAGTCCTTCAATGTAGTTGCGACGGTAAAAATCAAGTGTCAGCCCTACCACCTCTTCCACTGTGAAGCGCGCTCTGGGAACATTGCTGGACGCGCGGTTGACACAAAATACACAGTCGTAAATGCAAAAATTTGTCATCAAGATTTTGAGCAGCGAAATACAACGCCCGTCTGGCGCGTAAGCATGGCAAATTCCATGGCCTTCTGTTGACCCTAATCCTTTGCCGTCGGACGAGTTTCTTTTCGTGGTGCCGCTTGACGCACAGGAGGCATCATATTTGGCAGCATCGCTGAGAATTTCGAGTTTTTGTATGAGTGTGTGTTGGGTCATTGTTCTGTTTTTGTTCTATCAGAAAGCCAAGTTTTTGCAACCGCTAAATTAACGGGCATTTGCGCCATCAAGTTAAATCGGAACTAAAATAATTTTAGACGTCTGTGAAGGTCAGTTACGCCGCCACTTTTGATTTTGTATTGAAAAACAAGGCCTGACTGACCACCGCTTTCACCATTTCAGGAACAAACGGTTTGCTGATCAGGAATGCGGGCTCTGGTTTTTCGCCTGTCAGCAAGCGTTCGGGAAACGCAGTGATGAAGATGACAGGCACTTCGAAATTGGTAAGCATGCCGTTCACAGCGTCAATACCGGAGCTTCCATCGGCCAGCTGAATGTCAGCCAGCACAAGGCCCGGCCTTTTCATTTCTGCCAAGCGCAGGGCTTCTTTTTCAGTGCGGGCTATACCCGTCACCCTATGACCCAAACTTTCAAGCAGTGATTCAAGATCAAGTGCGATGATGGGTTCATCTTCAATAATCAAAACATCCGTTGCCACCTGAGTTGCCAATTGATGTGAGGCTTCATCCACCAGATGCTGCACTTCACTTAAAGGCTGTCCCATAATTTCGGCCACTTGGTTTAACGAAAAGCCTTCAATCGCCAGCAGCAAAAAAGCTTCCCTTGCACGCGGAGCCACTGATTCAAGATTTCTACCGGCGGCAGCTTCCCAGTCGGGCAAGCTGCGATCGCGCTTCATGTTGAAAGAGACTGATTCCCAAAGTTTGCAAAAACTGCTGTAAAGCGAAATTTTTACATCGCGGGAATTATCATAGGCAGTGGGTTCAGCGATGATTGTTTCGAGAAGTGCTGCAACATAGGCATCGCCACTGTGCTGGTCACCCGTCAATGCACGCGAAAAGCGCCGCAAGAATGGCAAATGCGGCGCTATTTCAGAAGCTAAGCTCATTTATTCACCCCTTTTATTTTTGTAGAACAATTTGCAATAGATCAAAGTGAAACTGTAACTCAGCTTGAAACGTCTTGGGTTCCCTAAAGTTCCGCGAAACATGTAATAAAAGAATACTATAGGAACAATTTGCACCCAATTGCATTAGACCACAACTGGTAAGCTTTGAGCGATATAGTAGCATCTGCGTGAATTGCAACTGAGAGAAACACATGGCGCAAAAACGGCAGAACAAGGCGAATGCTTCAGGAGAAACTAATAGCGTGAAACAGATGGCAATGACAGACTTGAAGCAGGATGGACCGATGATACCTATGCAAGACCTTTTGGGCGACAAGTTACGTGAATATTACAATGAGGTTGCGCGTGAGCCAGTGCCTGACCGCTTTGACCAGCTGCTTAAAGAACTGGATGCGCGTAGCAAATCGCAAAAGTCCAGCTGATGGAGGATACGTCAATGACGAGGTCCGATCAATTCCGCGACGACCTGATCATGGCGATCCCAGGACTGCGCGCGTTTGGTATTTCCTTAACCTCTCGGTCTGACCGCGCAGATGATCTGGTGCAGGAAACCTTGATGAAGGCGTGGAAGCACCACGAAAGTTTTGAGGCGGGAACCAACATTAAGGCCTGGCTCTATACCATTTTGCGCAATGAGTTCTACAGTCAATTGCGTAAACGCCGCCGCGAAGTTGAAGATGCCGATGGGCATTATTCCAGCCGTGTGGCTGTTCATGCAGAGCAGCACGGGTATCTTGATATGGCTGATCTTAAAACGGCCTTGCAGCAATTGCCAGAAGACCAGCGCGAGGCCCTAATTCTGGTCGGAGCTTCCGGCTTTTCATACGAGGAAGCGGCTGAAATTTGTAAGGTTGCGATCGGAACGATCAAGAGCCGTGTTAACCGGGCGCGAAACAAATTGAGCGAACTGTTGCAAATTGAAAGCACGAATGATTTTAAAGCTGATATAAATCTGCAAGGTGTTATGGGCGGCGCTGCTGCTGCAGATGAATAATTAACCCGTTTCTTTCGCTTCTGGAACAAATTTCAGAATTGAACGTTTCCTGATCTGATAAAATAAAATTGCTCATAGGGAGACGGTGTCATGCTGAGTACCATACTTATTGCTGTGCTTATTCTCGCGGTATTAGGGGCGTTGCCAAATTGGGGCCATAGCCGCTCTTGGGGTTATGGTCCGTCGGGCGGCTTAGGTTTGGTTCTGGTTGTGCTGGTCATCCTGTTGGCCATGGGTCGCATTTAGGACATCGCGAACAAAATCGTGGACGATACAGATCAGATTACGCGCTATGCCAAGCACACCCGAAATTTTACGCTCGGCTTGTTCTTGCTGGCGTTTGGCCTATTTATTGATTTTGCGCAGGATTTTATCTTGCCGGTATTGCTAGGATTTTTTATTGCAATCACGTTTCGACCTGCCATTCGCATGCTTGCCCGCCGCCATGTTCCGGAGTGGTTGGCTGCGGGTGGATTTCTCAGTGTTGTTGTCATCGCGGTGGCAGCTTTTGTCTATTCGATTGTAGGCCCGATAACATCATTTATTGATAATGCTCCGGCTTACGTCAAGACATTTGGGATTAAACTTCGCGACCTTTTAGGCTCGTTCAGCGCCATGTTGAATTTTGCAGAAAAAATCAAAGCTGCAACTGAACCTGCCGGCGCCGCAACGCAGGAAGTTGTGGTTCGAGAGGGACCGCCTATTGCCTATCTTGGCCAGATTACCGGCTATTCAATCAGCATTCTGGCCACGGTTGTATTAACATTGGTCATTGCCGCATTCTTGATGGCATCGGGTGATTTGTTTTATGCAAAACTTGTTAGGGTGCTGCCAACTCTACGCGACAAAAAAACGGCTCTGCGTATTGTCTACGACGTTGAACGTGAAGTATCAGCCTATTTGCTGATTGTGACGGCTGTAAATGCTGGCTTGGGGTTAGCAATTGCAGTATGTTATTACGTGTTGGGCATGCCTAGCCCCCTTATGTGGGGGGCGGTTGCGTTTATCCTGAATTTTGTGCCCTATGTTGGGGCTATCACTGGTATTCTGAGTGCTGGCCTCATGGCCGTTGTCAGTTTTGACTCTTTTGCTTACGCCGCGGTGTTTCCCTTGACCTATGCCGTGCTGAATGGTTTGGAAAACCAGTTTGTTTCACCGTTGCTGCTGGGTCGCCGGTTGCAATTAAATTCCGTCGCGATCCTGCTGGCTCTTACGTTTTGGTCCTGGATATGGGGCATCGCCGGAACCATCGTGGCGGTTCCAGTTCTTGTCACAATCAAAGTGTTTTGTGATCATCTTGACAGCCTAGCTGGCATTGGTGAATTCCTGTCAGAAAAATATCCAGAAGATGTCCCGTCAGGTCAAGAGACTCTGGTGCAATCAGCTGCCGTCATCAAGCAATAATGTGATGGTGTGCAGCAGAATGCTGGTTGGAATTGGCTTGTAAAGAACTGTTGCACGAGGGTGGGCAAAATGAGTGTACCCCGTTGTAACAAGAACCGGGATACCCTGATTTGCAAATTCATCAATTAAAACGGTGCCGTCTCCATCGTCCAGTTTGAGATCAAGAACAACAAGCGAGATTTTCTCTTCTGACAGTAGCGCTTTTCGGGCAGCAAGAATTGACGAGATCACCTCAATGTTCTGAAAATCATTTTCCCGCAGGCTCTGTTCCATATCCCAGGCAACCAGTTTCTCATCTTCAATGATGAGTATGAAATGTTGGGCCTGTGTGATATATAATTCATCACAAGGCGGCACCGTTTGCGAAATGTCATTCATGCTATACACTCCCATTTAGCAAAACTTGCCTTTGGCGATAGTTTGCATGACTTGTCATTTAAATAAGACATAGCGCGGGGGTTAAGTGAATAGTAAAACCAAGGATGTGGCTGCAACCAAGCCTGTGCAAAAAGCCACGGTGCCTTGCGAAAGCTGTCCTTTCCGTCGCTTGCCTGTATTTCGCGAGTTTACGCCTGACGAATTAAAATTCGTCAGCACATTTAAAGTGGGAGAAGTTGTGGTCACTGCTGGCCAAACACTGCTGCACGAGGGTGAGACGAGCCCCTATCTTTACACACTCTTGTCTGGATGGATGTATCGCCACAAATCTTTGCCAGATGGGCGAAAGCAAATTTTGAACTATGCAATGCCAGGTGATTTTGTTGGATTACAATCAGCAGCACTCAATGAAATGCAACATAGCGTTGAAGCGCTTACCGATGCCAGGCTGTGTGTATTCCCGCGCGAAAAACTCTGGTCTTTGTACTCGAAGCAACCAGGACTGGGGTTTGATTTGACATGGCTTGTCTCGCGTGAAGAAAAAATGCTGGACGATCATCTGCTCAGCATTGGGCGGCGATCGGCACTTGAACGCATGGCCTATTTTGTTTTGCTGCTGCACAGGCGGGCGAGCGATTTGAACATGCTGCAAGATAATGCCGTGGATCTCCCGATCAACCAGCAACATGTTGCCGATACACTGGGGCTATCTATTGTTCATACAAATAAAACACTGCGTAAGCTTTATAATCTTGGCGTGATTTCATGGAAGTTGCGCACACTTACTGTGCTTAAAGAAACCGAACTTGCTAAAATCGCTCGCTTTGAAACTGGTGTGAAACAGCTACGTCCGTTCATTTAAGGGGTTCACATCATCCGACGCCAACTCTTCTCGCGAAGTTTTACCATTCCCCTTGGAACTTGCAAGGCGCGATTTGTATGGCCTTGTGAGTGCGGGAACTTTTGGGTTGGTGTTTCTTGTTGTCATTATCTGTCTCGACAACAGCCACAGGCCGCCAATTGCGGCCAGCAACGCAAATGGGTTGTGCTGCGTTTCAGTTTTAAGACGATTAAGCATCGTGAAATTGGGGTCGATCGCCCCAACCAACTCGTCTACAATTTTTGAGGGGGTTGCATGTGTCGAAAGTGCCGAAGCAGTTTGAAAGAAAGCCAATCTCCGGCGATCAGCCTCGGCGCGCAGATTCTCATTTTGCATCGTGTTTCTCCCCAGGTTCATTTTTGGCGATGTTCCACCAGCATTTCAAGACGGACAGAATCCCAAATTCTTGTGATACCAAATGCCAAATACGCCAACCGATCAACCCAGTTATTACAATGAGGGCCAGAGAAAGCAAACCCGCAGCGGGTGCCAATCCACCGGCATAGGGTGCCAAGAGGGCTACTCCGAAAATACACAGAAGAATGACTGAGGAGAAAATACAAGCAAAAGCTATAGCCATCAGTAATAATGCAAGGGCAATGCGTCTGCCATCTGACATCACTTCGGCTTGCGCAAACGCAGCTTCAGCCGCCATCCATGACCGCGCATCTTTTGACAGCCGCTCAAGTAATGACAGTGTGGATTTGCCCTTGGCATTTTCAGGAGGCATGCGGTGGCTCATGAATAATCAATGGGGTAGTTACGTTTGCAGATGCAATTCTTGTATTCATCTAAAACATCCCCCATGTGAACATTGGCTGAGGAACGTTCCATATCCAGTTTTGTTCCATCGTAGTCTAACGAACCATTGGGCCAAGGAAAAAAAGGCCGCAAGTTTACTGCGGCCTTTCTATTATTCTGACTTATTATTTCAGATAGGTGCGCGTTGTGCGATCATAAGAGGGAGCAGCATTGAACTGTTCTTTGGTTCCATCAACCACTAAGCGTACTGCATCGCCATCCTTGGTCATGTCGATTGATGCCATTGAAACTGCAACATTCTTTTCGCCAATTCCAAGAAATCCGCCAACACCAAGAACAACGGCCTGAATGCCACCATTGCCTGTCATGATAAGATCATTCACTTCACCAATATCATCACCAGCGCGAGAGTAAACTCGCTTGCCAATAAAGTCATTGGCGCTAATCACTGATGCACCTGAAAAAGATTCTGTTGGTACAATCATGGTGTTAGCGATTGGCGCGGTTGAGGCCGTGGCATCTGGGGCGACTGTTGCACCAGCTGCAGGTGCCGCTGTTGTGCCAGCGCCCACCTTCATTCCGTCGGGACACTTTGTCTTGTCGACGCTTTCTGTGCCGTCGGTGTTTTTAATCATGCAAGCTGGATCAACACCAGCCGCACTTTGCGCTATTGCGCCTGGAGTAATTAAAAGTGTAGCTGCCACACTTGCGAGGATCAAAAATTTATTTTGCATAGTTTGCACTCCTGTTTAGTGCCGAAAGTGACACTTATTTAAAAAACGGTCAGGGTGATAAATTGTTCCCGCGCAGGAGTTATAGAGCCGAATTTTATGGCTGCGCTGGCTCTGGTGCGAGTGTTTTATCTACACCTGTTTGCTCGGGTTCCGAAAGATGGACCACATAGTGGCGCCTTTTCAATTCCGGCTTATGCACGATCACAAAATGGCCTTCAGCCAGTCTCGCGCACAACACACTTTCATCAGTGAGCGGTTGAAATTTGCGAACCACTTGAATGTCATACCATGTCGTATCAATCTTGATTGAAATGGTTATGTCATCCCAGTCCGCCGGAATACAGGGTTTTAGATGGATGCGGTCGCCAACTCTGGAGACCCCCAGAATGGCTTCAAGGCCCGCGCGGTAGAGCCAACCTGCGGAACCTGTGTACCACGTCCACCCTCCTCGTCCCACATAAGGGGCAACTGAATAAACATCCGCTGCAACAACATAGGGTTCGACTTTATAAATTTGCACAGCCTTCATTGATTTTGCATGGTTGATGGGGTTGATGATGGAAAAAATTTCCATGGCTCTTTCGTTCTGGCCGAGAGCAGCATGCGCGAAAATAGACCAGATGACACCATGCGTATATTGCCCACCGTTTTCCCTAATGCCGGGTGGATAAGCTTTTATATATCCGGGGTCTTGTGGGCTTTTATCGAAGGGGGGTTCAAACAGTTTCACCAGCCCCTCATCGGCTTTCACCAGATGCTGATAGGCCATATCCATGGCCATTTCGCCACGTTCGGGTAAGGCAGCACCCGATAAAACGGCCCAAGATTGCGCAATTGCATCAATGCGGCATTCCGTATTTTCGGCAGACCCCAAAGCGGTGCCATCGTCATAATATGCCCTGCGATACCAACGTCCGTCCCACCCATGTTTTTCAAGTGCAACTTTCAAACTTTTCTGGCGCGCAGACCATTTTTTTGCACGCATTTCGTCGCCTCGTTTTTTTGTAATGGTTTTGAAATCATCGAGTGTTTTATAAAGAAACCATCCGAGCCAGACGCTTTCACCTTTGCCATTTTCACCGATGCGGTTCATGCCATCGTTCCAGTCGCCAGTGCCAATCAGCGGAAGTCCGTGGGATCCTTCGGCAAGCCTGATGTCCAAGCCTCTCGCACAATGTTCATAAAGTGAATCTCTTTGATCTGATGATACAGGAAGAAAAAAGACATCGTGTTCGCCAGGCATCAAGGACTGGCCCTCAATGTATGAGACCTGTTCATCAAGTATCGCAACGTCGCCTGTCACTGTTACATAGTTCTGGACGCATGATGCGAGCCAGACCGTATCATCGGATATTTGCGTTCTGATACCGCGACCAGATTCAGGCAGCCACCAATGCTGCACATCTCCTTCTGGAAATTGCCGCTCAGCCGCACGCAAGATGTGTGAACGCGCAATCTCTGGGCGAGCATGAAGCAATGCCATTGAATCCTGCAATTGATCACGAAATCCATAAGCACCACTGGCTTGATAAAACCCGGACCGTGCCCACATCCGGCATGCGAGGGTTTGATACAACAGCCATCCGTTCATCATGATATCAAATGCGCGGTCAGGTGTTTTGACCTGCACTGTTCTGAGCGTGTCTTTCCAGTAATTCTGGACATCAGTCAAAAGATCGTCGAATTGGCATTCGCGGTAGCGCAGAATCAAATCACGTGCCGCATTGATGTTGACCCCTCCGCCAAGCACCACCAAGATTTCGGTAGATTGTCCGGGTAAGAGCGCAATTTCACATTGCAAGGCAAGGCATGGATCAAATCCAGCGCCTACTCGCTTTGAAAGGCTGGTTGATTTAGCCAGCGCCTCAGGCGCCGAAAGACTTCCAAACTTGCCAAGGAACTCCAGTCGGTCTCCTGTCCAACTCGTCTGTTCACCCCTCAAGTCAACAAAAACAGCCTGCTCTCCACCCTCGTTTTTCCAGCGATTTTGCGCGATCAAGGCTTTTGTTGTGTCATCAACGCTTGTCGTCACATAGGGCGCAGTTGCAGCACGGGAATTGCCCAAAACAATATCAGCATAATGTGTGAGAGACAAAGTGCGTGTTGTCTTACTCGTATTCACCAAACGCAGACGCGATAATTTCACGGGGTCTGCCAGCGGAACACACTGCGTCAGTTCAAGTGTTAGTCCGTCAACTTGGCGTTCGTATTGAGTGTATCCAAAGCCATGGCGCGTGACATGTGTCCCCTCATTTGATTTTAATGGTGAGAGGGTTGGAGACATCAGTTTACCACTGATCTGATCTTGCACATAGAAGACTTCGCTCACGGGATTTGAGGTGGCGTCGTTGCTCCAGCTTGTGATCTGGTTTTCGCGGGCATTGCCAAACCAGGTGTATCCACCGCCGTCGGCTGCAGCATGAAATCCAAATCGTGAATTTGCAACAACGTTGATCCATGGATAAGGGGTAGGGTTGTAGGCGCGTGGAAAGATGACATATTCACGGCCTGCCTTGTCGAACCCACCATATCCATTGAAAAATTCAAGGTGTGGCATGTCAACTATCACTGGCCTCGTTGCAGGTTGTGCCATAGTTGCTATGGGCGCTGGTAACGGCAGTTCGCGGATGCGGGCGAGTTGCGCTTCCAGGTTTCCCCTTCGGCTGAAGAAGACGACTCGTGAAATTGCAGGCAGGGTCCGCAGCGTGTCTGGTGAAATCAAGTCGGAGCGTACTGAAAAAATTCGACTGTTATTATCTTGTCCGCCGGTTTTTCGAACCAGGTCTTCGATGGATGTTTGTAGATCCTGCACATAGGACGACATGCGATCATTGAGTATGACCAAATCAAAGAGCAAATTTTTCGCTTTCAGATATTCAAAAGCAGATAACAGTTCGCGGATAAGCTCAATGTCTTCAATATCATCAATACGTGCCAGCAGAATAGGCCGGTCGCCCGATATGCCCTGTTGCCAAAGTGATGATTGTGGCCCCATATTTTGCAAAATCAGTGCAGATGGCGGCCGCAAAGCCGCGTTGGCAAATATCAAATGACTTGCCAATGCCTGGAAGAGATGGGCACTGCGCGGTGTTAATTGAAGGTGACGCAGCTGGATCTGTGCCTGCGTCCACGCCAAGGTCATGGCCCGCTCATAAGCCGAAATCTGGCGGTGACGGTCTACCAAATCAAGAACAGCTTCACGGGAGTTTGCAACAAGGGTCCAAACTGTCAAACTGGCCTGCCTACCTGGCGCTATTCTCAAGCGCTGCCGCAAAGCAAATATGGGGTCTAGAACATGACCTTGGCTATTGCCGAGTTTGACATCCACATCCAAAGCTCTTGGTGCCTTGGTGTTTCGGCCTGCTCCTAAAAACTTTGCGCGGTCGGTTTCGAACTCAGGCGGTCCTGCAACCTGACCCTTTGTCATCATGAATTGCGCTATCCATATCTCCGGTTCACTGGGTGACCTGCGGCGGCGGGTGGCGACGAGGGTTTCAATTTCTTTTATATATTCAGTTTCTACAAAAAGTTTTGAAAAAATTGGGTGGGCAACATCTGAAGATTGGGGAGCAAGAACGAGTTCGGCATAAGTCGTAAGCTCAATGTCACGGGTTGTGCGGCCATTATTCATCACAGTGATGCGGCGCGCTTCGCCATCAACTTCCGGCGATACAACGTGTTCCGTTGTTGTGGTGAATACGCCGTCTTGGCGGCTGAACTCGGCTTTTTCTTCAGAAAAATTCACATTGGATGATTCAGCCACCTTCAAAGTGGGCTGATGGGCAGATGACCACACCAGCCCGGACTTCACATCCTTCACATACACAAAGGAACCCCACTCATCTTTCACGGCATCTTCGCGCCAGCGGGTGATTGCAAGGTTGTTCCATATGCTCTGACCCCCACCCGAGGATGTCAGAAACGTTGTGAAACGACCATTTGACAGAATATGCGTTGCTGGTGAATTGCCGTTCAAGCCTTCGAATGTGCGTGGTGCTTGGGCAGAATGTTCACCAGTTGCAGTTTTGATTGTTGCGCTTTCGGCCGATTTATAGGCAATTGGAACGGTGCGCGGTGCCCGTTCTTGCAACAGCAACTCTGTTGCACGAATGATCGGCTCATCGTGAAAGTGCATGCGCATTTCACCATTTTTGACGGCATTGAAAATGGCAACAATTGTCATGCCCTGATGGTGGGCAAAATAAGCTTTTACAATTGATTTTCGTTCACCCTGCCGCACACGACCCGGTGTGTAGTCAAGTGCTTCATAAAAACCATACTGACCCCGTGCACCTTCACTGGCAAGAAGATCATAGTTTTGAGCAGCTGCGTGCGGCATCACCATTGCAGCCAGTCCGGTGGCATAAGGTGCAATCACCAGATTATCAGCAAGGCCCCTTTTTAACCCCAAGCCCGGGATGCCAAAATTGGAATACTGGTACGTGAATTCAATATCGCGCGCATTGAATGCTGATTCTGAAACGCCCCAAGGTGTTCCGTTTTGTCTGCCATATTCAATTTGCCGCTGTACGATCAGCCTTGTGGTGTGTTCAAGCAGCCCATCTGCGGGGGCCCGCATCACCAGCGATGGCATGAGGTATTCAAACATCGAGCCGGACCAAGACATGAGAACAGCGCCGCCCTTGACTGCAGTTACGCTTCGACCCAGCCTGAACCAATGGCGTGTGCGCAAATCGCCCTTTGCAATTGCAAAAAAGCTCGAAAGGTGCGCCTCGGACGCCAGCATGTCATAACAGCTTTCGTCGCGCATAGATTCAGGAACACGGTAGCCAATCGATAAAAGTTGGCGCTGTGGCTCAAACAGAAACTCAAAATCCATATCCAATGCATTTTCGCGCGCTTGTTTTGAGAGATTAGTCAATCGCTGTTTCAACTGTGCGTTGGCCAAGCTGGTATCACTAAAGTGACTTTCAATCGTGGCGGTCAAGTCATCTGCCAGATCAAGCAGGTGTGAAGCTTGGGGTGTGCTCAGCGCTTTGGAGATGGCATCAAGCGTTGTTTTCACATTTGCACCTTTCAATGCAAACTCGATTAATTTGAAAGGCGCAGTTTCCGGTGTTTCTGCTGCCGCCTGCAGCGATCGTCTGAACTCTTGAAGCTGGTTTTCAAATTGCTTGCGCAGTGGCTTCAAATTTCGGCGGTCATTTGGCAGCAGTTGATGTTCTTCGCGCAGCACATCCAGCGCATCTTCAATACCGTCAAATATAGCCTGCGGATCAGCAGGCAACATGGTCCATGATTGACAAATATTGGATAGTGCAACGAGGTGACCCGCCAAGTTCCCACTGTCGACAGTCGAGATATATCTTGGGTCGAGCGGGCGCAAATCCCGCGTATCGTACCAATTGTAAAGATGTCCATTGAATTTTTCGAGACGTTGAAACGTCTTCATGGTTGCTTCTAATTTTTCTGTGGCCTCAGCTAGGCCGATCCATCCGAATTCGCGCGCACTCGCAATCGACAAAAGATAAAGGCCAATGTTGGTGGGTGATGTGCGGTGTGCCACAACTGCAACTGGCGTTTCCTGAAAATTATCAGGTGGCAACATGTTTTCTTGAGCGTTGACATAGGTTGCAAAAAATCGCCAAGTTCGCCTGGCAACGCGGCGCAAGTTTTTGCGATCATCAAGGGATAGGCTTTGCTTGTCTTGCGTGACTTTTATTTTGCTGATGTGCCACGCGATTGCCGGGGCAGCAAGCCAAGCGGTGGCGAACGGTAATAGCAATAGCCAGTGATTTCCACCCCGGTAAAAGGCAATCGCCAGCGTCAGCAAGCCTGCAGAGACACTTGATGCCATGAGGCTGTAGCTATTCTGCAAGCCACCGCGGTGGCCTGATTGGGCTTGCGCGGCCGTTGTCCATTCTAGCATATTTTTCCGACTGACGCACAAGCGATATAATGTGCGAATGATGGCATCAGCCGATAGTCCGGCACGATGTGCAAGAAAAGAAACATTTGCAAAAAATTGCGTGAATGTCGCGCTGAGGTCTTCGACGAATGTATCAAGGCTATCAGACATCAGCGCACTTTTTTCCCGGAACAGTGCTCCTGAAAGAACCGGGATGAGTTGTGGTATTAAAAGTGTTGAGAGAATAAATGCGGTCCACAACAAAGACGCGGTTAGCGGTGCCAGAAGCCAGACCACAAGCAAGCTTGCCAAGGCCGCGCTTGGCGTCAGAGAGCGACGCAAGTTGTCAACAAGTTTCCATAGACCAAGCGAGGGAATTTTGAAGCCTTGCCTGCCTGCCATCCAAGGCAACAATTGCCAGTCACCGCGTGTCCAGCGGTGCTGACGTGATGCATCTACGGCATAGCGTTCGGGGTATTCCTCCACAACTTCCACATCGGTGACCAAGGCGGCGCGCGCAAAAATTCCCTCAAACAAATCATGACTGAGCATGGTATTTTCTGGAATTTTTCCTGCGATTGCTGCTTCGAAGGCATCAATGTCGTAAATACCCTTGCCAGCGAAAGACCCTTCGCCAAACAAATCCTGGTACACGTCAGATACCGTAAAAACATAAGGATCGATGCCGCGTGCTGCTGAGTAAATGCGCTGGAACTCAGACCCCTGTCTTCCTACTGGCAGTGCCGGTGTGACGCGCGGTTGTAAGATGCCGTAGCCTGCAACGATGCGCCCCAGATTTGGATCGAATCTCGCTTGATTGAGCGGATGCGCCATTTTGCCAACCAGCCTGCGGGCAGCATCTCTGGGCAATCTGGTATCAGCATCCAGCGTTAAAACGTAACGAACATTCTCAGGAATGTGGTGCGGCGTATGCTTGAAGCTTGTGTCTGTTGCACCCCGAAGAAGGCGGTTGAGTTCATGAAGTTTTCCGCGTTTGCGTTCCCAACCCATCCATACACCTTGGCTGGGGTTCCATTTTCGACCTCGGTGGAGCAGCATAAATCTGTTGGTGCTATAACGAGTATTCAGCTGTTCAATTCCGTGAATAGCGTGTTGCAATAAATTTTGATCATTAGGTTGGTTCTCCGATGCAGCGTCGGTCCAATCTGACAGCAAGGCAAAATACAAGTCACCATCAGCATTGGACAGAAAATGCACTTCCAGTCTGCCGACCATATCGTCAACATCGTCCAGAGATGTCAGCAGCATTGGGATTGCGACCAAGGTCCGCAAATGTGATGGCACACCCCCTCTGAGCGCAAAGCCAGGCAACACGGCTGCATTCAATATATTTGTTGTCATGAAATTTGTGATTGCGACGGCAAAATCCAGGGCTGGAAAAACCGCCAACAAAGCAACCGCAACAATTGCAGCATAGGGAACACCAAAGTTAAACAGGATCCACACCGCCGCCAAGAGTGCAAGAATGGTCACAACTGAAATGGCGGACAGATAGCCTGTAAGGCCTGCAGCTCTGACACTTTGCCGAATTCGTTGGCGAAGTGGTGCTTTGTACCCAAAGTTTTTTACAAATTCACGTCGTCCAGCACCAATCAAATGAAATCCTGGGTCTTCTCCCTCAATGGCCAGTGCCTTGCGCGTCACCGACAATTCATCAAGGTCTGAGCCGCGCGCTATATCTTCAATTGCTGTTCGGTAAAGTGTGCGGCTTGGAAAATCCATCGCAGCATAGTTTGCGTGCGTGCGCATCAAAATATCGACCACGCTAACAGTATCAAACCATGTTTCCCAATTGACATCAGATATCAAACGCAAGCTCTGCACAATGTTGCGGATCGTTACGTTTGCAGCACCTTGCCGCAAATGTTCTTCAGCCACGGCATTGTCGACATTATATCCTGACGCCGTCATGTTGCTCTTCACCCATTCCAGAGCGGATGCTGTTAAAGGCGTGCTTTCGCGCGACCGCAACATGAACTGAACAGCAAAGGGTGGTGTAACCTCTGGGGTCCCAGCCTTTTTGAGTAGCATGTCCCAACTGGTAGTTGTCTCGTCAGAGTGAGACAGGAGATTTGCCAACTCATCGGCAGCACTGCGCCCTTTGTGGGCCAGAACAATTCGGTCTGCGATGCGCCTCATATTTTCGATTAAGATCAGTCTGAGGCTGATGGCTGTTGCCCAGATTTCGCCAATCGTTAAAGGCTCAACTTCCTGATAGGCATTTGTGAAGTCAGTGAGCGTTAGCGGATCAAAATGACTGTCGGTGTGAGCCACATAAGCCCAAACAATACCGAATATTCTAGGATGGCCTGCCAGATGCCCCTCAGCCAGTTTTGGCAGTTGACGGTAAAAACCGGGCGGCAAATCTGCTTTGGTTTGATGCACATGCTGTTCAATAAGATGATAATTGTCGATCAACCACTCTGCAGCGGGTGTTACAATTTTTTCTTCGCCGACTGCTTCACTCACATCTTCATAGTTGCGTCGCAAGGCAACGCTGTTTTCGGCGAGGCGATCAATGAACGAATAAACCTTGATGGGTGTGCTAGTAATAGCTTGGGTTTTTGCTAAGCTGTGCGCATGCTGGCTGAAGCGATCCTTGCCAAAAATTTCTGCTGAAATTGTCTCTGTGTCGTGAAGTGAATTTGCTGTATCTGGCTTCGTTTTCCAAAACAGCTTCACCATGATTCACTACATCCCTGAATTGATAACATCCATGTGTGAAACGTTTGACAGTGAGAAAAGTTCCACCCGTTCAATCCGAAGGATCAATGATTACTTCCTGAAAAAGGCCAGAGCCAAATTTGCCCTGGATCACGCTGCGATAGAGGGTCTCTGTGTTCTAAATTCTTGTCGCGTTTTCAACAACTCAATAATAGCCTGTTCAAAGTCTTGTCCAACTTCAAGATGATCCATACCATACATCACGTTGGCCATTAAAAAGCCCAGTTTGCTGCCGCAATCAAATGTTTGCCCGTCAAAACGCAAACCATGAAAATCCTGTTCATTCAAAAGGTGCTTCATGGCGTCTGTGAGTTGAATTTCACCCCCACTGCCGCTTTCAAAAGTAGCAATGTGCTGAAAAATCTCTGGTTGCAAAATATAGCGTCCCGATATGATGAGATTGGACGGAGCGTCTTCGACCTTGGGCTTTTCGACCATACCATCAATGACCATTTGGTCATCGGTGTTCATGTGAAAGTCCACAACACCATACCGATGGACATCATGGTGTGGTACCTCTTCAACGGCCATCACGTTGCCACCCGTCTGGTTGTACAATTCAACCATTTGTTGAAGACAACCCACCCGTGATTTCATGACCATATCTGGTAATAACACTGCAAAAGGTTCCTCTCCCACCAGATCGCGGGCACACCAGATGGCATGACCCAATCCCAAGGGCTTTTGCTGGCGTGTGAAGCTGGCGCTGCCTGCGGGCAACATTGCTGCCCTCAGCACATTGAGTGCTTCGGTCTTGCCGCGCTCGTGTAACGCACTTTCCAATTCTGTTTGAGTGTCGAAATGATCTTCAATACTGCTTTTGTTGCGACCCGTCACAAATATGAAATGCTCAATTCCAGCCTCGCGCGCTTCATTTACTGCCAATTGGATGACCGGTTGATCAACCACCGGCAGCATTTCCTTGGGGATGGATTTTGTTGCGGGTAAAAACCTTGTTCCCAATCCTGCCACCGGAAACACTGCTTTTCTGACGCGCTGTTGCATTTTGAATTTCTCCTGCGCAGAAAACGTAAAACACATTCAAAAGTTCCATGAGCATCACTTACAGAGGTTTCACTCCCGCCATTGGCATAATTGTTCATTCATCAATTATGCGTGGATTGCTTTACTTTGGCTTGTTTTGCGGCGGCACCACCAACTGCTGGCATTTGAATGACAAAGTGAGATTGGCGTCCTGGAAGAACGCCCTAGAGCCGTTTACCACTGTCCGCAATTGTTCGCCGGTAGTTGAAATAAGCTATATTTTACACATCTATTTTTAATCTATCGTTCGCCAGTGTCCCTTGACAGTTACCCATAGCCAGACTATATTGCTAGGGAAGGTGCTAGGGAAAATATCGTGGGTAAGTTGACCACACGGCAGGTTCAAACGCTCATAGAAGCAGGTCGTCATTCAGATGGCGGCAACCTTTATCTGAACATCTCAAAAGGGGGAACGAAAAGCTGGGTTTTCTTTTATCGCTTCGGGGCAAGGCAACGCGAAATGGGCCTCGGAAGCATCGCTACATCAAGTTTGGCCGAAGCCCGCATAAAGGCTCTTGCAGCCCTGAAGCTTCTTAAGGATGGTCGTGATCCTCTGTCCGAACGGCAAGCAGCTAAAAAGGCTGAAGCCGCAAAACAATCATTTGGCACTTTCGCGGATAGCTATCTCCAAGAGCATATCATTAATTTCAAAAACAAGGCCCACAAGCGGCAATGGGAAAAAACTATCTCTGACTATTGCGCTCCTATCAGGTCTCTACCCATTTCAGAAATTGACACTGAGGCGGTTTTGAAAGTGCTGCGCCCAATGTGGCAAACCAAGCCGGAAACGGCGGCGAAAGTACGGGGCCGGATTGAGGCAATTATCGATGCGGCAAAGGCGCAAAGCCTCTATGATGTTGACAATGCTGCGCGATGGAAGGGGCACTTAAAATCTGTTCTACCTGCTAGACAAAGACTCTCTCGAGGCCATCACGCGGCCATGCCCTATTTTGATTTGGCTACTTTTATTTCTGACCTTCGCCGTGAAACTCATAGTATAGCCGCGCTGGCCTTGGAGTTTTGTATTCTTACTGTCACGCGAACGAATGAAACTTTAGGCATGGAGTGGAGTGAGATCGACCTAGCTAAGGAAGTTTGGGTTATACCAGCCAAGCGCATGAAGGCTGGTCATGAACACCGTATTCCTTTACCACCGAGGGCAATTCAGATTTTGCAAAAAATGTCGACTGCACAAACTGAAAACAACCTCCATGTCTTTCCCGGCCTTGTTAAGGGAAAGGGTTTGAGCAATATGGCCATGGCAGCGCTATTAAAGCGTATGAAGCGCGATACAATCACAGTTCATGGCTTTCGCTCGACGTTTCGCGACTGGGCCAGTGAGCAAACATCTTTCCCACATGAGACTTGTGAACATGCTTTGGCACACCGGATCGCTGACAAAGCCGAAGCGGCCTACAGGCGAGGTGACCAATTTGAAAAACGTCGTAAACTAATGGAGGCGTGGCAGGCATATGCGGATTCTAAACCGGTGGCTAACTGTTGATTTCCAATCGGAATTGACCCAATATTTCCATGGAGAAATGATCCCGTCAACGCATCAATTTGTGCCTGAAATTACAGAATAAAATCGCGCTTCTTGATTAAGAAAGCGTGTCAATGCATACTGAAAATAATTCCAAATTTAGGCTCAATTCTCGATGGAAATCGTCAATGGGCGGTATATCACCATTCAAATTCAAAAGGTTATCAGCCTAAATGAGAACCGCATGCGGAACGAATTCGTGGCAATTCGAAATTTAAGTTTTTTGAAATATTTCGCGTAGTTTTCCCATTGCCTGAATTGTTATTTTTTCGTCAGCGGATGCAAAACCCATTACTAAACCATGTTGCGGATTTCCGTTCAGGAACTGAATAGACAATGGCGAAACATTGACTCCGCGTGCAGCTGCGGCTTTTGTAATGGCTAGGTCATCAAGTTTATCATGAAACAATCCAACCAGTTGAATGCCGGCATCTGTGCGGCGAAGGCTGAGCCATGGCCCCAAATATTCTGCACAGCATGTTATAAAGAATTGCCGCCTTGAGGCATACAATCTTCGCATACGGCGCAGGTGTCGTGTGAAGTGTCCTTCATTCATGAAATCGGCAAGTGCTGCTTGTGTCAGCAGTGGTGCAAATTGGCCAGTCACACTTAGAGCTGCCGAAATATTTTCGCGTAGAATTTCAGGTGCCACCATAAAGCCCAGTCGCATGGCTGGGAAAAGGATTTTTGCAAATGTTCCGACATAGACAACGCGGTTCGAGGTGTTGATGCCTTGCAGGGCTGGAATGGGTTGACCCTGAAAACGGTATTCACTGTCATAATCATCTTCAATGATCCATGAGTTCCAGGACTCCGCCTTATGAATGAGATTAAGACGTTGTTCCATTGGCATTGTCAGCCCCAAGGGATGATGACACGATGGTGTTACAAAAATCAATTTCGGGTTGGCGATGGGTTTTTCAAGGTTCCACCCCGTCTCACTCACATGCAAGGGAACAAGTTTAGCACCGGCTGAGAGAAAGGCCGCGCCTGCACCGTAATAGCCCGGCTCCTCCATCCAAACTGTGTCACCGGGATCAATGAGAAGTCTTGCCAAAAGGTCAAACGCTGATTGCGCGCCATTGGTGATGATGATGTGGTCTGGTTCACAATTCACGCCGCGAGATGTCTTGAGGTAGCGGGCGATGGCCTCGCATAAGGGCGGATAACCCTTGACGTGATATGTGCCAAATAAATCATGTCGTGCAGATTTTGCCCTTCTTCCCAGTAACTTTGACCAAGTGTTAAATGGGAAATTATCTGAGTCAGGAAGACCGGGATGAAATGCAAAAAGCCCCGGTTTGCCATGATGATAAGGTTGAGAGAGCAGGATCTTTCCGCGCTTGGAAATTGAATTATCGGAACTGGCAGGTTGCGTGTTTTGCGTCTTTACAAGAGTTGGTAAAACCCTGACAACTGGCGGCGTTCTTTCGCGTAGTGCGAGATAGCCTTCTAACGCGAGCTGATCGCAGGCGGCGATAACTGTGTTGCGCCCAACACCCAGATCTTTTGCCATTGAGCGCGTCGACGGAAGCGCGCTGCCGCTGGGTAATACCCTTTTTTCAATGAGATTGCGCAATTGCAAATAGATTTGACGATCAAGATTTTGACCACTTGATCGATCAAGAACAATACCATCGATCGGAAATGTCGTAATCACCATGGTTCCTAAAAAAACTGTCTTTTTGGTTCTAACACAAGAACCAAATGTCGAATAGTCTCAACAGCCCAGAAGCAAAGGAAAAAATAGGGGTGCAGGAAATGCGACGCGTAAAACTGGGCATTATTGGTGCAGGAGGCGTTGCTCAGATTGAGCATGTGCCAAACTTGCTGCGCCTTAAAGGACAGTTTGAAATATTAGGTGTCTTTGATCCATCACCCGCTGTGCGAAGATTTATCAACCATCATTATGATCTTCAAATCTTTGACAGCTTGGAATCATTATTAGCGACATCTGTTGAAGCGGTATTAATCGCATCACCTGACGCATTACATCACGAGCAAATTTTGGCGGCGTTTGCCAGAGGTTTGCATGTTTTTTGTGAAAAGCCACTTTGCTATGCCGTTGAAGATATAGACACTGTGATCAAAGCGCGAGACGCCTCGGGTCTAGTTCTACAGGTTGGATATATGAAACGCTTTGACCCCAGTTACGAAATGGCGTTATCGCGGCTGCCTGGCACAGCAAATACGCTACGCTATGTTTCGGTTGAGGTGAATGATCCTGACGCATGGCCGTTCATAAAACATCATGTCACTCAGCGGGGAGAGGATGTTCCACAATCACTTATTGATGCAACACAAATCAAACAACGGCAGCAAGTGCAACGCGCAGTGCTTTCGGAACTTCAAGGAACAGATTTTCGTGGCTTTGCAGGGGCGTATTGCTCAGCGCTTGTCCATGATGTGAATGCTGTACATGGCTTGCTGGATGCCTTGAGCATCGAAACAGAAGACGTTGTCGGCGCGCAATTTTTTGCTGATGGCGATGGTGGTGCCGGGTCAGTTCGATTGATTGGAGGCCGAGCTTTGTGGAACATGGTGCATTTAACGGTTCCAAATCTTGCCGAATACAGTGAGCGCATTACACTTTATTTTGATAACGCTTCGATGGAATTGGTGTTTCCCTCGCCATATCTCAATCATCAGCCAACGCGTTTGACGATTAAGAAAAGCGATGGCCACAAACTGATCACTGAAGAAATTCACTGTGGGTATGAAGAGGCGTTCGTTGAAGAGTTAAAAGGTTTTTGGTCGGCAATTGTTGAACTTACTCCTGTGCGGAACACGGCAGAACATGCCCGCCGCGATATGGCTTTGCTCTCAAAAATGGCGCTTTGGCACTCTACACATTTGAAGAACAAAGGAGTCCCTCTATGAAAGTTCGCATAGGTATAAATCCCATCACTTGGAGCAATGATGATGTGCCCGAACTTGGTGGTGATACGCCGCTTGAAGTTTGCTTGAGCGAAACCAAGCAGGCTGGTTATGCCGGAACCGAACTCGGTGGAAAATTCCCCAAAAAGTCGTCCGAACTTAAAACCATAATACAAAGATACGGTCTTGATATTGTATCAGGCTGGTATGATGGGCGCTGCGATGAGAAAAGTGTTGCTGACGAGATGGAGGCGATAACACCCCACCTGCAACTATTAAAGGATATGGGTTCAAAATATGTGGTGTATGCCGACACGTCGCGTGGAAGGTTGGGCGCAATCTGGGGGCCGATTTCCCAGCGACCTAATTTAGAGGCCGATGAATGGCCGCAATATGGTAGGAAGTTGACCGAACTTGCCGAGCGCATGGCCGGATTTGGTGTGCGAATGGCGTTCCATCACCATATGGGAACAATTGTTGAATCAGATGCTGATGTCGACATGATGATGAAGCATACAGGCGAGGCCGTGGGGCTTCTCTATGACACGGGGCATTCATCTTTTTCGGGTGGCGATCCACTTCAGTTAATTAAAACCCATGTGAAGCGTGTGGTGCATGTCCACTGCAAAGATCCGCGCAAAGCGATTCTTGACAAGGCCCGGGCAGAAGACATGAGCTTTATGGATGCTGTGTTGGCTGGTATTTTCACAGTGCCAGGAGATGGCTCAATTGACTATGTGCCAATTCTGAAAGTGTTGGCGGATGCAGACTATTCAGGTTGGCTCGTCGTCGAGGCTGAACAAGATCCAAATAAGGCCCACCCTCTCACCTACGCAACGATGGGTTTCAAGAACCTGTCACGTATGGCGAAGGAAGCAGGCTTTACAGTTGAAGATTAATTGATGCGGGTGTTGCCGCGTCGAAAAGGAACCAGTGCCAAAGCCTAAGGGAAACTGAATCTGAATCTGCATCTGGTCTGACGGCATCTGAAGGTGTTGGCAGAGACATTTAACAGGAGGAACTATGATCTCGCTTTTAAAGTTTATGAAACCCGCGCTCAGCGTTTTGGCTGGGCTCACATTGTTGTCTGCGGCAACGTTAGCGCTTGCCGCAGATGAAACTCGCGTAGTGTTCGTCACCCACGGTCAAAGCGGCGATCCCTATTGGTCCGTTGTTAAAAATGGCATGGACGACGCCGCCAAAGCTCTTGGCGTCAAGGCCGAGTATCTTGCACCTGAAACTTTTGATATGGCCAAATTGGCGCAAATGATGGATGCCGTGGCAGCTTCCAAACCAGATGGCATGGTTGTATCTATTCCCGATGCCGCGGCACTTTCTGGACCTGTGAAAAACGCAATCGCGGCAGGCATTCCAGTGATTGTTATTGATTCTGGTGGATCGAAATTGACGCATGACCTTGGCGGCCTGTTGTTTATGGGACAAGATGAATTTCAGGCTGGCGTAGCAGCTGGCGAAAAGATAAAGGCTTTGGGTCTAATAAAAGCGGTATGTGCAAATCATGAGGTTGGTAACTCAAGTCTCGATGATCGCTGTGCCGGATTTGCCAAAGGTTTTGGGGTTGCTGTACCCGTTATGAATGGCGTGGTTGATCCAACTGAAATGAAAAACCGCGTGATTGCTTATATGACTGCAAACAAAGATACGCAGTTCATCCTTGCGGTGGGCGCCAGCGGTGCCGAACCAGCCCTTGCTGCCCTTGATGAATTGGGATTAAGCGGCAAAGTGAAGATGGGCACATTCGATCTTTCCCCTGCAATTCTGAAAGCAACCGTTGACGGCAAGATGGAATGGGGCATCGATGCTCAGCAATATGCGATGGGTTATATACCCGTCACAATGTTTGACTTGTGGAAGAAATACAAGATCATGCCGATTGCAGACTATCCCACGGGCCCAGGCTTTGTAACTAAAGAAACGGCTGCGTCAGTGATTGAACTTTCCAAGCAGGGTAAGCGCTGAGTCTTAGCGGTGACTAGGCTGCTGCTGGCTTGGTCACCGTTCATATCTATTTGGACTTGAGATTATGACAAAACAGAATCAAGATGAACGCGTCCGTAATGTTTCGCTCTTGGGTCGCTTGCTGAGCAGGCCAGAACTTGGTGCTGCAGCTGGGACAATTTTAGTCTTTGTTTTCTTCGCGCTGGCGGCTGGAAATAGCGGTTTGTTCAGCGCAAAAGGCATCATCAATTTTCTTGAGGTCTCAGCTCAGCTGGGAATTCTGGCGGCACCCGTAGCGTTGTTGATGATTGCGGGTGAGTTTGATCTATCGGTTGGTTCAATGATTGGATTTGCAGGAATTTTGATTGCCATTCCGTCAGTGTTCTGGGGATGGCCAATTTGGCTTTCCTTGATTTTTTGTTTCGTTGTGTGTGGCGGTATTGGGGCCTTGAATGGACTGATTGTCGTACGCACAGGTTTACCATCTTTCATTGTCACACTTGGAAGTCTTTTCATGTTGCGTGGCCTGACCCTCGGTTTAACGCGCGGCATTTCTGGCCGCACACAGGTTTCAGGTGTTCATGAGCTAGCGGCTGGAGATCCGCTTAACAGTCTGTTTACAGCCCAAGTTTTATCCACCCCTATCACTTGGCTCTCCAATCTAGGTTTGATCGGAAAGCGTGCGGATGGTCTACCTTCAATCACTGGTGTACCCATTTCTATCATTTGGTGGATTGCTTTGACAATTTTTTGCACCTGGCTTTTGACACGCACTCAGTTTGGCAACTGGATATTTGCTGCAGGCGGCGATGCCAATGCGTCTCGCAGTCTTGGGGTTCCTGTCAATCGCACCAAGATCACGTTATTCATGATGACTGGACTTGCTGCAGCGCTTTTTGCCGCGATTCAGGTTTTGGTTACCGGGTCTGCCGACACGCTCCGGGGCACGCAAAAGGAATTTGAGGCAATTATTGCAGTGGTAATCGGCGGAACATTGCTCACCGGTGGGTACGGCTCAGCCATTGGTGCAATGTTTGGTGCGCTGATTTTCGGCGTCGTGCAAATGGGGATTTTTTACACTGGTATCGACACTGATTGGTTCAAACTCTTTATGGGTGCCATGATGGTCATTGCTGTTTTCTTTAACAGTTATGTGCGCAACCGCGCCATGCGGAGCCGTTGATGCAAACTCCCCTTGTCGAACTCAAATCGGTCAGCAAATACTTTGGTTCGGTGATTGCATTGAGTGAAGTATCTTTTGATGTACGTGAAAGCGAAGTCCATTGCTTACTGGGAGACAATGGGGCCGGAAAATCAACACTCATAAAAACATTATCGGGTGTTTACACGCCTGATGATGGTGAAATTCTCGTGGGCGGCAAACCCGCTCGCTTCGGTTCGCCGCGCGAAACGCTAGATAGCGGCATCGCCACAGTCTATCAGGATCTAGCATTGGTTCCTTTAATGAGTGTGGCGCGCAATTTCTTTCTGGGGCGTGAACCGCTCAAGCGTGTTGCTTTGGTGAAGCAGTTTGACCTCGATTATGCAAATGCGACGGCTTACCGCGAACTCCGAGATATGGGCATTGAATTGCGTAGCGCTGAACAGCCAGTGGGAACACTCTCGGGAGGCGAACGGCAATGTTTAGCGATCGCGCGGGCTATCCACTTCGGGGCCAAGGTGTTGGTTCTTGACGAACCCACGTCCGCACTGGGTGTGCATCAAGCTTCAATCGTCCTGAAGCTCATTGTTCAATCAAAAGCGCGTGGCATTGGCGTGATCTTCATCTCACATAATGTGCATCATGCCTATGTGGTAGGTGATCGTTTCACCATTCTGAAACGCGGCAAAAGCGTTGGTACATATGCGAAGGACTCGATTAGTCGCGACCAACTTCTCAATCTCATGGCTGGAGGCAAGGAACTGGTTGATCTGGAATCTGAGATAGTCAAGTTACATAAAGCTCCCAAGGGGGGATGAACATGGAACGGATTGGTGTTGGCTTAATTGGCACAGGTTTCATGGGCAAGTGCCACGCCATGGCTTACGGTGCAGTCAAAGCTGTATTTGGCGATGTGCCGCATATCGAACGTGTGCTGCTATGCGATGTAGAAAAAGCACATTCGAAACTGAAGGCTACTGAATTTGGTTTTGCCAAAAGCACTACTAATTGGCGTGATATGTTGAACAATCGCGCCATCCACTTGCTCTCAATAACTTCGCCCAATGCCTTGCATCGCGAAATGGCAGTGGCCGCACTTGAAGCAGGCAAACATGTGTGGTGCGAAAAGCCAATGGCCCTAACAATTGCTGATGCTGAGGTGATGACATTGGCGGCTGTCGCGTCAGGTCGCGTTACAGCGCTTGGCTATGCTTATCTCCGCAATCCAGCTTTACAATATGCACGGGAGCTGATCGAAAGTGGCGCCATCGGTGAAGTGTTTGATTTTCGTGGAAGCGTTGATGAAGACTATATGGCCGACCCCTCGTTGCCGTGGTCATGGCGATTGACAAAAAAGGACGCTGGTCTTGGGACGCTTGGCGACCTGACTTGTCATCTTGTTTCTTTGGCACAAGAACTTATGGGTGAAATCTCCAGCCTTTGTGCGGTGGTTGATGTCATTCACGATAAGCGGCCGGTAGCGGCTGAGCAGGGTCGAACGGCGAATGTGGAAAATGATGATATTGCTCACGCAATTTTGCGATTTAAGAATGGTGCCCGGGGTACATTAAATTCGAGTCGTGTTGCGCATGGCCGTAAGAACTGCCTAAGAATTGAAGTTCATGGTTCGAAAGGCATGCTATGGCTCGATAATGAACGCATGAATGAGCTCAATCTTTATGTTGCCGAAGGCGATCAAGCGCATCGTGGCTTTAAGCGTATTCTTTCGTCACCTGCCCACCCAGCTTATGGCAAACTCTGCCCAGCCCCGGGGCATGGTCTTGGCTTCAATGAATTGAAAGTGATTGAACTGTATGAGATATTAACCGCGATAGTTGGCAAGCCTGCAAAGCAAGTCGGTTTTGAGCGCGGCCTGCGGATTGAAAAAACGATACACGCTTTCGCAGCGTCGTCTGCCACAAAAAATTGGGTTGATGTTAGTTTATAAAACAATGCGTGGTGAATAGCCTGGCGTTTAGCAGACAATCTGCTGGTTCAGTTTTCATTAACGTTTGAATGTGACGTGTGATAGCATTCCTTTGTTAGCGTGTTGATTGGAAAGATAGTTTAATAGAATTAATATCTTAATTACGGGCTTGTTCGCAAGGTGTGCTGCATGCGGCAGCATACTCCGCTCGCAAGCATTAAATATTATATAACCATATCGGATAGGAATTCTAGAAATCAACATTGGACGGAATGTTTTTAACTCCGCGACCCTGATAGCAACCGCTCGGAGAAGGGCGCCCTAGGGGAGTTGAATGAAACGAATCGCAGCCAGCATGTTTGCAGCTTCGCGTTGATGGTATCTGGCATTGTCGCCGCCGATGAGGTTCCGAATTTTAATCCGGATACCATTAAGACCGACTCTGCACTGGCTGAGAAGCTACCAGAGACCATCAAGAAAGCGGGAGTTCTCACCGCTGGTTCAGAAACTGCCTACGCCCCTTGGGAGTACATTTCAGAGATTGACGGCAAAACCGTTATTGGCATTGATGTTGATCTTGGCGGGGCCATTGCCAAGACGCTGGGGGTAAAAATTGAATTTTAGACGTCAGCATTTGACGCGATCCTTCCAGCACTTTGCTCGAAATACGACGTGGGCATTTCAGCTTTCTCCATCACGAACGAGCGTATGGGGCTGTAAATTTTGTAAGCTATGCGCGTTCGGGTAATGTACGGGCCGTCAAGGCTGGTAATCCTGCCGGTTTTAATCCTGCTGCACAACGAACGTTATGATTTCAATGACGACATTCTGCCAGCAACAGTGACTTGGCTTGCGACGGTCGCGAAGCTGGCTTTGGAACCGTAAGTAGACTTAACCCTTGAGCGCAGCCTTGCGGCCCAGCACTCCTTCCCGGGCATACTCGAAGCACTCCACACAATCCTGGATCAATCGAGATTTTTGCCGATCTGGCGGAAAGATCATCAGTGTACGAAAACGAATGGCGGGCCGAAATGGCTTAAGCACAAGGCCTCGCTCCACGAAGCCAGCCGCCGTGATGGGATCGACAAAGCCGCAGCCAAGACCTGCAAGAACAAAGGCACACACAGTCAAAGAATAGGGTGTCTCAATGATAGTCTTGATAACCACGCCTTCCTCGGCGAAGATGGCATCGGCCTCTCGCCGTGTCGTGTCTTCGGCAGAGAGCGCCACAAAAGGAATTTCATGCAGGTCACGTGGCCGCAGCACTTTCCTGTCGCACAAAGCATGTCCGGGGGGGAGTGCAATCATGGCCGTAAACTCCGCGAAGTCGCGCGCGTCAATGCCGGACACGTCGATTTCGTCGGCGGCAAAACCGATGTCGAATTGACCCGAGGCAATGAGGTCGCGTACCACGGAAGAACTATGCGGTTGGAAGGTGACTGCTACATTGGGGTGCTTCTTCTGAAATCGCTTCAACGCGACAGGTGCAAGCGAGGCACTGAAGGCCGATAGCGAAGCGATCTTGATGTCTCCTGCGCCAAAGTCCCTGATACGTGCAGCTCCTGCTTGGACTTGTAACGGTTTGGTTCCGGTTACTTGAGATAATATCACTCACTCAAGGAGACGGACTATGGCAATTAAACATACGGAACATTTTAAACAGGAAGCAGTTCGGATTGCATTGATGAGCGGGTTGCCGCGGCGTCGGGTTGCGTCGGATTTAGGGGTTGGCTTTTCAACTTTGAGCAAATGGGTATCGGAGTTTCGACCTGCGGATATTTCGGTGGCCCAGCAGGCGGATTTGGCAAAGGAAAATGAACGCCTTCGTCAAGAGAACTGCGTGCTTCGGGAGGAGAGGGAGATATTAAAAAAGGCTACCCAGTTCTTCGCGAGCCAAAAGCCGTGAGGTTCGGGTTTGTGAAGGATTGGCGGCATGTTTGGCCGATGACTAAGCTGTGTCAGATGATGCAAGTCACTGCCCGTGGCTTTCGCAAATGGCTGACCCGACCGATGAGTGATCGACAACGTGGCGACATGAAAGTGCTGGCCCATATTCGCGAACAATACGGTTTGAGCCTGGGCACCTACGGGCGGCCTCGCATGACAATGGAGTTGAAGGAGGCAGGCCTCGACGTTGGCAAGCGTCGCGTGGGCCGACTGATGCACATCAATGGAATAAAGCCCGTACGTACGCGCAGGCACAAGGTGACGACCAACAGCAATCATAGTTTAGGCATCGTTGCCAATGTTCTCGATGGTAACTTCATCGCCGATGCACCCAACCGCAAATGGGCTGGCGACATCAGCTATATCTGGACAACTCAGGGTTGGCTTTACCTCGCCGTCGTCCTTGACCTGCATTCACGTCGTGTCATCGGCTGGGCTGTCAGTGACAGAATGAAGAAAGATCTGGCGATCCAAGCACTGGACATGGCGGTAAAACTTCGCGATCCACCACAAGGCTGCATCATTCACAGCGACCGCGGTAGTCAATATTGCGCCTACGATTACCAGAAGCGACTTCAAAAATATGGACTGATACCGTCGATGAGCGGCAGGGGTAACTGCTACGATAACGCTTCAGTCGAAGCCTTCTTCAAGACCATCAAGGCGGAACTCATCTGGCGGCAAAATTGGGCAACACGCTGTCAAGCTGAAGCTGCGATCTTCGGCTACATCAACGGGTTCTATAATACCCGAAGACGCCACTCATATCTGGGCGGCGTAAGCCCCTTGGCTTTCGAAGCAAAGGTGGCATAATGATAGGCAAGTAACCGGAACCAAACCGTTACAAGTCCAAGGCCATGATGCAACTGAAACGATCCTTCGCGCCCTTGAACGGCAGCTGCCAATTGGCTGGATTGCTCAAAGACGCGCAGCCGTGATCGTTCGGTCACTTTGAAGCGTTGGCCCAAGCAGGAGGGCCGCGCCTTAGTGCAAAGATAAGGTTTTGGAATGACTGCTTTGTGCGCACACCGACGTTTCAGCCGAAAAATTTCTGCGCGACGCGCGAATGGCCGGTATGGCAAAGCTACGACGCGGCACCCAACGCAACGTCGAGCGGCCGCTAAGGGCCGAAAGCGTCGCTGAGGCCGCGCCCAACCTTAGGGGCGAAAAGCCGACTGCAGTTAAGCTAGGATAGTAACTGTATAGGAATCGAGCAAGCTGCGGGAAGGCGTCCATTTTCAGCATCAAGTTGCGTTGCACGATCATTTGATCATAGTGTTCGAAGATCAACTACCCGCGCGCCCGGACAAGTCGCCTCCGCAATGTCACACAGATGCTGATGGTGAGTCAGATAGATCACTTGCCCGCTGCGCGACATGTCCCCAGCAGGGCAAAAGCCTGCGCGGCGCGGGCGTCGTCAAAAGTCTCCATGATGTCATCGGCGATGAACGGCACCGGTGGACGTGATTTCGCGAGCTCATGGTATCCGGCGATCCGCAGGGCAAGGTATAGCTGGAACCGCGTGCCCTTAGACAAATCGGTCGCCAGTTTTGAGCCCCCCTTGCCGGGTAAGGCCACCAGCACTTCGGTGGTGCCTTCAGGCTGGGCAGCAAGGCCCGTGTATTCACCGCAGGTCAGGTGGCGGAAGGCATCTGACGCGCGAGCCAGCATACCGCTGCGGTGGCCGTCGCGGTAGCGCCGCAGACCCTGTTCAAACGCCATCAGGCCAAAACGCTTTGCCAGATGGTCGCGGGCCTGATCCTGCAACGTGTTCAAAAGGTTGGCACGTTCGGCGGTCAACCGCGCGACGGCATCGTCGCCACCTATGGCCGCAAGAGCACGCCCCGCCTCGGCCAAGTCGGCAAAGCGCGCCTCTGCGTCTGACCGGGCAAGGGTCAGGGCGTCTTGCAGCCGGGTCGCCTCAGCCTCCAGACCCTTCTCGTCCTGATCGGATGCAGGGTGGGCGGCCAGTTCGGCCACCAACTCTGTGATATCGCGCCGCAGGCGGCTGGCGCGCAAGCAGGTAGCAAGATGATCCGCCAGTTCGCCCTGCCCCGTCCACCCCAGCCGGTCGCCCAGCGCCGAACGGCTGGCGCTGAGCCTGTCGGCCTTGGCCTGATCGGCCGTCTGCGCCGCAAGGTCGCGGGCAAGGTCGGCTGTGATGTTGGCATGGTCACGCTCGGCCTGCTCCGCCAAGGACAGCCGGTCACTGATGCCTGACCAAGTGGAGACCTCGGGCAGGGACAGGGCCACATTGACTTTTGCGGCGGCGGCATGAAAGGCGCGGCTGTTGTCTTCCATCTTGGCGATGCGGTCGGCCAGTTCGGCGCGTTCGGACTCCTGCCGGGTCAGATGGTCCAGATCGTCCAGCAGCGTGGCAAGGCCCGCATCCGCATCGGGCACCGCCAGAAGCGCAGCGCCGGTTCGCGCCGCCTGCCAGTCCTGCCGCCAATCGGTCAGCGCCTTCGCGGCTTCGGTCAGACTGGCCTTCCGTTCCTTAACATCTGCACGCAGTTCGGCAAGCCGTCGGGCCGCCGCTTCGCTTTGCTGCGCGGTATCAAGGCGGGCCTGTGCTTCGGCCATCAGCAGAGCCAAACCCCGATCCGAGGATAGGACCAAGGCGGTGGCCAGATAGCCTGCCGCCTCGGCCACCGCGGCCTTTGCACGGTCCAGAGCGCTTCGAGCCAGATCGTCCGCAGCAAGGGCGGCAAGCGCCTTGTCACGCAAGGCCAGCCAGCCCCGCAGATCGGCAAGTCCCGCCCCGGCAAGGCCAAGCCCGGCTGCACAACCGGCAACCGCCTGTTCCCATGCCAGCCGGTCAGCCTGTGCCGATTGCAAAGCGGCTTCGGCCTGCGACACTTCTGCCGTGATCCGGGCAACCTCCAGCGCGGTTTCGGTGGCACGTTGGGCTGCGGCCATCGCCTCGGCCAATTGCAGGGTGATCCGGTCATCCAGCCGCAGGGCGGTTTCAAAGGCGGCGGCGGTGTCTTGCGTCAGACGGGCCAGATGCGCGGCCCAGGCCGCCTCGCGCCGGGCGCGCGCCAGAGCCGCCTCGGTCAGTGACGGCGTGCCGGTCGGATCGGCGTGGATAGCTTCTTGGATAGAGGCAAGATCAGCTCGGCGGCGGTCGCAAGCATCCTGCGCCTCGCGGAGCGCGCGGGCGGTGGTCAGATCACCGGCCTCCCATGCCGCGATCTGCCAAGGCGGGGGCGCTGCAAGGTCCATCAGATCGGCCGCCGAGCCGCGCCAGGGTGCCAAGGCAAGCAACGCTGCCGCCAGTTCGGCGTCCCGCCCAGCGCAATCCTGCGCGGCGCGTGTCCGCAACAACTCGGGGTCGGTCTGGCGCAGGCGGGTGACCAGATGACCAAGGCTTTGCAAATCCTGCACCGGTGCCGGATCGCCCAGACTTTCCTGCGCGGCAGTCAAGCGAGTTTCGGCCTTGTCCGCCTCAACCTGCGTCAAGGTCACGGCCTGCATCGCCACATCGCGTTGCGCCACCAGTGCGCGCAAGCGGGCTATCAGCGACGGTGCAAGGGTATGGTCTGCAGCGGGTGCAGCAAGGCCAAGGGCCTGCATCCGGCGAGTCAGATCGCCCACCACCTCGGCCAGCCTGTCGCGGCGGCGGGGCAGATCGGCAAGGGCCGCCAGATGCAAGGGGTGCAGGCCCGCCACTGCGCCAATCTGTTCGGCCAAAGGCAGGATCACGGGGTCGCGCGGCAAAGCTGCCCGGCGTCGTTCCAACTCGGCCATCGCCTCGGCCCGTGTGGCCGTTTGGCCAGCTAGCCCGCGCAGCGCCTGTTCAATGCCTTGCAAGTCCCGCGCGTCCGCCTCAATCGCCTCGGGCAAATCGGTCAGCGGCGCAATTTCGGCCTGCAACCGGGCGAGTCGCGCCTGCTGCGGCAGAACCGCAAGGGCCGCTGCAATTGTCTTGAGCGCGGCATCGGCGGCGGTTTCCAGCTGCCGCGCCGTGGCCCAAGCTTTGTCAGCCGCCGTCACATCGCGTTGCAGCTTTTGCGCAGCACCGGCCGTGGTATCCAGATCGCGGCGTTGCCGGTCCAACTCTTGCAGCCGGTCTTTCGCCAGTTTCAGCGTAGAGCTGCGCGCCCGTGGCTTATGGAATGTGTCAAGGTCGCGGCGGATACCCTCCAACTGCGGCCCAAGGCCAGCCAGCCCGGCACTGGCCGCAAACAGCATCTCGCCCAGATCGCCGCGGCTCGCGAGGATGGACTCGCCGCCCAGTTCCAGCGTGTCATCATCGAGGGAAAACATCGCGGCATATCCGTCGCGCCCCAGCCCGGCCAGTGCCGCCTGCATCACCGCTTCGGGCAGGGCCTGACCGGTGCCGTCTTGCAGACTGGGGCCGTTTCGCTTTAGCCGCACGGCCTCCAACACGCCGCCCGCATGGGTCAGCCTGGCCCCGATTTGCATCGTCGGGCCAGCGTGCAAAAAGTCATAGCGCGTGCGCAGGGGGACGCCGTAAAGCAGGTCCAGCCAAGCCGAGAACAGGGTGGATTTACCCGCCTCGTTCGGACCAAAGATCACATGCAGATCGGGCGCGCCCGATTCTGGGGCCGGAAAATCCAGCCGCGCATCGGTAAAGCGGCCATAGCGGGTCAGGTCCAGCCGGTCGAGCCGCATCAGGTGCCCTCGTCCGTGGTCAGTCGGGGCAAAAGCCACGTCGTTCCTTCGGTCAAAAGGGCGACGCAATGGCTACGCAGGGCGTCTTCGTCGTCGCCAAGCAGGTTGCGCAATTCGGATGGCAGGTCCTGCACGAGGTCACGCGCCAGATCGGTCAGCGCCGCCATCAACGCAGGATCGCTTGGCAGATCGGCGGTGACAATCGCCACCAGATCGGCGGGCAGACGGGTTTGCGCCGCTCCCGTGGCACTGGTGCGGTTTTCAACCTTGTCGATCCACAGGCCCGCCAACCCTTCGGCGGTGGCCACGGCCTATTGGCGCAGCTGATCCAGATCGCGGGCGATGCGAAAGGCCAGCGGCGTCTGGCCCGTCAGATGCGGGCGCAGCACCAGATGATCCTCGGCCCGGCCTGCCGACCCTTCTGCGCGAAGGGCACCGGTCAGCGCAGCCACCACCTGCCCCCAATCCTCCACCCCGGTCAGATCCACTGCCAGCCGGTCAAACCGCAGCGCGGCAACGGCGCGTT
>JBBRNW010000015.1:0-88537 GCA_038230015.1 Hyphomicrobiales bacterium | reverse complement strand
GGCTTTAGCAAGGATGGATCAAGCGTCTCGGTGTGTGACAAAGAATAGTGGTAACCGACTCACATTTGAATGGGGTGCCCTCAGCACCTCTTTTTTTAGGATCGCAACATGCTTTTCGTTGGAACATTTTTCTGAAAACCGCGTTCAAACAAGGTCCGCAGACGCAACCTCAATTTCATTTATGGAGAGACATCATGGCCGAAAAAACCCTTCACAGTTTGTTTGAAGATACACTGAAAGACATTTATTATGCCGAACGTAAAATCTTGGCAAATTTGCCGAAAATGGCGAAAGCAGCGCAGTCCCCCGAATTGAAAGCCGCTTTTGAGAAGCATCACGGGGAAACCAAAGTGCAGGTTGAACGTCTGGAAGAAGTGTTTGGCATCATTGGCCAAAAACCCAAGGCAAAAACCTGTCCCGCTATTGATGGCATTTTGGAAGAGGGCAAGGAAATGATGGAAGAATATGCTGGATCAGACGCTTTGGACGCGGCTTTGATTTCATCTGCTCAAGCCGTCGAACATTATGAAATGTCGCGGTATGGAACGCTGCGTCGGTTGTCGGAAACCCTGGAACTTGATGGGGCGACTGAGTTGCTTGACGAGACATTGCAGGAAGAAATTCAAACCGATGAAGATCTCGAAGCCCTCGCTGAAAATGAGGGTAGCGATATGATGGAACAAGCGGCAGAGTAAATTTCACTGTTCAGCTTTGACCAGAAAACCGACAGATTATCCTCTGTCGGTTTTTTTTGAACTATCGCGAACTTGTTTTTTTCCCCCAACGCCTTAACACTATGTCGGACATTCCAATTCCATTGGTACATGGATAGTGAGATTATCATTGCGATAGATGCAGGAATTTCGGTTTTAGAACCAGTCGCTTTCACCGGTGATGTACGCGAGACCCAATCCGGTTGACCATGCGCACACTTGAAATTTGGATGTGACGAAAATTCCTATAGTGTTGAATTGTGCTTAGTTCGCCTACGAGTATAATGGTGACACACAACAGTGACACTTGTTGCACCAAGGCATGCTGGATGTGTGGTCGACGGGGGACCATCAACTGGAAGAGGCCATGGCTGAAGGCAAGAAGCGCTTAAATATGAGCACGATCGACAATATGAAGCTTTATGGCTGTGCCGGAAAAGAGAAATTAACGTGAGCACTCCTTTTGGCGGCTCTTTTCGGATTATTGACGATACAAAATTGCCAGCAGAGATGTGGCTTGCCCCGGACGTCTATGCCGATTGGGTGAGGCAGCAACTCACTGAGCTTCGGCCCGGCGATGAAGGTGTGTTCCGCTTGCGCCGCCCCAAACCCACGGCTGCTTTTTCACCACAAGACACATCACACCCGGATTATGAACAGATAAAGCGTCTGGTTCGTGCGCGAGGTTTCACACCTGTTGAGCGTGGCACTGGCGGCCGCCTGACGCTGTATGACGAGAATGCGCTGGCAATCACAATTGTTTATCCCGATGCAATGCCATATCAACATACATTGCTGCGTTATGACGTGCTGTCAGCAGCTTTTGCCAAAGCGTTGATCACTCTGGGTATTGATGCGCGGGTGGGTGAATTGCCGGATGAATATTGCCCCGGAAAATACAGCGTGAACGCCAACGGCACTGTCAAGTTGATTGGTGTGGCGCAGCGCATGAACCAGCGCTGTGTGCAAATTGGGGCGATCATTTCAATCACACGGTCTATGACGGCAGCTGCTGGAATCGCAGAAGCTTATGCAGCCATGGGTCTTGCCTTCAATCCCGAAACCTATGGCGCTATCGGTGATTTCAAACCGTCGCTTAATTATGACCAAGTGCGAGATGCCTTCTTCACGTCAATCTATAAGGTCTTGCATTAGGTGAAAAATGTGCCGAGCCCTGTAAGAAAGACACCGGAGCTTTATTCTGATTTTGCCTTCTGCGATAAATTGATGATGAGCTGACACTGCATCGTAAGCCATTGCAGTGTCGGAGTGGCACCACGCTTTGGCTTAAGTCTGCTAAAATGATGAGCATTCTGCAAATAGACAATCTTGGAGCGTTCGCCACCCATTTTTAAAAGACCCAATTGGTGCGACAGCTGTTCTTCAACATCTTGCTTCTGCAGATCCGCAGACGGCTCTCTGGCGAGAGCCAAAAACCGGTGAGGAACATTATTGTTTTTCAATTGGGTCAGGCAGAACTCCACATGCTCGAACTCTGCCACTGTATCGAGTGGACTGGCAATTGACACATATTTTGATTTAATCAGTGCGATTGAATTTTCAAAAAGTGATCTTGCGTCACGGGTAGACTGTGACTGAAGTCCGCGGGCCGAGACAATCCCGACCGTATAACCCTCGAGAATATTTATTTTACCAGAACCGTTTTTAAGAGTTTTGCCGAGACTTCGAATGTGAGCGCGGTCCAGCTCCTTAATGTCCTCGCGCAATTTTGAGTAATTCACCAAATCGGGGTGGAGAAATTTTGTGTTGTTTCGGTGCGCTCCATATCGCCAACCATCCAGCAATCGATCATTCATCCAGGCTTGGTGTTCCATCTCGGCCAACTGCTCCAGACGAGCTGGATCATTGATCACTGTCCAATCTCCATGTGGCACTTCACCTTCAGGCCAGATGAAATATCCTGTGGCGCTCAACTTGGTGAGAGCGCGAAAGGCCGCGTTGCGATTGGCGGCACGATAAGTTTGCGGGAGGCTTGACCATGGGTGCAGTGCATTTGAATTCACAGCATGAACAGATTTTGCGTCTTGTAAGTAAGATTGGTGAAATGCCTTGGCAAACTTCTCCAAGACATCAGACTGTGCAGCGCCATTTTTTTCGAGTGGAATGACCTGCTGTGCCGGATCAAAATCCTGCTGGTTTAAAAATAAAAATTGTTTCACCGTGTTTTTGTCTTGCAACACATAAATTGGCGCATTCCACTGAGCAACCGTATTTGTGGAACGGCGCAGCTTTGTTGCGGAAATTGCTGCAGCCGTTGAATTATCGTCAGCAATTAAGATTGCTGTTACAGGACCTTGTTTATCCGTTTGAATAATTTGCTGCTCAGTGGGTAGCGTTTGCAAATTCAACAGTTCGTAAAAAATGAGATTGAAAATTGTTCCGTCTGCCAATGCCTTTGAACGCTGGTTGATGAACTCTCTCAACTCATTCGAAGAACGGCAAAAAATGCTGATCACAGGATTTTCCAAACCTGTATAAGGGCATGACCTTGCGAATTTCTCAAGCAACGCCATTGAAAAACTGTTCCAACCCACGATCACAAGATGCACGCGCTGCAATCCGCGAAGCGCTGCTTCGGGAGCAAGTGGATAATCCGTGAGAAAGGTTTCAACGACCTTTTCATCGCCATTGGTTGCAATGACCTCAATGTGGGGCGATGGGCTGCCAAATTTGTCCTGGCGGTTCAACTGTTCGGTCAGCGACAAGCTTTGCAACTGGACTTCAATTTTCTTTTCAGTTGTCTGAGTGGCCACGGCATTCAGGACTTCGTCCAAACTTTGCAGAGTCTCGGAATCAGAGCTACATTTCAGAATAATGTGCTTTGCCCTTTCTATATCAGCCTTCTTGATCACATCAGATGTGATGTAATATTCAGCTTTGATTTGTGGAGCGTTGATTGCCACGCTGCGGATCTGTTCCGAAACTGCAAAATTTAAACCCTCGCCAATCAAAACCGTGTGTTCAGAAAGACTGCGCATTTTTCGGCGTGTCCACCAGCTGTCAATCTGATTTGCAAAAATTCGAAACAGACCAAACAGCGTTATGCAGGGTGCAATCCACCGTGCCGTCATCAGCCAAGGGTCTTTCAAAGCTTCTCCGCTTTGCTCCGGCATTGAGAAAAACAACGCAAATGCCCTGTAAGCATTGTTGAGTAAAGCTAAACTTTGAGTTTCGCCGCTGCATTCCTTGGTGACAGGGCAGACCTGATAAAATCCGTACAGTCCTATTGCGTAAATGATGGCTACAAATGGAACAGCATATCGCAATGGGAGTTCCGAGCCTATGTCGGCCAGTTTCAATCGCATGCTCACTCAATTCCTTAAAGTCCGTTCAATATATTAGTGTTGCGAAATTTGAAAGAACACTGAAATATCGGGCAGCAGGAATCAAAGGGCAGGGTTATCGGGGTTATGGCTGACACGGGGAAGGCAAAGGCGCAAAATCGCAAAACGCGAATTTTTTTGTCATATTCTCGAAAGGATATTGAATTTGCGCAGTTATTGAAAGTTGAACTTGAGAAAGCAGACTATCAACCAAGCCTGGATAAAACTGATATCGCGCCGGGTGAAGCGTGGCAAGACCGTCTTGGCAAACTCATTCAAGAAGCCGATGCTATTGTCTTTTCAGTTAGTCCACATTCTGCAGCGTCCAGCATTTGTGCCTGGGAAATCAATGAAGCTGCGCGGCTTGGAAAACGCATTATTCCGGTTGTTGCAGATGCAGTTGATCCTTCTCTGTTACCCGATGCACTCACCAAGTTGAATTTCATATTTTTTGATAACCAGAGTTTCGAGGATGCATTTGGCAAACTTCGCGAAGCTCTGGATACCGACCTTGATTGGGTGCGCCAGCACACAAGGCTTGGAGAGCAGGCGCTGGATTGGTTGGCGCGCAACAAAGCCAAATCGCAATTGCTGTTTGGCCGTTCGCTGGCCGATGCTGAAACTTGGTCGGCCAAGAGACCCGATTCTGCCTCACCACCCACCGCTTTGCAATTGGAATACATAGCTGCGAGCAGGCGCGCTTTGACTACGCGCCAAAGGCTTGGACTTTTTGCCGCTATTGCGGTGGCTTTTGTATCCTTTGGGTTTTTTGTGTGGGGTGAATTCAACCGACGAGAAGCCGTTGTACAACGCGACAAGGCGCAAAAAATAGCGGATGCCGCACTGCAAGCCAGCGAGACCTTTTCTTTCGATGTAGTAACCAGTTTGCGCATTACCAGCGGTGTGCCATTGGTCGTTACACAATCTGTGCTGCAGGCTGTGCGCGAAATGCAAACTAGTTTGATGCAATCAGGAGCCAATGACAATTCACAAAGAGTCTCGCGGGTGCCGACTGATCTTCAATTCGCCAAAATCCTTCAGCTGCAGGGCAATATTCAGGAAGCCGTGGAAAACGCCAATATTGCAGTGAAAAATGCCACTGATTTGAAACTGTACTTTGACACCCACTCGCCTTTAAATGAAAATGACGATCGGCTCAAGAACATCAATCTCTTAAACTTGTCGGCCAGCTTTACGACCTTGGGGGATATCCAGAAAAATTCGCAGGAGGATTATGCGAATGCGTTGAAATCCTATCAGGCTGCGGTTGATGCCTTAGAGCTTGCAGCGGTAAAACCTGGGGAAGAGCAGCAGCGCCAAGCCAATGTAGCTACGGCACTTGGCGATATTGCAGACGCCCAATTTCACCTCGCACAAACAAAGGACGAATTCAAAAACATTCCACTCGCAACCGGACAAAAGGCACTGGACGTTTACCGCGTTCTGTTGAGTGAAGGCACCATGCTTGATGACTGCGGCTATCCAATGACCGGAAAACTTGATACCGAAAATAAAGTTGATTATCGGTCGTCACAATCAAATGCGCTTGATCTGGTTGGCCGAACCTATAACGCGCTTGAACAGTTTGGTGAAGGCGAAAAGTATTTCTGTGAAGCTGTGAAAGCTGCAACTGACGTTTCCCTTGCACGCCCAGACGATATGTCAGTTCGGCAGATGCTTTCTGGAACGCACAAGGCGTATGGCAACAATCTGCAAAAGCAAGGCGGTGAAAAGCAGGCTGCGGCAACGAAGGAAATTTCCACATTCTCTGAAATTGCCAAGGACCTTTCAGATCGCAATCCGGGGAATGCATCCTTGCTTTCAGATTATGCATTTTCCGTTTTGTTCAAGGTGAGCTATGTTGATGCCGACCCTCAGTCCATCGCGCAGCAATATAAACTCTATGTTGAACTTATGCTGAAACTGGGTCGTGCCAATCAATCAAATGAAGTTGCGCTGGGCAATCTTGCAGAAGCCTTTGACATTTTTCGTGGGCAAAATTTGCGTGTTGAGGATTCGGACGGCGCAGATATGAAGGTTTTTGTGCGTGAGATGGGAGCTCTTGTAACGGCAGGCGAAGCCGCCACTATTGACAATGTGCAAAAGGCGCTTGCTGCAATTGCTCCGCAATAATTCACAATTATGCCGCATCTCGGTCGGAACCCTGACAACATTTATTCCTATTCCGATTAGTGTCAGCAAAAAGGAGAAGGGACATGGGACTGTTGGAGATCATGATGGCGGCGTTGGTGAGCTTAACGGGGTCAAGCTGGATTTCACCTGAAAACGGCAGACAATCGCTGGAGTTTAAATCTAGTTTGGTGAGTGGCAATGCTGGCTGCAATACATTTCGTGGCAGCTATACCCAGACGGAAAATGGGTTGAAATTTACCAATTTTGCCACCACGCGCATGGCGTGCAAGCCTGCCATCATGGAGCAGGAATTTAAATTTTTGGCGAGTTTGCAGAATACGGCAAAAGTTGAGTTGTCGGCGACAACGCTGACTCTGAAAGATTCGCAAGGGACAACGTTGAAAGTGTTGAATCGTAAAAACGCCGGTTGAGCTTTCGGTGGTTTATTTCTATAGTTGAGTTGCAGACACGGTTTCCCCCCCCCAATCAAGGAATGCATCAAGCATGAAGTTTTATGGCCTTAATTCTGTTTTTGTCGGCGCACTTTTTGCCGGAGTTTTTTTAGGTGCGATCAGCGCTGGCGCTGAAGACGCAAAGAAAAATGCAACCCTTGATACGGATATGATCGTCGGCGGTCGTTCTGCGGATGCCAACAAATGGCCTTGGCAGGTTCGTTTGTTCGAGGATGCAGCTGATAAAAGTGGTATCTGTGGTGGCTCACTGATTGCCAAACAATGGGTGCTGACGGCAGCGCATTGCACGCCTGGGCGCACCAGTTTTGTCATCGGTTATGGCAGCAATAAACTGGCTGACTTACAACGCGTTGACAGTGCTTTGGTTATCCCACATGCGGGATACAATCCTGATACAATGGAAAATGACATTGCGCTTATCAAGCTGGCATCGCCTGTTGATTATGGCAATGGTGCCAGCAATGTGGACTTGGCAAGCACCGATTTTTACAACACACTTGAAGGCAAGAAGGTTACCGTTTCGGGCTGGGGGTATGTTTTTGATTACTCGGCTTTTCAGAAGGAGTTTCCAGACACCGAAGTGGATTGGGGCCTGCTTACACCCAATGAACTGCAGGAGGTTGAAGTGCCGGTGCAGAATTTTGATGCCTGCCGGCAAAGCTATACCTCGCAAGGGGCTGGCGATATTCCGGAAGGACAAATGTGTGCGGGGTTGAAGCGTGGCGGAAAAGACAGCTGCCAAGGCGACAGCGGTGGCCCTTTGGTGGCTGCAAATCCTGATAATAAAAAAGGCTACGTGCAGGTGGGTGTTGTTTCGTGGGGCAGGGGTTGCGCGCAACCCAAATTGTTTGGCATTTATACCCGCACTGACTATTTTGCTGGCTGGGTGAAGAAAACTATCTCAGAAAACAAATAGGCCCGGTGCATCGTGCTGACGGTGACGCTTGATCCGGAACTGACCACTATTGCGGGTGGTGAAAAACAGGTGTTTCCAGTTGCAAACTCGGTGGTGAAATTTGGTCGCGCACTCGATTGTGCGGTTCGGTTTTTACCAAGCGATTCGAGATTGGGCCGCAATCATTTCGAGTTGCGACCTGCAGCCGCCAGTTATGAATTGGTGACTGACCGGGTGCATCCCGTGTTCATAAACGGCGAGCGGGTGGTCGGCACTGTGCCACTGCTTGAAAACACCGAGTTGCGTTTGATTGATCCGGTGACCGGGCCAAAAATCAAACTTGTCATTGCCCAAACAGCCGATGGCGCCCTTACAGATCCTGACTTCAAGTCTGACAGTGGCACACTGCAACAGGGACTTAAACATGCAGGTCGTTTGGTGGCGGGTCTTGCAGTGCTGGTTGCCTTAATTGGAGGGTTTACACTTTTTCAATGGCGGGCGCAGGAGCAGGCCAAGGAGGCTTTCTTGGCAGAAACTGCTGCACTGATCGAAAAGCTGAACAGCAAACCAGAACGTTCAGAGGCCGCCAACTGGACCCAGGTTTACGATCAGATCAAAGGCTCAGTTTACCAAGTTGCTTTGCTTTCAAATGATGGGTCAGCACCAACGCCGCAAGCCACTGCATGGGTTTCTGGTTCTCATACGCTGGTTACCAATGCCCATGTTGCCATGCTTTTTGCTGAGACTAAAAACAACCAGACTTTGGTGGTGATGGCTCCTGATGGTTCGCAAGTGCCCATTCGCGTGCGGGCTGTAAAAGTTCACCCGGCTTATCTGCAATTTCGCGAGCAATTGGCGCGAACGGAAGCTGCCACCCATACTGATATAAAAAGGCTTGGAAGTTATGATGTGGCTGTTCTTTCAGTTGACACAAATGTTGCTTTGGCAAAGCCGCTGCAAGTTGCAAATGCGGAAACCCTGCAGCAGCTGCGCCCGGGGGAAGCCATTGCCTATGTTGGCTATCCGGCAGCATTTGCAAAAAATGCAAACGCAGAACAATTGCGCATCGGCTATATCAGTGGCTCCACCGATTTTCTGGGCGTTGCCAATGACAAAACCGGTGAGTTGATTTACCATACTGCGCCTGCCACGGGCGGCGCCAGCGGCAGCCCGATTGTCAACAGTCGTGGCGAAGTGATTGCCATTCATTCAGGTGGGGAAACACGGGGCATTGGGTCTGATTTTGTCGTTTCAGGGTCGGGCACATTTTATGCTCAAAGTGCTGCACTGCTTGAAGATTTGTCTCGCGAATGGACTGCTGGAAAAATGGCATCTACAGAAGCTGAGTGGCAAAATGCATCGCTTTATCTGGCACAACGCAATAAAATCTGGGCGCTGTTACAAAACTACCGTGATGGAGCATCCTTAGACCGGCTTGATCAACCGCCCGCCTACGAGAACCAGGGAATTCTCGCACCAGCAGATGCGAAATCGTCTACGGCACAGGCGATTGAAAATTGGAGCAATGTGGACAGCGGCACTTATCTTGCATTTGCAGTCAGCACCGAAAAATCTGAAAGATCGAAGAGTTTGAGTTTGCGCATTGCTTCGGAAGGCACAAGTTTTCAATCGCCACTTTATCTGGATGAGGCTCCAACAGCGCTTTTTAAAATTGCAGCGAAGGGCGATGTGTCTTTTGCCATCGATGGCGCTGCGGGCGAGAATTATTGGTTGCAGGTTATCAAGTTGCAATAATCACTTAAAATGGGTGGCTGCGCTCCAATTCTTGTGTGTGAAATGAAAGGGTGAGAGCATTTCGCGCGCCAATTTTCTGGCAGGGCTTTTTGGCAAATTGGCAATGATGCTGTTCAATTCTCTTGAATTGAAAAACATAGTTTTTTGAAATTGGTTTGGTAATTTTGCGCCCAGGCATTCCAAGATAATCAATCCAAAGGCATAGCGATCGCGCCATGCAGCGTCGTGAAACAGGGTCGCTAAAGCGGGTGGCGCATAGCGTGCAGTGGCGCCTGTTGATATTTTTATCTTGTCTTGGACAAGACGCGCCAGTCCAAAATCCACCAGCATGGTTGCACCCTCTGGTGTGATAATAACATTTTCAGGCTTCACATCGCCGTGCACAACACCGCGCGCGTGAAGCAGGGCTAAAGTCTCGGAAAGGCTTGCAAGCATATGAAATGTGGGTTTTTCAGTTTCGATTTCTGTGCGCAGGGATTTTCCTTCAATGTAATCTTGCACAATATAAAAAAGGCCTTCGCTTTCCTGTCCACACGCAATGATGCGGGCCATGCCTGGTGCCATGGCGGCATTGGCACCCCTCACTTCACGTTCGAGTGCGGCCAATTGAAGGGATGATTTTTCGACAGCTGCATTCAATTTTTTGAGTGCTACGTTTTTGCGGCGTGCATTGTCATGCGCGAGGTAGACTTCCCCCTGTCCGCCTGCACCTAATCTTTTCAAAATAACGTAAGCCTGGCGGTTTTTCCATGCATTTTCGGATGTCATGCGCCGCGTTTCAACTATGGGATGAAGTGATAGGCCCAGTTCGGCAAACGTGGTTTCGGTTTTTTCAAGTTGCGCATTTAAATTTCGCGACAGGCAATAATTGCGCGTGGCATCAAGCTCGGCTGCGGCTTGTTCAAGCAGATTGTCTGCTGCAAAAGCTCTGGCCAACAGCACTTGCGTGTCAACAATGCGAATGCTCAAATCTTGGTCCGAGAACCAGTTCCGTGCGGTGGTGAGAGCTGCAATGGCAGGTTTTGGCCTTCCCATGCGCAAATCCAGTTTGGCGCCCAAGACTTGGGTTACAATGTGCTCAAAACTTTCGGCTTGTGTGGGCAGGTTTTCCACTTCGGCCAGTGCGCTGGCGGCCCCTTTCAGATCTTTAACGAGCAGATTTTCAAACTGCAATGCGCGCCAGCGAAACTGTATATAGGGTGGCAACCCGGCATCAGCGTTTTGCAACGGTGCAATATGTCTTGCAGCGTCTAGCCCCAAGCCCAAATCTACGCGTGCGGCGCAATCCTGCAATTGCAGCCAATGAACACTGGCACGGAAAGGTTTTTCTGCTGCTTCTGCCAACTCGACGTAGCGTTTGGACGCCTGCCACTGTTCCAGCTCTGCATAAAGGTCAGCGAGACGGCAAAATGCCAGGAATCGGTAGATCTCAAAGTTGCGCCCTGCGGCACGCGCCAGAACTTCTAGCAACTTGTCTTGCGCTTCCACGGTGTTGCCAAACCACACATAAACACGTGCCAGTTCCAAGAGAGCTGCCAGCTTGCAAAATGGGAGTTTGGCCACATCGCTTAAGCTGGCGGCATTGGTTAAATGAGTGAGCGCAGACAACGGATCGCGCAGGCGGTTGCTGATGATGCCCTTGAGGATCAACAACCGGCATTCTGTCTCAGCACCTGATTGAACCGTTTCTGGCACTTTGATTTCAACAGGGTTGGTAAATTTCAACAGTTGTAGAAAGCCAAATTCTATTTGCCATTCAGGCGTTGTGTGTTGCGAGGCGGGAACGGTAGCGAAAATCGCGGTTGCCTGTTTGACCAGACCAAACCGGATGGCTGTTCGCATTTTTTCAAGTTGATCGATGATGGTGCTACCCCGAAAGTTCTAGATTGTCAGTTGCGACTGTTCTTTATCACTGTACAAGAAAGTGACGAGGGGCGTTATCAAAGCTACAATTTATGCCAACAGTTTTCGCACCGCGTCTTTCCATCCGGCATATTTTTTGTTTCGCATGTCTGCCTTCATCTTTGGTGTAAAGCGTTTGTCGCGTTTCCATGATTTGGCAAATTCAGCCGGAGGAGGAAGAAGCCCGGCTTGCAGGCCTGCCAGATAGGCTGCACCCAGCGCGGTGGTTTCCAGTATTTTTGGGCGGTCGACGGGCGCATCGAGAATATCGGCAAGGTTTTGCATGGTCCAGTCGGAAGCCGTCATGCCGCCATCCACGCGCAACACTGTTTGGCCAGACGCCCCCCAATCTTTTTTCATGGCTTCTAGCAGATCGCGTGTTTGGTAACACACTGACTCCAGAGCGGCTCGTGACAGCTCCTTGTTGGTGGTTCCTCTTGTCAATCCAAAGAGCGCACCGCGCGCATCAGCATCCCAATAGGGGGCGCCCAAGCCGACAAAGGCTGGCACCAGATACACGTGTTGTGCAGGATCTGATGCGCGCGACAATGCGCCGGTTTCCTTGGCGGTCTTTACCACCTTAATGCCATCGCGCAGCCATTGCACGGCTGCTCCTGCAATGAAGATTGCGCCTTCCAATGCATAGGTGCGTTTGCCGTTGAGCTGGTAAGCCAAGGTTGTAAGCAAACGGTTATGCGAGACCACGGGCACATCTCCCGTATTCATGATGGCAAAACAGCCTGTTCCGTAAGTGGACTTCATCATGCCAGGCTCAAAACAGGCTTGGCCAATGGCTGCCGCGTGTTGGTCACCCGCCACACCACCGATTGGGATGGAAGCGCCAAAAAAATTTTTGTCAGTAACACCAAAATCTGCAGCACAATCCTTGATCTCTGGTAGAATTGAACGGGGCACATTCAGGGCCGTCAGCAATTCATCATCCCATGCGCCCGTGTGGATGTTGCACAATAATGTGCGCGAAGCATTGGTTGCGTCCGTTGCGTGCACTTTGCCACCGGTCAGCCGCCAGATGAGAAATGTGTCAACGGTGCCAAAGCACAGTTCGCCTTTTTCTGCGCGTTTGCGTGCGCCTTTCACCGTATCCAATATCCAGGCAATTTTGGTGCCCGAAAAATATGGATCCAGCAGCAGGCCGGTTTTGCGCGAAAATAATGGCTCGAAATTCTGGGTCTTCAAAGATTTGCACATGTCGGCGGTACGCCGGTCTTGCCATACGATAGCTTTATGAATGGGTTTTCCAGTTTTCCGGTCCCAGATGATTGTGGTTTCGCGTTGATTGGTTATGCCGATGGTTTTTATATCTGACACCTTGATGCGGGCTTTTTTGATGGCCGCCTTCACAGTGAATACAACAGATTTCCAAATTTCCTCAGGATCATGTTCAACCCAACCTGATGCCGGATAAAATTGCTTGAATTCTTTTTGCGCGCTTGCCTTTGGATTGAGCTTTCCATCAAAAATAATGGCGCGTGTTGATGTGGTGCCTTGGTCGATTGCCAAAATAGAGGAAGCCATGATCAATTCTTTTTTGATTTTTTAAGTTTGACACCTTCGCCCATATAGTCCCGCAAGGCCTGAACTTCCTCTGGTTTCATATGGAGGCCTAATTTCGAGCGACGCCACAAAATATCATCGGAGGTTTGCACCCATTCATGTTTGCGCAGAAATTCAACTTCGCGCTCGCTGAGGGGACCAAAACTTTTACCCAAATCAGTTGCAAAGCGAGCCCCTTTCAAAATGTCCTGCATGTCAGTGCCGTAAGCGCGAAAAAGGCGCAGCACATTTTGTGGTTTCAGAAATGAATAGGCGCGTTGCTGTTCGGAAATGTATTTTGCAACGTCGGCATAATTCATTCCGCCAGGCAAGCTTGCCTTTGCTGTCCATGGAGCTTTGGCATGGGGAAAAAATGCAGCCAGCTTTTCCAAGGCATGCTCCGCCAAGCGGCGATGCGTTGTAATCTTGCCGCCAAACACCGAAAGCAGCGGTGCCTGGTTTTCGCGCTGATCAAGCTTCAATACGTAATCGCGCGTGGCTTCCTGCGCCTTGCTGGCACCATCGTCATAAAGCGGTCTGATGCCGGAATAGGCCCACCTGACCATTTCGCGCGTAACAGGGCGTTTGAAATATTCACTCACGGCGGCCAACAGATAATCTGTTTCTTCTTGCGAAATTTCGGGCTTTCCTGGATCGCCCTGGTGGTCTTCATCTGTAGTGCCAATCAGGGTGAAATTGGTTTCATATGGAATGGCAAAGCAAATTCGCCCATCGGCATTCTGGAAGATATAGCAGCGGTCGTGATCATAAAGCTTATCCACCACAATGTGGCTGCCCTTGACCATGCGGATTTTATCCGGATCATTACGGCCTACCACTTGGGCAAGAACCTCGCTGACCCACGGGCCAGCTGCATTGACCAGCACTTTAGCTGTTACGGTTTCTTCACTGCCATCAAGGTTTTTGACAGCAATGTTCCAGCCGCCATTCACACGGGTGGCTTGTTTTACGGTGGTGCGTGTTCGGATGGTTGCGCCTTTTGCGGCGGCATCCCGCGCCATCAACACGACCAGTCTTGAATCTTCCACCCAGCAGTCTGAATACTCATAGCCCTTGGTAAATTCACTCTTCAGCGGTTTTCCGGTTTCATCATTCAGAAAATCAACACTTCTGGTGGGGGGCAAAATCTTGCGGCCCCCCAAATGGTCATACATGAACAGCCCAAGGCGGATGAGCCAACGGGGGCGCAATCCGGCATGATGGGGCAACACAAAACGCAAGGGCCAAATGATATGTGGGGCTGATTTCAAAAGCACTTCACGCTCGATCAGGGCCTCACGCACCAGGCGAAATTCGTAATGTTCGAGATAGCGCAAGCCACCATGGATCAATTTGGTGGATGCCGATGATGTGGCTGATGCCAAATCATCCTTCTCTGCCATGAAAACTGAAAGTCCGCGGCCACTGGCATCGCGGGCAATGCCACACCCGTTCACCCCGCCGCCAATGATAAACATGTCATAGTTCATATTAAATTTTACGCCTCATGGTCTTGTTCAGGGGTTACGTCGACAATTTCAATCTGGACGCCTTTGTGTTTGCAGAGTTCTACGATGGGTTCGGGGGGGCGCTTGTCAGTGACGAACACGTCAACCTGCGAAAGATGGCCAATGCGAGCCGGTGCCGAGCGGCTAAATTTCATGGCGTCTGACACCAGAATAACACTGCGAGAATTCTGCATGATGGCTTGGGCCGCGCGAACTTCGCGGTAGTCAAAATCGAGAAGGGCGCCATCGTCGTCTATGGCCGATACGCCCATTACCGCATGGTCAACTTTGAACTGGCCGATCAGATCAACGCCTTGCTCACCCAAAATTCCACCATCGGTGCGCCGCACCATGCCGCCCACAATCATCACTTCTATCTGGGGGTGATGCATCAGAATGGTTGCAACATGAATGTTGTTGGTAATCACCAGTAACCCCTCATGGTGCACCAATGCGCGCGCCACTTCTTCGGTTGTGGTGCCAATATTTATGAACAGCGAACAATTGTTGGGAATGAGGCTCGCCGCGCGTTGACCAATTGCAAATTTTTCTGGTGCAGCAATTTGCCTGCGCGACTCGTAAGCCACGTTCTGCACGCCTGACGTGAGCATGGCACCGCCATGGGTGCGCGCCAGCATGCGCCCGTTGCAAAGCTCGTTCAGGTCCTTGCGAATGGTTTGCGGCGTGACATCAAATCGTTCGGCCAAATCTTCGACAACAACATTGCCTAATTGACGGGCAAGTCCTAGGATTTGGTTCTGACGTGGACTAAGAGCGAGCATGGTTTGAATCTGCTGTGGGTTGCATAAATGAGTTTGACGAAAGTGAGATCGTCAGCTTTCACCATGTTGTTTCATTTTTTTTCGTTTTATGCAACATTGCAGCGCAATATTTTCTTTGCAACGCACAATGCTTTCATTGTTTTGTCTATTGACTTTCGTTTTCTTTCGTTTGAGATTGAGTTAGGCCTCACCTAAGGGGCTGAAAAAGTTTGCATGGGAGAATAGAAATGAAATTGAAGCTTATGGCCACGGCGGCCGCAGCATTATATATGCTCGCCAGCCCCAGCTTTGCGGATGAAGCCGCCGCGAAGAAATGGATCGAAAGCGAGTTTACAATATCGACGCTTTCGCCCGAAGACCAGATGAAAGAAATGCAATGGTTCATCAAAGCTGCTGAACCTTTCAAAGGCATGGAAATCAGCGTCCTCTCGGAAAGTATTCCAACCCACACATATGAATCAGAAGTGCTGACAAAGGCCTTTTTTGAAATCACCGGTATCAAGGTCAACCATCAAATCCTTGGTGAAGGTGAAGTTGTGCAAGCGGTGCAAACCCAGATGCAGACCAACCGCAACCTTTATGATGGTTACATTAACGACTCAGATTTGATCGGCACGCATTCGCGTCTGCAATCGGCCATTAACCTGACCGACTGGATGGTTGGTGAAGGCAAAGATGTGACCAACCCTGGCCTAGATCTTGATGACTTCATGGGCTTGAAATTTACCACAGGCCCAGACGGCAAGTTGTGGCAGTTGCCTGATCAACAGTTTGCAAACCTCTACTGGTTCCGGGCTGACTGGTTTGCCCGCCCTGAACTGAAAGAAAAGTTCAAGGCCAAATATGGTTATGATCTGGGTGTGCCTGTGAACTGGTCTGCCTACGAAGACATCGCACAATTTTTCAGCGAAGATGTGAAAGAAATTGATGGTGTTAAGATTTATGGCCATATGGATTACGGCAAACGCGCGCCCGATCTTGGCTGGCGCATGACAGACGCTTGGCTTTCGATGGCTGGTGAAGCCGACGTTGGCCAACCGAATGGACGCCCGGTTGATGAATGGGGCATTCGCATGGAAAAAGATTCGTGCAACCCGGTTGGGGCTTCCGTGTCACGCGGTGGTGGCACAAACTCGCCTGCAGCGGTCTATGCTGTTTCTAAGTGGGATGAATGGTTGCGCAAATATGCACCACCATCTGCTGCCGACATGGATTTCTATCAGTCCCTGCCAGCACTGAGTTCTGGCAATGTGGCCCAGCAGATTTTCTGGTACACAGCGTTTACAGCTTCGATGGTTGCACCAAAGAAGGATGGCAATAACACAGTGGACGATGCCGGAAAGCCACTCTGGCGCATGGCTCCCTCTCCGCATGGCCCCTATTGGAAGGATGGTTCGCAACGCGGCTATCAAGACGTGGGATCATGGACATTGTTTAACTCTACACCCGTGCCTGCCCGTAAAGCGGCATGGCTTTACGCACAGTTTGTAGATTCCAAGACTGTTGACGTAAAGAAAAGTGATGTTGGTTTGACATTCATTCGCGACTCGACAGTGCGCCATAAGCACTTCACCGATCGTGCGCCATCGCTTGGCGGTTTGATCGAATTCTATCGTTCGAAAGACCGTGTGGCGTGGTCACCAACCGGTGTGAACGTTCCTGACTATCCAAAGCTTGCCCAGCTGTTCTGGGAGAACATTGGAGACATCAATTCGGGCGCGTTTACGGCGCAGCAAGCGATGGACCGCTTGGCTGAGCAGATGGACACCGTGATGGGTCGTATGGAAGCGGCAGACAAAGCCAATAAAACCTACCATGACTGCGGCCCGCGCCTTGCTGAGCCAAAAGACCCAGCAACAATGTTGAGCAAGGACCACGCGCCGTGGGCCAAACTCGACAATGAAAAACCAAAGGGTGAAACCATCGCTTATGATGATCTCATCAAACGCTGGACTTCAGAACAATAAGCCAGTCTCCTCCCAAGGCTAGCCGCGGGGTGTGCATCGTGCACACCCCGATGGTTTGAGGAATATCAATGTCACTTGAACTGAAAAATATCGTGAAGCGCGTTGGCGCCGCCACGCATATTCACGACACATCACTGGTTTTGGAGCCGCGTAGTTTCAATGTGTTGCTGGGCACCACTCTGGCAGGCAAAACAACCTTGATGCAACTGATGGCAGGCATTCAAAAGCCAAGCTCAGGCAAGATTTTTTTTCGTGGCGAAGATGTAACGACCACGTCTGTGCAGAAACGAAATGTTTCAATGGTCTACCAGCAGTTCATCAACTACCCGAATTATAATGTTTATAACAACATTGCTTCGCCGCTGCGGGTGGCGGGGATGAGCACAGCTGAAATTGACAAGCGCGTTCACAAAGCCGCTGAACTGCTGCGTCTTGGCCCCATGTTAGAGCGCAAGCCTTCAGAGCTTTCAGGTGGTCAACAACAGCGCACTGCCATTGCTCGAGCGTTGGTAAAAGACAGTGATCTCATATTGTTAGATGAACCTCTTGCAAATCTGGATTACAAGCTGCGCGAAGAACTGCGAGATGAGTTGCCGAAGATTTTTGCGGATCGTAATGCAATCGTTGTCTATGCCACAACTGAACCCAGTGAAGCACTGCTGTTTGGCGGCAACACTGCAACCTTGCATGAAGGACGAATTACCCAATTTGGTCCGACGTCGGCCAGTTACCGGCGTCCCCATGATTTATTGACAGCGCAAGTGTTTTCCGAGCCGCCCATGAACACCGCAAAGATCGTAAAGCGGGGTGCTGAGATCATCATCTTTGAAAATCAGAAATGGCGGGCTGGTGCAACTGCTAAAAATCTTCTAGATGGCCCATACACCATCGGCATTCGCCCACACAATATTGCACCTTTCAAGCATGGCAAAACCATTGGGCAATTTGAGGCTAAAGTTATTGTAACTGAAATTTCAGGATCGGAAAGCGTCATTCACGCACGTGTGCATGATCAAACTTGGATCAGTCAGTCTCACGGCATTCATGCGCTGCCAATTGGATCGACTGCACAACTCTTTGTTGATCTGGATCAAAGTTTGTATTTCGATACGCAGGGCAGGTTGGTGTCGTAATGGCTAAAATCTCCATTGAAAATCTTCGCCATTCCTACATCTCCGAACCGCAGCGTGAGGAAGACTACGTTTTAAAAAAGCTGTCGATCGACTGGCAAGATGGCGGTGCCTATGCTTTGCTAGGTCCTTCTGGCTGTGGCAAGACAACTTTGCTCAACCTCATCTCCGGATTGCTGTTTCCCACTGAGGGAAAAATGTCTTTCGATGGTGTTGACGTGACGAGGGCCACGCCAGAGCAACGCAATATTGCTCAAGTGTTCCAGTTTCCCGTCATCTATGACACCATGACAGTTTACAATAATCTCGCATTTCCGTTGCGCAACAGAGGCGTTGCGGAGAGCATTATTGATGCCCGTGTCAAGGAAATTGCCGGTATGCTTGATCTGACGGAAACGCTGCACAAGCGGGCTTCGGGCCTTACTGCTGATGGCAAACAGAAAATTTCGCTGGGGCGCGGGCTTGTTCGGTCTGATGTGAGTGCAATCATGTTTGATGAGCCTCTGACCGTGATTGATCCACATTTGAAATGGCAACTCAGGTCCAAGCTCAAGGAGCTTCACCAGCGCACCAAGCGGACCATGATTTATGTAACGCATGATCAAACCGAGGCGCTTACTTTTGCGGATCAGGTGGTGCTGATGAACAATGGGGAAATTGTGCAGCAAGGCACACCGGTTGAACTTTTCGAAAAGCCGCACCACACGTTTGTGGGTCATTTCATTGGCTCTCCTGGAATGAACATTCTTCCCTGCGAAATCAAAGGCGGCAAAGCGTTTTTCGAAGGACATGCCATTGAAGCTGAAAATGCGAAACTTAAAATGCCCGAAGGTAGATTGGAAATTGGCGTGCGCCCTGAATTTGTGACTTTTGCCAAAGCAGGGATTGCCGCAGACGTTGTCAAGGTATCAGATGCCGGGCGCTTTCGCATTGTGGAAACGCGTGCCGGGGCCAGCACAGTGAAAGTTTTGTTGCCGGAATATGAGACTGTGCCTACTGGTGCTGTTAAACTGGCATTTGATAAAAGCCATACTCAGATTTACGCCAATGACTGGCTGGTGGGACAAGCCCGATGAGCACGAAAACCGTAAACCAGAAAGCGTGGTTCCTGGTGCTTCCGGTGTTTCTCATGGTGGCTTTTAATGCACTGATACCGTTGATGACAGTCGTGAACTACTCTGTGCAGGAGACCTTTGGCGACAACGTGTTTACCTGGGCCGGGGTCCAATGGTTTCAGGATGTGTTACATTCACAGCGGTTTCATTCTGCACTGCTGCGCAACATTCAGTTTTCAGCCATTGTTATGGCTATTGAAATTCCGTTGGGGTTGGCCATTGCCTTAACAATGCCGCGCAAGGGGCCGTGGGTTTCGGTTTGTCTTGTACTGATGTCTCTCCCGTTGCTGATCCCGTGGAATGTTGTGGGATCGATGTGGAATATCATGGCGCTTCCGGATATCGGCTTGCTCGGCAAAGCCATAAATTCACTTGGCATCAACTACAATTATACCCGCCAGCCTTATGCGGCATGGTTCACGCTGGTGTTGATGGATATCTGGCATTGGACTTCTCTCGTGGTGTTGCTGTGCTATGCCGGGCTTGTTTCAATTCCGGACGCCTATTATCAGGCCGCAAAAGTGGACGGTGCAAAATCATGGGCGGTGTTTCGCTATATCCAGCTTCCGAAACTGAAACATGTGCTGACAATCGCCGTACTGTTGCGTTTCATGGATTCATTCATGATCTATACGGAAGCCCAAGTGATGACGGGTGGTGGCCCTGGCAATTCCACCACGTTCCTTTCTATTGACTTGGTGAAAACTGCGATTGGCCAATTTGATCTGGGGCCTGCAGCCGCGTTTTCTCTGATTTACTTTTTGATCATCCTTGCCGTGTCGTGGTTGTTTTATACATTGATGATGAAGAATGAGGACATTTGACATGACCGAGAGCCGTAAATCCATCAGCCGGTTTGTGCCCCTGTTCTATATCATCTTTCTCATGTTGCCGATTTATTGGCTTCTCAACATGAGCTTCAAGACCACCAACGAAATTCTCGGTGGCTTTTCGCTTTATCCGCACAACTTCACGCTCGACAGCTATAAGAAAATCCTCACTGATCCAACTTGGTATAATGGTTATATCAACTCACTTACTTATGTTCTGATCAACACCGTGCTTTCAGTTTCTGTGGCATTGCCAGCGGCCTATGCATTTTCGCGCTACCGGTTCCTGGGCGACAAGCATTTGTTCTTCTGGCTTTTGTCAAACCGCATGGCGCCGCCTGCGGTTTTTGTACTTCCGTTTTTTCAACTCTATTCAGCTGTGGGCCTGTTTGATACGCCGTGGGCCGTCGCACTTTCACACACCTTGTTCAACGTGCCATTGGCGGTGTGGATTCTGGAAGGGTTCATGGGCGGTATTCCGAAGGAACTGGATGAGACGGCTTTTGTTGATGGCTATTCCTTTCCGCATTTCTTTTTTCGCATTTTCATACCGACAATCGCGGCTGGCATTGGTGTTGCATGTTTTTTCTGTTTCATGTTTTCATGGGTTGAATTGTTGCTGGCTAAAAACCTGACGTCAGGTGCGGCCAAACCGATTGCTGCGGTGATGACGAAAACGGCCAGCGCTTCGGGCTATGAGTTGGGCCTGCTGGCTGCGGCGGGATCGCTGACGCTGATCCCCGGTGCAATCGTCATTTATTTTGTGCGCAATTATATTGCCAAGGGTTTTGCCTTGGGCCGGGTGTAGGGAGAAAGTTATGAATAGTGGTTCTTTCTTGTCCTGGATGGCGTGGACCTGGCCAACGGCGATTTTCTTCATTGCGATTTTTGCATCCATCGCGGCCATGGGTTTTCTTGAATATCGCTCTCCCGGTGGGGCACCCAAGCACGGTATTTTTGGGTTGGATACAACGCGGGGGGACCGCCTGTTCATCAGTATTCTGGGGGGATGCTTTATCATGCTGGGCTGGCTTGGAATTGCGAGTGACAGCATCTGGGGAGGTCTCGTATTAGCACTGGGATGGACCGCATTCGTGTTTCGGTGGGCTTAGCTGTTCAGTGCCGAACTCAACATTCACATTGGATTTTGGGTGACGTAAGCTTGCCATAAGTCTTTGACCCTAACCTGTTTTTGAGGTTACCCGTAACCTCACAGTCTGGCGTGGTCTCGAGGGCAACCCTCCCCGGTAGTTGTCACATTGTCTCTTCAACTTGGGGCCACGCCTTTTTTCGGACGCCTACAGCTCTGGCACGTCTGTTACGACGCCGCATCGCTTATGAGTGACTGGCTCAACACTTGGTGGTTCAACGTTTTTTTCGGTCGCGTGGCTTCCGGTTCCTCGGGCAGTTGAGAGAAAAACGAAATTCTGCCCGGACCCAGCTTTTTGCTGTTGTACATGGCCGCATCGGCTTTGCGCATCAGTTCATCGCTATCTGAGGAATCCCACGGAGCAAATGCAATGCCAACACTGGCATTGATTTGCAAATTCAGATCTTCTGCAAAGGTGGCAGTTCTTATATTTCCTATCACCCTGTCGGCCAGAATTTTTGCATTGGAGGCTTGGTCAACGTCAGACTGAATAATCAAAAACTCATCGCCGCCAATTCTAGCTACGGTATCTGTTTCTCGCGCTGAGCGCAGCAGAATTGCAGCCACTTTCTTGAGAACGAGATCGCCGACTTCATGGCCATATTGATCATTGATGGGCTTGAACTTGTCGAGATCAATATAATGCAACGCGATGGATTGCCCGCGTTTTGTTCCTGCCAATGCGATTTTAAGCCGGTCCAGCATCAATGTGCGATTAGGCAGACCTGTCAGCTGGTCGTGGTGCGCCATATGATTGATCAAGTTTTGACTTTTGTGGCGTTCGGTTACATCAAGATAGGAGGTCACAAAGCCACCCTCCTTTAAAGGGACACCTCGTATTTCCAACACCTTGCCGTTTGGCCGCTTTCTCTCGAATGTGTGCGCGCAACGTTGCGCCACAAGGTTCAGGCGGGTTTGAACATGTTCTTCTACATCGCCTGCGCCATATTCTCCGCGGCTTGCATTCATGCGAAAAATTTGCTCCAGCGTAGGATTTGGAAGATCGAAGAACTCTTCCGGGTATTCAAGGAGCTGAAGCTGATGCTTATTGTAGAATACCAGTCGATTTTTGCTGTCGAATAGCAAGAGCCCACCGGGAAAGTTTTCGATTACTGCCTCAAGCATGCTGATGCGTGTCTTAAGTGATTCCATGCTGATTTGATCATCGGAACTGTCAAAATTCTCAGGCATCCCCATGATCAGATTTTTATCCAAAATTATTGACAGGGTATTTCAGGCATGAGCTTTAGTTGCTCATCAGCACTTCGGGAGATGCTACGGTTTGATAAAGCTGAGCAAGCACATGTGCAGATTCTTCCAATTGACGTTCAATCAGTAATCTTTGTTTTCTCAGCTCTTCAATATGGTGACGGAGCACTTTTTTTGGTAATTCGGTTTTTCCGTCACACTCGTTTGACAAAAGCCTGATGCTTGCAATGCTAACACCCAACCGTCGCATTTTGAGAATGAAGCCCAACTTCTCCGCATCTTCTGCCAGATAGGTTCTGAACTTTCCGTGCCGGGCAGGTTTAAGCAGGCCGGCCCTTTCGTAAAATCGGATTGTTCGCGGATTCAGGCCGAATTTCTCAGCCAGTTCTCCGATAAACAAAAATTCAATTTTCGGGGCTGTTTTCGATGAAGACTTCCCTAAACCTGAAGCAAAAAAGTCAATGCCATCCATTGAGTCTTGCATAAATAAACCTTGTCCCACTCTTTGATATCATGAGGTGCATTTTAATTGCCGCCTGGCCGCAATTTAAACTCAAACAGCTACATACTGACCAGAACTGCTGGCCGAGAAACATCGGCGACGCAAATTTACGGCGATATTCTCGTTTCTATTTGCTGTTAGAAAATTTTGAAACAACTTCCAGTTTAGTGCGATTTTGAATTGGTATTTTTTTTCGTTGCGCGGGGGATGAAATAGGTCTCGCTTTGCCAGATTACACCTTGTGGAGGGAGCTTTGCCAAGAAGAGCTGCTGAATATGGTTTTGTGCGTCTTGTTTGAATAACAAACACTATCTTGAAGAGCATTCGAAATAGCGAAACAAAGTTCCCCTAGATGTAATATATCTATATATTTCAATAAGTTGTAATCAAATTAACGTGTTGTTAACCGTGGACAGACCAATTATTCATGTACTGGTTTGGCTGCGTTTTGAGTTCACGTTTGTATCCGAAGATACAATTTTCCTGAAAATAGAGATTCAAAATGATCATAATTGTGGATGAACGCGTTGCCGTCACTCAAGCTTATTGCAGCAGTTTGATGCGCGAAGGCCTAGCAACCACGGGCTTCTCGCATGTTGAATTTTCAGACTGGTTCAGTTCGGCGGACAAAAAAGATATTGCAGCGATTGAAACCATTATTGTCGGAAGCTTCCCTGATCGAAATGCAGCGATTATGGATATAAAAGCGAAATGCCAAGTGCCAGTGATTGCAGTCAATGATCATACGGACTTAGAATCCATGATTGATTTGTTTGTGGCCGGGGCGGACGATGTTGTGCGAAAGCCAGTGCATGCGCGCGAGTTTGTAGCACGGATGGGTGCCATTCGCCGCCGAACTTGCGCCACACCATCGCAAATGACAGTGGGACAATTGCGCGTTTACTTTGATGGCCGGGACCCTGAAATCAAAGGGCAGGTTCTGATGATGCCGCGCAGAGAGCGCCGGATATTGGAATATCTTGCAGCCAACAGAACGAGGCGTGTGAACCGGTCCATGATCTTCAATGCTGTTTATGGTTTGTTTGAAGAAGATGTTGAAGAAAGTGTGGTGGAAAGCCACATCAGCAAGCTGAGAAAGAAATTGAAATTTGCTTTGGGTTATGACCCGATTGATACCCGCCGATATCTTGGTTACCAACTTTTGTCGGCCAATGAAATTGTTGCCCTAGAACAATCCAGCGACACCGAAAGAAAATCACCTCTGTCTTCAATCACAATACCAGATATGAAGTTTGAAACCGTGGCCGCTTGAATTTAGCACCTGATTGTCAAATCTAACGAATTATCAAAGCCCCGCGTGAAAGATTGCGCGGGCTTATCTCTTTTCACAATGGAATTTATAAAATTTGGCATGTTTATTGCTGGTGCTTCTCAAAATGGAGAAGCACATGGTCACCTGGTGTGGACAGCAATTAAACCAACTCAGTCGCTTTGAGCTTGAGAATCTTGCTTCCAATTCAATTGTTGAATTGGTGGATGCGCGAAACAGCTGTGATCTCCGTAACCGTCAAGACGGACTGGTGATTGCATTTTCGCTTGGTGTGATTTTTGCTGTAATCGCAATTTCTTGTGGATTTGGATTACGTTTTGCACTGGCTTAGTTCAATTGAATTAAACCTTCGGATGCAATTTCCCCACGATCTGTTATGACATACGGATTCCCATTTCGGCTTTCCAGCGATTTGATATTGCCCATTCCAACAATATTTTGGCCAATTTTCATTTCGATAGACCGGGGAACATCGCCGATGAGGAGATCCATATAGAAGTCTGCATTTGTAACCCTTATTTTGTAGCGAACAGCCAAATTTCCAGTGCGGTACCAACTTGATGCGGCCACTGAATTTTGTTGTGTATTCATTCTTGCAACAGTACCGGTTGTGATCGGATCAGATTGGTTTTGACTGGCCGATGCCAGATACTGGGTTTCAGGACTTGACGATCTCTGCGCATCAAGCCCTGACGCAAAAAATATGAAGTAGCCTGCAAATGCTGTTGAAGTTGCGCATAGGGCGACTGCGCACGTTTTTACGCCGAGATCGCTGGGCATTTTATTGGCCTTGTTCTGCATTCTCATGTGATCTTGCTTTGGTCTATCCTGCTACGCGATTTCGACCAGAGCTTTTTGCATCATATAGCTTTTGGTCGGTTCGGTTCATGAACGTGCTTTTCTTCTCTCCGAACTTGTGTTCGGCCACACCAAAGGATGCTGTAATTGTCCCAATGCTCTCTTTGCGGTGATGAACAACCCATTTCTGGCTTTCTAAAACCTGCCTCAATTGATCTGCAATCTGCATGGCGTTGACCAATTCAGTATCGGGGAGAATTATTGCAAACTCTTCACCGCCAAAACGCGCAGCCATGTCTCTACTCTTTATGCTTTTGGAGATGGTTCGAGCGACCAATCGCAACACCTCGTCTCCAACGACATGGCCAAAACGATCGTTTATTTTTTTGAAATGGTCAATATCCGTGAGGATCAAGCTGAGAGGAGAATTCTTATTGGGTGCTATCTGAATTTGCGCGTCAAGGATTTTGTCAAACGCCCTTCTGTTCCATAAGGATGTAAGAGAATCTCGTAACCCTGTTTGCTCGGCCTCTTCCAAGTTCTGCTTCAAATCTTCAATCTGGATCCTTGATGTGGTTAGATTGGATTGCAGCTCATGCGTTTCCTTGTGCATTTTATTGTTTTCGGCGATCAAAAACCCGATGGCCAGTCTCAGTTGCTCCGGGGATGTCAGCTCGACCAGTTTGCGGCCTGCTGTTTCTAGCGCATTGGAAAAAATCCGACTTGTTTCCGAGTGGGTGTTCAATGTTTTGATTATATAGTCCAGATGTTCGGTGATTTCCTTCTTTAATCCGTCTGCCAGAGTTTCTGGCTCTGCTATCTTGCCCGCGATTTCCACCATGTCAGCGGCAATGCTTTGGCTTGGCGGTATCATCAACCAAGCTAAACCCAAACAGATCATCAATACAAAACATGAAAACTGAAAGATGTGGTTGTTGCTGGCATGCACAGACACTTGCTGCTGGAATTCAGTTGACGTCAGCAAGATGGCAATAGCGCAGAGACCTGTGAAAGTGTGCACGGATACGACAAGGTAATTTAAAAAGTTTGACTTTTGCCTGCTCACTTTTGTCACTTCCCGGTAAGAGCCTTTGGCCGTGAAGAAATCATGGCTCATGGATATCAAATGAGTTGATAGGTGAGAAGTCTTGAGTGTGGCTTATGCGTTGCCGATGCCACTTGCTTGAGAAAGCATTTCAGCCAGCTGATGGAACACATCTTTTTTATCTGCAGATGCCTTGGATTGCGACATTGCCTGATACAGTTTTGGAACCAGCAGAATGGCGCGATCAAGCTCCACATCAGCCCCGTGGATGTAGCCGCCCATGGCTCGCAGATCGCGCGAGTCTTCAAATCTTGCAATCATTGCTCGCAACAGTTGAACGAGTTTGTTCTGGTCTGCAGTCCAAACATGATGGGCCAATCTGGATATTGATGCCAACGGATCAACAGCGGGGTATCGCCCCTGTTCGGCTATCGAGCGCTTCAATACGATATGGCCATCCAGCGTGCCCCTGATAACGTCTGCTACAGGATCATTGTGATCATCGCCGTCAACCAAAACTGAAAACACACCCGTAATTGATCCGGAGCCCTCTATTCCCGGTCCAGCACGTTCCAGCAGTTGGGGAAGCAGAGTAAACACACTTGGTGGGAAACCACGCGCGACAGGTGCTTCGCCTGCGGCCAGTGCAATTTCGCGGCAGGCTTGCGCATAACGCGTAATTGAATCAACAATAAGCAGAACGCTTTCTCCCTGGTCCCTGAAATATTCGGCGATTTTCATTCCTGTGAGCGGCGCCAATTTGCGCATCATTGCACTGTCATTGCTTGTGGATACTACTGTAATGCAGCGCGCGTGGTCTTGCCCCAAAGGTGATTCTGCAAATTCACGAACTTCGCGCCCGCGCTCACCAACCAGCACGGTAACAACGGTGGTGAAGCCTTCTGAAATACCGAGCATTGACAGGGTCGTGGTTTTTCCCACGCCAGAACCTGAGAATATGCCGATACGTTGGCCAGCACAAATAGGTGTAAAAATATCGATGATCTTGATTCCTGTTTTTACAGGCGTTTTGACAATGGCCCTGTGCATAGCATCAGGTGGAGCGTTGAGAACGCTCATCTCTTGCGCCCCGTAACTTAAGGACCCCAACCGATCAACGGGATGGCCCAACGGATCAATCATGCGCCCTTTCCAGGATTGGCTTGGTCTGATTTTGAAGTGACCTGCAGGCACAACTTTGGTGCCAAGTCTGACTTCCGTTTCAGATTTGAGCGGCCTTACCAAGATACTCTTCAAATCAATTCTGATGACTTCTGCCAAAATATCTTCTGGTTCAACCATGAGCCTCACAAGATATCCAATTGAAACAAATCGGGATAGGCCTTCTACGCGAAATCCACTGGTTGTGACTTCGGTCAACTGACCAATCGGGTGCGCCAACTTATGGGTGATGAAGAGGTGTTCCAGGTTGCTCGCAAAGTTTGATAGGAGCTGTGGAGACTGGGGAGGCAGATCGGGACACAAATGCTTATCCCCCGGCAAGAATTTGTATTGCCTTTTTGAGCGATGCATCACTTTCGTCAATTGATGACTGCAGGCCGTCAAACGACCGTGTCACCATAATCAGGTTGGTCATTTCAGTCACAGCATTCACATTGGACTGCTCCAAAAATCCTTGTGTGATTCCGTTGGCTGAAAAATCCTCAATCGCCGAAGCAGGCAGGGCTGGAATGAGAGATGAATTTTCTGAGCGCAGATAGCCTTGTGACACATCGACTTCGAACAGACCGATTTTGCCGACAACTTGCCCGGCTTGGGAAACGTTTCCATCATGGTCGATTTGCGGTGGCCCTGAGTTCGGGTTTAGAACCAGGGGTGAGTTGCTATTGTCAAATATGGCATTTCCGTTCAGGGTTTGCAGCTCTCCGGTTTCTTTCATCACCATTCTGCCATCACGCGTATATGCCGTGCCTGCGGCGGTTTGAATTGCAAAAAAGCCCGGACCCTGAATTGCCATGTCCAAAGGATTTCCGGTTTTCGTAAAGCCCCCAGACTTGTCTGACAGGTAGGATTTTCCGGCAGATGAAAATGATACTGAACGAGATGGTGAACCTGCCATCACAGTGTCGAACTTCAATTCTTCAGCGCGGTATCCAACTGTTTGAGAGTTGGCGATGTTGTTTGCGATGGTTGACAGTCTTTTCTCAAGCGCTATCTGTCCGGAATAGCTTACATAAAGACTTGAGTGCATTATCTTGACAACCCCGACATCAGGCTTTGAATTTTAGTCAGGGTTGAGACACTTGTTATTGCTTCAGTGCCTTGGCTTAACAGAATGGCGGGTGCAGTGTTGCTGGTATTGTTTTTCAAATCCCATTTGGTCATGAACTGAGTCAAAAACTTATCCATTACTGCGGCATCCCCGAGTTTGGTAACGTCTAGTTTTGCCTTGATTGTAGCCACCTGATTGTCAAGACTGGAAGGGCTCGCAGAAGATGTGAGACCCAAGGCGACTTGGGCCACCTTGTAAAGAGCAGCATCACCAAGAATGGTATATTCACTGGTGATGCCAGCGGCCTTTCGCCGGAAATAAAGTGCTAGTCTAATACCTTCATTCGAATTTCCCGCTTCTTCTTCCAGTTTTACTTGAAGAAATTTATCCACCACCCCTTTTTGGGCCCTGTCAAATATAGTTGCTGTGGCACCCAGATTTTTAAAGTTAAAGGTTGTTGCCAATTCTTTAAAGCGAGGGTCGGTCAACTGGTTTGTGAAGCTGCGAGATGAATCAATACCATCTTTCAAAACCTTTTTGATGAAAGCTTTGGCGTAAATCATGTCTTTCAAACCGAATGCTGTCATTGCAAATCTGTAAATTCTATCATTTGATAAAAAATCATCTACGGTTTTGATGCTTGCAATTGTGTCTGTGTAGTATTTGGCCTCGCGCTTGGTTTGAACTTCATTTCCCACACGGGTAATAGTTCGCGCGTAATTGTCGGTCAAAACTTTGTAGGATGCGACAGTCGAGGTCATGAGCTATTCCTTGCAAGGCTGCTTGTGTTTTCCATGATCGCACTTGCGTCAATCTTACGATGACGATGCTAAGTCACAGTCTCAGGTAAGACTCGCTGTTTAGAGCCTAAAGCAGAGTTTCAAATTGCAGGAGCAACGGGTTGACCTTTATAATTGGCCTCGTAATTACAATTGGGTGCATATTGGGGGGATATGTTGCCCTTGGCGGGCACCTTTATGTGCTCTGGCAGCCCTATGAGTTCGTTATTATCCTTGGTGCTGCCGTTGGCAGTTTTTTTGTCGCGAACCCCATGAAAGTTGTAAAAGACACTGGTGTTGGGGTGATTGAAGCGATCAAGGAATCTACGCCGAAGCCACAGGACTATCTCGATTTGCTTGCTTTGATGTACAGCTTGATGAAGGAACTGCGTTCAAAATCAAAAACTGAAATGGAAGCGCATGTCGATAATCCCGATGAGTCAGAACTTTTCAAGGGATATCCGAATTTGCTCAAAGATCATGCCATCACGCAATTCATTTGCGACTATGCGCGACTCATCGTGATTGGAAATGCGCGAAGCCATGAGATTGAATCCTTAATGGATGAAGAAATTGAAACAATCGGGCATGACAAACTCAAAGCATACCATGCCATGTTGGGAATTTCCGACGGCCTGCCAGCACTGGGAATTGTTGCCGCAGTACTTGGCGTTATTCACGCAATGGGGGCACTGAACGAATCTCCTGAAGTTTTGGGACATCTGATAGGCGCTGCACTTGTAGGAACATTTGCAGGAATTTTCTTTTCCTACGGCGTATTTGGTCCCCTCGCGACAAAGATCAAATCTGTGCGAGAAAAAAAAGTGAGACGCTACGTTATCATAAAACAAACGTTTCTGGCGTTTATGAATGGCGCCATGCCTCAGGTGGCTTTGGAGCATGGCAGAAAAACAATTTCTGCCTATGAGCGCCCAACTATCAATCAAGTAGAAGAAGAAACAATGAAACATGCCAGCGGAGAAAAAGCCTAGCATTTTTAGCACAATAGCAGAAAAACCATGAAGCAACTCTCACTCGAAGCAATTCGCAACAGCAAAGAACGCCTGCCCGAGGATATGACACCGATCATTCGAGGGCTTGAAAAGGTGTCTTCAACATTGACCAAGCAAATTGCCGAATGGACATCGACCCCTGTTCAGTTTGAGTTTAAGGGCTGGGCTAAATCTCAGACAGGACATGCGTACTACAACCCTGCAAACGACTTCCAGATTTGCCACCTGCTCGCTGATGCAGAAACTGAAACAACGCTGCAAATCAGACAGACACAGGCCTTCATTTGTAATTTGTGTGAAATTATTTTTGGAGGCGATGCGCAGGAACAGGGTGATCAAGAAGACCGCCCCATTTCCAGTATTGAAAGAGACGTGGCATTTGTTTTTTCGCAATACGTGGCAAAAATTATTGCAAGTACCTTCTGCTTTCCAAGTTCAACCGAATTTCGTTTGCGACATCTTGCGGACAGCGAGCTTGAGATCAAGATAAAAATGCAAAGCCCACAAATTGTTGCAAGCATTTGTGCGAAACTGGCTGCGCATGAATTTGAGTTTGAGATTGATTTGCCATCCAAGTTTATTTCTCGCGCAAGCAATACCTCTGGTGGTTTAATCGCAAGCCACCGCAAAAAAATTGCGAAATGGCAAGATGACTTCATAAATGTATTAGGTCACGCCGACGTAAACTTGACAGCGGTTCTTGCGGAAATACCAATAAAATTAGATCAGCTTGGTCAACTTTATATCGGACAAACACTCAAGCTGGACGTCAATTTGAAAAGTGACATGGTGGTATCAACAGGTGACGTCAAATTGTTCAAAACGCATTTGGGGCAGTGCAATGGTCAATACGGGCTAGTGATTGATAGTCAAGCGCCCAGCAAATAGTCGACCCCTTGGGTTCAATACATAATTTTCCCACAAGTTCCGTATTCTACGATCACCGAGATGCGCAATAAACGTGATGACCTTTGTAATTCATGAATCCAGAACATAAAGTTCTCCCCACCAGTCCCTCCATTGAGCGAACGCTCGGCGAAGCGCTTGATGTTCCGTCGGCGGTTCGAAGTTTCCAGAATGAAGTCGACTTGCAAAAAGATGATTTGTCTTTGCGGAGTTCAGAACCTGCGCGCAATCAACCCATACAAAGTGCGGCTGTTGCCCCAACCGGATCGCTGTTGCAAATTCCAATTGCACTTCAGGTTATTTTAGGAACTACAAGGATGGCGCTCTCAAAGGTGTTGGCGTTGGGGCCAGGTTCTGTCATTTCACTTGATCAAAAATTGTCTGAACCTGTTCTTCTGCAGGTCAATGGCAATGAGTTCGCGAGAGGTACCATCGTTGTTATTGACGAAGTGACCGGGCAGCTTGGTATTACGCTGACAGACATTTCTGCCAGCGCAGCTTCAGCTAAAATCAACGACTGATGAGCGCCAATGCCTAACGACAGTTTCAAATTGGATAAAGCTGTAGACCAATCGAAAAAGGCTTCGATTCTTCTTCTGGCTCTTGGTGGCACCCTTAGTTCTTCATTCATGAATGGCTTTGATAAAAGTGAAATCAAACAGTTTGCCGACATAGCCACCGCGCTGAAAGACGTGGACTCGGACTTTTTGGTGACTTTAGTTGATGAGCTTTCAGAAGAAGTGAAAAAGGTTCAACCGCTCACGGGAGGCGAAGCGCAAACACGGAGCTTTTTGGAACAAGCGTTGCCTGAGGAAAAGGTACTTGAGCTTTATGGCAACACAGAGAATCCTGTTTTGGACATCTGGAAGCGATTTACGATTGATAATGAGAAAATTCTTACACCCTACCTGCTCGATGAGCATCCACAAACAATCAGTTTCATTGTGTCGAAGTTGGATCCGGATTTGTCGCCACGTGTCATTTCAAGTTTACCACGGGACATTCGAACTTCAGTGATTGTGCGCTTGATGAAGATGCGTCCGGTCAACCTGATCTTTGACCAAATAGTTCAAAAAAACCTGCAAACGAATTTACTGACGAAGTCGGATGATCATTCGAAAGTGGAGGGGAGGGCGCGAATTGCCAAACTTCTCAACAAAATGGACAAGGAGAATATGGAAGACATTCTAGATGCGTTGAAAATTGACTCTCCACTCGAAGCCGCAGCCATCAAAAAACTTCTGTTTTCGTTTGAAGACATTGTGACACTTAGCCAGAAGGACCGGCTGTTCCTGTTTGATAAAATACAAACGGAAAAAGTGATGTTGGCCTTGCGCGGAGCTCCGGCTGAACTGAAGGAAGCTGTTTTGTCCGCTTTGGGTGCCAGGGCGCGGCGAATGATCGAATCCGAGTTGGTTGACGCCTCCAGTGAAGTTACCAAAGATGTGACTTCAGCACGTCAATTCATATCTGAAACTGCGCTGAGACTGGGGGCCGAAGGGTTAATCAACCTCAGTGAACCGGAGACCATTATTGACATTGATCCAGCCCTTCAAAAGGAAGGTGTTGCTTGAGCGAAGGTGAAGACAAAGACAGTAAAAGCAATGAGCCGACTGAAAAGAAAATCAGTGATGCCATGTCCAAAGGACAGGGTCCGGTGTCAAGAGAAGTTCCGGTATTCTTTTCGTTTTTAGGTATTCTGGTTGCAACCGTTGTTCTTGTTCCAACACTGATTTTCAACCTTGAAGTGGGTCTTCGAAACTTGATTGAAAAAGCAGGCTCGGTGCGATTGGACTCCAACCATGACACCTCACTGTTCCTTAATGGGATCATCGTAAATACAAGTTTCGTTCTTATGCCAGGTCTGATCTGCTTGATTGCTGCCGGTGTTATTTCTTCGCTGGTGCAAAACCCGTTTCAAATTTCTCTTGAACGCATTATGCCACAGGCGTCTCGAATTTCACCCAAAGCGGGTTTCAACAGGGTATTCGGCTTTAGGGGATTTGGCGATTTTCTGAAATCACTGTTGAAATTTGTGATCATAGGACTGATCGTTTTCTACATCATCAAATCTGATGCCCACTCAATATTTAATGTCATCTTCCAGCCCCCACAACTGATTCCCGGTGTTTTACAAACGCTATTGATAAAGTTGATATCTTCTGTCGCGATGACAGCGCTGGTTTTAGCTATTCTGGATACGGTTTGGAGCAGGCTGGCGTGGCGGCGTGACTTGCGGATGTCACATCAGGAAATAAAAAATGAGCACAAGGATGCTGAAGGAAATCCCATGGTCAAGGTTAGGGCTCGGGGGCTGGCACGGCAACGTTCCTCACGCCGCATGATGGCTGCCGTTCCGAAGGCCACTGTCGTCATCACCAATCCCACACATTATGCAATTGCGCTTCGGTACGTGCGCAGTGAAGGGGGGGCACCCGTTGTGGTCGCCAAGGGGCTAGACATCATCGCTCTCAAAATTCGGAAAATTGCAGAAGAGCAGAATATTTCCATTATAGAAAATAGGCCGCTTGCCCGCGCGATGTATGAAAAGGTGGACATCAACTCTGAGATACCGTCAGAGTTTTTCATGGCTGTGGCTGAACTGATTCACTTCTTGCAAATGCGGTCGGTGGGCAACTCAGCTTCGAAGATGGGGTATTAAATGAAGAACACAGAGGCCCGCGCTTATCAGGACTATGAAGACATATTGAACGAGGAACTTCGCGATGTTGTATTGGAAATTCGTTCAGTTGCTTTGGTGGATTTAACCAGTTTTATCCACGCAAACAAATTTGAGAATATCGCTGACATTTTCAACTCGGCTACTGAGCTCTATTTTAAGCCCGGCACTTTGCAGTTTTCATATACCGGTAACGTTGAGCTGGGTTGGTTTGGTGCTCCAATCGTAGCACTGGACATTGAATTTCACGGGATAGGAGTCGATATTTTTTTCAAGCTAGAAATTGATGCTTTATCCAGTCGAACAGAATTTTTGCACGTCAGAATTGGTGATCGTCCACTCGATTTAAATGAGGATATGGAGTTTTTCTTGCGCGCGATTCGAGATGTGAAAGTCTTTCAAAAGACGCTCGAACGTGGTGAAGTATTTAGGGGCTGAATTCGTTGTGGTTTGTTCATGGCGATTACGTAGATTATTTAAAGGTTCACTCCATCAGGTTGGCATAAGATTCTCAGTTTACACTTTTCTGGAAAGCAGAAATTGTAATGGAAATATCCTCAGTCATCGGTTTGGCCCAAATAAAAGCAGAGTGGTTATCCGCTCGACAAATTCAGCTTGCCCAAAATGTAGCCAACGTGAATTCGCCGGGTTACAAATCAACTGATTTGGTAAGCTTTAACGAAGTGTTGAATAACCTGAACTTGACCAACCCGATGAACGACGCGTCCGGGGCTCGGATGAATTTTCAGGATGCTTTCAAGACTGTTGCCACGCCGGCCGAAGACACTTCAATGTCCCAGAATTCTGTATCGATTGAAACAGAATTACTGAAAATGAGTGAGACAGCTTCACAGTATTCGCTAACCACAAATATCATCAAATCCTTTCACCGCATGATTTCAGCTAGTCTGAAAGGCTGATGATGTCAGATCCGCTCATTGCTTCCATGTCAGTATCTTCGTCAGGACTAAGCGCACAATCGTTGCGCATGCGTGTCATCTCTGAAAACCTTGCCAATTCTCAATCGACAGGGGCATCGCCTGGCGCTGATCCTTACCGGCGGAAAACGATTACGTTTGGATCAACACTAGACAGAGTGAGCGGAGCCACGACGGTTTCTACTCAAAAAATTGCACACGACCCAAGTAATTTCGCAATTGAATATCAACCTGGCAGCCCTGCCGCAAATGCTGCAGGCTATGTGAAGATGCCCAATGTCAATTCCATCATAGAGATGGCCGACATGAAGGAAGCAAATCGCGCCTACGAGTCAAACTTGCAAGCGGTGCGGCAAGCGCGCGAAATGGTTTCCATGACTATAGATTTGCTCAGGAGTGGAAATTGAACATCTCTGCGATAACCACTGGGTTCCCCACTTCCAGTCTTGGCAGTACCATAAAGCCAGATTTTGGTGCAGGCGAACCAACGTCACCTCAGGGTTTTGGAGACCTGTTGAAAAATATTACGCAAAGTGCTGTTGCCGCATTGCAATCTGGTGAACAAACAGCAATCGCCGCCATTGAAGGCAAGGCATCCATTCAGAGCGCAGTGATGGCGACGATGGAAGCGGAGCAATCATTACAAGCTGCATTGGCCATTCGAGATAAAATAGTGGGTGCATTTCTTGAAATCAGCCGAATGCAAATTTAACGGAGTAGAATGATGCGGGCCCTTTCCATCGCTGCAACTGGCATGAGTGCACAACAGCTCAATGTTGAAGTTATCGCAAATAACATCGCTAATATAAATACGACGGGTTTCAAACGGTCACGCGCAGAATTCACAGACCTGCTCTACCAGGTTGAGAGAGTGAATGGGATTCCAAACGGAACGGGGGGAAGCACCATTCCTGAAGGCGCGCAGTTGGGGCTGGGAACACGACTTTCAGCCATTCGCAGTGTGCATTTGCAAGGGCCACTTTCCAACACCGGCAATAAGCTTGATGTTGCAATCAATGGCGATGGTTGGTTTCAGGTGACCAGTCCAAATGGTGAGACGGTGTACACACGTGCTGGCGCATTCAATACAAATGAAATCGGAAAAATTGTCACCGCGGATGGATATGATGTTCAACCTTCGCTGACGGTTCCAGCTGGGACAACTGATGTTCAGATTAACCGGTCAGGTGAAGTTTATGCAACTGTTGCAGGGCAAACCATTCCGGTTTTGGTTGGGCAACTTTCTCTTGCAAATTTTCCAAACTCAGCCGGGCTGGAAGCATTGGGTGGCAATTTCTACCGTGAAACTGTTTCTTCCGGTGCAGCAACAGCAGGACTTGCCCAGCAGGCAGGCTTCGGTGCGATTGAACAGGGTTACCTTGAAAGCTCTAATGTGGATCCCGTGAAGGAAATGACAGATTTGATTTCGGCGCAGCGCGCCTACGAAATCAATTCCAAAGTCATCCAGGCCGCAGATGAAATGGCTGGCACAGTGTCCAAGGGATTGCGTTGATTCATGAAAGCCATTTTTTCAAATAGAATGCCCGCAATTTATGGCGCAGCGCTGCTTAGTTTTTGTGCTTTGACTAAAATCTGTGTTGCAGAAATGTCAGACATCCCTGTTCCATTGATCACCCTCGAACCCGGACATAAAGTTGAATTTCAGGATCTTGTATCGAAAAACTTTTATGTATCAGATGCGGCAGCGAAACTTTTTGCCACATCGAGCGTGGAAGTTGAAGGAAAAGTTACAAAAAGGGCCTTGATCAAGGGCAAACCCATTGCACTTGCTTATCTGCGAGCTTCCGGGCTCGTCGCTGTCGGTGTTCCCACAAGAGTTACATTTCAAAAAAATGGTCTCACGATTACGGCAATGCTGGTGCCTTTGCAGCCGGGTGTTGTTGGTCAAACTATTGACGCACGAAACCCCGACTCTGGAAAAATTGTAAAGGCAACTGTTACTGAGGATGGTGTATTACAAGTTCCTGCACAATGAAACTGATTGCGATTTTTCTGATGTATTTCGGTATCGTGTCGGGGGTTGATGCCGCGTCCCGGATTAAAGATATAACTACCATTCAAGGAGTGCGCGAAAATCAGCTGGTTGGATATGGACTTGTTGTGGGTTTGCAAGCCACTGGCGACGGGTTGAAAAATTCGCCATTTACAGAGCAATCCATGCGCTCGATGCTTGACCATCTCGGGGTCAATGTTCCCCCGGGTGCAATAAAGGGAAGAAATGTTGCCGCGGTGCTTGTAACAGCCACACTTCCGCCTTTCATTCAGCAGGGAGAAAGGATTGATGCAACTGTATCTTCCATTGGTGACGCCACTTCACTGATGGGCGGAGAACTGGTGATGACACCGCTTACAGGCGTTGATGATCAGGCCTATGCTGTGGCTCAAGGGCCTGTGGCCGTATCCGGCTTTTCTGCAGCAGGTGCAGCAGAAAAACTGACCAAGGGAAACCCCACAACAGGCAGAGTGTTAAATGGAGCACTTATTGAGCGCCAGCTTGATGGCGAGTTCAACTCCTTAAAACATATCACACTTGAAATAAGGAATCCGGATTTTTCAACGGCAATAGCAATCACAGATGCCATAAATCAATATGCGTTGGCTAGGTTCAAAGAGCAGATTGCCGTTGAAAAAAACCTTCATACAATTCTGATCAATTGCCCCAAGGCCATCAGTGTATCTCGTCTGGCTGCCGAAATTGGTTTGCTGGAAATTGAAACAGACAGTCCGGCCCGAATCGTCGTTGATCAAAACAGTGGCACAATTGTTATTGGTGCAAATGTAAAACTTTCTACCATTGCAGTGACCTATGGAAACCTGACTGTTCGGGTTACAGAAACACCCCAGGTTTCTCAGCCAAAAGCAGGCTCATTTGGCGAAACTGTCATTACGCCCGCAAGCAAGGTTTCAGCGAAGCAAGATGGGGGCAAGGTTTCAATCATAGAAGGACCGAGCCTAGAAACACTTGTTGATGGCCTTAATCAAATTGGCCTGAAGCCTGATGGCCTAATTGCGATTTTACAAGCCATTAAAACGGCTGGTGCAATCCAGGGAGAATTAATTGTCCAATGAAAGGTTGTTATGAAAGTCAGCTTTTGAAGACAGCAACCGCTTTAATGCTGGCAATTGTTTTGTTTACGCCAATCAGCCCGAGCGCCTTGGCAGAAGGTCAAGCTGCAAAAAATGAAACGTCGGGTGAGAAACCAAAGAGCATCACTGTTGATCGGCCCAATGATTATTGTGCGAATATCGCCATTCCTGCGAGGGACGCAAGGTATCAATTGCAAAAAAAGATATTGACTGATTTGCAAAAGAGGATTGATGAGCAGTTAATTTTGCTTCAGGATCTTCACCAAAAAAATATAAAATTTGAAGCTGAACAAACTGAAAAAGCAAAATCAGTTCAGAAGGCGGTTACGGATATTTATTCGAAGATGAAGCCGGATGTTGCTGCGGCTCAACTGGAGTTGCTGGATCCTGAAATGGCGGTAGCAATTTTGAACCAATTGAACGTTCGAGCGGCCAGCTCCATTTTGAATGAAATGAAAGGAAATTCTGCTGCCGTTATTACTGCTCTCATGGCTGCACCGGCAAAGGTTGTGCAGCCTTGAAATTTAGAACCATAATCACCTTGATTTGCACTGTGCAACTTACAGCATGCGTTGGTGACTTAAACACCATGCTTGACCAGAAGGAACTTTCGCCAGTTGGCGCAGGGCTGCGCCAAAGTGATGCGTCCGAAACCATAGCGCAATATCCAACTTCAAGCCAGCAAAGTGCAAGTTGGATTGGCGGCCCGGCCGATCTTTTTCGTGACCGGCGGGTTCATAAAGTGGGTGATATTCTGACTGTCGAAATTTCGATCAATGACAAGGCCGCATTAAGTAATAATTCTAATCTATCGAAGAAATCTAATTCTTCCGGTGATCTGGCCGCCAAATACGCCACCCTGGGGGTCATTGGACCTGATTTGAAAGGATCGACCAGTGTAAATTCTTCGCTCCTTTCGGCGGGGCAGGGCACCACGAGCCGCTCAGAGAAGGTAGAACTGTCGGTGGCTGCTGTGGTTACCGGAATTTTGCCGAACGGCTTTCTTGTGATCAAAGGCACGCAAGAGATTAGAGTGAATAATGAAACGCGATTGCTTGAAATTGCCGGTGTGGTTCATCCAACTGACATTTCTGAGAACAGGCGCGTGACGTATGACCGGATAGCTGAAGCAAGGATTTCCTACGGGGGTCTTGGGGCCGCCAGCGAAGTTCAGTCTCCTGGTTGGGGGCAGCGCTTGATTTACAAACTCAATCCGTTTTGACCTGAGGATTGTGTGCCCTTGGCGAAAGAGAAAAATAGCGAAAAAACAGCTTCAGGACCTGGTAAAGCAACTGTTATTTCGCGTGCCATACCCATTCTTATTGTTTCCATCTTGGCGGGAGGCGGCGGCTTTTTGCAGGGCACGATGGTTAAAGGAAAACCTGTAGCAAAGAGTGAGAATTCAGTGACTGTAAATGCCAAACCACCTGATGAAGGCAAGACAGCTGCGGAAGACGCTTCTCAAGGAAGCACTGCACTGGCAAAAATGTTTGTTCGCCCGCTTGCACCGATAATTTCCAATTTGGGGAACCCAAGCGAGACATGGATGCGCTTGGAATTAAGCCTGTTGTTGGATCCAAAAGAAATTTCCGAACAGGATGTTGTGGCTGCGCAGGCGGCAGAGTCAGTCGTTACGTTTTTACGCACAGTTGAGCTGAAAAAAATTGAAGGTCCAAGCGGCTTTCTGCACTTCAGGGAAGATTTGGGCGATATGCTGTCGGAGAGTTATCAAGGAAAAATTACAGGCGTTCTCATCGGCTCTATGGTCGTAGAATGAAATTAAATTTATTTTTATTGCCTGTGGTGGGGATGATTTCAATACCTTCACTTGCGCATGCACAGGTTGCGCAACTGCCAGACCTGTTTTCTCCTGGTGACGCTTCAACAAGCGGAAAGATCATTCAGTATGTTTTATTGCTGACAGTTTTATCTCTGGCCCCCAGTATCTTGATAATGGTCACAAGCTTTACAAGGTTCATCATTGCATTTTCCTTTTTAAGATCGGCCATAGGAATGCAGAGTACACCCGCCAATATTATTGTGACCAGTCTCGCCTTGTTTTTAACCTACTTTGTCATGGCGCCCACTTTTGAAAAAGCGTGGAAAGACGGGCTGCAACCGTTGCTCGAAAATCGCATGTCGCAAGAAGTTGCCATCAAGGCAATCATTGACCCGTTTCAGATTTTCATGTTGGCACAGGTTCGAGAAAAAGATTTGAACTTGTTCAGGGAACTCGCAAATGAAAAATTTGGAGAAGTGGCCAAGGGGCCAGATGTTGAGCTTAGAGTTCTGGTTCCTGCCTTCATGATATCTGAACTTCGTCGTGGATTTGAAATAGGTTTTTTGATCGCGCTACCATTTTTGATCATTGACCTCATCGTTGCAACAATAACCATGTCGATGGGCATGATGATGATGCCACCTTCTGTTATTGCATTACCGTTCAAGATTTTGTTTTTCGTACTGATTGATGGCTGGAGCATGTTGGCAGGCAGTCTGGTTCGTTCTTTTACATCGTAGCGTTTAGCTTTGTTTGTGTGAGTTGCATATGAAGGTTTTCTGGTCAGGCACCGACACATCTTATGAGTAAATTTCAATCAATTTTAGCAAACGGATGGAACAATTATCATGTCCAGTATTCTCACCAACGTTTCGGCAATGACGGCCCTTCAAAGCCTGAATAAAACACAGGCAATGATGGAAACAACACAAAAACGCATTTCCACCGGCTACCGCGTGGGATCGGCTGAAGACAACGCGGCCTACTGGTCAATTGCAACAACCATGCGGTCTGACAATTCTGCAATGTCGACGGTGAAAGATGCTTTGGGTCTGGGGGCTGCAACCATTGACGTTGCTTACACCGCGACTAACAGCGCCATTGAGGTTACAAAAGCAATCAAAGACAAGTTGGTTGCCGCACGTCAACCGGGTGTGGACCGTACAAAGATCCAATCAGAGGTCACTCAATTGCAGAACCAATTGAAAAGCATTGGCGATTCTGCGGTATTTTCTGGTGAGAACTGGCTTTCTACTGATTCAGCTGCGACAGGCTTTAATCCCATTAAAAGTATAGTCTCGTCCTTTTCCAGAACGGCAGGTACGATTACAATTGGTACAATTGCCATCGATATTTCTGCAATCAAGTTATACGATTCGAATGCTGCTGCCGCACCCCAGGGTATTCTGAACGGACTGAGAGGAGCTTCCGGTGCCTTAAGTGGCACGGGGACTTTCAGTGTTTCGAATATCGACATATCAGCGTTAACTGATAACGCTGCTGATATCACAACCTTGCAGACTTATATTTTTGGTGTTGATAAATCGATATCGGAAATGACATCTTCTGCAAGTGATCTTGGTGCCACAAAGCAACGTGTAACCTTGCAGACAAATTTTGTGACCGCACTTATGGATGCAGTGGAACGCGGTATTAGTACATTGATTGATGCCGATATGACCCAAGAATCGACCAAGCTTCAGGCCTTGCAGGTTCAACAGCAGTTGGGCGTTCAATCCTTGAGCATTGCCAACCAGAACAACCAAAGCATATTGTCGTTGTTCAAATAGACCGCCGGAGTAAAACATAAAGGTGGTAGGCTATAAGTTAACTAAATCTATTAGCATTTTGGAAACAGATTTGTAGTAGGCCATACCCATTGTGAATTGAGCGGTTCTGCTCTTAGGTATCAAGCCGTTTTGCAATTCCGGTCTAATCCGGCATGTCCTTTCAGTCAGTATTATTATGAAGGACTATTGTAATGTCGAGTATTAACACAAATATTTCCGCGATGACTGCTTTGCAGAGTTTGACAAAAACCCAAGCAGCGATGGAAATGACCCAAAAACATATTTCCACCGGATACAAGGTTGGCTCTGCTGAAGACAATGCTGCATATTGGTCTATCGCCACCACGATGCGGTCAGACAATTCTGCGATGTCGACAGTTAAGGATGCGCTTGGCCTGGGTTCAGCAACGATCGATGTGGCGTATACGGCAACAAACAGCGCAATCGATGTGACAAAGGCTATCAAAGATAAATTGGTTGCTGCAAGGCAGCCTGGAGTGGACCGTACAAAGGTTCAATCCGAAGTTACACAATTGCAAAATCAGCTCAAGAGCATTGGCGATTCAGCAGTTTTCTCCGGCCAAAACTGGCTTTCTACTGATTCATCGGTCACAGGATACAATGCAACAAAGTCAATCGTTTCATCATTCACCCGTTCTGGATCTGGTGCAATCTCAATTGGCACAATCGCCGTTGATACCACCAATACAAAACTTTATGATGCGAACGCGACTGCAGCGCAGGCTGGTATCGTTGACGGCAAACGGGATGCGACCACGGGTGCACTGAGCGCTACGGGTACCTTCTCAGTTGCTACGGTCAATATTTCAACAATAACCGATAGCGCAGCCGATTTGACAAAACTTGAAGGTTTTGTCGCTGGTGTAGACAAATCCATTTCTGAAATGACGTCTTCAGCCAGTACGCTGGGTGCAACAAAGCAGCGCGTGAATCTGCAGCAGACCTTCGTCACAAATCTGATGGATGCTGTTGACCGCGGTATTAGCACGCTTGTCGATGCGGATATGACCCAAGAATCTACGAAGTTACAAGCGCTCCAGGTTCAACAGCAGCTTGGTGTCCAGTCCCTCAGTATTGCCAACCAGCAGAACCAGAGCATTCTGTCGCTCTTCCGTTAACACTCCAGTCAAAGTCAAAGTTGAAGACCGCAACCGTTTGGGTGCGGTTTTTTTTATGACGCACGTGAAGAACTGGCTAGCATCATCAATCAAGATTTAAATTTACATCGCCATGCTCACACAAGTTTAATCCATGATTGTGGCAGTCCAGCACCACAAACCTTGGAAACTTTCATTTTGCTTTTTGATTCTTTGATCCGTTTGAAAGGCAGTTTATTAAACTTGGGGACAAAGCGATTGCTGGCTTTAGGGCTGGTTGGAATTGTGGTTTTTTCTCTTATTTCTGCCAGTGCCTTCTATCTGAGTAAACCCACTCGCGAAGTGCTTTACACTGGCTTGGCATCGCAAGACATATCGGAAATTGGCGCAGTGTTGGGCGAGACAGGTATTGAGTATGATGTAAGCTCAGATGGCAAGTCTGTTCTTGTTGACTATGGTCATACAGCAAATGCGAGAATGATTTTGGCTGAACGGGGACTTCCAAAAGGTGACAAGTCAGGATATGAGCTTTTCGACAATCTCGGCTCAATGGGGCTCACGTCATTCATGCAAGAGGTGACGAAGGTAAGGGCGTTGGAGGGAGAGCTTGCACGCACAATTCAATCCATGAACGGAATGAAAGCTGCGCGTGTTCATCTTGTCTTGCCGCAGGGCAGCGCATTTCGATCAAACAAAGAAGTGCCATCCGCATCTGTCATGATCCGGGCAGAGATGAATGATGGAAAGGCCTATGCACCCGCAATTCAGCAATTGGTGGCAGCAGCGATTCCTGGTTTGACAAAGGACATGGTCACGGTGTTGGGAACAGATGGCACTGTTCTGGCCTCACACGGTAATCCCCTGTTGGACGGACCTGAAACAATGGTCAACCTTGAGAAATCTCTTTCCAAGGACATTCAGGAACGTGTCAGCGTTACTTTGGCGCCATTTTTAGGAACAGAAAATTTTCGAGTGAGCGTTGCAGCCAAGCTCAACACCGACAGAACGCAAACTCAAGAAACCAAGTTCGATCCTGAATCCCGGGTGGAGCGTTCAGTGCGAACGACCAAGGATGTGGCAGAGTCGCAAAACAAGAACAGTCAGTCAAACACGAGTGTCGATCAGAATATTCCCACGGAAAAAGCACCTGCGGCTGGTGGCGGCCAACTGTCTTCGGAAAAGAATGACAAAAAAGAAGAACAAACAAATTATGAGATCAATACAAAGTCGATTGCCACTGTCAGTGATGGCTACCGCATTGAAAAACTATCGATTGCTGTTTTAGTTAATCATTCGAAACTCGCACTGGCTTTGGGGGGAACACCAACCCAAGACCAGATTGACAAACAGCTGGAAAATCTTCGTCTTATTGTCGCTTCAGCAAGTGGAATAGATGCGACGCGTGGCGACAAAATAGAGATGACAAGTGTTGACTTCATTTCTCCGGAAAATCAGATCACTCCAGTTATGGCCGATGGTATTGCAACAATTGCTTTGCGCAATCTTGGTGGCATCATAAATGCAGTTGCCATTGTGGGCATCGTGTTACTTGTTTTGCTGGTTGGTTTGCGCCCCGCGCTAAACAGCATTCTTTCACACCCTTTGCAGCAACCCGCATTGGCTGGTGTGCAAACTCCATTGATGACATCTAATTCCCCGTATCCGGCCCTTGGCTCCGATTCCTCAAGCCAACCGCAAACATTCGGCGAGAATCTCATTTCAAATTTCTCGCAAGAAGCTGAAAAAACAAATCTGGCGCGGCAAAAACTAGAGGAACTTGTAGCGCAGGATTCAGAAAAGGTTGCAAAAATTTTAAAGAAGTGGCTGGCTGAGCCTAAGGCAAACGCAGCATGAATTTTGTCTCGAAATTTTTACCGGAACTTTCTGTTTTACCTCATTGCCTTGGTTCTGATTTGCCTGAAATGGCCCTGAATGGTGACGTCGTACTCGGTGCGGAGATTGATGAGCTGATCTTGCAGCGTACAAGCCTTGCTTATGAAAACGGGAAGATTGATGCTCAACACCAGCTTATGGCCGAGCGCGCTGGAGAGTTGGAACGGCTTGAACGGGACTTCGAAAACAGGTTGATCGCAGAGAGAGATCTCTGGTCTAGGACTGAATCAGCTCAAATTAAAACAGAAATTGAAAAATCATTTCACCGCATGGAAACGGAATTGAGCCATTCTCTATGCCAGGTTGTCAAGCCGTTTGTGAAGAAAAATATCGCAGCAAAGGCAGTGCTTGAAGCTGAGATAATTCTGCGAGAGGTGCTCAACGACCCTAACAATTTCAAAATGGAATTAAGCGGACCAGAGGATTTACTCCTCAATCTCAAGACGTCTCTAAGTTCATCTCGAATTTCGTTCAGCGTTGCTCAGAGCGATGATCAAGAGGTTCACATCAGTTGTGACAGTTTTAAAATATCAACGCAAATTGAAACTTGGCTCACCAAATTTGATGACATCGGGATGACTTAAAATGCCCGAACCGCAGATAGAAAGACACGAGATCATCATCGTAAAACGAAGGGCACGCGTTGATCATGGCCATCATGGCGGTGCATGGAAAATTGCATATGCAGACTTTGTGACTGCCATGATGGCATTTTTTCTTGTGATGTGGCTCATCAATGCCGCGAACGAGAAAACACGTGCTCAAGTGGCAAGCTATTTTAATCCAATCAAGCTGACTGACACGTCGACATCCAAAAAGGGATTGAATAATCCACTTGATAGAAATCCAATTCCGGGAGAAGAAAAAAAATCGTTTTCTGGAACCGCTCCTACAGCGTTTGAGACGCCAGACGTTGAAAAGCCAAAATCCAAAACAGAAGACCAATCTGCAAAATCTGCCAATCAATCTGGTAAATATACTGAAGCGGAACTGTTTGCGAACCCTTACGGCATCTTGAGTTTGATTGCTGGGCAGGGCATCGGTAGATTAACTCCGAATGCAGGGACTAATCTTGACGTATCTGTGATTGGGACGGATCACCAAGCCGGCAAGATCCAATTTGATCCTTTTCATCCTTATGCCTTACAGGGGTCGGAAGATGGAGCGTTATCCGCCGCGGATTCACCTGTTGTGCAGCCGGCAAAAGCCAGTGCGGTGGTAAAGAAGGTAGAAGAGCTTAAACTTTCTGAGGTCGGGAAGGCTCCTGCGCAAGGGGAAAACAAAGGGGAAGAAACTCCAGTAACACCCTTGATGCCTCACACTGAATCACAGGGCGCAGGAAATATATCTGAAAATGTTGAAAGCTCGCAGGCCAAAAAGACGTTACTCGAGACGCAAGAAAGCTCACGGCAGGCGCTTGCGATCAGGGATCAAATTATAGAAAAACTAAATGATTTTCCTGCTGACGAAATTCCAAATATTGACGTCAAGTCAACTCCGGAAGGTATTCTGATTAGCGTTACAGATAGTTTCAATTTCGATATGTTTTCTGTCGGATCAGCGCAACCGCAGCCACAATTGGTCAATTTGATGGAGAAGATTTCAACAATCATCAAATCCTATGACGGAAAAATAGTGTTACGTGGCCACACCGATGCAAAACCTTTTCGGAATGGTTTAAACGACAATTGGCGTCTGTCATCATCGAGAGCGCAAATGGCTTTTTATATGCTTACGCGGGCGGGGCTAGATGAGAGCAAAATTGAACGCATTGAGGGCTATGCAGATCATGATTTAAAGTATCCCGACAAACCAGAGTCAGCTGGTAATAGACGTATTGAAATTTTGCTCAAGGCTCAAGGATCATGAGTAAGGCAAAGTGCATCCCTCTGTTTCTGACATTCTTCAGTTGGGTGTGTCTCTCATTGCCCCTCTCGGCGGTGCCAAGTCTTACTGTACGTGACACCATGCGAAGCATTGAGAGATTGCAGGATGCGTTTATTTCAGGAGATCAGGACGCGGGCAAGCTTTCCAGCCGCTTGATGGTCCAGATAGAGACTGACATTACGAATTCGAGCGTTGCCGAGTTGCAGAATAGAAAAAATGTATTTTCCGTTATCATTTTTCTGATGAGTGGGGGAAATCCAGTGGTTGTTGAGAAAGCTTTTCGAAATGTAAATGTTGATGAAGATCAGAAGAATCTTCTTGCTGGAGCGATTGCCTATGCCCGCAACGATCGATCCGAAGCACTTTCAAAACTTTCCTTGATGTCTGGCGTGAGTTTACCCCTCAACATTCAGGGTCGGTTGTTGCTGGTTCGGGCCATCCTTGTGTCCGAAACTGACGTGGAACTTGCAATTTCCCTTCTCTTGAAAGCCCGATTTCTGATGCCTGGAACTATTGTAGAAGAGGGTGCCTTACGACGCTGCAGCAGTTATGCCGAAAAGCTTGGTGATGAAAGTTCTTTCAAACAGTGCTCTTTAGAAATTTTAAACAGGTTCCAAAATTCTCCCTATTGGCAAGAGTTCATGGACGGATTTACAAAACATGCCTCCAGCATTGATGAGAAGAAAGATCCTGATTTTTCTCTCTGGTTTACTTCCGCTTTGCGGGATTTGCCTCCGCCTGTTCAGGTTGAAATGTTTCTTTCCACCGCAAGTTCAGCGGTAACGAATGGCAATTTTTTATTCGGAAAGCTCTGTGCCAGCAGGGCAAGTTCAATCAGCGATGCAGCCTCGGAAAGTTGGATGCGTGCTGCACTTTATGGAGCGGCGGCCATGATTGGTTTGAATGATTTCGAAACCGCTACCAAGAACCTGCGTTCTGTGAAAATTGCTCAGCTGAAGCAAGACGATCAAATGCTCTACAAGAAGGCGGCAAATGTTCTTGAGCAAATTGTTGCTGAGACGCAGGCGGAGAATAATTTACCAGATATCGATCCTGAGAAAGAAGAAGACCCGCAGTTTGCGAGCTATCAGGTTACGATATCCAATGCTGAAAATATGCTGAAAGTTTTGGGCGAAAAAGGTGTGCAAGAAAAAAGATGAGTAAACTTTTTATCGGTCTCGAACTCAATGCGGCGTCCAAGTCCGCTTCTCACCCGCGCCAACAAGGCTTTGGTGCCATCGCTGAATCACACTTTGATTTTGAGGGGCTCATGGTTGGAGTGGAGAAAGAAACACAAGCGAAGGTTCACCGAGAAGGTGAAGAACGTTCAGATGTGGATTATGAATTTTCGACGAAGCTCAGATTCAGTGATCATCAATTGTTAAATCGAGATGACGAAAAGTCTGAAATATTGGAGTCCTTGAAAACGACTTGCCTTGGGGTTGAGACATTCGAAGTTGATTCGAAATGTGATGTGACTACAACTTGTCCAGCGCAATTACTGGTGCTCATGGATATTGCGCAAAATTTTTCACCACAGATTGCCGATCAAATTTCTGAAGGCGGTTTAAAAGATGAAATTCGCACAAATGGCGAAGTTGAGTGTGATCATCGACCAGCCCTGTCTGGCGAAATTCATAAAGTTTCAGACGACGATCAGGTTCGCAATCACGTTAAAGATTACGGAGGAGCTGAAATGTTGATGTCTGCCGTAGACAAAACTGACCATTTTAAGAGACTTTTTAAGGGGACATCTGAAAAATCTCGTTCAATTGTGGAAGAAATTATGCACGCCGCACCAGTTGCGCGTGATCAGATTTCGGTGAAGATTGATGCACTACATAACCACTTTAACTTTCAAACTCTGGCCACAGGCCTCTCTTCAAAAATTGCCCAAAGTCTACCTCCCATTTCGAGTGAGCAACCCGCAACTCCTAGCCAAATTGGGCTTAAACTTCACGCGGCACAAACAAAAATGTTGCACATTACACTTCATCCGGAATCCCTTGGTGCAATCAGTGTTGCCATGTGTTTGAAAGGTAAGATCCTTGAACTGAAGATTGAAACTTCGGTCCGGGAGACAGCTGCCGCACTCTCAAATGACCAGAAAATGTTGGAGCATTTGGTTAGAAGCTCGGGATACGACGTCGCCGATAGTGCGATTACTATTTCATTCAAGCCTGACAGCTTAGGCCCATCTTCGCCAGCCAACCAAAGTGGTCAACCTGCCGATCTGAAATTTGATCAAAATCAAACTCAGTTTTCGAGAATGGATTTTTCGTCATCATCGGGCGGTGGTTCGATGGCGCACAGAGAACACAAAAATGAAAAAATGTTTCCCCAATTATTCTCTTCACCAGGGTCCGTTTATGACAAAATTACTGATGAGCGCAATAGGGGCGCTGTCTATTTATAATTTTGGTGGCCTGAATCAGTGTTTCGCCGCCGAGCTAAATATTTGTGAGCGACAAATGGCTGCTGCTTCTGTTCGCCATGATGTTCCACTCGGCGTGTTATATGCCGTTGGGATGACGGAGTCAGGACATAAGGGAGTGCTGCATCCCTTTGCATTAAATGTTGAGGGAAAAACAATATTTGCTAAAACTAAAGTGGAAGCCTTGGCTGCTTTCAAGAGTTCCAGACGTTCCGGGGCTAAACTGATAGATTTGGGGTGTATGCAAATCAACCATTATTATCATGGCAAGGAATTTACCTCTTTGGACGCCATGTTTGATCCAGCATTGAATGTAGAATATGCGGCGAAATTTCTGAACGAGCTTAAAGACCGTGAAGGGAGTTGGACAATGGCTGTTGCCCGGTATCATGCTGGTCCCAATAATAATCCGGCGCAGAAGAAATATGTTTGCCTGGTCATTGGAAACTTGGTTCGCAGCGGCTTTGGTGCATGGACTGCCGAAGCAAAATCCTTTTGCAAAGCGAAGCACTGATTACAGGTTAGCGTAAGCTGGAAACTGTACTGTAATTCCATATTCAAGTGAGGGACGTTAATGAGCTTGTATGGAATAATGAGGACCAGTACCTCTGGAATGTCAGCTCAGGCCAGCAGATTGGCCACTGTTGCTGATAACATCGCTAATACCAATACAGACGGTTACAAACGCGCATCAAGTGAATTTTCATCCTTGCTGATCGAAAGCAGCGGTCGAAATTCCGAATATACATCAGGTTCCGTGCTTATCAGTAACAGGCGCGCCATTAGTGAGCAGGGCAATTTATTGAATACCTCTTCATCGACAGATCTTGCCGTCAAAGGTTCAGGCTTTTTCGTCGTTGCAGGAGCGGCTGACACACATTACTTGACGCGTGCTGGATCGTTCATCAAGAATGAGAATGGGGAACTTGTGAATGCGGGCGGCTTTAAATTGCTCGGCTACAAGATTGCGAGCGGCCAACCTACCATCGCTGTAAACGGATTTACAGATTTGGTTCCCGTAAAAATTGGGGAATTGGCATTGATTGCGAGGGCCAGCACAACTGGTGAATTTACAGCGAATGTTCCTTCAAATTCGACGATTATTGCGCCTGCATCTCTGCCATCAGCAAATTCGGCCACGTCCCAATTTGACGGAAAATCTTCGATCGTGACCTACGACAACCTTGGCAACCAAGTTTTGGTTGACATGTATTTTAGTAAAACTGCAAACAACACTTGGGAGGTTGCAGCATTCAGCAAGGCAGACGCGTCTTCAACAGGATTTCCTTACAGCTCAGGTCCGCTTACGACGGCAACGCTTAATTTTGATCCCGCGAACGGTGGCCTAACCGGCGCCAGTTCTGGGTCGCTTTCCATTTCAATTCCCAATGGCCAGACGATTACACTTGACCTTTCGCGCATGAGTCAACTGGCAACTTCTTATGCTGTGACTGCGGTATCAGTAGATGGAAATCCACCAAGCGGTGTCGAATCCTTCGAAATTACCAAGGATGGCATGCTTATGGCCACGTTTGGAAATGGAACCAAACAACCTGTGTTTAGAATTCCCTTGGCAACCGTAACCAGTCCTGATCAGATGTCTTCAATTTCAGGAAATATTTTTTCCGTTTCTAAGGGGTCTGGTGACATCAGGATTGGTATTGCTGAGACATCGAATTTCGGATCAATCCTTTCAGGAACTCTCGAGCAATCCAACGTTGATCTTGCGACAGAATTGACCACGATGATTGATAGCCAGAGAGGCTATTCCGCAAACTCTAAAGTCTTCCAAACAGGTTCGGAATTAATGGATGTCTTGATAAACCTGAAGCGGTAGTTGATCTCATACTTTGAAAGCAAACTAACCTATGTCTTCACTTTCTACTGCGCTTAATTACGCAAGATCAAGCCTGTCGGCAGTCGCTGGTCAGACATCTGTTGCGTCTCAGAACATCACCAATGCGCGCAACATTGACTATTCAAGACGCTCAGTTTCTGTTTTATCACAAAGCAGTGGCTCACTTAGCATCTCCCGTTTTGATCGAGCTTCTGATGGGGTCATGCTGGAAAAGCTGCTGGGTTCCATTTCAAACTCGGCTGCGGCAAAGTCCATTCTTGATGGTGTGAGCCAACTTTCAGAAATAGTCGGCGATCCCCAAGCAAATACTTCCCCATCTGCGATGTTGGGGAAGCTTCAAAACGCTCTCCTAATCCAAGAACAGGATCCCGCCAATTCTAATCTTGCAACCAATACATTGCAGGCAGCATCTGACGTTGTTCGGAAGTTGAACGGTGCAAATTCGATCATCCAGGCCGTACGTAAAGACGCAGATTCGGGAATTTCCGAGGGTGTAGCATCCCTCAACAATCTTTTGCAGCAATACAAAGTGGTGAACGATGCCATTGTGCGAGCCGATTTTTCGACTGCCGATATGGCTGACAACCTCGATAACCGTGACAAGATCATAAAAGAAATTTCTGGAATTGTAGGCATCAGGACATTAACGCGCGCCAACAACGATATTGCACTTTATACAGAAAGTGGTGTCACGTTGTTCGAGGTTAATCCCAGATCCGTATCTTTCAAGGTAACTTCAAATATGACCGCCACGGCCACCACATCGGCGGTTTATGTAGACGGGGTTGATATTACCAGCTCCTCAAGTTTGATGGCCGTTCAATCGGGTCAAATTTTTGGATTGGTTAAGCTAAGAGATAGCATTGCTGTCAATTACCAGTCTCAAATTGATGAGCAGGCGCGGGGATTGATCGAGGCTTTTTCAGAGTCACCCCAAAATGTAACATCCACATTGCCGACATTGACAGGACTTTTCGCTTATTCCGGTTCGCCTTCATTGTTGAACACAGCAAGCCTTGTACCAGGGTTGGCAGGGGATATCCGGATCAGTGCTTCAGTTGATCCAGCGCAAGGTGGAGTGTTAACGCGAATTCGTGACGGCGGAATCAACGGGTCAGCTTATGCTTACAACACCAATCTGAGTTCCGGTTTTTCAGACCGCATCAGCAGACTTGTAATTTCAATTGATACACCTCGCAGCTTTGATCCCAGCACAGGGCTTGCATCACAAGCTGATCTCAAGACATTTAGCTCGCTCTCAGCGGGCTGGCTTTACGCCCTACAGCAAAAATCCACAGTATCGTCAGATCTGCAAACTGCAACCAGCCAACGAGCGGCTGATGCACTTCAATCCAAAACAGGTGTGAATGTTGATGACGAAATGTCTACGATGCTGGAACTTGAAAGATCTTATCAAGCTTCTGCGAAACTTATTACTGCTGTCGACCAAATGCTGCAAATGCTGTTGAGTGCGGTCAAATGACAATTTCGACCCTTGCGCTCTCTCGCACTTCGGCATTCTCGATCGCGGAAAATCAAAAAAAGCTGGTGCAGGCTCAAACCGAGCAATCAACGGGACGACATGCAGATATTGGACGATTTCTGGGCTTTCGTACATCTTCAGACATCAACGCGAGATTGGCCATAGACAGGAATAGCTCGCAGATTGATTTGAACGGACTCACATCCCAAGAATTGCAATCTACGCAAATAGGACTAACGGCACTTGTGGATTTGGCGCATAACTTTGCAGCAACGTTGATTGGAGCTCGCAACGCCCAAAATGGACAGCAGGTTGTAAAAGAAGCGGCCACAAATGCTCTGGCGAGGTTGCAGGACCTGCTCAATCTTTCCCATGGTGGAAAGGCGCTTTTTGCCGGAACAAACACAGGGTCGCTGCCACTTTCAGATTATTTGGCCGCCAGCGGGGCCACGTCAAAAGCTACAGTTGATGCAAGTTTTTTAGCGCAGTTCGGAGTGGCGCAAAATAATGCGGCGGTGGCAAATATTACCCCCCAGCAAATGGAAGCTTTTCTTGATGGCGGTTTTATAGCGCAATTCGATCAGGCAAACTGGAGTGCCAATTGGTCAAATGCCAGTAACAGCAACCGGAACATTCGTGTTGATGATAATATGCTGGTTCAAGTTCAGGCCAATGCGAATGATCCTGCATTTCGCAATTTGACGATGGCGCTCACCATGGCCCTGGATCTTGGGACTGGTTCTTTGAACCAATCAACATTCGAAAAAATTGTGGACCGATCAACAGCTGTAGCGAGCACCGCGGCTCGCGACATTGGAAACATGGGTGGAGTGTTGGGGTTGGCACAGAAGCAAATCACCACCCAGAATGAGCTTCTTGCGCGGCGTAACGAAGTGTTGACCCTTGAGCTTGGAGGGCTGGAGAATGTTGATGCTTTCGAAGTTGCAACCAGGTTGAACGGCCTGACGACACAACTGGAAGCATCCTACGCAATAACAGTACGTATCAACAAACTATCATTACTCAACTACCTTTAAAATCAGAATTGGATGGCGATGTCGTACAGTCAATATGCAGAAATTCTTGCCGAGGCGCCATCTGATGCTCGGGACATTGAGAGAAGAGCCATACAGAGATCAATTGATCTTTTGCAAGGTGCGCGTGAGAAAGGCATAAATTCGCGAGAAGCAATTGATGCCTTGTATTATCTGGACAGGTTGTGGAGCCTGCTGCTGGATGATCTGGCACATTCCGAAAATAGGCTACCGAAAAATCTAAAGGCAAGTCTGATTTCGATTGGCATCTGGATATTGCGTGAAACCGAAAGCATTAGAAATGAAAAATCAGAGAATTTTGATGGCTTGATTGATGTTTCAAAAACAATTTGCACGGGTTTGGGAGACGGCAGTTGATGAAAATACATTTGAAAAGGGGAGAAAAAATTTACATCAATGGTGCTGTCATTCAGGTTGAACAAAGATGTTCAATCCAGCTGCTCAACGATGTGACATTTCTCCTGGAAAACCATGTGATGCAATCTGATATGGCCAAGACACCTTTTGAGCAGCTGTATTTTGTCTTGCAGACAATGCTGATTGACCCCGAGAATGAAGCTTTGACTCGCCAGATGTATTGGCACCTGTCGGACAATATACGACAAGTCGTTGATAACCAAAAGTTGAAAGATGGACTTGAGCGCGCTGATGACCTGGTAAAGGCGCAAAAATACTACGATGCTTTGAAAGTTCTTCGCGAATTGTTTGCGGTGGAGAAGCTAATTTTGCAAAATAATTGCGTGGACATGGAATTTCCAAACCTACAACGGGCGGTGGCATAATGAATATTTTAAACTCTGTAGGCACAGTTTCAGGCTCTGCCGTTTCTAAGGCCGTCACAGACGGTAACAAGGCAAACTTGAATTACGACTCATTCCTGCGCCTGTTGGTTGCAGAAATGAAAAACCAGGACCCGACAGCGCCGAAGGATACATCCCAATATCTAGCGCAACTGGCATCGTTTTCCGCGGTTGAGCAAGGCGTCAATTCAAACAAGAAATTGGATTCACTTATGACTTCAATGCAGCTTTCTCAGGCTCATTCTTTGATTGGCCAGAATCTCAGTGATTCAGGAGGCGTCACACTGGGTATCATCAAGGCAATAGAAATTGGACAGTCTTCATCATTTGCAATAATGGCCTCTGGCGAGAAGGTTTCCCTTGGCATTGGCTACACGCTCTCTTCACCATGAATGAAGTTGACGCGCTTGAGCTTGTTCGTTCTGCAATCTGGACAGTTATTATTGCGAGCGGTCCTGCCGTTGGCTTGGCAATGGGCGTTGGAATAGCGATTGCTCTGGCCCAAGCCGTAACTCAAATCCAAGAGGCGACACTTACGTTTATTCCAAAAATTGTCGTGATCGGCGCGACAATGCTCCTGACAGCGCCCTTCATTGCGTCTGCCCTTTTCACTTTCAGTGAACAGATTTTTCAGCGCATCCAGACCGGTTTTTAGAATGACATTTTCAGGCAAGGTTGAAATTCAATAACCTTCTCTCAAGAGGGATCTGAAAATGACGGCTACACCGCTCGAACTGGCAAACCTGCAGCAGCTTAAATCCACACGAGACATGGGCTTTGCAATCTGTGTGATTGTCATTCTCACCGCTTTTTTTCTTCCTGTTCCCGCCTTTTTAATTGACATTGGATTGGCTTTCTCAATCTCGCTGTCTGTCCTTATTCTGATGGTTTCGTTATGGATTACCAAGCCGCTTGATTTTTCAGCATTTCCGACAGTCCTTCTGCTGGCAACGCTTTTGCGGCTTTCACTTAATGTGGCAACAACGAGGCTCATTCTTTCGCATGGAAACGAAGGCTATAATGCGGCTGGTCATGTGGTGGGCGGCTTTTCACAATTTGTCATGAATGGTGACTTTGTGATTGGGGTGATTGTCTTCATCATTCTGCTGACGGTAAACTTTATGGTTATCGTAAAGGGTTCAAGCCGCATAGCCGAAGTGGGCGCGCGGTTTACCTTGGATGCCATTCCGGGAAAGCAGATGGCTATCGATGCTGATCTGTCAGCTGGGATTATTGATGACCGTGAAGCGAGACAGCGGCGGCTGGAACTTGAACAGGAGAGTTCTTTTTTTGGTGCAATGGATGGCGCTTCCAAATTTGTTCGTGGTGATGCAATTGCTGGTTTGATAATCACCGCGGTCAATGTGTTTGGAGGGATAATCATCGGTGTCACCCGACATGAAATGACGTTCAGCCAAGCGGCAGATATCTACACAAAACTGTCAATCGGGGATGGCCTGGTATCGCAGATACCGGCCCTCATTATTTCTCTTGCAGCGGGTCTTTTGGTATCCAAAGGGGGTAACAGAGGGTCAGCTCAAGAGGCAATTGTTGACCAACTTGGAAATTACCCGCGTGCCCTGACGATTGCAGGGGCATTGGTGGGGGTTATGTCGCTGATGCCAGGCTTGCCTTTTCTTCCTTTTGCAGGGCTTGCAGGTCTCATGACGTTTGCTGCCGTTGCCATTCCAAAGCGCCGCAAGGAAAGCCTTCGTGTCATTGAACACGATCGTAAAGAAGCCGAAAAGCAAAAAGATCAGCAAGACCGAAACTCAGTTAAGGAATTTTTGCGCACAAGTGAAATTGAGCTTTGCCTCGGCAAGCAACTGGCTTCGGTCATGATGGTTTCTCACGGTGAATTGGCACACAGGGTTTCTAAAATGCGAAAGAAATTCGCGCAGCTCTATGGTTTCGTCGTTCCTGAAATACAACTCAGTGACGACTTTGGAATTGCACCCAAATCTTACTCAATTAAGATTCATGGTTCTGCAGTTGCAACTTATGAATTGCGGATTGGCGAAGTCATGGTCCTGCCCAAGGATATTGGAAGACCAGACCTGCCCTGCGATGAGGCCAAGGAACCTGCGTTCGGAATGGACGCGTTCTGGGTTCAAGAAGTGTTCATGGGAGAATTAAAGCGCGCCGGTTACACCCCAATTGACGTGATGTCGGTGATGCTCACCCATATCAGTGAAACCATACGCAATAATCTGTCCCAACTTTTGTCATATAAAGACATGCGAGGTCTGACCGACAGGCTTGAGCCTGAGTATAAAAAGTTGATGGACGAAACCTGTCCATCCCTGATTTCCTTTTCAGGCTTTCAATCAGTTTTGAAACTGCTTTTGTCAGAACGTGTATCTATTCGGAACATCCATTTAATTCTTGAGGCTGTTGCAGAAATTGCACCCCATGTGCGAAAGCCCGAGGCCATTGTTGAGCATGTTCGCAGCCGAATTTCTCAACAAATTTGCGGAGATCTGGCACAGGACGGAGTTCTCAAGGTTATCCGGCTTGGAACAAAATGGGATCTTGCTTTTCACCAGAGCTTGAAACGCGACGGCAAGGGCGAAGTTTTGGAGTTTGACATCAATCCCCGCCAAATTGAACAATTTGCCGAGGAGGCAACAGCTGCCTTCAGGCCCTACCTGGAAAAGGGTGAAAAGATCGCACTTATTTGCGCTCCTGAATCTCGACCCTACGTCCGCATGATTGTTGACCGGCTGTTCCCGAATCTTCCAGTGCTCTCCCATGTTGAGATCGCTCGGGGAATTCGTATTGATCCGGTCGGCGCAATTTCATGATTCCTGCGGTTATTGATATCGGTTTTCAAGGTGTTTTGATCATCTGCCGCGTAGGAAGCTGCATGATGTTGTTGCCAGGGATTGGGAGCGCTCGATTGCCGATGCGGATCCGATCGCTTCTAGCTCTCGCTGTTTCTTTGGCGTTGTTTTCACTACTGCGCGAGAAGCTTCCCGCCAACCTGAATGCAAGTCCTGACACAGTTAAATTCTCTTTGTTATTCTCTGAAATATTCGCTGGGATTTCATTAGGGCTTGTTGCGCGTTTTTTCATGGTCGGTTTGATGTTTTCGGCAACAATTGTCACCAATATGATAGGCCTTGCACCAACACCCGGTACGCCAATTGATGACACTGAAGCGGTTCCACCCTTGGTCACGTTCATTTCACTTTGTGGCACAGTGATGGTGTTTTCCACCAATCTACATTTTGTGTTGCTGCGAGCGCTGGTCGATTCTTATGATTTGGTGAAAGTTGGTGGCTCTGTTGATTTGGCCTGGAACCTTGAACGCTTGGTGGGAGCGTTGCTGGTCACTTCCGAACTCGGACTTCGTCTCAGCGGACCTTATATCGTCTATTCCATTATCGTGAATATGGCAGTTGGCTTTGTCAATAAATTTACGGCACAAATTTCGATCTATTTTTTGACAACCGGTTTGGTTGCTGCGGGTGGCTTGTTCATCATCTATTTTACGATTGCAGACTGGTTGAACTTGTTTGCACAGGAATTCCTTACATTTTTTAAATAAGAATTTTATGACCCGAATTTCGCGATTGAAAAAACTTGAGCGAGCTTGGCAGCAGAGAAAGCTGCAATCGAGCGGCAAGCTTGCGAAAATAATCCAAGAGCAATCACATGTTGATGCGGAACTCTCTGATATCGCTTCATTTTTTGATCGCAGTGAAACACACATTCAATTTCATGATTTTGCGGTTCGGCACAGTGCAGCACTCGACAAAATAACTCAGCAAAACCAACAGACGATCCGTCTTCTCCAGCGGAAACAGATGGAAATCGAAAGGAATGAAAAAATTGTGACAAAGCTAATTGCAAAACTTGCAGATGAAACAGCCCTAGAACAAGTTCAGCAGGAAATGGCTACCATTCTGGAAAATCTTGTAAATGCGAATGCAGCATTGCTCGTAAGCTTGCGACAAGCCGATTGTGAGAACTTTCAAACTCGATCAGATGAGGACATCGCATGGCCATCTCAATAAACTCAGATCTTATTTTGGGGGTTACGAATGCTGCCAATCCCGCAAGACTTCAAATGGCTAGGGCCAAGTTGAATAATACTGACCAGAACACAGCCTTTCATGTCAATTTAAAAAGTCTAATCGACAAGCGTTTGGCTTCGCCTTCACATGTAAATCAATTGCCGGAAGACTTAATTTCAGATGTGCTTAAATCGGCCAATTCCACGCTTTTAGCAACTGCCACGAGCAGATTTTCGGAAAGTGCCAATGAGGCACAGGCTTTCAACAATGTTGCTAGTGTGCCGAAAAATCACCACACAAAAAACGCAGTTGCAAATCCAGGCAATGAAAAATTTGAAGCAATGATGTTGCGCAGCTTCGTTGAAGATATGATGCCCAAAGCAAGCTCAGATTTGTATGGAGAGGGAACCGCGGGTGAAGTTTGGCGGTCCATGCAGGCAGATTTTATAAGTCAAGAGATTGCCAAAGGCGGAGGCATTGGAATTGCAAAGCAATTGGATGCCCAAGATCAAATCAACCGGATCGGCATTTCACCTCACAGTTCATCGCGCGATGCTTTTACAGCTTCGACTCAAAATATGGAACTTAACACTCACCGAACATGGCCCTATTTTAAATTGGGCGCATTGACTGCAGACCAAGCATGATGTTCCTCCCTGAAAATAAAGACCCTAACCGAAATTCCAGCAACCCTAATTTCAAGCACTTGCAAGATGTCATCTCGCGTTTGATTGAGGTTGTGCATGACGAGAACCAAGCTTTGGAAACAGATCGGGGACGGTCGTTGGGGCCATTTATTGAAAAGAAGGGGCAGTTACTACTCGAGTTATTGCGCGCTCAAAAACATATCCAGCCAGAGCTGATCAGATCTGAAGTTCGGACGGATATTCTGAGATTGCGGCACGAAATGTCAATCAACAAACAGAAACTTTCAATTCATTTTGCGGCTGCCAAGGATATTGCCGATGCACTTCTTGATGTTCTCCGCCATAACGAATCTGATGGAACCTATTCGGGTTGGTCGCAAACCGGGCGACTGAAACAGTGATAAAAAGTCTTCTGTTGGGGGTATGGGTTTGTTTGATTTCACTGGGCGCAAGTTACGTCTCCGCAAACTATATTGGTGAACAGCAGGGTGTAGACAAGAGCGCAAGTAGCGAAGGTCCTCTCGAATACATCAAATCGGATATGATCAGCGTCCCCGTCATTCGCTCGGGAAAGGTGCAAGGGTATGTGGTGGCACAATTCACTTTTGCAGTTGATACAAATCAAATCGCCAAATTGGGTTATGAGCCCAACCCGTTTCTCATTGATGCTGCATTCAGATGTCTTTATGAAAACCAAACAACTGATTTTTCATCTTTGCAGCAACAAGACCTCACAGCACTTGTTAAAAATGTTCTGGACCGAGCGAACACCAAACTTGGTGGACCAATCGCCAGAGACGTGCTTCTCACAGATATAAATTATGTGTCCCGCGATGATGTGAGAACCAACTGGGTCAAGAAAACCCATTGAGTGCGATTATACCTCCCGCCAGGTTTCCAGTGTCTCAACCCAAGCCTTCTCCGAAGACTGTAGATTCCGCATTGATTGCCAAAGCGATGAAGGAGCTGTCTCTGCTGACTGTAGCTGGTGGCGATCGGGTATTGCTTGCACAATTTCTCAAAGATCCAGCTAACGTTTCTGCACTTGTACGCGAAGCAGGCTTGCTCAACTTTTTGATTGAGGCAGTGTCAGAAAATGGTCATGAGCCCGAATCTCTTTCTGCGCTTCAAAAACTCAAGCCGCAACTTATAGACATTATTCCTAGCAAAATTCTAGCAGCCGCAAGCTATGAGTTTGGGATTGACACTCGTGTTACAAAAGAGCCCGAGGACAATTCGCCGAATTCAAACTTTATTTTCGCACAAAAATCCAGAGATCCCGTGATGAACATGGCTGTTCCTTTTACCCCTTCAACATTTGACTACGAACGCACCATTGATGACTTGAATGCAACAGATGTAGACACAATTTCCCTTGGCACCAAAGCAGCCCAGCATCATTTTCAACCTTTAAATGTTCCGCAAGCAGCTCAAAGCTGGTCACTTGTCTCCAATCTTTTGCTCTCCGGTTTAGGTGTGGCGTTGATTTTGTATCTGCTATCCAGAATTCTGTAGGGCCACGCTATAGAGCGGTGTTAGCTGCTGGCTTAGCGGTTAATAAATCTGGAATTTTGGTGCTGCTTAGGTGACTCGAACACCTGACCCCCGCATTACGAATGCGGTGCTCTACCAACTGAGCTAAAGCAGCCTGATACCCCTAAACAATAGTGCAGAAGCTCATACATTACAACTGATGTCAGTCAATGCCGGGGTCATCGGGCACGGGTATGCGTTCAATTACTGCAGGCAATTGGGGGTCAGTTTCAAGCAGCGGAGTTTCAGACGCTGCGCCCAGCCATTGGCCACCTGGACCCATTTCAAAAGGCGGTTTCCATTCACATGGCACAATTTCTCCGGTAACAGGAGACACGGGGGTCCAGCGTGCTGAAGCTACACCATCTGATACCCATATTGGATCGCGCGCCGCGTAAAGCGCTCGGGCGAGCCATTCTCGCGATTTTCCTTTGTTGCCTTGAGCATCTTCAATTTCCGCCATTAAGCCGCAAATGCGAGCTTGTGGGTGGCCAGAACTAAAATGTTGCAGCGTTTCCTTGGCCACATCAATGCGTTTTGCATCAATGGCTGCGCGAGCAAGGGCGCAAGCACATTCTATATTGTTTTCAATTTTGCCCACGAAATCGCGTATGCGCTCAAAACCCTTTTCAGCTGTTTCGTCTTCCTTCAACTTTGAACAAAGATGAGCCAATTCTGGGTGGGGGGAGTGTTTCCAAGTCGCGCGAAGTATTTTTGCCGCCTTGCGAGGATTACCTGCCGCGCTGGAGCAGCGCGCCGCAACGCATGCTGCTGGCACCAAAGTGTTGTCAAGGCCGTGGGCTGCAAGTGCCGAAATCAGTGCTTTTGATTTATCAGTGTCTTCGTCCACAAGTGCTTGAGCGGTCAGCAATGCCGCTTGTTTTTTCGCTGCTTCAGCCCGCGATAAAAGACCTGCTTTGGATTGGTTTACAATTGTTGTTGCAGCTTGGGCCCAATCTTTTGCACTCAGTTGCACTTGTAAAACTGCCGTTGATGCCCAAGGCAATCTTGCGTTTTTGGCCAAAGCGCGATCAGCAATGTTTCTTGCGTCCGCCCAATTTCCAGACTGTTTTGCTTCTGCAAACAATCCGCGCAATCCCAGCAATTCGGTGTCAGCAGATTTGGTCATGTCTTCGAAGGCACGCTTTATTCCTTCGCGGTCGCCCTTCAATTGTGCGGCTTGCGCCGTCAATAATGTAAGCAAGGGTTCATGTTTTAAAACTTCGCTGGCAATGCCAGCGTGCCGCAATGCGGTTTGAGCATCACCAGCACCAGCTGCAATGATACCTTTGGAAAGTGATTCATAAGCTTTTCGCTGTTTGCGAAAGCGAAGATATTCGCGGGTTGTAGAGGGAGTTCGCCAAAGACCTTTGACAAACCGCCACAAAAATAGAAATGCGGTTAACCCGACAAGCATGATGGTCAAAGCGACAAGGACCGACATTTGGATGTTGCGGCCAAGCCAATTTATATTGACGGTTCCCGGCCTGTCGGCCAACCAGGCAAATGCGATGGCAGCAAGCACCAAAAGCCCAAAACGCCAGAGGAGTTTGAGCATTGTTGATTAACCTTTCGAAGCCATTTGACGTAACACAGCAGCAGTCACCTTGTTTAAAGCTTGTTCTAAATCAAGGCGCGCTGTGGCTCGGTCAAGCCATCTTCGAAGGTCAATGGGTGCTTGGCCTTCAGTTTTCGCAAATGCATTGATTGCGCCTTGCAAATCAGATTGATCTATTCGTTCAAGTGCTGCTGCAGTTGAGAAATTCCAATCGGTGCTGGTGTCTGATTTGACTGTAACCAATCCTGAAGCCACTTCAGCTGCATAATTCCACCAACCTCCGTTGCTTTGAACATCGACTTGAGCAACAGGTTTCATTTGCGTGGAGAGTGCCTTTAATTCAATCGCCAAGCCAGCTGTGTTGGGCAATCCCACTTGCGCGTGCGCCTCCAAGACATCCAGACCATCCGCCGCCGGAACCATAAGTTTTATGCGGTCAATTTCGTCCTTGAATCCTGTGCCAGCTGCAATTTTAGCTTTCAAGTTTGCCAGGCTTTGTGAAAGAACCGCCGTGTCCGCGTTGGCTCCTCCACTTTGTTTCAGGCTTGCTACGTCTTTTGTCAGTTTGTCGAGTTGAACTGATAAAACACTGATCTCGTTGCCACTGCCAGGGCTTGTGGCCGACGCTATAATTTGTGACTTCAAGGTGTCAACCGAAGCGGAAAGACTGGCGAGAGATTTTTGCAGAGCGTCGAGCCTGGTTTTACCAGCAGCCAGCTCTGACTGCAACTCCGGAATATCGGCTGCCGAAGTTCTTGCAGCACCCAATTGAGACTTCATTTCATCCGTGAAGCCTACAACTGCATCGACTTTTTTACTTAGTGTCGCCGTAGCAGCCTCCAGCGTTTCCATTTTTGAAATGACCGCTGTGATCTGGTCCGAAGGCAGATAGTTTTCCAGTACATCACGATAAAGCCAGCCGCCTGCCATAGCTGAAATCAGTGCCACACCAGCGAGCACGAATAGATTACTCTGCTTGTGCGGTTTTGAATCGGATTTTTCTGGTGCATCATTCTCAACAAGTGTTGCAGCCTCGATATCGATCACATCATCGGTGAAACTTGAGTTTGTCATGGGCTGTCACCTATTCTGCTTTGCCATTGCGATCAAGCATTGCAATCACGTTTTGTTCGGTCGGATTTTGCGCGATGCTCTTGGTCCAGCTTTGTGGCAGTGCTGCGGCAACATTGGAGGACAGGCAAATATGGCTCATTTTGCTGACCCTTGACTCGAGACCTAACTGCTGGATTTCTGTCAGCCAGATTTTTGCTGAGCGCGGAGAGTAGAGCAATACACAATCTGCATTGAGAATGTCCACTTCGTGACCCGACAATTTTGCAGGCACTGCATCATAAGTTACTATTCTTTCCACTTCAAAACCATAGCTTTTTAACTTACCTTCCAGATCACCTGATGTCTCGCTGCCTGACAGATAAAGGACAGGTCCGGCATTTGGCGCATATGTTTTTTTAACAAAACTGCATAAACCATCAACGTCGCCGCCTTCAGCAATTGCATGGAGCAACCCAGCATCGAACGCTGCTTTTAGGGAGTGATCGCCCACCGCGACGACCGGAATGTTTTCCAAAGCTTTCGTGCTCGCAAGTGAGCGAATGCCATTGGCGCTGGTCAGGCAAATGACTTGATAGGCTTTCACAGGAACCGAAATATTTTTGCGGGCTACAATCGAAATCAGCGGTAATAGCACAGGCTCGTGTCCCAGTTCTCGAAGTTTCACTGCAAGCGCTTCACCGTCTTCAAATGGCCTTGTGATTATGACTTTCATCCGTAGGCAATTAACTTTCCACCTTGGGCTTTCACCTCTTCGCCAGCATCTCTGCCCATAAGTGCTGCATCGGCCAATGGACCTTGGCGCGCTGACGTAAAGACGTGTTTGCCATCCAGTGTCAGCGCTTCACCTCGAAATTTCAAAACATTATTTTCGATGAAGGCATGCCCGGCAATTGGGGTGCGGCAAGACCCATCAAGTGCGGCCATAAATCCGCGCTCGCACGCGACTGCGATAAATGTAGGAGCGTGATTGATCGCAGCAATCATTTTTCGACTGTCAGAATCCTTGGTATTAATCTGAATGCCAATTGCTCCCTGTGCTACTGCAGGCAGCATCTCTTCAATTGGGATCAAACTGGTAATTTTTGCTGCAAGACCCAACCTGTTAAGTCCCGCACCCGCCAGAAAGGTTGCGTGCGCAACGCCATCTTGCAATTTCTGCAACCGTGTTTGCACGTTCCCGCGGAATTGAACGGTTTTCAAATCTGGCCGCAAACGCAAAGCCTGGGCGGTGCGCCGCACGGATGATGAACCCAGAACTGAACCGAAAGGCAAATCGCGCAAAGTCTTTGCCGCAAAACTTAAAAAGGCATCGCGCACATCTTCGCGTGGCAGTAGCGCAGCAACTTCCAGCCCTTCTGGCATTCGCGCTGGCACATCTTTCATTGAATGCACTGCAATGTCGATTGCGCCTGCAAAAAGGGCTTCTTCAAGCTCCTTTGTAAAAAGACCCTTGCCACCAATCTCGCTTAAGGGGCGATCACGGATCTGGTCTCCCGTTGTTGTGAACGTGTGAATTTCAATTTGCTGAAGTGACAATCCATGGGCAGCGATCAGCCGATCCCGTGTTTCGTGGGCTTGGGCCATAGCAAGTGGTGACCCGCGGGTGCCGATGCGAATTTTGTTCATTTGCCAAGTTTAGGGTGTGGATGCTAGAGCGGCAACCCTTGTAGTGAAAACAATTTGATTGCATGCCTGATTTACCCACATATATTCTCGGCATAGAAACATCCTGCGACGAGACGGCAGCAGCCGTTGTGCGTCGTACCTCAAATGGCGTTGGTGATTTGCTGAGCAACGTCGTGTTGTCACAGCTTCGCGATCATGCACCTTTTGGTGGCGTGGTTCCTGAGTTAGCCGCGCGAGCCCATCTGCTGCATCTGGATAAGATTATCGGCCGCGCCATGAGTGAAGCTAAGCTGGACTTCGGGCAATTAAGCGCCGTGGCAGCAACCGCAGGCCCCGGATTGCTCGGGGGACTTATTGTGGGCTTGGGCGCGGGCAAGGCCATTTCCATGGCCCATGATCTGCCGTTTCTGGCTGTCAATCATCTGGAAGGTCATGCATTAACGCCGCGGCTGCTGGGAAAGTGTGTGTTTCCCTATTTACTTTTGTTGATTTCAGGCGGGCACACACAATTTCAATTGGTAGAAGGTGTGGGAAACTATAGGCGCTTGGGAACAACGATTGATGATGCATTGGGGGAGGCGTTTGACAAGACTGCAAAATTGTTAGGGCTGGGCTATCCGGGGGGACCGCGTGTGGAAGCTTATGCCAAACGTGGCAACCCAAACCGATTTGTCTTTCCGCGCCCTCTTAAGGGACGAGATGACTGTAATTTCTCTTTTTCGGGATTAAAAACGGCGGTTCGCGAAGCTGTTCAGGATATGGGAGAACTGACGGACAAAGATGTGGCCGACGTGTGTGCGAGCTTTGAAAAAGCTGTTGCTGAAACCCTCGCAGATCGGTTGTCTCATGCGTTTGCGATGTTCAAAATGCAATTTCCTTATTTTGCCCAACCCACTTTGGTTGTTGCTGGCGGAGTAGCCGCCAATCGGAATTTAAGGTCCATGATTGAAATTGTGTCTCAGCGACACGGATTCAAACTCGATATCCCGCCATCCGACCTCTGTACCGACAATGCCGCAATGATTGCCTGGGCTGGGGCAGAGCGATTGGCGCTGGGCCTCACTGATACTATTGAATTCAAGGCAAGACCACGCTGGCCGCTTGATACAGTATCAGCGCCTGTCTATGGTTCGGGGCGCCTTGGGGCGAAGGCTTAATACATATCGTGATTTCAAGAAAAGGGTACTGAATGCTTTTTGCACTTTATTGCACTGACAAACCGAACCAATTGGACATGCGAATGTCTGTGCGAAATGATCATTTAGCGTATCTTGGCAGCCTTGGTTCCAAATTGAAGGCTGCTGGCCCGTTTTTGGATGATGCAGGCAAGATGGAAGGCAGTCTGGTGATTATTGAAGCCGAAAACCGAACTGAAGCCGAAGCCATTGCTGGCGCAGACCCCTATGCCAAGGCCGGTCTATTTGCCTCTGTTGCTATCAGGGCCTGGCGTTGGGCTTTAAAAAATCCTGAGGCTGCGTGATGGCCTATTGGCTTTTTAAGTCTGAACCTGATGTGTTTTCTTTTGAACAATTGATGGCCAAGGGGCCAGCCGGCGATGAATGGACCGGAATTCGTAATTATCAAGCTCGCAATAACATGCGTTTGATGAAAATTGGTGACAAAGGATTTTTTTATCATTCGAATATTGGCAAAGCGATCGTCGGAATAGCCGAAGTTTGCAAGCTCATTCATCCTGACTCAACAGCAGATAAGCCGGCATGGGAATGTGTTGATGTTCGTGGGGTGGTGGCCTTGCCGCGCGAAATTACTTTGGAAGAAATCAAAACCGACGAACGCTTGAATGCCATGGTGCTGGTAAAAAACTCGCGACTTTCTGTTCAGCCCGTAACCCCTGCTGAATGGAAAATTATTTGCGATTTGGGTGGCTTAAAATTACCGCCGAAACTTGCTTGAACTATTCCCAATTTATCAAAGATAATACCAGTGTTCTTTCACCACCGCTTGTGCCCGAGGTGAGGCTGCATCTGGCGCACGAATCGCTTTCCATCTGGCAAAAAACCGAGGAAGAACTTGGTGAAATTGGTTTGCCACCGCCATTTTGGGCCTTTGCATGGGCCGGGGGGCAGGCCTTGGCCCGCTATGTTCTGGATCACCCTGATATCGTAAGGGAAAAAAAAGTGATTGATATCGCTTCAGGGTCGGGGCTGGTGGCGATTGCGGCCTTAAAAGCGGGTGCCGCATCTGTGCTGGCCGCCGATATCGACGATTTTGCGGTGGCTGCTATGCAACTGAACTCCAAGCTTAACGCAGTGACCATGGACATAACGTCCGACAATTTAATGAAAATTCCTGCAGGTGATGCAGACGTTATTCTTGTTGGTGACTTGTTTTACGAGAAAACCGTTGCTGAAATGTGTTTCAATTGGTTAGAAAGTTCGCGCCCCAAAACTGTTCTCATCGGCGATCCTGGTCGGGCCTATCTTCCGCAAGATAAGCTGGTCAAGACTGCAACTTATGCCGTGCCAGTCTCGCGTGATTTAGAAGATGCAGAAATTAAACAAACTTCAGTATGGACATTGCGTTAGAGGGGATGTGACTGAGGGTTTAAGGCTGGGACCGCTTCGTTATCATGATCGGTATTGTTGAAATACAGCGCCACCATCAAAACAGCGAGTGAGAGCCAAAGCCATACATCAGTTCCGCCGCCAAAAAAAATCACCCCGATAATCACCGCGGCCGGTGTTGACACATAGGTAGCCTGCACCGTGTAAACTGCGCCCTTTTGCGTAATCAGCGTGAAGTAGACCACGCGCTCCACAACCCACAACAATGTCAACGCCACCAGAATCCAATGATCATAGAGGGTGGGCGTTCCGACTGCTGCAAAAGGTTGGAACCACAATAAAAAAGGCAGAATGGTCAAGCCTGACCACAAGCTTTCAAAAGCGCCAGCCTGAGTGGTGTCTGCACCCTTGGGCCAGGCCATTGCTCCAAACTCGTTATACAAACTGTAAAATAGCGGTATGGAAATGGAGGCAACAAGTGGCCACGACACGGTGCCGTTGAGTGAACCTTGGCGCGAAAAAATCAAAATCAGCGTCGAGACAAAACCGAAAAAAATCGCCAATAATTTTCGCAAGCTTGAGTTATTTCGATTTAAAATTAGCCCAAACAGGTAACTGAAGAACGGTGACATGGTAATGATGATCGCCAGTTCAGTCGGGGGCACCAGGCCCGCCAAATACAAATTCAGTCCGAACGGAACATTCATCAAAATTGCGCAGCCCAGGCCGTAAACGACCAAACGGCGATCAATCCCTGCCCAACCTGTTCGGTAAAGTGCCATGCCAAACATGATGACGCCCACGCCTAACCCTGTATAAAAAATGGTGTGCATGACCGCCATGTTTACGGCGCTCAAATGTTTATACACACTGGGTGAGACACCCCAGAACAGGCCGAGGAGCATGAAATACAAAAAGTGGTTGGGGGCTTTCATTCGGGGCTTTTTAAAGATTTGATTTACGAGCTATAGTACAATTCAAAACACCTTGGGAGAAGAATTCGCCATGTCCGATAAAATCTACGCCGTTCCAGCCACATGGAAGAAAAGAGCTTATTTTGACGAAGTCAATTATAACAAAACTTATTCTGACTCGGTCAAAGGTCCCGTGAAGTTTTGGGCTAAGCAGGCCAAGCGCCTTGATTGGATGAAGGTTCCTCAGAAGATCAAAAACGTCTCATTCGTTTATCCTGATATTTCGATCAAATGGTACGAAGACGGTGTATTGAACGTCGCTGTCAACTGTATTGACAGGCACTTGAAGAAGCGTTCCGGTCAAACCGCCATCATTTGGGAAGGCGATAACCCTTATGATGACAAGAAGATTACCTACCTTGAACTTTATGAACACACTTGCCGCATGGCAAATGTTCTCAAAAAGCATGGTGTCAAAAAAGGCGACCGCGTCACGATTTACATGCCCATGATTCCTGAGGCCACTTATGCGATGTTGGCCTGTGCCCGCATCGGGGCCGTGCACTCGGTGGTGTTTGGCGGGTTTTCACCAGAGAGTTTGGCAGGACGCATCAACGACTGTGACTCGCGTTTTATCATTACGGCAGACGAGGGTGTGCGCGGTGGAAAGAAGATTTCGCTGAAAGCCAATACAGATGAAGCGTTGAAAAAAACCAAGGGTGGCGAAAAGGTCTTGGTGGTTCGGCGCACAGGTGGGCCTGTTCATTTCCAGGAAGGTCGCGATCTTTGGTACCACGAAGAAGTTCAAAAGGTCGCTGCCGCGTGCAAGCCTGAAAGAATGAAGGCAGAAGATCCTCTTTTCATTCTCTATACGTCGGGGTCAACCGGAACACCCAAAGGTGTGCTTCATACAACAGGTGGCTATGCGGTTTACGCGGCAATGACACACCAATATGTCTTCGATTATCACGAGGGCGATATCTATTGGTGTACTGCAGATGTGGGTTGGGTCACGGGCCACAGCTACATCGTTTATGGTCCGCTGGCCAATGGTGCCACCACGCTGATGTTTGAAGGGGTGCCGAATTATCCCTCCACATCACGGTTCTGGGAGGTCATAGACAAGCACCAGGTTAATATTTTTTACACAGCGCCAACAGCGCTCCGCGCACTTATGCAGCAGGGTGATGCGCCGGTTCGCAAAACCTCTCGCAAGTCCTTACGTCTGCTCGGTTCAGTGGGTGAGCCCATTAATCCAGAAGCGTGGGAATGGTATCACCGTGTGGTGGGTGAAGGGCGGTGCCCCATTGTGGATACGTGGTGGCAAACAGAAACGGGTGGCATTCTCATTTCGCCTTTGCCCGGTGCAACAAAACTCAAACCAGGCTCTGCTAGCAAGCCGTTCTTCGGTTGCAAACCTGCATTGGTGGACGACAAGGGGGGCATTTTAGACGGTGCGGCATCGGGTAATCTGGTGATACTCGACTCTTGGCCGGGGCAGATGCGCACGGTTTATGGCGATCATAAGCGCTTTGTTGAAACTTATTTCTCAACTTACAAAGGCATGTATTTTACCGGTGATGGCTGTCGGCGCGATGCTGATGGCTACTATTGGATTACAGGCCGCGTTGATGATGTTCTCAATGTTTCTGGCCACCGTTTGGGAACTGCCGAAGTTGAGTCCGCTTTGGTGTCCCACAGTAAAGTCGCCGAAGCAGCCGTTGTGGGCTATCCGCATGACATAAAAGGGCAGGGCATCTACTGTTATGTTACACTTATGACCGGCGAGGTTGGGCATGACGAACTTCGCTCTGCGCTTGTTGCCCATGTGCGAAAAGAAATCGGGCCCTTGGCGACACCAGACAAAATTCAATTTTCGCCGGGACTTCCCAAAACACGCTCTGGCAAAATCATGCGACGTATTTTGCGTAAAGTTGCAGAAGATGATTTTGCTGCGTTGGGAGACATCTCCACACTTGCTGACCCCTCGGTGGTGGAGGATTTGATCGCTCATCGCCAAAACAAAAAGTGATTGTGCTGAGATAGTGCAGACCACATTTTGGGTCTTGTAACTTGAACGCTGGCGTGTTTTGAACCGCAAGTTGAAAGAATTTGAGGAAAGCTGATGTTAAGGCGCTGTTTTTTAGGTTTTCTGGCTGCAAATTTGATTGCCGCCCCTGCTGTTGCAGAACGTGTGACAGACGACTTCGGACAGCCGTTGATTCCGCGTCGCAAAGGGAGGCGTACTAAAACAGAATCCAAAAAGCGCAGCAAATATGATGGCCGCGCTTTGGTTGAGTTCACAACTCCTGAAAAACCCGGCACAATTATTATCAAGACAGATGAAAAAGCACTTTACCGTATTTTAGGTAACGGAAAAGCGATGCGTTATTTGGTGGCTGTTGGCAAAGAGGGCTTCTCATGGTCTGGCATTGCCAAGGTGGGTATGAAGCGAGAAAATCCGGTGTGGACACCGCCTCCTGAAATGATTGAACGAAATCCTGAATATGCCAAATGGGCTGATGGCATGCCAGGTGGCTTACCCACTAATCCGCTTGGCGCTCGTGCCTTGTATTTGTTCAATCGACAAGGCGATACCGGCTTTCGAATTCATGGAACAATTAAGCCAAACTCAATCGGAACCGCCGCGTCATCAGGTTGCATCAGAATGCTGAACCAGGAAGTAATTGAACTTTATGGCTTAACGCGAGTGGGAACTAAGGTAATTGTAATTTAAGGGTGGACATATTTTCCGCGCACCCAGCCAATTTTGAAAATGCCTGAACCATTTGGTACCTCATGGTAAATTTTGCACCAGACATTGGGTTTTGCCATTGCAAGATAACTGTTCGTGTTGATGGAGAAAGTCACATGGTTTGCAATGTTTTTGCAGGTTCCCGTCAAGCTGAGCATTTGGCCATTCATATAGGTGCGTTGTACAGCTGAAGACGTTGATGGCCAGGCCCGCGCATTGAGCGGATTTGAAAGTGGCGCCATGATCACGGTTCCGCCAATGAAAGCACTCGCCATGGATGATGTTGCCAGTGGGCCGAACAGTGGCAAAACGAGCAGAGTTTTGAAGATATTCATTTTATTCCTTGAGGGATTGGGTTTTTACCAACAGGCTGAAGACATAGTCTGTTGAACGTGAACCTGGGCTGAACAGTCTTGAGAGACGCTCATGTTCAGTCCCGTCAATGGCACCCTCTTATCCAGCCCATATCGACGTGAAAATGATCTTTGTGATCTGCGTTATAGTCAGGGCTAAGAGTGAGATTGAAATAATCGCACAACCCGTCACGCACTTCATGCAGAAAGCTTGCAGTGCGGTCTTGGTTCCAATCCTTCTGCACACTGATCAGTCTCCCGCTCTTTAATCTGAAGCCGGAAACGTCGAAGGCATTTCCGGTGGCATGTTCACTCATGGAGCTTGAGCCACGGATGGTGCGACAACTGTAAGACCCGAAATGGGTTATTTCAGCAACGCGCTCTCCAAAATAACGTAAGGCCAGGGGCTGCACGACATTTCGTTCCCACATGTAAAGCCTTGCAGCGATATTGCACCGGGTGTCTTCCCGTTTGATTTTTGCTGTCATCAAATGTGTCAGTTGAACAGCACCCGTAAGTTCGCAGCGTGTGCCCAAACCCCTCTCTGGAGATAGGCTGAAGTTCAAGGCAGCGCGGGACAAGGCAAGAGTGCAATTTTGACCATCAGAATCAATCAGTTTCAATTTTGTCTGCGTCAACCAGTATGGCTTCTCATTCAAATCCGGCAAAGCAAGGGGGTCGTAACGAGGTGGCCATTCAAAGAGACCAATGCGCGACAACCCATAACTGGCCGATATAGAGATGAAAGCCACCAAAACACCAACAACGCCATATTTCACACTTTTCATGCGTCATTTAACCCTTTATGGCCGTTTGACAGTTGAAAAATTTGCCATGTTGCGACGCACAAGCTAGAACGTTAACGCAATGCAAGGCAAAATCATGGCTCACAAACGTCCGCTTTCTCCCCACCTCCAGATTTATCGGCCCATGCTGTCCATGGCAATGTCGATCATGCACCGCATTACAGGAGTTGCATTGGCAACCGGCTTTATCTTGCTGGTGTGGTGGCTTGTGGCTGCTTCTGTTTCAGATGAGTATTTTAATTTTGTGAGCGGGTTGCTTGGTCATTGGTTTGGACAGTTGGTTCTGTTTGGCTTCACGTGGGCCCTGCTGCACCACATGTTAGGCGGGCTTCGGCATTTTGTCTGGGATACTGGCCGCGGCTACGAGCTGAATAAGGTGGAATGGATGGTTAGAGCAAATTTGATTGGATCAATTGGGCTGACACTGGTGCTTTGGGCCGTGGCCTACGAGGTGCGGACATGAGCATGCGAACAAGCCTTGGCAAGGTGCGGGGCCTGGGATCTGCCAAGTCGGGGACCAATCATTTTTGGCAGCAGCGTGTCACTGCAATCGCAAATGTGCCATTGGTAGTTTACCTGCTTTATTTTGTTTTGACACATCTGGGTTCACAACGCGGTGCCATTGTAACATCGGTAAAAAACCCTTTCTGTGCTGTTGTCCTTGCCTTGGCAATGACGTCAATTCTCTGGCACATGCGGCTTGGCTTGCAAGTTGTGGTGGAAGATTATGTACATAGCGAAGGCAAGAAGCTGGCCACGCTGGTTGCCATTAACTTTGCTGTTTTTTCAATGGGTGCCCTTGCACTTTTTGCAATTCTTAAAATGAGTTTTGGACTTTAAATGACTGCTTATCCCATCACCGATCATGCGTTTGACGTTCTTGTTGTGGGGGCGGGAGGCGCTGGCCTTCGCGCAGCACTCGGAGCGTCCAAGGCGGGACTTCGAACCGCTTGTATGTCCAAAGTCTTTCCAACGCGCTCGCATACTGTTGCAGCACAGGGCGGTATTGCGGCATCCCTGTCGAACATGGGGCCTGATTCATGGCAGTGGCATATGTATGACACCGTAAAAGGTGCCGACTGGCTGGGCGACCAGGATGCCATAGAATATTTGGTGCGCAATGCACCGACAGCGGTTTACGAACTTGAACATTTCGGCTTGCCTTTTTCGCGCACTGAGGATGGCAAAATTTACCAACGCCCCTTTGGTGGCCACATGATGAACATGGGTGAAGGTCCACCCGTGCAGCGCACATGCGCTGCAGCAGACCGCACGGGGCATGCCATGCTCCACACGCTTTATGGTCAAAGCCTTCGTTATGACACGGCGTTTTTCATTGAATATTTCGCTCTTGATCTGATTATCGAAAATGGCGAATGCAAAGGCATCATGGCCATGTGCATGGAAGATGGTTCGGTGCACCGCATTCTCGCACACCAGACGATTTTGGCCACTGGCGGTTACGGCCGGGCCTATTTCTCTGCCACCTCGGCCCATACATGCACAGGCGATGGCAATGCCATGGTGCTGCGCGCCGGGCTTCCTTTGCAGGATATGGAATTTGTGCAATTTCATCCCACCGGAATTTACGGGGCAGGGTGCCTGATCACCGAAGGGGCCCGCGGCGAGGGCGGTTATCTTACCAATTCAGCTGGTGAACGCTTTATGGAACGGTATGCGCCTTCGGCCAAGGACCTGGCCTCTCGCGATGTGGTGTCGCGCTCCATGACGCTGGAAATTCGCGAGGGGCGCGGTGTTGGTCCCTTGAAAGACCATATTCATTTGCATCTTGAACATCTAGATCCTGCTGTGCTGCACGAGCGGCTGCCAGGAATTTCAGAATCGGCACAAATTTTCGCAGGTGTGGACGTGACGCGGGAACCTATCCCGATTCTGCCAACGGTTCACTACAACATGGGTGGCATTCCTGCCAATTATCACGGTGAAGTTTTGGCTGGTGATGTGAATGATCCGGAAAAAATTGTTCCAGGTCTCATGGCCGTAGGGGAGGCTGCTTGCGTGTCGGTTCACGGGGCCAATCGTTTGGGTTCCAACTCACTGATTGATTTGGTGGTGTTTGGCCGGGCTGCGGCTTTGCGCTGTGTGGAGAAGGTGAAACCAGGCAGCCCACACGCCGATGTCAAAACAGGCATGGGTGATGAGGCTGTGGCGCGCCTGGACCGTTTCCGCAACGCCAGCGGTGGCACACCAACAGCCAAACTTCGCGCCCAGATGCAGCGCGTGATGCAGGATGATGCTGCCGTATTTCGCACGCATGAAACATTGCGGATGGGTTCTGACAGAATAAACAGCATTTGGAGAGGCGTTGCTGATGTTTCAGTGACGGATCGATCATTGGTGTGGAACAGCGACTTGATTGAGACGCTCGAATTTGACAATCTGATTTTGCAATCTGCAACAACAGTAGACTCGGCTTTGGCTCGCAAGGAAAGCCGGGGCGCGCACGCACGCGAAGATTTTCCCAAACGCGATGATGAAAACTGGATGAAGCATTCGCTCGCCTGGACTGACAACTCAAATCACAAAGTTACACTCGGATATCGCCCCGTGCATCAGTTCACGATGAGCAAAGATATTGATTATATAAAGCCAAAGGCAAGGGTTTATTGATGGGCATCTTTTCCAATCTTATTCCTTCCCTCTCACCCTTATGGGACTGGCCGGGGATCGCTTGGTATTTGAGATGAGCATGAACCAAAATTTCAGCTTTCGGAACTATCCTCACCCTAACCTTCCTCACAGGGGGATTGGACAACGTGAAAATTCGCGGGCGCACTCCAACAGTATTCACTTATGTGCATCTAAATAAATAGAGACATTCATGGTCGCATTCACACTTCCCCAAAATTCAAAAATCCACCCTGGCAAGGTCTGGCCGCGCCCCGAGGCTCAGAACCTGCGGGAGTTCAAAATCTATCGCTGGAACCCGGATGATGGGCAAAATCCGCGCGTGGATACCTATACACTGGACATGGACCAGTGCGGACCAATGGTGCTTGATGCACTTGTCAAAATCAAAAATGAACAGGATCCCACCCTTGCCTTCCGACGCTCGTGTCGCGAGGGCATTTGCGGGTCATGCGCCATGAATATTGATGGCACGAATACTTTGGCCTGTTTGAAAGCGTGTGATGACATGAAGGGAGCGGTAAAAATTTACCCCTTGCCACACATGGCGGTGGTGAAGGACTTGGTTCCGGACATGACGCATTTTTATGCGCAACACCGTTCCATTGAACCTTGGCTTAAAACTACCACGCCAACACCGCAGAAAGAATGGAAACAGTCGGAGCCAGAGCGTGCCCTTTTGGATGGCCTTTATGAATGCATTTTGTGTGCCTGCTGTTCTGCGTCTTGTCCGAGTTATTGGTGGAACGGCGAACGTTATCTGGGGCCAGCTGTTCTTTTGCAGGCTTATCGCTGGCTCATTGACAGCCGTGACGAGGCAACTGGTGACAGGCTGGACAATCTTGAGGACCCATTTCGGCTTTATCGCTGCCACACAATCATGAATTGCGCAAAGACTTGTCCAAAGGGGCTTAGCCCTGCAAAGGCCATAGCGGAAATTAAAAAAATGATGGTTGAGCGGCGGGTTTGAGTTTGCATCAAGTTGACTAAGTCACCTAAAATATGAACCGAAAGCAGTAGTTTCCCCGGGGGATTTTCGATGCATATCGTTCTTGGATTATTGGCTATTTTGGGTGGGGCTGCTTTTTGGTGGTGGCGTCTCAAAATGATGGGTGAAGCAGCCAACGATGTGAACAATGCAGTTGGTCGCGTAGTAGGCAATTATAAGCGGAAGAAATTTCTCAAAAAAGCTGGCGAGTCTCCACTGGCCTCAATAACTGACCCTGCTGCGGCTGCGGTTGTGATGATGTTTGCGGTGGCAAAAGAAGAAATGCCGCTGAACGATGCTGTAGAAAAAATTGTTCAGGATGAAGTTACAAACACCATGAAAATTACTGATTCCACCGAACTTATGGTGTTCAGCAAATGGGTGGTGAGTCATGTGGCTGATGCAAACAATGTGTCGTTGCGCTGCGGTAAACTGTGGATGACAGCTTTGAGTGTAGCAGAACGCGAAGACTTTGTAGCGATGATTGAGCGGGTGGCGAAAAACTGTGGTGGACTGACAACCAATCAGGAAAATAAAATCAAAAAATTGCGAGAACGTTTGGGTTTTCAAGTTACATGAATTTTTCGGCAGAACTTTTGGAATTTAGAGATGAGATAGACTGTATTGACCGGGCTCTGGTAGACCTCATCGCGCAACGCTTCAAAGTTGTTGATCGTGTGATTGAGGTGAAACGTAAAAATCACATTCCTGCTGCTTTGCCAGACCGGATTGACCAGGTGGTTCAGAATAATTTGCGCAATGCCAAAAAAACAAATGTTCCACCCCAAACAATTGAAAAAATTTGGCGCACATTGATTTCCGAAACGATTGCATATGAGAACATCAAGTTGAGACGTTGATGTGTTCAGCGGCGCTCAAGATTGATCTGGCATCAAAGTGAATGTCGCAATGACAATGTTCGAATTGTATTGCAGCGCAACGTTCGCTATGTGTTAGCCATACCCAATAAAAATGAGGTCTCTCCATGTCGCTTGATTCCTTCAAATCCCGCAAGACGCTAAAGGTTGGTTTGAAGACCTACACTTATTTCAGCTTGAAGGCGGCCGAGAAGAACGGGCTAACAGGGATCGCAAGATTGCCGGCTTCGATGAAGGTGTTGCTGGAAAATCTGTTGCGCAATGAAGACGATAGAACAGTTACAAAAAAAGACATTACAGGCTTTGTCGACTGGCTTTCCAACAAGGGCAAAGAAGACAAGGAAGTTGGATTTAGGCCTGCACGCGTTTTAATGCAGGATTTTACCGGCGTTCCAGCAGTGGTTGATTTGGCAGCCATGCGCGATGGCATGAAGCAAGTGAATGGTGATGCGCAGAAGATCAATCCGCTGGTGCCGGTTGATCTGGTGATCGACCATTCGGTGGTGGTTGACAGTTTTGGCAACAGCAAGGCTCTGACTGCCAATGTTAAGCGCGAATATGAACAAAATGAAGAGCGATACAAGTTTTTAAAGTGGGGGCAGGGTGCCTTCCAAAACTTCCGCGTGGTGCCTCCAGGCACTGGCATTTGTCACCAGGTCAATCTTGAATACTTGTCACAGACAGTTTGGACGAAGGACGAAAAATACAAGGGCAAAACAATAACACTTGCATATCCCGATACGCTGGTGGGCACTGACAGCCACACCACCATGGTAAACGGCCTTGGCGTTCTGGGGTGGGGTGTTGGCGGTATTGAAGCTGAAGCTGCAATGCTGGGCCAGCCGCAATCCATGTTGTTGCCAGAGGTGATCGGCTTTAAATTTACGGGCAAACTGAAAGAAGGTGTCACAGCGACAGATCTTGTGTTGCTGGTCACGCAAATGCTGCGAAAAAAAGGTGTGGTTGGCAAATTTGTGGAATTTTTTGGTCCAGGCCTTGCTGCTCTCACGCTTGCTGATCGTGCAACCATTGCCAATATGGCACCGGAATATGGTGCAACATGTGGGTTCTTCCCGATTGATGATGTAACTTTGGGGTATCTGAAATTTTCGGGTCGCGCAAATGACCGTATCGCGCTCGTTGAAAAATATGCCAAGGCGCAAGGCATGTTCCTAACAGAAGAGAGCGTTGAACCTGTTTTCACGGATACTGTGGAACTTGACCTTGCCTCCGTTGTGCCCGCCATGGCGGGGCCTAACCGGCCTGAAAAATTTGTACCTTTGCAAAATATCAAATCGGGTTTTCGTTCAGCCTTGGATTCACCAAAAGAACAGGCTGGTTTTGCCAAGCTTGGTGAACAAGACAAACGCGTGAAAGTAGACGGCAAAAACTTTGAGATTGGACATGGCGATGTGGTCATCGCAGCCATCACGTCTTGCACCAACACGTCGAACCCGTCCGTGTTGATTGGTGCGGGATTGCTGGCCAAACGTGCAGCCGCTTTGGGCTTACAGTCCAAACCTTGGGTCAAGACGTCGTTTGCACCGGGTAGCCAGGTGGTTAGCGAATATATGGATAAGTCGGGCTTGCAAAAGGAATTAAATAAGATCGGATTTTATCTCGTGGGCTACGGCTGCACCACCTGCATCGGCAATTCCGGCCCGCTCGACGCTGCCATTTCCAAAGCCATCAATGACAATGGCATAGTGGCTTCGGCAGTGATTTCCGGCAACCGCAACTTTGAAGGTCGCGTGTCACCAGATGTGCAGGCCGCTTATCTCGCATCTCCTCCTCTGGTGGTGGCTTATGCACTTGCAGGTTCCACCCAGATTGACTTGACAACTGAACCTCTCGGTCACGATAAAAAAGGCCGGCCCGTGTTCCTGAAAGACATCTGGCCTTCAAACAAGGAAATAGAAACGTTCATTCGCAAAAACATTACCGCCAAAATGTTCAAGACGCGTTATGCCGATGTTTTCAAGGGAGATAAGAATTGGCGGGGTGTCACCACAAGTCAGGGTGAAACCTATGCCTGGGATTCTGCGTCAACTTATGTGCAGAACCCGCCTTATTTTGAAGGTCTCCAAAAAACACCCGCGCCGATTTCCGACATCAAGGGTGCACGCATTCTCGGCCTGTTCGGAGACAAAATCACGACTGATCATATTTCACCTGCAGGCGCCATTCGGGCCGCATCACCTGCTGGCAAATATCTGACTGACAATGGCGTAAGGCCAATTGATTTCAATCAATACGGCACGCGTCGTGGCAATCATCAAGTGATGATGCGCGGCACCTTTGGAAACATTCGCATTAAAAATTTCATGGTCAAAGGGCCTGATGGCGCAGTGAAAGAGGGGGGCTTTACGCTCTATCAGCCGTCGGGTGTGGAAATGGCAATCTATGATGCTGCCATGCTGTATGCCAGCGAGAAAATTCCTTTGGTAGTGTTTGCAGGTATTGAATATGGCAATGGTTCTTCGCGTGATTGGGCTGCCAAGGGCACCAACCTTCTTGGTGTGCGAGCCGTTATTGCCCAAAGCTTTGAACGCATTCATCGCTCAAATCTGGTGGGAATGGGTGTGGTTCCGCTTCAATTTATGGAAGGTCAAAGTTGGCAATCACTCGGACTTAAAGGTGATGAGACCATAGCCATAAAGGGACTTTCAGCTGGATTGAAGCCACGTGGTAACATGACAGTTGAAGTCACTCACGCTGATGGAACCACGTCGTCCTTCACAGTGCTGTGCCGCATTGATACGCTAGATGAGATTGATTACTACAACAATGGCGGAATTCTGCAATTCGTGCTGCGGAATTTGGCCAAGGCGGGATAGGCTGCGTTTTTATTTAAATGGAGATTTTGAAAATGTATTTTGATTTCATGGTCATTCCAATTCCGTCGACAAAATTGAAAGCTTACAGATTGCTTGTAAAAAAATCTGCAGCGGCGTGGAAGCGCGCTGGGGCACTGGCCTATGTTGAGGCCATTGCCGATGATGTGAAAGTTGGCAAGTTAACCTCTTTTCCGCAATCGGTAAAAGCCAAGGCAGGTGAGACAGTGGGCTGCGCTTACATCATGTTTGAATCAAAGGCGCACCGAAACAAAGTTTGGAAAAAGATGATGGCTGATCCTTTCATGAAAGAATTTGACGGTAAAGCCATGCCCTTTGACGGCAAGCGAATGTTCTTCGGTGGGTTCAAGCCGTTTTTGCAATTCTAAGTCCGATCAAGTTCAGGGCTTGTTAGAAAATTTAGTTTCCTAAAATTTGAACTTCATTTTAAAGCCTGTTTCATGTGTCCTTAAATCATTGCGAGCTACAGTCTGACAAAAGGACCGTGCATGATGGCAATTCAATCTCTGTTCGCAAGTAAATCAATTTCAGAACACATTATAAGGGGAGTTGTGGGCTTTACGGCCCTGGCACTTTCAGTGTGGGTGTTGCGAGCGCCGGGTATTTTGCCCTTGCTGCAGGCTGTCGCATTGGGTTCAGTTTCACTCGTTGCATTCAGAGGGTGCCCTTTCTGCTGGTCGATTGGCATGATGAATACAATTCTCAACACAAGTTTGAAATCAAAGTCTTGCGCTTCCTGCAACGACATTTCAGTTGGTCGAAAGTGAAGTTCACCCAAAGGTGATTGGTAGGTGTTCGATTTCTGATCCTATAGATGGGCATGGAAAATATTTCATCGCTTACACGCCGTAAACTCCTCAGTCTCACTGCTGCAGGATTTGCAACACCCTTTATGTCTGGATCTGCCTTTGCTGAAACCTCGCCTGTTATGGTGGAGTTGTTTACCAGCCAGGGCTGTTCTTCATGTCCCGCCGCTGACCGTCTCGCGGGCCTGATGATGGCCCAGCCCGGCATTATGGTTGTTTCGTTGAATGTGGATTATTGGGATTATCTGGGCTGGAAAGATACATTGGCCAAACCGGAATATACCAAACGCCAAATGGATTATGCGCATGCGCGTGGCGACATGGATGTCTATACGCCTCAAATGGTAATCAATGGAACTGCACATGCTGTGGGCAGCAACCAGTCTTCAATTGAAAGTGCAATTGCAAAAGCGCGCCGCCAGTCACCACTGGCAAATCTTGTGGTGAATGTTCGGCCAAAATCCGTCGACGTGACTATGCCTGCCAAGCTGTCTGGAGCAGCTACGCTTTGGCTGATGGCGCTGGCACCAAAAGTCAATGTCAAAATCGAACGTGGCGAGAATTCCGGGAAATCAATAACTTATAATAATGTGGTGCTTCAGCTCAGCAAACTTTCAACATGGAATGGTACTGACCAGCAAATCACGCTGTCGCGCTCCGGGCCACTTGCGGGCACTGTTCAGAATTCTATCGTTTTGCTGCAACGTGAAAATGCAGGGTCAATCATAGGGCTGGCAAAACTTACTTAATTTTTTCTCACGCTTTCGTGAGAATCTGGCAACTTCTTGTGACCAACCTTTGCAAATCCCTGCGACAAAGCTTCCCGTAACACAGTCAGATCATGCAATTATGCAGGTCGGTTCTGTAATCGGGAGATTTCAATGCGTAAACTATTAGCAGCCACGGCCATGCTGGGCCTGTTATCCACCAGCACTTTCGCAGCAATGGCCGACAAGAACATTGTTGAGCTTGCTGTAGGAACAAAAAGCTTGAGCACACTGGTTGCAGCTGTCAAAGCCGCCGGTCTTGTGGAGACGCTCGCAAGTCCTGGCCCATTCACAGTGTTTGCCCCCACCAATGCGGCATTTGCAGCGCTGCCGAAAGGCACAGTGGCCACATTGCTCAAGCCAGAAAACAAGGCGACACTGACCAAGGTTCTTACCTGCCATGTCATTTCTGGCGAAGTAATGGCCAAAGACGTTATTGCCTTGGTGAAGAAGGGCAAGGGCAAAGCTCGTGTGACAACAGTAGGTGGCTGCGTGCTTACCTTGCAAGTTGGCAAGGGTAAGGTTCACATCACAGATGAAAAAGGCCGTACAGGTCAAGTTGCAGCTGCAGACATCCTTGCCTCAAATGGCGTTGTACACGTGATCAACAAAGTGATTTTGCCGAAGTAATCTTATTCTGACTGAAGTTTAGGAAGGCCGAGCGTATCAGAGCTCGGCCTTTTTTGTAGACGGGCGCAGTTATCGTTCACAAGTCTGCCCTGCACGGATTGCAGACGGTCACGTCCATTTTTAGACAGTCATTCCCGCATCAAGCGGCCTGTTTCATGAGTCCGCGGTTGATGATGCTTTCTGCAATTTGAACTGTGTTGAGTGCTGCACCTTTGCGCAGATTGTCGGAGACCACCCAAAGGTTCAAACCGTTTTCAAGGGTTGAATCTTCACGGATTCGGCTAATAAAGGTGGCGTAATCGCCAGCACTTTCAACCGGGGTCATGTAGCCTCCATCTTCGCGTTTGTCGATTACCATGCAGCCAGGGGCCTCACGCAGAATATCGCGGGCATCATCAGCCGTCATCGGTGATTCAAATTCAATGTTCACAGCTTCCGAGTGACCAACAAACACAGGCACACGCACGCATGTTGCCGTAAGTTTTATCTTGGGATCCAGAATTTTTTTGGTTTCAACAACCATCTTCCATTCTTCTTTAGTTTCGCCTGAATCCAAAAATACATCAATGTGCGGAATGACGTTGAAAGCAATTTGCTTGGTGAATTTTTTCGGCGTGGGGTGGTCGGTGACGAAAATGCCTTTGGTCTGAATCCAAAGTTCGTCCATGCCTTCTTTTCCTGCTCCGGATACCGACTGATAGGTGGAGACCACGACACGCTTAATTTTTGCCACGTCATGTAGAGGCTTGAGGGCCACTACGAGCTGCGCCGTCGAGCAATTTGGATTGGCTATGATATTGCGTCGTTTGCTGCGCTTCATATATTCGTCGAGGACGTGGGCGTTCACTTCTGGCACGATGAGCGGCACGTCTTGCTCGTAGCGCCAGCAGGACGAGTTATCGATCACGATTGGCCCCAAAGCGCCAATTTTGGGAGACCACACTTTTGAAATTTCAGATCCAGCAGACATCAACACGAAGTCCACTTTCGAGAAATCGAAGGTCTCCATATCTTTGCATTTCAGTATTCTATCACCAAAGCTTACTTCCATGCCAATTGATCTGCGCGATGCAATCGCGTGGCATTCATCCACGGGAAATTCCCGCTCGGCCAAAATGTTCATCATTTCCCGGCCCACATTTCCGGTGGCGCCGACGACAGCAACTCTATAGCCCATTACACAAATCCCATTGAATTTGCGCGTTCTAGCAGTTTGCGCTTTCAAGTCAAATGATCGAAATGGGGGTTGGCAGGTGTAGTCGTCTTCGCTATGAACCAGCGGGCGATCTCGACGGAGAGGTGGCAGAGTGGTCGATCGCACCGCACTCGAAATGCGGCATACATGCAAGTGTATCGGGGGTTCAAATCCCCCCCTCTCCGCCAAATTTTATGTCGTGGGTATCATTTTCGTCATCGACCAAGCCATGGAGATAATCCAAGGGCGAGAAAGATCATCGCCGCTTGATTGAGCCGATCTTGAACGTCGAGCCGCTCGGTCAGCAATGCAACTTTGAATTTCGGCACTGTGGTGTATTCAAATTTACCCGTTAAACCGCCACCCCCCGCGAAAACGGGGGACCCAGTTAAATAAATAGATTAGTACCTGAGGAAAAATTGGTTTTCCGCCAGCGTGGGAATGACAGTATTGATGGAACGTAGACAATAACTCACAACCTCGGTCGGCCGGGACAGTCTTGCGCGAAGATCACGACGTCAGGGTGATGCTTTCAACTGAAATACCAATGCTGCAGCCCCCGCCCGCAAAACAAAAAGCCCAACACAAGGTTGGGCTTTTGCATTATTTTATTTGGAGATCATGCAATACGCATCAATTCTTCTTGCTCGTGGCCTGGCATTGGGGGGGCTCCTTCACGTAACACATAACCGCGGCCCCATACGGTTTCGATGAAATTCTTGCCTTCTGCGGCGTTGGCAAGTTTCTTGCGCAATTTGCAGATAAACACGTCGATGATTTTAAGTTCTGGTTCGTCCATGCCGCCATAGAGGTGGTTGAGGAACATTTCTTTGGTGAGGGTTGTGCCCTTGCGCAAGGACAGGAGTTCAAGCATCTGATACTCTTTGCCCGTCAGGTGAACACGCTGGCCGCCCACCTCAACTGTTTTGGTGTCAAGATTAACAAGAAGTTCGCCCGTGAGAATAACGGATTGGGCATGGCCCTTGGAGCGGCGCACCACGGCGTGAATGCGGGCCACGAGTTCGTCTTTATGGAATGGCTTGGTCATGTAATCGTCTGCGCCAAAGCCCAGGCCCTTCACCTTGTCTTCAATGCCGGCAAGACCTGACAGAATGAGAATTGGCGTTCCGACCTTTGAAACACGAAGTGATTTTAACACTTCGTAGCCCGACATGTCTGGCAAGTTTAGATCAAGCAGGATAATGTCGTAATCGTAAAGCTTTCCGAGGTCGACACCTTCTTCACCCAAATCAGTGGTATAGACATTGAAGCCCTCTGATTTCAGCATCAGCTCAATGCTTTGGGCAGTGGCTGTATCATCCTCGATTAACAAAACCCGCATTGCGAATCCCCTTTAAATGCCGCCCCCGATGTGAGGGTTTCTGAATCTGTATTCGGCCCAAACCGGCCGCAAGCTTACGAAACATTAACTGTGGATCTTAAGATAGCCTTATAAAGGTTAACAAAACCTAATCTGGCGTCTCAAAATTTAACTCTTCGCAACACCACATCTTGTGGCAATTCCCAAATAGCCCCAACATCTTGTGTTTGGGCTGTTAGGCCGCATAGGCGCACAAGGCGTTCAAAGTTTTTTGCGCAATTTACCCGGTCTTAAACCTACTCGTTCATCATAAACGCAGATGAACGCGGTTCCCTTGCCTAGTTGATTCGAGGAATCGTGAATAGAGTCTGAGTGAGGTTTCGGCGAGACTTTTTCGCCAGGTCAGTTTGAGTAAAGTGAGGAAGCTATGCGTTCACGTGAAAGCCTTTTGCGGCTTAACCGATTCCGGGTGGAAGATTGTCGCCGCCAGGTGGCCGATATGGATCTGATGATCCAAGATTTAATGAGAAAGCATGATGATCTCGACAATCATGTAAAGTTTGAAGAGCAGCGCACTGGCGTTTCTGACATCAACAATGTGAATTATTCCATGGCGGCAAAATCCGTTCGCGGCCGCCGCGATAATATTTTGAAAACAGTTGGCGAGTTGCGCGATCAACACGAAGCCATGGTTGAAAAGTTGAAAGAAGCTGAAGGCGATTTGCGCAAAGTGGAATTGCTGGTGGAAAAGGAAACCCCGGCGGTCAAGTTGTCCCCCGCAGTGGTCAGCTCACTCCCAATTCATGCGATGGTCCGATAATTAAAACCAAGGCCCGTGTTCTAAAGTGCATGGGCCTTTAGTTTTTCATAATAGGGTCGTGCCTGATCGGCGATGTGCTGAAGATCCGCGTTCAATGTAATAGGCTTTGATTCCGGTGTGGAAAAACCCTCTGATTGCCACACGGCATTATACCAGTGCGGGGCCCACACGCCGTCAAAAATCTTTGGGCCCTTGGGCCAATGAAGCATTGCTTCGTCAAATGGAATTTTCAGAGCTGCACATAATTTTGTCAGCACTAAAGCTGGATTTTGCAAAACTTGATCTGCTTGGATAACCGGCGGGGCATAACCGAGATGATCTGCAATCATTTCAAAAATTTCGGCCTGTTCAACAAATCCGATATTCTGCAATGATGCTTCATTCCATTTTTGCATGTAACTGGCCAACACCTGCTCAGGCGAGCGGATGAGAAACGCGTTATTCAATTTCAAAACAAAACTACGATCAAAACCAGCCAACATGTGATGCGTCATGTGCTTTTGATAAAAAATTGGCTTAGAGCAGGCAGCGGTGCATCTCAAAACAAGGCTATCCCAATCAGTATCATTCGCCGCCATAATTTCATCGCGCATAGGGTGCGGGTTACCGCGATGCTTGAGAGCAAACCCATAAAAAGGTTCGTCCCACGCTATGCAGTCTTGCCGGTTGCCAAAGGCATACATCATGGCTGTCGAGATGTTGCGTGGTCCAGACCATATGGCTATGGCGGTCAAGCTATTTTCCCCGTGGTCAGGTTTTGAGTGGAGACGAAAAACCAAACTCCCGTTAGAGCGATGGCAACTGCTAAAACACGCCGCACGATTTTCGAACTCGGAGAACTTGCAAGCCAACTCGCAAAGTTGCCCGAAAATACCGCAATAAGGCTGTGGATGACTGTTGCAACGATCACATAAATGGTTGTCAGATAGATGACATCGCTCATCATATTGTGGCTGGGATTAAAAAACTGAGGCAGGATCGCGGCATAAAAGAGATAAGCCTTCGGATTGAGGGCATTGCTGATGAAGCCCTGAACAAAATAGACGGAGCTTGGTTGATCAGCGTCTAGATGATCATGTTCTGAATCTTGCCAAGCATCATAGGCGAGATAAAACAAATAGAGTGTGCCAGCCCAGCGCAGGGCCGTCAGCAAAAACGGAAAGCTCGCAAGTATTGCCGATAATCCGATGCCAGCGAGGATTCCGGCAAATGCCAGACCCAGGCAAATTCCGAGAACTGCTGCCAATGCTGCTTCACGACCACGGGTTGCCCCTAAAATCGCCAACCATGTCATATTCGGGCCAGGCGTGAGTTCTATTAAAACGGCCGTCATGACAAACCCGAACATCAGTCGAGTGTCCGCGAGGCTTCACGCTTGGCCAATTCTTTGTAAGCCGTCGAAAGTGTTTGAGTTATAGAACCGGCGCCTGACCATTGCTGCGACGACAGGGGATGTCTGACTGGTCTGCCGTCAATCACGCGCACGGGTGTTGTTCCTGCAAATGTTCCGGTGACGAATGCCTCATCTGCACCATAAACATCATAAAGCGAAAATGACTTTTCAAATACCGCAATGCCAAGGTTATGACACAGTCTAATGATGTTTCCTCGGGTAATGCCTGGAATGCAATACTGTCCGGTGCTCGTCCAAACTTCGCCTCTGCGTACAATAAAAAAATGGGTTGAGTTGCAAGTGGCAACAAAGCCGTGGGGATCCAACATCAATGCTTCATCGGCCCCTGCGTTGGTTGCTTGAATGCAGGCTGTTATGCAGTTTAATTTTGAATGCGAATTTATTTTCTGGTCCTGCACATCAGGGTAGCCGCGACGCACATTGACAGTGTGAAGCGAAAGCCCCTTGGTCATCGCGTCGGGTTTGGGGGATTTGTATTCAGGAATGATAACGATGGTGGCCGGCGAAATCGTAACCCGCGGATCTTGATAGGGTGTGGATTTTACACCGCGCGTGATCATCAAGCGAATGTGTGCACCATCTGTCATCTTGTTCGCATCAAGGCACTCAAAGAGGCGCTTCACAAGATCATTTGGACTGATGCCGATATCCATGAAGATAGCCTTCGCGCCTTCATAAATGCGTTCAATGTGAGCGCGCAGAAAAGGAATTCCATTATTGACAAGGCGAAGCCCCTCCCACACGCCATCTCCCAAAATATAGCCGGAGTCAAAAACTGAAATCTTGGCTTGGTCGCGCGGGAATAATTCGCCATTGATGGAGATCAAGATATCAGCGTTGCGGGGGTCTGAAGAAATGTCGTGAATGGATTGGGATGTTTGGGTCATTTGGATATAATGCATGCTTAGCGCCAAAAAATAAAGGGTGGCACATGTTGCGCATCATTCCACAAACAGACTTTAAGCAAGGACGCTGGCGAAACGGGCAGGGCGTGTCTTGGGAAATTGCTTCGCACCAGGCACAAGGCGCGCCGGACTTCGCATGGCGCTTTGCCAAAGCGCGCATTGACAATGACGTTCCATTTTCAATCTATCCCGGCATGGACCGCATATTTATGATGCTGGATGGCGGCGGCATGGACTTAAACTTTGAAAGTGGCAAAGTTTTGCGGGTGCATGAAAAATTCGTGCCGCACCAGTTTTCGTGTGATGTACCATTGCAGTGTAAATTATTGGATGGTCCATCAGTGGACCTGAACCTGTTTGCGGCGCGAGACACTTATGGACTTTCGGCGAATATTGAAACGCTGGAAGGCGAAAAGCACTTCAAGACTGAAGGATCAATCGTGGTGTTTTACGCACTGCAAAAAACCTGCATAGTGAATGGCTCGAATTTGAATGAGGGGGATGCTGCTGTCGCATCCCATGAGGACACGTTCCATCTTGCCGGACACTCAGCTTCTGTGTTTGTGGGAATCTTGCGCAAGTTTTGAACTTCACTTTTCGACGTAATAAACCTCAACCTTGCCCGTAAATTTAATGATCATCGGGTTGCCATAGCGGTCTTTAGACTTGCCGCCCGCTGGCATGCGCACCCAGTTTTCAGAGATGCAATATTCTTCAATGGTGGTTTTTTCCACGCCGTTGAAACGAATGCCAATCTGATGTTGCAGCACTGACTCATTGAAATACGGGCTCTTGGGGTCCGTGCTCAAATGATCGGGCAAAGCGGGTTTGGCAGCGGGGGGCGTATCAGTCATTGCGGGAGGCTCCAGATGAATTTTTGAATGCTCTAGCTGAAGTTCAAAGATTTGTCGCGCAATCTATCCGCCATCTGAAACATCACAACCATCGCCAGCGCCCAGCCGACGCTGATGATGACAAGCGCAACGATCATCGGCTCCGGCATTGTCGCAGCACCCAGCTTCACGCCACCCACATAACTCAAGGGCCCCAACACAGCCCCCAAAAACAGTTGAAGCCACAGCCGCCCCGACAACCAGCTTAAACTTCCATGCGGCAGTGTGGCAAATGCAAACCAGAGTGCGACGATCCAGATCGGCGGCAACACTGCGTTAGTGTTGGTTCCCGCATAATGCAAAGCTCCAAGAGAAACAAAACCCGTTTCAACAATCACACCCAAAACTGTTACCCCAAGAATCAATAGTAGCTCTTGCTTCAAATGATTTCGGTTCATCGAGAGGTGGATAGCCACCACAAGAAGAGCAGGCACCGAACCCAGCACAGGCCAACCGCGCGCGCCACCAACAATCGCCGCGAACCACGCGATTTGGAAAAGGATGAAATTGGAAAGGGATTTGATCATTAAACTTTAGTTTCGTCGAACGTCAAAGCGTGTATCCCAAATTTAAAAAAATTTGCCATGCCTAAGTGAATCTCAACAAGCCGCTCCGGAATTGTGTTGGTGATCCAAACCTTTTTGGTTGTCAGTTCAAAAATAGCAAAGCTTTTGCGCCGGATAAAAACTGCAAGATCAGTGTCGGCGTGTTGGGCATATCCTCTTGGCATCGTCGCAAGAGAAAGGCTTGGCATG
>JBBRNW010000014.1:0-92662 GCA_038230015.1 Hyphomicrobiales bacterium | reverse complement strand
ATCAGAAACCTTCGAGGTTTTGGGATCAAGCGATGCTTCACCCAAACCAATCCAGTCAATGTTCATGGCCACTTTTCCTTCACGGAACAATTCGTCCGATTTGAAAATGTCCATGGTGCCTGTCTTGGCCACAGGTGGCATATACTGAATGTAGCTCAGATACTTATCGAGAGCAGCTATGGATTCTTTCGAATTCACAACACCTTCAGCTTGGCCGCCGGGTTGCTTGGTTTCATCCCAAACATTGCCGCCCATTTGCCAGATGAACCCATTGATCTGCATCGATGAGAAGTCATAACCTTTGCCAGCCTGGAACGCGATGCCGTAGAAATCATCGTCAGCTGGTTTTCCGGCCAGCATGTCGCCCTTCTTGCGCTGGAAGAACTCTCCAACATTCTTGAAGTCGTCCCATGTCATGGCATCAAGTTCTTCGCCTGTGCAGGCCAGTTTCTTGTTATATTTTGCCATGAAGTTTTTCTGTTCGGTTTCATCGCAGATGATGTCTTTGCGCGCAAAGTTCACCAGAACGTCCGGGAATTGTGGGAAGCCATAATAGTTTGGTGTTGAATTTGGATAAGTTGAATAGGCATTCAGCGGAGCTGGATGCATGTCGGCCATTGTTTTTTGCAGTTCAGGATCGGCATCAATCAGGTCATTCACCTTGCGGAAATAGCCGCCTTCAACGAAGGCACCCAGCCATTGCGAATCTGACACCGCGAAATTGTACTTCTTTTCTCCCGATGTGAGAGAGGCGTTCACGCGTGTGTAAAAATCTGGCCATGGAATAAAGTCCACTTCCAGCTTCACGGTGTTACCGGTCTTTGATTTATACTGCTCATCAAACATCTTTTTCATGATGCGTGTGGGCGGCCAGTCTGGCACAGCCATTGTCAGTGTTACATCTTCTGCATACGCAAAAGAGGCACCCCCAACAGTCAGGGCAACAGCAAACCCAGCGGCAGTTGCCATCCCCTTAAGTTTTGTCATCATCGTCATGTCTCGTATTCTCCCATGGTTAAGTCTAAACTTCTTGCTGCAAATTCTCAGGCAAAAGCCTGTCCGCTTGCAGCGCGGAAGACGTGAATTTTTTTAGGATCAATGATCAAAGGTGCTGAATCACCGGGCTTCATGCCAACTGCACCTGCTTCTGATAGCGTAATCCGCAGCAACTGTCCGGCAGCTTCAACGGAAACCACAGTCACATCACCCAAAGGCTCAATCAAACGCACATTGCCTTTCAGGCCTTTTTCGCCTTTGCCAGCCACGCGAATATCGCTCGGCCTGATGCCTACCAGGGCTTTTTCACCCGACTGGATGGAGTTGGATTTGCGCTGCGCCATGAAAGTGCCAAAGGCCGTTTCAAATGATTTGGTGTCTTTGCTCACCGTGGCATCCAGCATGTTCATGTGCGGAGAACCAATTTTTCCAGCAACGTAGGTATTGACTGGATGATCATAAAGTTCATCCGGCGTGCCTTGCTGAACCACGGCACCGTCGCGCATCACTGCAATTTCTTCGCCCATCGACAAAGCTTCAAGCTCGTCCGGTGTTGCGTAAACAATGGTCATTCCAAATTGCCTGTGCAGGCGTTTGAGCTCAGCCCGCATATCGTGACGCAGCTTGGCATCCAAATTTGTCAGTGGCTCATCCAAGAGCAGGATTTTCGGCCGCCTAATGAGAGACCGCCCCAGTGCCACGCGCTGCTGCTCGCCACCTGAAAGCGTACTTGGCTTTCGTTCCAGCCGGTGCGAAAGTTTCAGCATGGCTGCAGTTTCTTTCACGCGCTTGTCAATGTCTTCGCGGCCTGCTTTTTCTTCCCGCAACGGATAAGCAAAATTTTCATAAACCGTCAGATGTGGATAAAGCGCGAAGCTTTGAAATACCATCGACACGCCGCGCCCCGTAATAGGTTCGGAAGTAAAATCTTTCCCGGAAATTACCAGCCGACCAGAATCAGGTTTTACCAATCCGGCAATGGTGCGAAGTGCTGTCGTCTTGCCCACCGAACTTGGACCAAACAAAACAAAAAAACGCCCCGCCGCCACGTTAAACGACAATTTGTCAATCGCGCGCACTGACCCGTAAGACTTGGAAAGCCCCGTTAAACGCAACGCATGATTTTCAGCTGCCGACATTCCCATTCCCTAATTTTTTATCCAAACTATCTGTATGCAGACGAATTGCAAGCTAAGCCACGCGCAATTCAAAAATATATTCAATTGATCACACCGCGTGATTTATTTGCAGTGCAATATTTAAGCAGTTGCTTTCTCCCACTGGCCCGTGCGCGCCGATTTCAACACAGCGTCGGTGACAATATCCGTTGCCAGAGCTTCCCGGAATGTAGGCGATGCTGGATTGCCCGTCTCAATACCTTCGATAAAATCAGCAACCTGATGGATAAAACTATGCTCATAGCCGATCTGCAATCCGGGCACCCACCATTTGGCCATGTAAGGGTGATCACTGTCAGTCACATGAATCGACCGCCAACCGCGCGTGCGGCCCTCATCGCGGTGGTCGAAATATTGCAAGCGATGTAAATCATGCAGGTCCCACATGATGGAGGCTTTTTCGCCGTTGATTTCCAAGGTGTAAAGTGCCTTGTGTCCCCGCGCATAACGGGTGGCTTCAAAGTTGGCCAGCGATCCGTTGGCAAAACGCGCCATGAACATTGCCGCATCATCAATGCCCACTGGTTCTTTTTTGCCTGTCAAATTGTGCTGCCGTTCTTTTATGAAAGTTTCAGTAAGGCCAATCACGCTGTCAATGCCGCCGTTCAACCACATGGCAGTGTCAATGCAATGCGCCAGCAAATCCCCCGTAACACCACTGCCCGCCACATTCACATCAAGCCGCCACAACCCCTGCCCGCCTTGCGGCAAGTCTGCTGAAATCGTCCAATCTTGCAAAAATTTGGCGCGGTAATGAAAAATCTTGCCGAGCTTGCCTTCATCTATCAATTGCTTGGCCAGCGTTACGGCCGGCACACGGCGATAATTATACCATACCATGTTGGCCACCTTGGCCTTCTCAACAGCAGCCACCATTTTGGCAGACTCGGCTGCATTGCGTCCCAATGGCTTTTCACACATCACCATCTTGCCTGCTTCAGCAGCGGCAATGGCAATTTCCAAATGCATGTCGTTGGACGCCGCAATATCAATCACGTCGATATCTTTGCGCTCCACCAATTTGCGCCAATCACTCTCGGTGGATTGGTAACCCCACTGGTCAGCAAACGCCTTAAGCTTGCCCGCATCGCGCGCGCAGGCAGCCTTCAATACGGGTTCATGCTGCAACTGAAAGAAATTTGAAACTTGCGAAAACGCGTTAGAATGCGCCCGGCCCATAAAGCCATAACCCACCATGCCGATGTTAAGAGGTTTTTTAGCCGTAGCGCTGGTCGCCATTACGCCGCCCACCCATGCTTGTCGCGCACCTTGATCATCACGGCCAGAATGTCGTTCCAGGTTTTCTGTTGCAGCATCACATCATTGGGGAACATGCAGCCATCCCAGCATATGTGCTTGAAGGCTTTGGTCACTTCGCCGTCGCGGCCCCGCAACCACAGGCCAGCGTGTTTGGGAATATCAAGCTTGCCGTTCTTGTCGGTCACCATGCAGTGCCGGCCGGTTTTATCGTGATAGCCAAGCCCCTTCACGGTGCCATCATTCTGCGCCACATGGAAATCAATGGTCCAGGGCCGCAGCGCATCGGTCATTTTCTTCAGCGCTTCATCAAGAATTTTTTTACTCTTCCAATCATATTTTGCAGGCAGCAACCGCGATTTTGGCGCGTTGTAGCCCATGGTATAGAGCAGCGTGTGCGCCATGTCGGCCTGAAAGCCTATGGTTTGCGGACGGTCAGTTTCCTCCAATGTATTGATCATGTCCTTCCACGAATGCATGCCGCCCCAGCAAATTTCTCCCTCTGCTGCAAGCCGCTCTCCGTGGTCAGCCGCCACACTGCAAGCCTCGCGAAAAGTCTTGGCAATTTTCTTGGTGTTGCCCACGGGGTCTTTGGCCCAATCAGCCGTGCTTGAAGCTGAGTCAATGCGCACAATTCCGTAAGGGCGAACACCAAGGTCCCGCAATCTGGCCCCCAACCTGCAAGATTTTTTCACATTCTCCACAAATTTTTTGCGGTCAGCAGGTGACCCCATCGCAGAACCTCCGCCCACAGGTGGCCAGACAGGCGCCACAATCGAACCGATGTTTAAATTTTTGGCCCGCACTTTATCGGCAAGCCGTTTCACTTCATCATCGGTGAAATCAACATTCGTGTGCGGCGCCACATGAAAAATATCAATCCCGTCAAACTTGACACCGTTCACGTCAGCTTTGGCAGTAAGGTTGATCAACACATCAAGTTCCAGACCAGGCTCCGAGTCAGCACCCTTGCCCACCAGACCAGGCCACATGGCATTGTGCAGTTTCGGAAAATTATGTGCAGACATGTCCTTCTCCCATAAATTTTTTGCGCAGCATAAACCGATTTTCTATTGGCTGTCCATAACTGTTATATTAGTATGACAGACATGAGGATTGATCTGACGGCCATTAAACTGGATCGAAAACAACCGCTTCGGGATCAGATCTATGATCTGGTGCGTGGACTTATTCTTTCAGGTTCCATTATTCCGGGCGAGAACATTGATGAAAAACTCATCGCCAGCCAACTTGAAATTTCTCGCACCCCTGTCCGCGAGGCCGTTAAAAAACTGAGTGACGAGCACTTGGTGGATGTTGTGGCCCAGTCTGGAACACGTGCATCGAAGATTGATCGCCACGAAGTTGAGCAAGCTTTTTTGATCCGCCGTGCACTTGAAACCGAAAGTGCGGCGCAGGCCGCAAGCCGCATGAATGATCAGCACACGGATATGCTATCGGATATTCTGTTGCGCCATTCGCGCTCTATCGAACGCCAGAAATTTGCGGAAGCCATTATCCATGACGATCATTTTCACCGCTACATTTCGGAAATCAGTGACCTGCCGCGGCTTTGGAAATCAGTTGAAATTTCAAAAGCGCAATTGGACCGTTGCCGCCACCTGATGTTGCCCCGCTCCGGTGAGGGAGAAGCCACGTTGGAACAGCACCGCGAAATCATCCGGGCACTGAACAGTAAAAACGGAACCAGAGCACGCCAAGCCATGGCTGCCCATCTGGAAGCAGCCTACGGCAACGCCGTGAAAGCAATTGAAAGAGGCGAGATTGGGGTGTGAGCAGCGCTTGCTGCCATCAGCAGTTATTGAGCCAACCCCTCAAACACCAAGGCAACGGCTTCCGCACCCGGATCTGTGACGCCACTCAAATTTGCTTCCGAAATATAGCTCGCTCGGCCCGCCTTGGCGCGCGTCATCGACTGTGTCGCTATCGCGCCTTTACGCGCGGCGTGCGCCGCAGCCACTCGATTTCCGCCGCTCGACAAAACAGCCAGCGCCGGAGCCAGAGCGTCAATCATCGTGCGGTCGCCCAGCTTGGCCCCACCATAAGCCATCATCCTTGCAAGTCCCGCCTGCAAGGCCTGTGCCCACGAACCTTTGGCAGCGCCAGCCGCCGCAAAGAAAATGGCCATGAGCACTCCGCTGGATCCGCCCATGCTGCGGGTGAACCCCTCACTGGCCGACAGGAAAAATGCTGAAACATCCGCGAGTGGCATCTTCGAAAGGTTTGCCTTCAACGCCCGCGCTGCTGTGGCCACAGTAGACCCTGTATCGCCATCACCCGCTTTTGCATCCAGTGCATTCAACTGGCTTTCAGAGCCAATCAAGATGTCGCAAGCTTTTGAAATCAGATCGGCCAGTGCCTTGTTCTTGCTCGCGCGAACTGCCTTAGGTTTCATCGCAGATGAAAGCTTTATCAATTTTACAGGTTCGTTTGACCGGAACCCGGGCCACACCAACGCACTGGCAGGCGATTTCAATGCCACTTCAAATTCCGGCGTCAGCGGCAGCAAGCTTAGCGAAAAACCATGCATATCAAGCGATGTGACCAAGGGTGCAGGTCCACACACCAGTTTGATTTTTTTCCCAAACTTGCCTTTCAGAACTTCATGAGTAATCAATCCCATTTCCAACGGCGTAGTGGAGCCCAGATTATTGATCAACACTGCATAAGTGGACGCTCGCTTGACCGTCTTGAACAACCGCTCCAGCACATCAGCCACTGAAACTTTGGCCGATATATACTCAATCAGATTGACCCCAGGCTCGCCATGAATGCCCAAGCCCAATTCAGCCCTTCCAAGTGGAATGCGGTCTTCTCGCCCAATGCCCGGCAAAGTGCATGATGATAGCGCCAAGCCTAAAGACACCAAACTATCCGCAGCCTTTTGGGCAATTGCGTGAACTTTTGCCAGCGGCCACCCTTTGGCTGCGTAATGCCCGGCTATTTTTTCCACAAACACCACGCCTGCAATGCCGCGCGGCTGGTTGATACCGGGCAGCGAAATATCATCTTGTACGATGACAACTTCAACTTTTTTGCCCAGCGCACGGGCTTTCTCAGCCGCCAGACCAAAATTCAAACGGTCGCCCGTATAGTTTTTGAAAATCACCAGGCAACCTGCCTTTCCCGTCACCGCCATGATTGCAGCAAACGCGGCATCAACTGACGGCGAAGAAAAAATTTCGCCGCAAACAGCGGCCGTTAAAAGTCCCGGTCCTACAAAGGCCGCATGCGCAGGCTCATGGCCGGAACCACCGCCCGCAACAATCGCAACTTGCGAAGGTTTATGATCGGTGCGCAACACCACTTTGATGCCGGGATAGCCATCAAGCCGCGCCAACTTTGCACCGCCTGACGCACGCAACAGCCCGTCAATTGCATCAACAACCAAGTCTTCTTTCGAATTGAAAAACTGTGCCACGCTTATCTCCCGCCTTTTTGCGAAAGACTATGCGACGACAGTATATCCCGCAAGGGTCATCACGCGCATCAGTTCCTTGTAGCCAATCTGGGCCATTTTCAAAGGCGGCGCTTTCACCGGATCTTGCTCTGCTTCCACCACAAACCAGCCTTCATAACCATAACCTGCAAGTTGTTTGACGATGGCTTCAAAATCCAGCGATCCATCGCCAGGCACAGTAAAGACACCCAAAGCGACCGCATCCAGAAATGAATGCTTGGTGCGGTCAAGCTTTTTGATCACGTCCAAGCGCACATCCTTGGTGTGCACATGGCTTATGCGAGCATGGTGTTTGTCGATACAGGCCGCCAGATCTGCCCCGGCAAAGGCCAAGTGCCCGGCGTCAAACAAAAGCGGAATAGACGAATGCATCATCAGCGAATCCAGCTCTTCCCTTGTTTCAACCACCGTGCCCATATGATGATGAAACGAAAGGGGCATGCCTTGCGCCGAACACCACTCAGAAAGTTCACTCACTTTTGCGCCATAGGTTTTAAACTCTTCTTCGGTCAGTTTTGCCTTGGTGGCCAAAGGCCGCTCGCGCAAGCCCTGAATGCTTTGCGCGGTCTCGCCATAGACCACACAAGGGGCATCAACAGCCTTGAACAAATCCAGCATGGGCTGGATGCGCTTTTTGTTGGAGGTAACATCATCCGTCGATAATGTGCCTGAAAACCAACCGCCACAGAGAGTGACATCGGCAGCCTTTAAAATCGGCAGCATGGTCTTGGGATCAGGCGGAAACCGCCGACCCATTTCCATGCCTGTGAAACCCGCACTGCGGGATTGGCGCAAGCATTCCTCCAGCGAAACATCATCGCTCAATTCCACCAAATCGTCATTCCACCACGCAATAGGAGACATGCCCAATCTAGCTTTCATTTTCAGTTCCTTTGATTTGGCGGCTTTATAAGGGGCCCCTAAAAATGTCACAAGTGTGATAACTTTTATTTCTTGAAAACATATGCTAGCTCCCACCTTAAATGTTGCATGACCAATCGAATGTGTTGACGGGGGCCAAGCCCACTTTTTCTGCCAAAATGGCACTCGACATTTTGCAGCACCACTGGAAGGTAAAAAACCCAAAATTATCACCGCTGAACAGTGAACGTGACCAGAATTTCAAGGTTGAAACAGACCAAGCTTCCTTTGTTTTGAAAATTGCTAATACGGCCGAACCCTTTGCCGTTACAAATTTGCAAACCCAGGCGCTGAATCATATCGCACTTCAAAATCCATCCATACCTATTCCGCGCGTCATCTCCACTGTTGATGGCGCGAGCGAAATTTTCGAAGCTGGGTCAACTGTGCGCGTTCTCACTTGGGTAAGCGGAATACCTTGGCATTTAACCAAGCGCAGTCTAGCACAACGCCGCTCAATTGCCACTTGGCATGCCGAGCTGGTGCTTGCACTTGCCGGTTTTACGTCGACAGAGCCACCGGCTTTTTTGCAATGGGACGTGCAACACGCAGCAACCCTTGCTGACTTGCTTCTCTTTGTTCCTCAAGAATCGCTCGGCAGAATTGAAAGCGTTTTGAGGCGATTTACCGAAATCGCCGAACCAACTTTAAAAGACCTGCCACGCCAATATGGCCACAACGACTTGCAGCCGCACAATGTGGTGGTGGACGAATTGAACCACGACAGCATGAGCGGCATACTTGATTTTGGCGATATGGTGCTGACACCTGTTGCCTGTGATCTGGGTGTGGCTTGCGCCTATCATGTTTTGCCAGGCCCACATCCCTTGCACACCGTTGGCGAATATGTGGCGGCCTTTCATGCACGCAGGCCTTTGAGTGACGTGGAATTTGAGGTGCTGCCCATTTTGACAATGGCCCGCCTTGCGACCACGATTGCCATCGCCAGTTGGCGTGCTTCACTTTATGCTGCCAACGCAGATTATGTTTTGCGCAACCGCCCGGCAGCAATGGCAGGTCTCTCGCAGCTTGTGGCCCTGCCGCATGAAGCTGCTGTTGCGTATTTGAGGAATGCCTGTCGATGAGACTAACAGATGCTACAATGGTCAACAGCTTTGTGCCGGGATCAGCACCACTTTCACCAGAAGATGAAGCGTTGCTGATCCGCAGGACAGCCTCCATGGGCCCGGCCTACCGACTTTTTTATGAGCAACCCCTCCATGTGGTGCGAGGCGAAGATGTCTGGCTTTATGGCGCTGATGGAACGAAATATCTCGATGCTTACAACAATGTGGCGTCCGTTGGGCATTGCCACCCTCATGTGGTGAAAGCCATTGCGCGCCAGGCCGCAGAACTGTGCACCCACACGCGGTATCTGACCTCTCAAGTGGTGGACTATTCTGAACGGCTCATCGCCACACTGCCTGCCGCACTCCAGCATGCCATGTTCACCTGTTCAGGTTCTGAGGCAAATGATCTGGCGCTGCGCATTGCCCATAATTTCACTTCGGCTGAAGGTGTGATCGTCAGTGAAAATGCCTATCATGGAACAACCCAGCATTTGATATCACTTTCGCCCTCCTTGGGTTCTGGCGTGTCGCCGTCTCGCACCACGCGCAAGATTGCAGCACCCTTGGATGGCGACGGAAAAAAGTTTGCAGCCGATGTCCAATCTGCGATTGATGATTTGGCGCAAAACGGAATTAAAATATGTGCCCTGTTGATTGATACAATTTTTACAAGCGACGGCGTGGCCGCAGATCCGCCCGGATTTCTGGAACCCGCGGTAAATGTGGTGCGCAAAGCTGGTGGCGTGTTCATAGCCGATGAAGTTCAACCAGGTTTTGGCCGCACGGGGTCTGGTCTGTGGTGTTTCAACCGCCATGGCGTAACGCCTGATATTGTCACCTTGGGCAAACCCATGGGCAATGGCTATCCAGTTGCAGGCTTGGTCATACAGCCTCATATTGTGGAGGCCTTTGGCGCCACTATTCGTTATTTCAACACGTTTGGCGGAAACACCGTGGCCATGGCAGCGGCAAGCGCAGTCTTGGATGTCATTGAAAACCAGAAGCTTGTTGAAAATGCAGCCAAAGTTGGCGGGGTTTTTGCCGAAGCCTTGGGCGGCATCAAGGCTTTGGGCCCTGTGCGTGCTGCGGGGCTGATGATTGCCGTTGACGTGCTTAAAGATGACGGCACACCCGATCCAGATCGCTGTCTCAAAATCGTAAACAGCTTGCGAAACCGAGGCGTGTTGATTTCGGCCAGCGGCATAACAGGCCACATCTTGAAAATCCGCCCACCCCTCACCTTCGGTGAAGACCATGTTGATTTGTTTATGGACAGGTTGAATAAAGTGATAAACTCAATCTGAATGTCACCGGCAATCTTAACGACAGTTTAAATTTGTGGACCGAGATAAAGCGTGCGAACGTCACAAGATGTAGCCTTTCGATCCTGCCGCTTTCAACCCTATTGGTTGAACGATGCGCCCCTGCGGCCAGAGGTTGAAACTCCCTTACCCTTGCATGTCGATCTCTTGGTGGTTGGTTCTGGCTATACCGGACTTGCTGCAGCCTTGCAGGCAACTGCGGGGGGCATGTCGGTTCTGGTTCTTGACCGTGGGCCAATTGGTGCAGGCTGCTCGACACGCAATGGCGGCCAAGTGTCATCCAGTGTGAAGCCTGATTATTCAACACTTGCCATGCGGCATGGCCCTGATCACGCCTATCGCATTCGCGCCGAGGGGTGGCAGGCACTGGCCCATGTTCCAGAGTTTTTGGCGCAGCATGGAATTGATGCCGACTGGCGCCAGACCGGGCGCTATTGCGCAGCCCACAGCCCGCGTGCCTTTGATAAACTGCGGGCGTGGGGCGACCAGTTGGTGAAGGATGGTGAACCCGCCTTGCACGTCGTAAAAAAAGCCGATCAGGGACAGGAGCTTGACTCCGCCCGTTATCATGGCGGCGTTGTGACACCCTCCTATGGGTCGCTGCATCCTGCAAAACTGCATGCCGGAATGGTTTTGGCTGCAGAACGTGCGGGTGTTACCCTGATTGGGAACTGTGGTGCAACCGCTATCATCCGCAAGGGCAGCGGTTTTGAAGTGACGACACCCCGCGGTGTTGTCAACGCGCGTAACGCGCTGATTGCCACCAACGGCTATACTTCGCCGCTCACACCTTGGCATCAACGCCGCGTCATTCCGATTGGCAGTTACATGCTGGCAACCGCCCCCATGGACAAGGAAGAGTGTGCAAGGCTCATTCCAAAAGACCGCATGGTCATCGACAGCCGAAACGTGGTGATTTATTTTCGCCGCTCTCCCGATGGGCAGCGCATCATTTTTGGCGGGCGTGCCTCCCTCTCCGAAAGCGATTCGGCACGCAGCCTGCCGCGCCTCTATCAGATGCTGATCGATGTGTTTCCCCAACTAAACGGCATTGCCATATCACACAGCTGGAATGGTTTTGTCGCCTATACCTTTGATGAACTGCCCCATATGGGCGTGCAAGACGGCCTGCATTATTGCATGGGCTATTGTGGTTCCGGAATTTCGCTGTCACTTTATTTTGGCACCCGCATGGGCCAGCAAATTCTGGGACAGGCGAAAGGCGCCACAGCACTGGACGGGATCCCGTTTCCAACCAGACCATTCTACGCTGGCAACCCGTGGTTCCTGAAACCCACATTTGTTTATTACCAGATCAAGGACAAGTTCTTCTCCTGAGCGGCGGTTATATCAACGTGATACATCGTTTCGCGCCCTCACTCCCACTCAATCGTGCCCGGTGGTTTGCTTGTTACGTCATAGACCACGCGGTTGATGCCTTTTACTTCGTTGATGATGCGGGTTGCGGTGCGGCCCAGAAAGCTCATGTCAAACGGATAGAAATCAGCCGTCATGCCGTCAACACTGGTCACCGCGCGCAATGCCAGCACACGGTCATAGGTGCGACCATCTCCCATCACGCCCACAGTCTGCACCGGGAGCAATATTGAAAACGCCTGCCAGATTTTATCGTAGAGTCCGGCTTTGCGAATTTCATCGATGTAAATTGCATCGGCTTTTTGCAAAATCAAAATCTTCTCACGCGTCACCCCACCAGGTAATCGGATGGCAAGACCAGGCCCCGGAAACGGATGGCGGCCTACAAATTTCTCAGGTAATCCAAGCTCTTGCCCAAGCTTCCTCACTTCATCTTTGAACAGTTCTCGCAGGGGTTCCACCAGCTTCATCTTCATCCTGTCAGGAAGACCACCCACGTTGTGATGTGATTTGATGGTAACTGAGGGGCCGCCTGTGAAGGAAACGCTTTCAATTACATCGGGATACAATGTGCCTTGCGCCAGAAAATCAGCGCCCCCCAGTTTGGCCGCTTCCCGCTCAAACACCTCAATGAACAATCGCCCGATGGTCTTGCGCTTGGTCTCTGGATCAGCCTCCCCTTCCAGTGCCGCGATGAAGTCTTCCGCTGCATCCACATGCACCAGCTGCAAATTATAGTGTTCGCGGAACATCTGAACTACATCTGCAGCTTCGTTCAACCGCATCAGCCCATGATCAACCAGAACACATGTCAGCTGGTCGCCCACAGCCTCGTGAATGAGCAGCGCTGCCACAGATGAATCAACCCCGCCTGAAAGCCCGCACAACACCCTGCCCTTGCCAACCTGGTGGCGAATGCGCGCAATAGCTTCGGCCCGAAACGCTGCCATGGTCCAATCGGGCTTGCAGCCCGCAATTTTTAAAACAAAATTCTGGATCAACTTTGCCCCATCCGGCGTATGATGAACCTCGGGATGAAACATGGTGGTATAAATGCGCCGTGCTTCGTCTGATGCAATTGCAAACGGCGCATTTTCTGAACTGGCTTTTACGCTAAACCCTGCTGGCAGCTGTGTGACGCGGTCGCCATGGCTCATCCAGACAGGTTGCTGCTCGCCCACTGTCCACACACCCTCAAACAAGGCACTGGCTGCCGTGATGTCAATTTTGGCCCGCCCAAACTCTGCGGCGTGTCCCCCTTCCACATTGCCGCCAAGCTGCACCGCTGTTGTTTGTTGCCCATAGCAAATGGCCAGCACAGGAAGCCCAGCTTCAAATACAATTTGCGGCGCACGGGGGCTGCCATCGCGCGTTACTGAGTCTGGACCTCCCGATAAAATAACCGCTTTGGGGGCCATACGTTTGAAAGCAGCGTCGGCTTTGTGAAACGGCACAACCTCCGAATAAACCCCCATCTCGCGCACGCGCCGCGCGATTAGTTGGGTGACCTGAGATCCAAAATCGACGATGAGAACTTGATCATGTTGCATCTGCGCGCAGTTAAGCCATCACCGCGCAATCTGCAAGATAAGGGTTTAAGCCGTGAACACATCCCACAGCAATTTCACATTGAGCGCGATGATGACGCCCGCCATGACCCAGCTTATAGCACTTAACCAAAGCGGAGCCACCAGTGCGCCCATTTTTGACTTGCTGGCCGTAAACATCACCAGTGGCACAACCGCAAACGGCAATTGGAATGCCAATATCACCTGGCTGAAGATGAGCAGAAATCCAGTGGCATCTGCGCCGTAATAGATGGTCACAGCGGCGGCTGGAACAATGGCAATGGCTCTTGTCAAAAGCCGCCTGGCCCAGGCTGGCAGGCGAATGTTCAAAAACCCTTCCATCACGATTTGCCCTGCCAAAGTCGCAGTCACCGTCGAATTCAGGCCGCAACACAAAAGTGCGATGGCAAACAGTTTTGGGGCCAGCAATGACCCCACAAGCGGTGCCAGCATTTTGTGCGCATCGCCAATATCGGTCACATTAACATTGCCCGATTTATGAAATGTGGCCGCAGCCAAAATCAAAATGGACGCGTTTACAATCAGAGCAAAACACAACGCAAAGGTGGAATCAAAAGTGGCAAATCGCAGTGCTGATTTTTTCTCTGGTAGTGTGTCCCCGTAATCACGCGTTTGCACAATTCCAGAATGCAGATAAAGATTATGCGGCATCACAGTGGCCCCGATGATGCCCAGGGCGAGATAGAGCATATTGGGGTTTCGCAAGACATCTGCCGTTGGCGCAAATCCGCGCAACACGCCACCCCATTCCGGATCCGCCAGCGCAATTTGCACCATAAAGCAAACAAAAATCACGCCGAGCAGGGCCACCACAAACGCTTCAACCCAGCGAAAACCAAGGCGCTGCAAGAGCAAAATCACAAACACATCAAGTGCCGTGATGATGACACCAATTTCCAAGGGAATGCCAAATAGAAGATTGAGACCAATCGCAGTTCCCACCACTTCAGCCACATCAGTTGCAATGATGGCAATTTCCGCAAACACCCACAGCACAAAGGCCACCGGACGCGAAAACGCATCCCGGCAGGCCTGCGCCAAGTCCCGTCCAGAGGCAATCGCAAGGCGCGCGCACAGGGATTGCAAAATAATCGCCATGATATTGGACAACAGCGCGATAAAGAGCAGCGCGTAACCAAATTGTGCGCCGCCCGCAATGGCAGTGGCCCAATTTCCAGGGTCCATATAACCAACGGAGACCAAAAAGCCTGGCCCCACAAAAGCCAGCGCGCGCTTAAATATAGAGCCGCTGCGCGAAACGGGAACGGTGCGAAACACATCCATCAGAGAAGCTTCGCCACGCCCCTGCCGCCAATTGTTGACTTGAACCATAAAGAAAGTTTAGCATAGGCTAACTTATATACAATAGGCTAAGATTGCCACATGGCTCTTTCGAATAAAAAAGGCAAAGTCAATAAGTTGCGTTCCGCAGCTTTCAAAAGGGTACGCGCCGACCATTCGGCTGAACTGGCGGGGGATTATGTTGAAATGATCGCCGATCTAATTGATGAACGTGGCGAGGCCCGCTGTACGGACATTGCCATGCGGCTGGGTGTGGCCAATGCGACAGTTGTTAAAACACTGAAGAGACTAACCGATCAAGGCCTCGTCACGCAGGAACCCTACCGCGCCATTTTTTTGACAGGCGATGGCTGGAAGCTGGCAGAAGATGTGAAACGCAAACATGAGATTGTCGAACGATTTCTGCTGGCGCTGGGTGTTCCTGCTGAAACCGCAAAGAGTGACGCGGAAGGCATTGAACATCACGTCAGTGCTGATACACTGAAGGCCATGGCCCGGTTTGTGTTTCGTAATCCGTTTAACTAAGGAGTTTTGACCATGCGCTTTGCTATTCTGTTTTTGCTCGCTAGTTCAGTATCAGCACTGGCTGACCAGGCGGCCCTGAAATTTGACACGGCAAAATTATGCCAATGGCAACGCGACAACAATTCAATGGCTGTGGATGAGTGCACCAAACTTGAGGATGAGGCAAAAGCCAAAGTGCCAGACCTTGAAGCCAAAGCGGACCTCAAACGCAAGGACGATTGCACCACCGAAGCCGTGAACTTTTCTGCGGATTCCGGTTTTGCAAGCTACACTTTATATGCAGGCTGTTTGAAAGAGGGTCCGGGCAGTTTGTAATCCTGTCACCCAATCCTTCATGGCTCGAAGCACATCAAACATTCCGCTGCATGATGGCTACAAAGAAACCATCGGTGCCATGCTGAGCAGGGGTCAACAACAAGGTGTTGGCAGATCCGTCAGCCGACTTTGGAACATCTCCCCCCACAAAATTTTTCCATTGCTCTGTATACGGAATAATCTTGAAATTCTTGTGCGAAGCCAGAAACGACTTGACCTGGCTGGTGTTTTCTTCCGGCAGCACTGAACACGTAATATAAACCAGGCGTCCACCTGCCTTCACCAACTGTGAGCCTTGTTCCAAAACTTCACGCTGGTCTTTCTGCCGCTGTTCCAGTTGCTTAGGCTGCAACCGCCATTTTGCATCAGGTTTTCTGCGCCACGCCCCCGAGCCTGAACAAGGCGCATCAATCAGCACGCAGTCAAACCCACCAAAGCTTTTGAGTTTTTCGCCCTCATCTGCCGCAAGCACGTCAATGCAAGAGGCACCAGACCGATTGATACGATCGAAAATAGGCCGCAGCCGGTGCTTATCTTGATCATGGGCAATCAGCTGGCCTTTATTGTTCATGAGTGCCGCCAGCGCCAGCGTCTTGCCCCCTGCCCCGGCACACAAATCGACCACACTTTCCCCCTGCTGAACACCAGACAAGGCCGCCGCAATTTGCGAAGCGGCATCCTGCACCTCAAACCAGCCCAGCCCATGGGCTGCTTCAACTTCAACATTGATGTTGCGGGTTTCAGCCGAAGGCTGCTCAATGCGCACGCACACGGGCGATAAAGGTCCGGTCCTTGCGCCATGTTTGGCAAAGGCCTCCAGCAACTGCGCGCGCGACGATTTAAGAGTGTTGACCCGCAAATCAATGGGCGCACGCTCGGCTAAAGCAGCCCCTTCAACAGCCACTCGGTCGCCAAAAACCTCAGTCAGCGATGGCAACAGCCATTCCGGAAAATCGCCTTTGATATGAGCAGGCAGGTCACTCCGCACATCGCGTTCAAGCGCTGCTTTTTCCTTCGCGGTCAGAACGCCCGCGCCAAATTGTTCTGTACACAGAGTTTCAATTTCAGCAGCACTCATGTTCCACACATCACGCAAGGTTCCCAAACACAAGGCCCGTGGCCTGCCGTCACCCATGCGTGAGGCAGCGGTTTCACGCCGGCGCAAAACATCATAGACAAGTGTTCCAATGGCATGCCTGTCTGTGGAGCCTGCAAAACGGTGCGCCTTGCCCCAATCCCTTAACGCTTCGGATGCGGGGCGATGTTGGGTAAAAACATCGGTGAGAATTTCAATTGCCGCAGCAACGCGGCCAGCCATACGCATGAACTATCCAATACCAAAAAGGCGAATTGCAAACCACGCCCACATGACCATAACGAAAGTGACACAAGCAAGAAACATGCGCATGCGCAGCGGCACTTTATTACTTCCAGTGTGGATGTAACTATGCAGAACCCTCGCTATCAGAAAACCCCACGACAAGCCAACCTGAATCCAGTCGGCTTTGCCTGTAATCACGAGCAAGGCACAAACGGCATACCAAATCGTTGGCATTTCAAATTGATTGTTGAAGTTATTGCCCAATTCGAGCACATTTTCGGGCCAGGCCGCGTTGTTTAAGGCGATTGATTTCAAACTGGTTTTGCCACGCACAACCGAATTGTAACGGGCCGTAACCGTCCGTAAGCCTACAATCAAAATCAAAGCTACATGCAGGAACAGTGGCAGCAACAGCCATTTTTCCAAGGTCATCATGTCATGCTCTGATAGTTAGGCGCCTCACGCGTCAGCATCACGTCATGCACATGGCTTTCCCGCAAGCCTGCGCCAGTTATGCGCACAAACTGCACTTTCGTTTGCAGTTCAGAAATTGTGGCAGCGCCCACATACCCCATGGACGCGCGAAGGCCACCCACCATCTGGTGAAGCACAGCGCCTACAGACCCCTTGTGTGGAACCTGGCCTTCAATGCCTTCTGGAACCAGTTTCAGGCGGTCTCCCACATCTTGCTGGAAATACCGGTCAGCAGATCCACGCGCCATGGCACCAACAGATCCCATGCCACGGTAGGATTTATAGGAGCGTCCATTGTAAAGATAAACTTCGCCAGGTGCTTCATCGGTTCCAGCCAGCATCGACCCCATCATCACCACCGAAGCCCCGCCTGCCAAAGCTTTGGCAAGGTCACCTGAAAGTTTCACGCCACCGTCCCCAATGATTGGAATGCCCTGCTTTGCTCCCTCTTCCGCGCATTCAATGATGGCGGAAAATTGTGGCACACCCACACCGGCCACCACCCGCGTGGTGCAAATGGAACCTGGCCCAATGCCCACCTTTACACAATCAGCACCCGCACCAATCAAAGCCTTCACGCCTTCAGACGTGGCAACATTGCCGCCGATGATTTGAACCTTGTTGGAGATTTTTTTTATTCGCTCAACTTGATTGAGAACATGAATAGAGTGGCCATGTGCGGTGTCCACCACCAGCACGTCAACGCCAGCGTCAAGCAAACGTTCCGCCCGTTCAAACCCAGTGTCGCCAGTGCCTGTGGCAGCAGCCACCAGCAAGCGCTCATGCTCATCTTTAGCAGCAAACGGATGATCAGCTGCCTTTTCCATATCATTGACAGTAATCAAACCGACGCATTTGAAATCATCATCAATCACAATCAGTTTTTCAATACGGTTCTTGTGCAAAAGTTTTTGCGCCTGCGCCCGGTCCACGCCTGCCTTGACTGTGACCAGATCACGCGTCATCAGCTCCGCCACCTTGGTGTTGAGGTCAGTGGCAAATCGGACATCGCGGTTGGTAATGATTCCGCATAATTTTCCAAACGCATCAATAACCGGAATACCGGAAATTTTATGCCGTGCTTTCAGCTGCATCAAATCGCCAATCGTTGCATCAGGTGCAATGGTGATCGGGTTCACCACCATGCCGCTTTCCAAACGTTTCACCTGGCGCACGTGATCAGCCTGAACATCTGCAGAAAGATTTTTATGAATAACGCCAAGCCCGCCTGCCTGCGCCATGGCAATCGCCATCGGCGCTTCTGTCACTGTGTCCATCGCTGCTGAAATAATGGGAATTGAAAGTGAGATCGCCTTGGTAAGGCGTGTTTGCGTAGACACTTCAGCAGGCAAAACAGATGAAGCACCTGGCTTCATCAGCACGTCATCAAAGGTCAAATATTCCGGAAACAGCTGGGCCATGACGTTCCTCAAATTACACTGCACAAAGGAGGTTGGCACACGCCCTTAACACCGGATGCAAGTTGTGAGCAAGGTGAATGTGAACTGACATCGAGACTGCTGACTTTTAGCCCCTGAAGCCCGTTGCCAACATAAACAATTCTGCAGAATCATCGCGGCTCGACATGGGCTTAACGTGGCGCACGGTACGGAAATCTTTTTTCAAGGCAGCGAGCAAGGCACCCTCGGTGCCGCCGCGCAGAACCTTGGCCAGATAGGTGCCACCCGGCTTTAAAATAGATTTGGCAAAATCATAGCCGGCTTCCACCAGGGCAATAATGTTGATGTGATCTGTCTGCTTGTGGCCCGTGGCATGGGTTGCCATGTCAGACAGCACACAGTCTGCCTGCTCGCCTCCCAGCGCTTCAATCAAGACCTTCGGCGCATCCTCGTCATAGAAATCTTTCTTGAAAATAGTGACACCGGGCACCGGGTCCATGGAGTGCATGTCAATGGCCACAACCTTGCCTTTGCCCTCTTCCGATTTAACCCGCTTTGATGAAACCTGGCACCAGCCACCAGGTGCAGCACCCAAATCCACCACGCGATAACCCGGTTTCAAAATCTCATACTTGTCATCAATTTCAATGAGCTTGAACGCAGAGCGAGAGCGATAGCCGAGTTTCTTGGCTTCATGCACGTAAGGATCATTGAGTTGCCGTTCCAGCCATATTTTTTGTGATACAGTTTTGCTCTTGCTGGTTTTCACCCGCACTTTAAGGCTGTTGCCACTGGGTTTTGAACCGCTGCCCGGTCTGCTCATGCTTGCAGCTCCATCAACCCGTCTGCTGTCATCATTTGAATTAAAATCCCTTCGCGCAGCCCACGGTCTGCCACGCGAATGCGTTTGGCCGGAAACGCCAGCCTGATCTCTTCCAGGATAGCACAACCTGCCAACACCAGATCAGCCCGCTCGCGCCCAATGCAGCCGTTTTGCGTACGCTCTTCATAGGTCATGGCCAGCAAACGCTGTGTCACCAGGCCTGCACCTTCACTGTCCAGCCAGCAGCCATCAACTTTGGACCGGTCATAATGCCGAAGTCCTAAATGAACCCCGGCAATTGTGGTGACTGTGCCAGATGTGCCCAGCAAATGGGTGGGAACAGCGCCGGTCCCCTGTTTTTTCGCCACATCCGCCACGAAGGGCTGCAAAAGCATGTTCACATGCGCGCACATCGCTGCAAAAACGGCAGGCGAAACTTCTCTTCCGCCCTCAAAACGTTCTGATAGTGTCACAACACCCGCAGCAACAGAGGTCCACGCTTCCACCTTGTAGCCTGAGGTTCCGCGCTGCATCCACATGACCTCAGTGGACCCTCCGCCAATATCGAAAATGATGGCACTGTCAGCGTCATGATCAATCAGCGGTTCAGCACCCGATGCGGCCAAACTGGCTTCCGTCTCCCGGTCAATAATTTCAAGCTTCAATCCAACTTCTGCTTCTACTCGGGCAATGAATTCAGCGCCGTTGCTGGCAAGCCTGCAAGCTTCTGTCGCGATGAGCCGCCGTTGACCCACTTTGTGCCATTTCATTTTATTGGAGCACACGCGCAAGGCCTCAATAGTGCGCTCCATGGCAGCAGCGCTCAATTGGCCTTGCACACCAAGGCCTTCGCCCAATCGAACGATTCTTGAAAATGCGTCAACAACTGCCAAACCGTTGCTCGCAGGCCGCGCAATCAACAACCGGCAATTATTGGTGCCCAAATCCAGCGCGCCGTAAGGGGCAATAGACGAGTTCGCAAAGTTACCCTTGCGTTTGCCACTTGCACCCCTGCCGGCGTGGCCTTTACGGGGATATTGCCCGTCCTTGCTCACGTCCACTTTCAAACCCTTTGAATTAAGGCGGTTCAACGACAAAAGCCGGAGCCAACCTTCATTCCTAAACATTGCGTTAGCGGCACTCTAACAGTTTCGGGCAAGCGGTAAAGCAAACTCTTCAGCCAAAGAACTGGACGATCTTAACTTAGAATTGAGGGTATGGCCGTTAATCCTTGCCTCTAAGGGCGAAGTTAAATGCGTACGTTCGGAAAAACATGGTTCAAACAAGGCTCACTGATCGCCGATTACGGCGAGCATTTTGGCCATGGGGTGCGCCAGCAAAAACAGGCCATTGCCCTGGAAGCGTCCAAGGTCGAAGCCGAATTGGCCTCCAAAGCCAAATCCGAGTTCATTGCCAATATGAGCCATGAACTGCGCACTCCTCTGAACGCAATCATTGGCTTTTCCGATATGCTGGCCACCAAAACCGTGACCAACCCGGAAAAAGTCATTCAATATTCAAATTACATTCAAGAAGCCGCTGAACATTTGCTGGCTCTGATCAATGGAATTCTGGACGTGTCCAAAATCCAGGCAGGCAAACTGGCCGTGGATTTGGAGCCTGTGTCCCTGCACACTGTTCTGGATCAATGCCTGTTGATTACCGGCGCAAAAGCCAAAGAGAAAAATATCGCCATTGAATCCCACGGCGCAGACAAGTTACCACTGATTCTGGCGGATCCCTTGCGCCTCAAGCAAATTCTGATCAATCTTCTCAGCAACGCGGTTAAATTCACGCCCGAATGGGGCCGCGTGCGGCTTGACGCGAGCGTAAAATCTGAACATTTTGTAGTCATCAGCGTCACAGATACGGGGCCTGGCATGTCTCCTCCCGAAGTCGAAACGGCCATGAGCCCGTTTGGACAAGTTGAATCAGGCTTCAGCAAGCGCCATGAGGGAACAGGTCTTGGCCTGCCCATTGCCTTTGCCTTGGCAAGGCTGCACGGCGGCGACCTTCAAATTCAATCTACCAAGGGGTCTGGCACACGGGTGAGCATCTACATCCCCTTGGCCACTGCTGACATAGCTACACTCTTGTTTAACAAAACTCATCCGACCCAGCAGTAAAAGGCGTTTTTAGAATATGACTTTGGCATCCCAGCTCGGCCCTCCGCCCGAACTTCACATGACCCCGCTTGCGGGCGAAGCTGAACGTATGGGCCGCATTGTGGCCGTAACAGGGGCACATGCCATCATCTTGCTGGACGCTGTGGACGGCTTTTTTGATGAAAACAAACGCGGCGCTGAAATTGGCACGCTGATGAAGGTGGAAACGCCAGGCAGCATCACGTTGGCATTGATCTCTGCACTCAGTTCACCCATGCCCACGCATTCCTCCACTGAAAAGGAATTGCGCATCGTGGAAGTCGAATTCATCGGTGAACTGCCGCGAAATGAAAAAGGCGAGCCGAAATCATTCAGGCGTGGCGTATCAAATTATCCGTCGCTCGGTGATATCGTATTTCGTGCAAACCGCTCCGAGCTTGCCATGGCTTATGCTTGCGATGCCGATACGGCGGTGCGTGTGGGCCACATCCAGCAAGACCCCAGCATTCCCGCCATGATCAAGATTGACGAAATGCTGGGCAAGCATTTTGCCATTCTGGGTACAACCGGCACCGGCAAATCTTGCACGGTAGCACTTATTTTACGCCGCATTCTTGAGCGTAACCCGCAAGCCCATATTCTGCTGCTTGATGTGCACCGCGAATATGCGCAAAGCTTCAAGGGCATTTCCGAAGTCATCACACCTGACAACATGGCGCTGCCATTCTGGCTTTTGAATTTTGATGAGGCTGTGGAAATTTTGGTGGGCCAACAGTCCAACCGCGAAGCTGATGTGGAAGTGTTGCGTGAAATCATTCCCATCGCCAAGGCCCGTTACATGGGCAACATGCGCCGCGACAAGGCCGGCGTTCCCTCCAGAAGCTCCATTGTGGATAACAACATTGGCGTTGATACGCCCATTCCCTTCCGCACCTCTGATCTGACAGGTGTGTTGGAAGAATATATCGGCAAGCTGGAATTGCGGGGTGAACTTGCCCCCTATAAGCGCATCAAGGCCCGCATTGAAGCCATCAGCCGCGATCCACGCTATGCCTTCATGTTTGGCTCGCTCACCGTGCAAGATAACATGGCTGCTGTGCTGGCCAAATTGTTCCGCATTCCCGTCAATGGCAAACCGATTGCCATTTTGGAATTGGGTGGGCTGCCTTCAGAAATCATCAACGTTGTTGTTTCAGTTCTGGCAAGGCTCGCCTTTGACTTTGGCGTGTGGAGCGGCGGCAAGGTGCCAATTACCTTCATCTGCGAAGAAGCCCACCGTTATGTGCCAAACGACAAGACCACAGGCTTTGAACCCACCAAGCGCGCCATCTCGCGTATTGCCAAGGAAGGCCGTAAATATGGTGTTTCGCTTGGCATAGTCACCCAGCGCCCGGCAGAGCTTGACCCCACGATTCTGTCACAGTGCAACACCATTTTCTCCCTGCGCCTGACCAACGAGCGCGATCAGGAAATTCTGCGCGCTGGCATTTCAGATGCTGCAGCAAGTTTGCTTGAATTCATGCCCACCATGGGTGCGGGCGAAGCCATCACCTTTGGTGAAGGTGTGGCCCTGCCCACGCGCATCAAGTTTGATCTGCTGCCAGCCCACGAACTGCCGCGCAGCAACACAGCTTCATTTACCACCAACTGGGCCAAGGATTTGCCGGATGATACGTTCCTGCACGAAGTGGTCAGCCGCTGGCGGGCGCAAACCTATAACCCCGACAGTTCGAATTATTCAATCGACAATGCGGTACCTGCCGTTGAGAATGCAGCCCCAGTTGGTGTCACACGCCCCGACCCCCTGTCGCCAACACTGGCCCAGCGCCCATCCTTGCGCCGCGATGTGGGCGTTGCCCCTCAGCAGCAAGGTTACACGCAGCAGCAGGCATACACGCAGCCGCAGGCCCCGACAGGCTTTGGCCGCAGTGCTGCTCCCTCAGCTCCCTCATCCCCCCAGCCCCCCACAGGCCAACCAGGCCAGCAGCCAAGCCTTGCAAGCCTGATCAAGCAATTTAGAACCTAAAGCTTGCATGCCAATGATTGCGAGGCTATCACACGCCCCACCCACACAATTGGGGGATCGGCTAACGGTAGGCCCTCAGACTCTGACTCTGATTGTCTAGGTTCGAATCCTAGTCCCCCAGCCACGAATTTTGGCTCTTTTTAATTCAATTAAATCAAAAACTTATTCATTGTGAAAATCGTAAGGTTACCGAAAAATTACGCCGCTCTTTGGCTCCTGCACATTGTTTGCCTGAGCTATTCGTTGCCGCAGTATTGTGGTGCTTGGATCAACAATGCCATATGCCAAGAGCTATACCAAAGCAAAGAGAGGGTGCTTTGTGTTGACAGCACATTTGCTCAAAACCAAACTGCCACTGCTGCTTTATGTTCTCTTGCAATGTGGGGCAATAAGAAACCCACAAGGACATGAAGTGAATTTGCAAGATACCTTGGGTAATGCCTCGTTCACCTTTCTATAGCTTCTGCGCTATTGCGAAGGCTGGAGAATCGTGTTTCACCATGATTTTTTCGCACAAGTTTAGCTTTGACTGAGGACGCACTCACGGACTGGTTAACATTCATATCCCAAATGACAGGCAGTTTGGCATGGCCCACTGCTTTTGTGGTTCTGATTTCCGTATTCCGCAAGCAGGTGCAGCTTCTCATCCCCAAGATTTCGGAAATGAGTATTTTTGGAAGTTCGCTGACCTTCTCCCAAGAATTGCAGAAAGCTGAGCAAGAAGCTCAGGCCCAGGCTCTCCCCACGCCACCACAACCTCAGCCAGAACCCCAAGCTCCTGCATTGAGAGAGAACTATATCGAGCAGGCGCGAGAGTTCCCAGAAGGCGCTGTGATGGAAGCTTTCAAAGACGTGGAGCGGTTTTTGCAAGACTACAGGAAAACGATTGGAAAAGAAGCTTCGACACCAATGCCTAACTCTTACGTGGTAAGAACTATTTTAAGAAATTCACCTAACCGTGATCAGGTGATCGCACTTTACTCGCAACTGTCCAAGACGCGAAATTTGGCTGTCCACGCTTCGGGCGGGACCATTACAGCAAGCGAAGCGCTTGCGTACAAAGATCTTTGTAAGGGGGTTATTCAGCTTTTGAGTTCGGCTGTTTTAACAGATAAGCAACAAACAGAATTGCCATTGTGACGGAATTAGAACGGGACTTCATCATCCAACAACTGGCTGGACGGTTTGGATTCTTTCTTAACCTCGATGCGTTTCTGAGGCTCTTTGGAGGGCAGGCGAGGAAGTTCCGGTTCTTTTACCCGGGCCCCGTTGATGAGATTGCCGATTGAATCGACCCACTTGCGTACAGGCTCAAGTTTCTCGGCGGCCTCACCGGCAATGGATGCCAATTGCAATACGACTTCTCCAAAAGATTCGAGGCGGGTGCGGTCGTGGTCAACCTCATGACCGAACGCATTTAAACGGTTCAACAAAGCTTCTTTCTTTGCAGGTGTCACTTCCAGTGTCGTGACAACTTCACGAATTTTCGTCACGTAGTTATGGATTTCATTCTTGGCCACGCTATCAAAACGAACTGAAAACCCTTGCACGCGGCGTCCAAATCTTATTTCAAGTCTAGTGCAGTAGTTTTTCACATCTTTACTGAAGTTCAGGTACGTTGTATTACTTACGTCTTCGATACTGGGGACGATAGTATAAAAATTGGCCTCAAGGCCAAGCTCTTTGATTGCGCCTATTACTTTGGCGATGTAGTCAACTTGGTAAATCGATTGATAGCTATCATCCGAATTGCGTTGAAGCATCTTCTCGCAGTCAGTGCGGTACGCCCTTTCCAACATCAAAAATGCTTGCTCAGGGTCGGCAGGCAATTCCTGATAAATGTCGTCTGAGTTAGACATAAAACCCTCCGCAGTACTCCGTACATCATAAGATGGTTATCTTTGATTTTCAAGAGGTTGCCAGTATCTAGCACAGGCCTATTTTTTTCGACAACTGGTTATTGAGTTTCTTCTGGGCACGAGAATGCAGACCAATATTCAAACACGAAATTGCATTAAGTTACTCGGTCAGTTCATCAAGGATTCTGAAGTCAGTTTTGCGGCTAGTCAAATCGCACTTTTTTGAAGTCCTCTTGGCATATTGCGCGCTTTGAGATCGTTCCAGTTCGCAATGTTAAATATTGCATAACTGGTAGTTTTTTGCGGAGACTTTGGGGGGATAACTTCACCGCAAGAGATTTTTCAAACTTACCTACAATGCTACCCAAAATGAGAAATTAAATCAGCAGAATCAATAATACATTTGTCATCTAAATTGCTAAGCTGGCCCTAGTCCCCCAGCCGAACACTCCCTACACTCTAACGTGATTTTTAGGTGATCGAACAAAACTCTATGGTTGCCTTGCTGTCATCGGAAGGGAGTTTTCACCATGCGCATCGCTTCAATTTTGGGTTTTGTTCTTGCGAGTTCCGCCATCTTCATATCGCCCGCTTCTGCTGGAAACGTTCGTGGCGTTGTGGAAATTTTCACCAGTCAGGGTTGTTCTTCGTGCCCTCCGGCTGACCGTGCCTTTGCCGCAGTGACTAGCCAAAATGGCGTGCTGGGCCTCGCATGGCATGTCGATTACTGGGACCGCCTTGGATGGCGTGACACATTTTCGTCTGCACAGGCCACGTCCCGCCAGGCGGCCTATGGCAAAGGGTCCTACACGCCAGAAGTGATTGTAAATGGAAACACTGTCATTTCGAATTCCAGTTCAAGCGCTGCCATTGCCTCTGCGGTGGGCGGATCTTTGCCCGTGAGTGTAAACATATCATCCGGTGGCAAGATTAACATTGGCGCTGGCAGCGGCCGCGCAAATGTTGTGCTGGTAAAATTCATCCGCAGCAAAACCGTAGCCATTGGAAGGGGCGAAAACGCGGGCAAAAGTGTCACCTATCGTCACCCGGTTGTTTCGTCCCGCTCAATTGGAAGCTGGAATGGCAAAGCCCAAAGCCTTGTGGTTGGCGCTGGTGAATGTTCAGGTGGTGTAGGCTGCGCAGTTCTGGTGCAAGTTGGAATTGGTCGCATTCTCGGTGCCGCCACCTTTTAAAGGTGATGCAGAGATCCACTAAGCCGTGCAGGCCAGCTCATTTGTGCGTTATATCTCACTGACTTGATATTTCGCCCTGGCCAGCCAATCCTCCCGCACGTCTATGCCCCAACCTGGCCCTTCTGGAATCTGCACGCAGCCATTTTTCGCAACGATCTCTTGTTTGAACAACCCATATTGCCACGGATAATAATCAGCCTCTTCAATTGAGAATTCCAGATAGGGTCCAGCGTTTTCAATTGCCCCCAACAGATGCAGCGTGAAGATGGTGACCATTGATAAATTGGCGGCATGCGGAGTGATCGGCAGGCCTGCCTTTTTTGCCATCTCAACCACTTTCAACGTCCGGCAAATGCCACCCAGATAACAGATATCAGGTTGCGCCACATCAACAGCGCGCATCTCCATTGCCATTTTCCACAACGCCAGATCGCAGTCCTGTTCGCCACCTGTCACATCAAGCGAAAGAGTATCCGTCACTTCCTTCGTCCAGTCATATTCCCAATAGGGACACGGCTCTTCAAAATGCACAATGCCGTGCTGTTCCAGCATGCGGCCCACTTCAATGGCTTTTTTCGGCGTGTAACAGCTGTTGGCGTCCACCAGCAAAATCGCATCTTCGCCAAGCGCCTTGCGCATCAATGGCACTATTGCTTGCGTGCGGCCTGGCCATTCATCTTTGTCACGCCCACATTCTGACCCCACGCGAAACTTAAAGGCCTTATAGCCAAGCTCGCCTTGCATGCGCTTCATGCGCTCGGCTTCTGCTGCGTTGGTGATTTCGCTGCGCTTCATGCTCGACGCATAAGCAGGGATTGGCCGTGGCCGTCCGCCAAATAATTCACAAACCGATTTCTGTTCAATCTTCCCGCGCAAATCCCATAAGGCCGTGTCCAGCCCGGTGATGGCGCGCATCAGATAGGAGCCCGGAAATTTATGTTCACGCTCAGGGATCAGCCGCACCAATTCTTCAATATCATGAGCATCAGCACCGATGGCCCAGCGCGCCACTTGGCGGTGAAAAATATCGCAGGTGATATCTGCGTTATAAGTTGAAACCTGGCCCCAGCCCACATGACCTGAATCAGTGGTGACCCGCACGAAGCCTATGGCCTGAGTGCAGAAGGTTTCAAGCTTGGCAATTTTCATTCTTCGATTTTGATCAGCGCTTGTCGCGCCTGTTCGCGCCGCCGCAGAATTTCATAGGTGATTGCAGCAATCACCGTGAAAACGATCAAGATCAAGGCCAGCGCATTGATGGTTGGCGTAATGCCGGAGCGGATTTTAGAGCCCACATAAACTGTGAGCGTTTGCGAATTGCCGCGCGTGAACAGCGTGATGTTATAATTTTCAACTGATTGAAAAAACGCAATCAAGGCCCCTGCCCCGATAGCGGGATAAAGATGCGGGATTAAAATTCGCCGCATCACTTGACCATGGTTGGCCCCCAAATCCAATGCCGCCTCTTCAAGGCCAGGATCAAAACTTTGCAGGCGCGCCAACACCAGCAACATCACATAGGCGGCGATGAACGACACCTGCCCCAGAATGGAAAGATGTAAGCCCGCCGAGACGTTAAAATTATTCCAGAACAACAGTGTGGAAATGCCAATCACAGCACCTGGCGTCAAAATAGGCGCCACCATGAAACCGTAAATGAATGAGCGCACATTGGGCTTCACAGAATTCAGCAAAATGGCCCCTGCGGTTCCGATGGGAACTGCGATTGCAACTACTGCCAAGGCCACCAGCACCGTGTTGCGAATAGCCACCCACATGGTGGCGTCATTCCACAAATCAACAAACCATTGGCCAGTAAAACCAACCCACGGATAAACCGATGGCATGCGCGAGTCGTTCAACGCCGCACCACCCATCACTACAAGAGGCACCAGCATAAACAGCAGGAAGATGACGAGATAGGCGCGAATTACAAAGTGACCAAAAGCTTTGGATGACATGGCTCAACCCCTCACTTTGCAATATCAACAAGGCGCACATTGAGAAGGCGCATGACAATGCTCACAAAGATGATGCACAGCAGCAACAGCAGGAAGGCATAGGCTGCACCTGTGTTCCAATCCAGCGCCTCAAACATCCACTGCTGAATAATCTCGGTGAACCAACGCGAATTGGTGGAGGCTAAGGTGCTTGGCACAATCACCGAGCCTGCGCATAACATGAACACCATCACGCAGCCCGAAGCGATGCCTGGCTTGGAGTGCGGAATCACAACGCGCCAATGGGTGCGCCACAGGGGTGAGCCCAAATCCTGGGATGCCTCAATCTGGTTGGTGTCGAGCGATGAAATGGCGTTGTAAATCGGAAACAGCATGAACAGCACGTAAGAATAAATCAGACCAATAATCACACCATTGAAGCCAGACAGCCAGCGAATGGGATCATGAATTAGTCCCGTTCCCAACAAAAACGCATTGAGCGGGCCTTGAAAGGCCAGAATGATGAACCACGCAAAAGAGCGCAAAATTTCACTCACCCAGAGCGGAATGAGCAACAGCAAAAAGATTGTTGGCGCATTGGCAGGCCTGATCACTTTTGCCAAAAAATAAGCCAAGGGATAACTGACCACCAAGCAGATGAGTGTGACCACCGCACTGTACAGCACCGTCAAACCAAAAATCTTGATGTGAATCGGGCTTTTTGCAAACGTAAAATAATTATTGAGCGAATAAAAGTCTTTGGGACCGCCAAGATCAACAACAGGCAAATAAGGCTTGAACGAAAATTCAAACAGCACAAGGTTGGGAACGACCACCAGAACCAACAGCCAAAAGCCTGTCAGCATTATCATCGCAATTGAAAGTCCCTTGCCGTAACGCCTGAAAAGTTCGCTCATTGCTGACGCTCCTTAATGCCTGGCGGTGGCAGCATCCACCAGCACAACGGCATCTTCGGTATCAAACACCACATGTTGTTTTGACCCTCGCGCAGGCGGGGGCACGTTCGGATCATTTTGCGATTGCACCATATGCGTTACACCTTTGGTATCACGCACAAATATATTCACGAAGTTTCCCTCAAATGCCATTTCAGTCACTTCGACTGGAAATGAATTGGCTTTGGTCGAGGCTTTTGCTTGCAAAAAACTATGTTCTGGCCGCACATAAATCTTGGCCTGTATGCCCTTCGCAACACCCGGACCCACCTTGGCGCTAAACGTGCCAGATGATGTGACAAAGGCGGCAATGCCTTTGGTCAATGTCTTCACTGTGCCCTCAAACACGTTGTTTTCGCCAACGAAGGATGCAACGAACCCATTGGCAGGGTTGTTATAAATCTCCATGGGTGTGCCCACCTGTTGCAACACGCCTTGAGACATGACGCCCACCCGGTCCGACATAGCCAGCGCCTCGCCTTGATCATGGGTGATATAAATAAACGTAACACCCGTGCGCTTTTGAATGGCGCGAAGTTCAGCCCGCATGTGTTGGCGCAATTTCAAATCAAGCGCCGACAGCGGTTCATCCAGCAGCATCACTTTGGGCTCCACAGCAAGCGCACGCGCAATGGCCACGCGCTGCTTTTGCCCACCTGACAGCTGGCTGATTTTTTTATCGGCCGAGTCATGAAGGTCCACCAGCTTCAACAATTCTTCAGCCTTGGCGCGGCGCTTGGCCTTGTCCACACCCCGAACCTCAAGGCCAAATGAAATATTTTCCCACACGGGCATTAACGGAAACAAAGCGAGGTTCTGAAAAATCAAAGCTGTAGGCCGCATGTTAGGGCCAATGCCAATCATGTCCTTGCTGCCAATTTTAACGGCACCGCCTGTGGGGTCCATGAACCCCGAAATCAAACGCAGAATTGTGGTCTTGCCACACCCCGATGGCCCGAGGAAGGAAAAAAACTCGCCGGCTTTAATAGTAACATTTACGTTGTTAACGGCGCGAAACTGGCCAAAATCCATGTTTACGTGCGAAAGTTCAACATCTTCACTCATCAGCCCGACCCCGTTTCAACCCATTTGCCATGCCGACTTTGATCGGTCTTGTCATTTAGCTCTACCACCATTTTTCAGTCTCGTGAAAGCGCGAATGACGAAATTGGCAATAAAAAAGGCGACGGATTTTCACCCATCGCCTCCAGAAGTCGGTTAATTATGCCGCAATGAACTTGTCAGCATATTCAGCACGCAGCTTCAGATAAGAGCTGGTCTGAACCGGCCACCACCAAAGCTTGCCCAAAGCATCGCTAGGGAATGCGGCGTTGTAGAACGCAACGTTTGCTGGATCCATGAGTTCGACGGCACCTTTGCCCACAGGGTTGGCAGAATAGGTTTTGGCCATTGCGGCACCACCTTCTGCTGTTGCCTGGAAGTTGGCCCACTCAATGGCTTGTTCGATATTTTTTGCGTTCTTCATCAACATGTAACCTTGGTCCCAGGCAAATGCGCCTTCCTTTGGTGCAACGTAGCCGAAGCCATCTTTGCCCATGTTGAAGCCTGTTGAATCCCAGCACTGACCGAGAATGCAGCCATTGGTTTTAAACGCGGCTTGTGCTTCGTTTTCGCCTTTCCAGAACTGGGCAATATTGCCCTTTTTCTTAATGGCTTCTGCAAGGATCACATCCCAGTTTTCCCTCATCACAGCGTCGTCCTTGTAGCTGTCCATGAAAGGCTTGGGCAATTTGCCAGCAGCATCCAATACGCGGCCGAGCGATGCGAGTGCAGAGTGGGCACGCACTGTTACTTTGCCTTCAAGGCCTTCACCCCAAAGGTCAGCCAAGCTGGCTTTGCCATATTCGGTGGGGAATTTTTCTTTGTTGTAGACCATGGCTTCAGTGCCCCAAACTGCTGGAACAAAATAACGCTTGCCATCAATTGACGCCATGTCGCCATGAACGCCGTCAATCATGCCGGGGAGATAATTTCCCAAAGTCAGCTTGGCTTCGTCCAATGGTTGCACGAGATCATTTTCGACATATGATTTAACACGGTCAACAGTGGGCTCAACAGTATCAAAAGCACCCGTTTGTGCAGCAAGCTTGGCTTGGGCAAAAATGGTGTCATTGTCTGGTTGTTCGACCAAATTTACCTTGATGCCAGTCTTTTTTGTAAAGGCTTCGATTGGAGCTTTGTAGGCGTCATAGCCGGCCCAACCCATGTGATTGACTTCGCCAGATGATGAAAACGCATTCTTCACAAACAACGGGCTGGCAAAGCCAACAGCGCCGAGAGCGACCGCCGACTTCATCAGGTTACGGCGCGAGACTTGCGCAGCACGCAATGTTTCATGCGTATTGGTTATCTTCATAGTTTAACTCCTCCGATAGTGCCCCTGACCCAATGCCAAGCGCGCAATTCAATAACTGGCCGTAGTCTTCGGCGTCTTGGTTATTTCCAGAACATTTATGACTCTTATGTGACAGTCTTACAAGCGGCTAATTTTGAGTCCAGATAATTTCATACGCGCGGGCCAGCCGCAAAACCCCCAGATCATCCCGCGGACGACCCCAAAGCTGAATTCCCATGCAACGCGTGCCGGAAAATCCGGCAGGAACACTGATAATTGGGCAACCAGACATGGTTCCGGGTGAGACAATCTGCATCCAGCGGTGATAGGAATCCATCGCAACACCATTTATAGCACTTGGCCAATGCTGATCGACTGGAAAGGGAAAAACCTGTGCCGATGGCAAGGCCAAAAAATCAAATTTTTGAAACATTTTGAGAACCGTCTGGTACCATTCAGACCGCACCGTGGCTGCGGCATAAACATCTGACGCTGTGAGTTTAAGCGATTGTTCAACTTCCCAACGGGCTTCAGGTTTGAGCAAGTCACGCTGTAAAGTGTTTTTGTAATAGCCTAAAAGTGCGCCTCCGGCACTATACTGTCGTAAAACCTTGAACGCTTGCCATAGCCGCTCATAGTCAAATTCAGGCACGAAAAGCTCAATCTGAACACCGGTAAATCTTGAAAGCGCAGAATGGCAGAGTTCAACAACACCCGTCTCCATCGGCAAGGCGCCATTCAAATCGCCAGCCCATGCAATGCGTTTACCTTCAACAGTGGCGCGTATCTCACCTGCAAATTCCGATCCATCGCCAGCAAGCGAAAGCGGCACCCGCTCATCTCGCCCCGCCATCACTGACAGCAGCAGGGCCACATCAGCAACACTCCGCCCCATTGGCCCTTCTGTGGCCATCTGCGTCATGAAGTGATCGGCTGAAGGGTAAGCAGGCACACGGCCCTGTGAAGGCCTGAAGCCGTAGATATTATTAAACGCGGCAGGGTTGCGAAGGCTGCCACCCATGTCGCTGCCATCTGCAATTGGCACCATGTTCAACGCCAACGCCACGGCCGCCCCGCCACTTGATCCACCGGCAGTCAGAGTATGGTCGTAAGCATTGCGGGTTGCCCCAAACACGGGGTTATAAGTCTGCGAGCCGAACCCCCATTCCGGCACATTGGTCTTGCCAATGATTATGGCCCCTGCCGCACGGATGCGCGCCACATGCAAATCATCTTCCATGGGCACGAAGTCTTTATAAATCGGCGAGCCAAATGTGGTGCGCAATCCCTTTGTTTGCGCCAGATCTTTTATGGCAATGGGCAAGCCAAACAGCGCTTTGTGCTGTGGATTGCGGTCACAGCCGTCAGCCGCCGCTAAAATTTCTGCGCGCGGGCGAAGCGATACAATTGCATTATGTAAGGGATTGAGATGTTCTATCTGATCGAGATAAGCACTAACCACTTCTCGCACTGAAACCTTTTTGGCGCGGATGGCCGCAACCAATTCAACCGCTGACTTTTCTATTAAATTCTGCAAGAGATGGTCCACCTGAACAACACGCAGATGAATGAGACCATGAACGACAATATCTTTCAACATTTTTTCGACGCGCAAAAACATCTCGACAAGATATGTGTTGAAATCGAAAGTGGAACAGCTTTTACCTACGACAACATTTTCGATCTCTCTGGCCAAATTGCCAATGCATTGGTCCATGCAGGACTAAAGCCAGATGACCGCGTGGCCGCCCAAGTTGAAAAATCCGTCACAGCTTTGGCGCTCTATCTGGCTGTGATCAGATGCGGTGCAATCTTTTTGCCGCTCAACACAGCTTACACCCAACACGAGATGGCTTATTTTCTGGGCGACGCTGAACCGCGCATTCTCATTTGCGATCCATCACTGGAGTTGCGCGGAAGTTTTACAACCCTCACTTTGAGCGCAAAAGGCATGGGCACTCTGTGGGACAGCGCAAAAACGAAAGCAACTCAATTTGAAACTGTTCACCGCACCCTGGATGATCTTGCCGCCATTCTTTACACCTCTGGAACCACGGGAAAGTCCAAGGGGGCCATGCTCAGCCATGGCAATCTTCTGTCCAACGCAAAATCGCTGGTGAAGATTTGGCATTTCACCCCCGAAGATATTTTGCTTCACGCGCTGCCCACATACCATACACATGGATTATTTGTTGCAACCAATACCATCATGCTGGCAGGTGCCAGCATGATCTATCTGGGAAAATTTGACACCACCCAGATCATTACTCTCTTACCCCGCGCTACACTTCTGATGGGTGTTCCCACTTTTTACACGCGGTTGCTCACTCATCCCAAACTGGACAGGGAACATGTGAAAAATATACGGCTTTTCATTTCGGGTTCTGCGCCGCTGCTGGCTGAGACGCACAGGGCGTGGCGCGACAAAACCGGCCACGCAATCTTGGAGCGTTATGGCATGACTGAAACCAATATGAATTCATCAAACCCTTATGACGGAGAACGTGTTGCAGGCAGCGTGGGTTTTCCGTTGCCCGAAGTTGATATCCGCATTGATGCAGCGCCTGGTGAAATTGGCATGATCGAAATACGCGGGCCCAATGTTTTCAGGGGGTATTGGCGCAACCCCGCCAAAACCGCAGCTGAATTTCGCGGTGGATATTTCGTCTCAGGCGATCTCGGGCGTTTTGACGAACATGGCTATTTGCACATCGTTGGCCGTGGCAAGGATTTGATCATCACGGGGGGCTTCAATGTTTACCCCCTGGAAGTTGAAAACGAAATTGATGCCGTGGAAGGCATATCAGAAAGTGCAGTGATTGGTGTGCCTCACAAGGATTTTGGCGAAGCTGTGACGGCCATCGTGGTGCGGAATGGCATGGTCACCGAAGCAGATATTAAATCAGCTTTGGACATAAAACTCGCCAAATTCAAACTGCCCAAGGCCGTAATTTTCGTGGACAGCCTGCCGAGGAACGCCATGGGCAAGGTGCAAAAGAATATACTTCGCGCTGAGTATGAAAGCACCTACACCAGCGCGATCATTGCCGAGCAAGCGGGCGCGGGAACCACGATCTAGGTAGAGGCAATTGCTTCTCCTGCAGCAAATCCACTTGCCCAGGCCCATTGAAAATTATAGCCGCCCAACCAGCCCGTAACATCCACCGCCTCACCGATAATATAAAGCCCCGGTACGGTTTTGGCCGCCATGGTTTTGGATGACAGATCGTCGGTCGAAACTCCACCCACCATAACCTCGGCCTTGGCGTAACCTTCAGTTCCAGCCGGAACGAAGCTCCAGTTTTTCAGTTTGTCTGTCAGTTGCAAAATAGCATCTGCCGATAATTTTTCCATGGTCACGTCAGCGCTCAGGGCCTGCGCCAGACGTTGCGGAACAAGCTCGCTTAGAATTGTTTTCAGCTCCGCCTTGGGTCGTGCATGTTTACGAGATTTCAAATGTTGCGCCACATCGATGGACGGCACCATATCCAGCAGTAGTGGTTCAGCACTTTTTAGATAGGACGAAGCTTGCAAAACTGCTGGCCCCGAAAGTCCGCGATGAGTGAACAGAATGTTTTCTGCAAACGTCATTTCGCCCGCTCGCGCGATTGCCGGAACAGCAAGCCCAGAGAGTTCAGTATAGAACGGTAACACCTCAGACGGGGCCTTCAGGGGAACCAAACCTGGTTTGTGCTGAACCAAGCGCAAACCAAATTTTTTCGCAACATCAAGAGAAAATCCGGTGGCGCCCATTTTGGGAATGGAGAGCCCGCCTGTGGCCAACACAAGCTGTTTGGCCTGAAAAATTCCCATTGAAGATTCGACAACAAAGTTTTCTGACTTGCGCAGATCTGAAATCTGCACGTTTAGTCTTATGTCAACCCCGGCAGCTGCACATTCCGCCATCAACATCGCCACGATCTGCCTGGCCGAGCCATCGCAAAACAATTGTCCCAGCGTTTTCTCGTGCCAAGCAATTTTGTGTTTGTTCACCAACATCAAAAAGTCTGAGGGCGTATATCGGCTCAAGGCCGAGCGGGCAAAATGTGGGTTTTGCGAAATGAAATTTTGTGCGGTGGTGCCGGAGTTGGTGAAATTGCACCGCCCACCGCCTGAAATCAAAATCTTCGACCCGACATAATCCAAGTGATCAAGCACCACAACGCGAGCACCCTGGGCACCAGCTGTTATGGCGCAGAGCAGCCCTGCCGCCCCAGCACCCACAATAATGACATCATGGGTGCTGGTGTTTGGACTGGCGCTCAACCTTGCAAGGCAACCCGGCGCCTGGCAGCAAAGATGCCAACTGCCAAACCAGCGATGTGTAACAGCGCAGTAGCACTCATGAAGCCAATCGCATACGTGAGCCCTGCGGCCTGCGTGGGCATTTCAGCGCCGTGGGCAAAGCCGTGGAAAATTGCAAAAAATCCGCACAACGCCATTGCGGAATATAAAGAAGCATTCCAGCGCAACACTGCCACGCCTGCCAGAACGATAACTGAAACCAAAATGCCAATTTCAACAAACGGCAACGGCAGTCCAGCCATGCCCCATGCGCCACCCACTGCCATCATTGCTACGAATGTAGACGGCACGGCCCATAAAGCCCGCCCACCCAATGTTGCCGCAAAAAATCCAACCGCAACCATTGCAACAATATGGTCCCACCCGCTCACCGGGTGCAAGAAGCCGTGCGTCAATCCAATGGCGTGACCAGAATCAGGATGGGCCTGTGCCAATCCCGTCATCATCGCCAATAGTAATGCACCGAATGAAAGTTTTTTTGTCATTTGCCGCGTCCTTTGCTCTTGCTCATGTGCCCCATGCACCTTTGTGACACGGCAGTGCTAACACAAACATCCTCTGCAGCGATATTCATTTTTCGTCACAGCTGGGGGTATTTGTTCGCAAATTCTGCCGCCTGTTCATAAGCCGCACAAATTCGCAACACCCTAGCATCCTCAAACATGCGGCCCACCACATGCAGACCAACGGGAAGCCCAGCTTTCGTAAATCCGCACGGCACAGAAGCTGCAGGTTGCTGGGTCAGGTTGAAAGGATAGCTAAATGGTGTCCAATTGACCCACTTGCCCTTGTGATCAGCATCTGTCGGTTGCAGCTTTCCAGCTTCAAAGGCGGCAATTGGCAGCGTTGGTGTCAGCAAGGCGTCAAAGCCTTCCATGAATTGGCGCATGTGGCTGCCCAATGCGCCACGGTTCTTGTTGGCCTCGATCAGCTGGTCAACTGTAATAGCACGCGACTGTGCAACAACATCCGCCAAGGCGGGTTCGAGCAAGGCCAGCTTTTCTGGTGGCAGATGCGCAAGAGCTGTGCGTGCCCCTGTCCACCACAATACCCTGAACGTTTCTGCGGGATCCTGAAAACCAGGATCAATATTCACAACCTTGGCCCCTAACTTGCGCAACACATTGACCGCAGATTTTACGAGCTTTGCCACTTCGGGATCAACAGATACATATCCTAGCGTTGCTGAATAGGCGAAGGTCATGCCCTTCACGCCCTTTGCCAACTTTGCGGAATAATCCACGTCATCATAGGGCAAGCTGTGCCAATCACGGGCATCAGGTTTGGAAATCACATTCAGCATATGCGCCGCATCAGCCACGTTCCGCGTCATCGGGCCGATATGGGCAACGGTGCCAAACGGCGAAAGCGGCCAAGCCGGCACCCGCCCAAAGCTGGGTTTTAATCCGAATACTCCGGTGAAGCCAGCCGGTATCCGAATGCTGCCACCCCCATCAGTGCCCAATGCCAAGGGCGCAAACCCGGCTGCCAGGCCTGCCGATGACCCCCCGGATGAGCCACCAGGCGTTTTGGTAGCATCCCACGGATTTCGCGTAATTCCTGTCAACGGAGAATCGGTCACACCTTTCCAGCCAAACTCAGGCGTTGTGCAAAGGCCCATAAACACGGAGCCAGCTTCCCTCAACCTCGCCACACTTGGAGCGTCTTCTTTCCATTTTTGCGCCGGATCAACTGTTTTAGAACCTCGCAAAGTGGGCCAGCCTTTGGTCAACAAAATGTCTTTGATCAGAACAGGAATGCCATCAAGTGGCCCAAGTTCTTCGCCCTTCTGCCACCGGTTTTCACTTTTAAGTGCCTGTTTTAAAGTTGTTTTTCTATCGACATGGCACATGATGTTAAACTTGGAATCATGCTTTTCAATGTGCGCAAAACACGCTTTGGCAACCTCAACGGGAGACGCCTTTCGCTTGGCAAAGAGCTTCGCCAACTTTGTGGCAGACATATAATTCAGTTCGTCAGACATTCACAACAAGTTCCCATTTCAGGCTAATTTCAAAGGAACTTTTATCACAATTCGGCGTTAAGAACACAGTTAAGAAAATATGAAAGATAAACAGCAGATGAACGGCGCATTCACATCAGGTTCCACTTCAGGGTCACATAGTTCTCTCAACATCAAATGGGAGACTAAGAAAATGATCCGCTACACACTTTTTGTAATGACAACTTTGCTCTTTGCAGCAACCGCGATTGCCAGCATTGCACCCGCAGACAAATATGCAGTGATCAATCCGAAAACCGTATCGATCTTTTACAAGACCGATGCTTACCCCATGATTGACGGCGAAATTGTAGCACAATGCGCTGTTGAAAACTGCTCGGACACCCCAAGCAACACCTAATTCAAATAGGCTTCGCTGGTACCTGCCCCGCCAGCAAAGCTTTAGGAACCGGGGCTAACGATTGAACACAATCCCCGTCCCCTCTCGTTCAGTCGCGCAAAGCTCCGGTTCCAAACTCTCCCCAAGCCAAAGGTCCCCTGCAAGTGCCCTCTGGTAAACGAAAAAAACCCCGGGTCTCCCCCCGGGGTTTTTTGTTGGACTGACGCGACATTCTAAACGCCAGATGAACGCTGCATTCAGCCTAGGTTCCGGTGGAACAATCTAATCTGCTTTCAAGTTAATCAATCAACCCCCCACCAAAGGAGTGAGTAACATGAAAACATTTGCATCGATCATCATCCTCACCGTAGCTTTTCTCTCAGCCGGTGCGTTTGCCCACAATGAAATTCCTACGCAAATCAAACGCCAGAATGTGACTGTTGTCTTTAAAAACCAAGTCTGGCCCGTCAAAGGTCATATTGCAATCAACACTTGCGCAGTAAACCGCTGCTGGAATGTCTGAATTTTCCGTTTCGCCCTTTCGGGGGTGAATGAGGCAGCGGGTGCAACCGGGCATGAATAACGCCCCCTCTCAGGCACGGTTGTACCCCTGCTTATTTAGAATGAAACCCCACGTGGGATAATCCGCTTTTCATAGGCTTCCCGCTCCAGGCCCTCACGAAAATCAGGGTGAGCGACCGAAATCAAAGCCAAGGCGCGCTCGGCAATCGATTTGCCTTTCAGGTTCACCATTCCATACTCCGTCACCACGTACATGACATCCGACCGAGGTGTGGTGACGATGTTGTGTTTGGTCAGATCAAATACAATGCGGCTCTTCCTGTCACCTTTCTTGTCGTAGGTTGATGAAAGGCAAATGAAAGACTTTCCATTTTTAGAGGCATAGGCGCCGCGCACAAATTGCACTTGGCCTCCGGTGCCACTGACGTGCCGAAGCCCATCCGTTTCGGAAGCAGCCTGCCCTTGCAAGTCAATCTGTGTGGTGTTGTTGATGGAAATGACGTTATCATTCTGCATGATACGTTCAGGCGCGTTGGTGTAGTCTACCGGGCAACAGATGAAATCAGCATTTCGCGCCAGCGTGGTGTAAAAATCACCTGATCCCAATCCGAATGTATAGACAATTTTGCCAGGCTCACTTTTTTTTCTGGCCCCGGTCACGCGTCCATCCTTGTACAACGCCACTATGCCGTCGGTCATCATTTCAGAATGGATACCAAGATCCTTCACGCCGCTTTCAAGCAGGGAGAGGCAAACAGCATTCGGCATGCCGCCAATGCCAATTTGCAGGCAATCTCCATCATTGATTTCAGCCGCAATCTGGCGTGCCACGGCACGGTCAATCTCAGAAGGGGGTGGATTGGGAAGCTCGGCTGCGCCCACGTTGTCACCTTCAATGATGTAATCAACTTCACTGATGTGAACGCCATTGCCAACGCCATAAATGTAAGGGTTGCCTTCACTCACTTCGACAATCACAATCTTGGCACGTTCAATCACCGCCCGGTGCCACAAATTGGCGGCACTGAAATTGAAAAAGCCGTTCTCGTCGGCCGGGCAACATTTGAAAATCACCACATCAACTGGCGCAATAAAACGCCGATAATAATCGGGCACTTCGCCCAGATGCAGGGGAATGTAATGACACAGCCCTGCATCGTGTTTCTTGCGGTCATAGCCGGTGAAATGCCAATTAAACATGTGAAACGCTTTGGCATGCGGATCGCATTCCAAAACCGCCCGCGCGCGAACAGAAAGACACGACCGAATTTTAACATTTGAAAGCTCGGCCGCCCGTTCAGCCAAGGCCTTGTCGAATTCATCCGGCTGCACTAGCGATGTGCCGTAATCCAGCCAATCGCCAGATTTTACCATGGCAGCAGCTTGGCTCGCAGTAATATGTCTGGCCGCCGCAGCGGCAACACGGTGCACCATAAAATCCTCCCCTGCTGCCACTGCTGGCAGTTACTCTAACTTTTCAAGCAGTGAAGCTTGAACCACAATTGAAACACTGCAAGTGCCTTTCTGGTAACCAAGTTGGCGCGGCATTCCAATATGTTGTTTGTCAACTTCAATGGTTATGCTGATCTCAGTTTTTCCCTGCTCCAGCAGGGCTGATGCTTTTAACGCGGCTTGATAAAGTTCGTGTCGTCTTTCCAGTGGCGTTTGAACCTCGTGATAGATCTGCATCAGGGTCAATTTGGCCCGCCGATAGAGAAGTCCGACCAGATAACTGAGCCGCAAGGGGCTTTGATGATAGAGCAATCGACTTTCATTGTCGTGATTAATCACCTCTTCCACGATCTTTGCATCCAGTTCCTGTGTGGGAACACCGATCAACGCACACCGGTCTTGCAAATCCGTATCACCCCCTGCCGCATATCCTTGCAGAACCTCATCATAGCCCCCCAGCACTTTGAAGCTTTGCGCTGGCACAACCTGAAATCCCTTTAACTGATTTCGGCTGATGACGTCACCGCCGTTTTTGAATTTGAGAGATTGCTCGGTGGCAAAAAATCCAAAACAAGTCTTGGGAATGTTTTTGTCAATCCATTTGAGAGCATCGCTGGCAAGAACAGTGTCAGCATCGCAAAATACCAAAACGTCGCCCTTGGCAATGCTGGCTCCGGCATTGCGCGCTTCCCAGTTCGAAAAATAAGCCTTGCCGGGAACCATGACAACTTTTGCCGCGGAGAAATTCTGGCGCACGTGGTCACCCGTATGTTGCGGGCACGAAAAATCCACCACAATCACCTCGGCATTCCCTTGCGCCAGCATGCTTGGCAAGGTCCGTTTCAAATGTTCAAGGCGGCCCTTGCAGGTGACGATGATACTGAACAAAATAAGAAGTCCGTTTGGGTGTTGCGGAACCCTTTTATGCCCGCAGCTTGCAGATGTGGCAACCCATTCAAATATCTCAGGTGCCACGGAGACAACGGCATGTGAGAGGTATCGCTTGAAATCACAAAAAATGTCCAGGTAAAATGTAGGCGCTTTAATGAGCGACGAATGTGCCTCCTCATGAACAAAAAGTGAGTTTCAAGCCTCCGCTCGGTTACCCTATCTATGGGGTTGGAATCGTCGTCCATGTTGTGTAGGAAACCCCAAATCGGGATCAACCACACATGCCAAAACGCACCGACATTAAATCCATCCTCATCATCGGGGCGGGACCGATTATCATCGGCCAAGCTTGCGAGTTTGATTATTCCGGCACGCAAGCCGTAAAGGCGCTAAAAGAAGAAGGCTACCGCGTCATTCTCGTCAATTCCAATCCGGCCACCATCATGACAGATCCGGATTTGGCCGATGCCACATATATTGAACCCATCACGCCAGAAGTTGTGGCCAAGATTATCGAGCGCGAACGCCCTGATGCATTGCTTCCGACCATGGGCGGTCAAACGGCACTAAATACAGCCCTCAGCCTCAACAAGATGGGTGTTCTGGAAAAATTCAATGTGGAAATGATTGGCGCCAAGGCCGAAGCTATTGATAAGGCGGAAGACCGTGAATTATTCCGCGATGCCATGAAGCGCATTGGCCTTGAAACCCCGCGGTCGCGTCTTGCCAATGCCAGTGTGGCCAAGGATGCTGACAAAGCCGCCTACACTGAAGGCCGCGCCAAAGCGGTAGATGCCGAAGTTTTTGAAAAAACCTGGGCCGAAGGTGAAGCTGCCCGCCAAAAAAATTATCGCAACCGTGCCATGGTGGAAGCCTTTGAAGCCATGCTCGATGTGGGCCTGCCTTGCATTATCCGACCGTCATTCACGCTGGGTGGCACCGGTGGTGGCATCGCCTATAACCGCGATGAGTTTTTGGATATCGTTGAAAAAGGCTTGGATGCTTCTCCCACCGCCGAAGTGCTGATCGAAGAATCCGTACTCGGCTGGAAAGAATATGAAATGGAAGTGGTGCGCGACAAGGCCGACAATTGTATTATCATCTGCTCCATCGAAAACATTGACCCGATGGGCGTTCATACCGGAGATTCAATCACCGTCGCCCCTGCCCTCACGCTGACCGACAAAGAATATCAAATCATGCGCAACGCTTCGATTGCCGTGCTGCGCGAAATAGGGATTGAGACAGGCGGCTCCAACGTGCAGTTTGGCGTGAACCCGGCCGATGGCAGATAGGTGGTGATCGAGATGAACCCGCGTGTGTCGCGCTCTTCCGCACTGGCCTCCAAAGCCACGGGATTTCCCATTGCAAAAATTGCGGCAAAGCTTGCCGTGGGTTACACGCTTGATGAATTGGCAAATGATATTACGGGCGGGGCCACACCTGCGAGCTTCGAACCCAGTATTGATTATGTGGTTGTGAAGATTCCGCGCTTTGCCTTTGAGAAATTCCCCGGTGCCAAACCCTACCTCACCACGGCCATGAAATCTGTTGGGGAAGTCATGGCCATCGGCCGCACCTTTCAGGAATCGATGCAGAAAGCCTTGCGCGGGCTGGAAACGGGGCTCTCCGGATTTGACGAAGTGGTGATTGAGGGCATAGGCGAAGGCGATGATCGCAACGCCATTCGGGCTGCCTTGGGCCAGCCCACGCCTGATCGCTTGCTCAAGATTGCGCAAAGCTTCCGCCATGGTGCAACAGTTGAGCAAATCTTCGCATCCTGCAAATATGAGCCCTGGTTCCTGCGCCAAATTCAAGAGATTGTGGAAACTGAAAAACGAATTCAGAACAACGGTTTACCCAATGATGCTCAGAATTTGCGCAAACTCAAAGCCATGGGTTTTTCCGATCAACGCCTATCTCAGTTAGCTGGCCTGAAAGAGGACAAGGTGCTGAAGCACCGCACCAAACTTAAAGTGCATCCTGTGTTCAAACGCATTGACACCTGCGCTGCCGAATTTGCCTCACCCACCGCTTATATGTATTCAACCTACGAGGCGGGTTTGGCAGGCAAAGATGGCAATGAGGCCTATCCCTCGGACCGCGAAAAAATTATTATTTTGGGCGGTGGCCCCAATCGCATCGGTCAAGGCATTGAGTTTGATTATTGCTGCTGCCACGCCTGCTTTGCTCTTCACGATGCCGGATATGAATCAATCATGGTGAATTGTAATCCTGAAACCGTGTCCACGGATTATGACACGTCTGACCGCCTCTATTTTGAACCGCTTACCGCAGAAGATGTTCTGGAAATCATCCGCACCGAACAAACGCGCGGCAAACTCAAAGGGGTCATCGTGCAATTTGGTGGCCAAACACCTCTGAAGCTGGCTGATGCATTGGAAAAAGCGGGCGTGCCCATTCTGGGCACCACACCCGATGCCATTGATCTGGCTGAGGACCGCGAGCGTTTTTCAAAACTTGTTAAAAAACTGAAACTGAAACAACCTGAAAACGGCATGGCCTATTCAGGTGCAGAAGCCAAGAAAATCGCCAAACGCATTGGCTTTCCCGTGGTCATCCGCCCGTCTTATGTGCTGGGGGGACGTGCCATGGAAATCGTCAAAGATGACGCCCAGTTACAACGCTATATTACCGAAGCAGTGGTCGTCTCAGGGGATTCACCTGTGCTCATCGACTCTTATTTGAGCAACGCCATCGAAGTGGATGTGGATGCGATTTGCGATGGCAAGGATGTGTTCATCGCCGGCGTGATGGAGCATATTGAGGAGGCAGGCGTGCACTCGGGGGACTCAGCGTGTTCGCTGCCGCCCTACTCACTCAAAGCGCCGATCATTGCCGAGCTGGAAGTGCAGGCCAAAAAATTGGCACTGGCATTAAACGTGGTGGGCCTGATGAACGTGCAATTCGCGGTGAAGGATGATGAGATTTATATTCTCGAAGTCAATCCACGGGCATCCCGCACTGTGCCCTTTGTGGCCAAGGTGATTGGCCTGCCTGTGGCCAAAATTGCGGCCCGGGTGATGGCAGGTGAAAAGCTTTCAAGTTTCAACCTAAAATCCCAGAAGCTGTCGCATGTGGCTGTAAAGGAAGCTGTTTTCCCCTTCAATCGGTTCCCAGGCGTGGATGTTTTGCTGGGCCCCGAAATGCGCTCGACAGGCGAAGTCATGGGCCTCGACAAAACCTATGATATGGCTTTTGCCAAAGCCCAGCTGGGGGCTGGCATGCGCATGCCCTTAAGCGGCACAGTCTTCGTATCGGTCAAGGAGTCTGATCGCGCCCGCGCTTTGCCTTCGGTCAAAAAACTCGTTGAAATGGGCTTCACCATCAAGGCCACGGCGGGCAACCACAGTTTTTTTGAAAGCAAAAATGTGCCCGCCACCAAGATCAATAAAGTGCTGGAAGGCCGCCCTCACGTTGTCGATGCGATTAAAAACGGCGAAATCCAGCTGGTTCTCAACACCACAGAAACGCGCTCATCCGAGTCAGATTCAAAATCCATCCGCCAGACGGCGGTGATGCAAAAAGTCCCCTATTTCACAACCCTGCCCGGCATCATCAGTGCCACCAAAGCAATTGCGGCAAACAAGGCAGGCGCCATCGAAGTGCGGCCCCTGCAGGATTATTTCAAGTGAAACGACACCCTTGAAATTTCCGCAAATCTGGGCCATCTTCCTGCCAGTGCCCGGTTGCAATCGTTGAGCTGCGATTGGCCGGGTGAAATTTTTTCCACATTTTGGAAATTCTAAGGACTGGACGATAAGCCATGGAAAAAGTGCCGATGACCGAAGACGGTTATGCCACAATGTTGAGCGACGTGAAGTTCATGAAATCGGAAGAGCGCCCGCGTATCATCCGTGCGATTGAAGAAGCACGCGCCCATGGCGATCTTTCAGAAAATGCTGAATACCATGCCGCCAAGGAAGCCCAAGGCTGGAATGAAACCCGAATCCAGGAGCTGGAAGACAAGCTGAGCCGCGCCGAAGTGATCGACCCCGGCAAATTGTCGGGCGAAACAGTCATGTTTGGTGCAAAGCTGACATTGATTGACGAAGACAGCGAAGCCGAAGTGAAATACCAGATCGTGGGTGATTTTGAAGCTGACGTAAAAAAAGGCAAGATTTCCATCTCGTCACCCATCGCACGCGCCCTCATCGGCAAGAAAAAGGGCGACAGCGTGGAAGTAAACACCCCCGGCGGCGGGCGGAGTTATGAGATTGTAAAGGTGGCGTGGAAGTAATTGGGCGCGCTCGTTAATTAAAAGTTGTGTCACCTACTTTGGGTTGGCACCTGATGTGTGCATAGTAGCGGAATGTTTCTTCGAGAGGGAATATTGATTTCAGCTTAAGTCTGCAAGTGCGAACGAAACTAGAAAGTAAACTGAATGCACTGTCACCTTAGTGCTCATCTCGCAAGATACCTTAAAATTTGCTGTTTTATGTACTCATTATTACTTTCCGTATTTGCAGCAACCAAAGTCGCTTCAGCCAAAGTCGCCGTGGTTGAACTTGGTGCTGCCGTGTTGAATTACGGTGGCAGTGCATTTAATTATTTTATGCATTAAATTTACTGTATTATGGTAGGCTTCGCTCAATCTAACTGTACCTTACAGCTTTCATTTCATCATAACTAACATACCCAAACTATCTCTATTTCAGATAATTAAATGCACTGTCACCGTAATTCCCATCCTATGTTTTCAGATGACCTAAGCCAAGTAATTCAATTAAACTCGCAAAGACTTATTTATAATTTTCTGATAATAATGGCAAAAAAGGCGCAGCAATATAAGACCGATAACTCCAATCTCCAGTGGCGGCCAAAACAAACATAAGACGGAGCGAAAAATTGAACGTGCCCGTCTTGCGTCGCTGCTCGCCATCGATTGGTCAAACATCATCAAATAGAGTAACACTAAGAGAAATCCATAGCTTACAATAATAGTATATGAATCCATTAATGGATACAAATCGCCCGGCGGACTTTTTCTTTTTGAAAAGGATATGGCGCCAACGGAAAAAACCATTGAGTAGAATATAATCATAAAAATATTGACTAAAACATATTTTTGCGCTGGCCCATGATATAACAGTATGTTGTCAAAGTCTGACTGCATTTTTGGCCAATATGATTTGACCCATTCCCCCAAAACATCAAACGGAAATGCGCCAGCCCAACTATTAGGAATGACGAGAAACAAAAACCCAATCGCGATAGAAGAAATGGTGACAATATCGCTATACTTTTTATCAAACTTGTGCAATTCAAACTTGCTCATATGAATGTATCCAGATCAGAGCGACACATCATTTTATTACTCGAACCAAAATTTATGCCGCGTCGTTATAAAAAATTACGGTGGCAGTGCGTTTAACTACTTTATTCATTAGGTTTACTGGATCGTGGTGAACTTCGCTCAATCTGACTAGACCTTACAGCTTTCATTTCATCATAACTAAGCTAATTTGACTATCTCTATTTGAGAGAATTACATGCACTGTCACCGTAATTAAATGATAGTTCTGAAAAACTTGTTAGGATCACCAACGAATCTTGCGGCAGGAGACTTCATAATTGCTTCAACCGATTTACTAACATTAGTACCAATAACGTTTCCTGTTGACGAGTCTATCAATAATAGTTGATTGTATTCTGCAAATGCAACCAGCTGCATCATGAATTGAGGATCAATTTCGCGAATATCTATTCTTGAGGCTATAGCACTGACAATTTTTGCTTGCCTAGAAATGTCTATTCTATCTCCGTCCATATTCCCGCAAATTTCCAAGTCACTGTTCCAGCTCTTTTCAATCCTCATATCTTCTACGAGGTTACTTATTGAGGAGTCTGGCAAGTCTTCTGTGGTTACATCTCTCATCTGCTCAAGAATATCGACTGGATCGCCCCGCGTTAGAAGATTTCTATTAGAAAGAGCGCCCAAAGCGGGTGAAAAAAATACATCAAATTGCCAAGTTGCCATAATTATTTCACTCCATCACTCTGATAATGGGGATTACTGTGACAGTGCATTCTATTGCTCCTCGAAGCTTCGCTGTTACGCCACCTGCGCGCAGGCGATCATTCTTATTGATTGGCTGAAACTCTTTATACTATCTCTAAACTCTAAGAAGGGCGCATTGCAGTTCGGTCAGACTGCGCTCCCCAACTCTTAATTTCCAGACCCCATTACATAAAATGTTATCAACACCAATCCCACATCTCTGCAGTGTCACCTAGTCTCTCTACTAGGGTGCCAGCCAAGTGGAGTGCCAATCGCCTGTGATCAACCGGGTGAAGCATGCACGCCTGTTGCCCGCGGCACTGAGTTCCAACCACTCAACCATTTGCACGTGAACATGAAACGCGGTGAAATTGTTTTTGCCGTTATCGCTTTGAACATCTGCATCAACAGACGGGGCCGCTGGTGGATGATCCATTGGCGTTCCCGGCGCCTCCACCACTTGATAGGTGCGCCGCGCTGATGGCGACGAGATGCGCCATAAATTTTCGAGTGTTTCCAGCGTCAGCAGCTCGGCCCTGCCGGTGAGCGAAATTTGAACTTTTGCCCCCGCATCATACCCCAAAACGCTGATGTTGGGCTGGGCGGAAAGCTGCGCCACCTTGGCCGAGCGCAAATCCGTGTGGAAGCGCAAAGTAAAGGCCGCAGCGTCAAAGGCCCGCAACACCATCACGCGCTGGCGAAGCGCCTGCCCGGCTGTTGCAACAACTGGCGTATGAAATGGTGAGCGCCGATCATTCACCCCGCGCGTTAGCCTGGCCCGGCAGTCAGCCATAACAGCCGAAAGATCATCTGGCACAGCAAAGGGCTTTACGAAATTCTTCATTCTATAACGGCTGGCATTTGGGCATCAATCAATCGGCTATGCGCTCTTGGGCTTTGGGCCGCGCTTGGCTGGTTGCAACGAACGGCCGGTTTTGCGTTCCATCGCTTTTAAAAAAACAGCACTGCCGAGCGGGCGGCCAATGGTTTCATCGTCACGCACGATTATATCACCGTAAACTGAAGACTTGGCTGAAAGCAAGGCGCGAATGTCTGGAAATCGGCTGAGCATGGGGCCGGTTTGCGTCAATCCATCAGCACGATCTTTAAGATAGGCACGCGCTGACGACCAACGCCAAGATTCAGGTTTTTCGGAAAGGTGGGCTTCAACCGGGTTTCGCAAAATATACCTGAAGGTAGCCGCCAGATGTGCCTCATCCATCACGGCCGCTCCAAAGCGCCCCTGCCAAAAATGCCCTGTCTTGCGGCGGCGCGCATTGATCAAGCCCGCATAGCGCCGGTGGGTGGGCGCCAGTGCAGCGCGCAAACCATCTTCGCTTTTTGGTACCAAAATGGCGTGCATGTGGTTTGGCATCAGGCAAAAAGCCCAACACGAAACGCCAGCCGCCCGGCAATTTTCAATCAGAAGGTTTAGGAAAAGCTCGTAATCAGCATCATCAAAAAACACGCGGGAATGCCCATTGCCACGTTGGGTCACATGATGAGGAAGACCTGGAACAACAAGACGAGCAATGCGCGACATGCGCGCGAGTTACCACCAGAAGCGCGGAAAGTCAATTAAATGCACTGTCACCCTAATTTAAGGCCATTTTCAGTTTTAATACATTGGCTACACCAACGACAGAGCCTTGCCACCCCAATTAAAAACAACAGCGCTTTCAACCTCAATCCTTTTCATCTGACAATGGTTTGCTCAGCCCCAGCACCAGTGAGCCTAGCAAGATGGAGAGGAGAGTGCCGCCCAGCACACCTATTTTTGTCGCGGTTTCAAGAGCCGCGGATTCGGAAAAAGCCAGAGCTCCGATAAACAAACTCATGGTGAAGCCAATACCGCAGAAAATTGATACGCCGTAAATCTGTGTCCAGCTGGCAAGTGCGGGGCGTTTTGCCCATCCCAACTTAACCAATAACCATACGCTGCCGAACACGCCAATTTGTTTTCCTAAAAACAATCCAAGTGCCACGCCGAGTGAAACGGGATGCAAAAGCCCACCTTCTAGACCTGCAAAACTTACGCCTGCATTCGCGAGGCCAAAAATCGGCAACACGAAAAAAGAACACCACCACTGCAAGCCATGTTCAAGTACATGCAAGGGCGGCTCTGCGTCGCTAGCCTGATTATCGTTCGTGCGTAGAGGAATCGTCAGCGCCAGTAACACACCAGCCACTGTCGCATGCACGCCGGACATGAGCACAAAATGCCAAAGCAAAGCGCCAGGAAACAGGAAGAACGCCAAACGTTTTACGCCCGCAAGGTTCATTGCCAAAAGCAGGCCAAACACGATCGCAGCCAAACCCAGCATGGTGAGCGAGAGGCTTGCAGTATAAAACAATCCGATGATCAAGATTGCGCCCAGATCATCTATAATGGCCAGGGCTGTTAGAAATATTTTGAGCGAAACAGGCACGCGCTTGCCAAAAAGCGCCAGCACACCAAGGGCGAAAGCAATGTCGGTTGCGGCGGGAATGGCCCACCCACGCAAAGTCTCGGGCGAAGATGTGTTTAACATGATGTAAACAATCGCCGGCACCACCATCCCACCCAACGCTCCCGCACCGGGTAAAAGACGATCAGACCAGCTCTTCAACTCGCCTTCCAGCACTTCGCGCTTTATCTCCAACCCAATCAGCAAAAAGAAAACTGCCATCAAGCCATCATTGATCCAATGCAACAAACTGAGACCCGCAAACTTGATGTGTAAGAAATGATCAAAAGGCACGGCAAACCTAGAGTTTGCGATAATGAGTGCAATAACAGCACTCCCCATCAACATATATCCACCAGCCGCCTCGCTCTTGAAAAAACCCCGCAAGACGTTCAGTCTTTGAAGTGCCAATGGTATATTGGGTTTGATATTCAATTCGTAAGTCTCACAGCTTCTTAGATTATGATTAGCGTTTTGATTACGGCGACAGTGCATTTAATTACTAGCGGAAGCTTCACAGCTAGGCCACTTGCGAGAAGGCGATAATGCGTTTTGATTGGCTCCAAATCTTCATATTGTGTCACAAAACTAGAAGGCGCGCATTGCAACTCATTGTGCTTTCCCTTCAAACATCAGATTGCAAGACTTAATGCTTGCTGTTCTTAATATCAAAGTTGCCGCTAAACTTACTCGGTTTTCAGTAACTCGGCAAATATTACGACAAACGCAGGCATTTCACAACTCAGCATGCTCGGCGGACATTTCAGCGCGGTTTCCAGCGCCTTTTACAATCTTCCATTTTTTTACAATCTTCCATTTAGAGTGACAGTGCATTTAATTACCTCCCAAAGCTCTGTCACTTGCGTGCAAGGGATAATTTGACTTGATTGGGAAAAAAATTAAATCCACTGCCACCGTAATCATGTCACCGTATTCCCGAACGTATGCAGCGAAGATCATTGATAGACACTATTGCTTCCCGTCCACTCGCAATATTCATCATAATTATTTAACTTAATTTTTAATCCTATAGTTAACAAATACTTGCAAAAAACTCAGCGGTGTTTGATAAAACTTTCTAACAATATGAATTGAATTTGCGAATTGCATGAGTGCTAAATTCTGCATTCGCCCGTTGTGAGAGGAGATCAAAGATGTCTATGTCCAAATCAATTTTATCAATGCACGGCGCACATCAGAATGAATTTTCCAATGGTGTTGCCAGAAGGGTTAGCGATGCTCACTTCGACGAAGTTCCGCTTGAGGAACTGGTCAGAAATTTGCGCAATGCATTTGTTGGTAATTATCAACGGGTCACTGAGGCACGATTTGAAGAGGTAGTGGATATTATCTCCGACCAAAAGGGTTCAACAGACAACCAGTTGACCTCTTTGCTCACCTCCGTCAGCAAGCTAACGGAACACGATCTTGAAGTCGATCAAAGTGTAAGCTCGCTTAACGTGCGATTGACGGAATTCTCTGATAGAATTTCCACGGAGATGAAGAGCGTTTTACAATATTGCCATGACGTCGCGCTTCAGACTCGGCAAGAACTTGAGTTGATGACCCAAAAAGCTGTGGGTGATTTTGACAATTCTTTCCATGATTTATCAACTAAAACACACGAGAGCTTGGCTAGTTTTTCTTATAATCTCGACGTCTATAAAGCTGAAGATGAAAATAAGTGGGAACAGCGAAAGGCTTATGCTCACTCTATTCTTGAGCAACGTATCTCACAATGGCGCGCCGAAATCGACGATGATCGTGCTGGTGATATGAACAAAATTGCCACCAATATGGTTGAATTTGGCCAGCGTTTGTTGTCTGTTCGCAAGCACTAATGATCTCTCTTATGGAACAAGCTATCGCAATTGATGATCATTTTGGCAAGATACCGATCGTTCTATGCCTGTCTGCCAGCGGAACATTGGATCGGGAGCATGGGGACGCCTAATGTGCCTGCACCCTTTTATCGTTATGATAGCACTCACGACAACCAGCAGCATGACACATCGACGATGCGACATCAGTACCACGGCGTTTCACTGGGATGGCCGCGTCTATTTACAGCAGGTTCGCAACCAGATCACAGTGGTCATGGCGCAGCGGCGAGATACGCCCCCGAAGCGCCCACTAAAAACAGGCTCAGGCGCTTGGTGCGTGCAAAACAGCACTGCCAAAGAATGCAGGAATGGGTGACAGGCTTATTGGAGTTGGTATTACGGTGACAGTGCATTTTACTGCACTCGGAAGCTTCGCAGCTACGTCACTTGCAAGTAGGCGATCATTCGTTTTGATTGGCTCAAAGTCTTAATACTGACGCCCAAAATTAATAAGGGCGCACGGCAAGTAACCATGCTTTCCCTTCAAAAACCAGACAGCACGACTTAACGTTTGCGATTGCTCGCATCATGCCTGCAGCTAAGGTTGTCTTTTATGCGGTGACGCTGATCGTAGTAAGAAAACAGCGGGCAATGCACAAATCGCGTCGCTCGGAGGTCGTTTCGCTTGGAATAAACCCACACACTCTTATACTCACAGGCTACAGTACATAACATGTGGTCAACACCAACCCCGCACTCCTTACTTCAGTGCGGTTTCCAGCGCCTTTGCAATCTTTGGCCCATCTGGCTTTGTTGCGGTTGAGAACCAGTCGATAAATTTGCCGTCTTTTCCAAACACATATTTGTGGAAGTTCCACTTGGGCCGTCCCAGCATTCCCGCTTGCGCGCCTGCCCATTGATAAACCCGAATGGCCGATGCGCCAGACACCACCGATTTATCAGCCAGTGGAAACGTAACGCCATAATTCAGTTTGCAGAATGTGGCGATTTCGGCATTGCTGCCGGGTTCCTGCCCGCCAAAATCATTGGAAGGCACGCCCACAATCACCAAGCCCTTGTCTTTGTTGGCCTTCCACACAGCCTCCAGCCCCTCATATTGCGGAGTGTAGCCGCATTCCGATGCGGTGTTTACCAGCATGACAACCTTACCCTTGAATTGCTCCATCGGCATAGGTTGGCCGTCGTTGCCCGTGAGTGTAAAGTCATAGAGCGTTTGCTCTGCGGCCATGGCGGAAACTCCGGAAAGCAGAATAAGTGAGAGTGCGAGTGTTTTGATCATAGCGCTTAAACGCACCCGGCGCGAGATAGGATCACGCCTTTAGTTTGGACAAAAACCCGGCAAACCGCATCATGCCCTCGGGCCATGGGCCATGGCCAGACGTGTGATCGATACGCCCCGCCTCGCCGGCCTCCACCAGTTGCGAACCCCACGCCAAAGCCAGATCGGCAGAGTCTTCAAGGCTGGCATGAGGATCATTGCTGCTGGCCACCAGAATTGACGGAAACGGCAAAGGGCCCCGCGGCACTTGTGCAAAAAGTGGATCAACACCGGGCAGCCGAGCCAACGCTGCAGCATCCGGCGGCGCTACCAGAAACGCCCCCTTCACTTTTAGGTATGCCTCGTCTTGGTTGGCCATCTGCGAAACAGCATGCGCCACCAAACTGCACCCTTCCGCATGCGCCACAAACACCACAGGCTTTTTGGCCTCTGCAACAGCGTCCCGCAAACATGTAATGGCTTTGGCAAGTGACCCGTAAAGCCAGTCCTCCTGCTCCACCAGTCGTGCAGCCTTCAGTTTGGCGATCAAACGGGCTTGCCAATGGGCCTCGCTGGCACCGGCATGGCCTGCAACAACAAGAATATCCGTTTCAGACGACTTCATTATTTTTCCTAAATGGAACAAATTTCCTGTATGAGAGTTAGACGATGCAGGAGTAAGTTGAATGACTTTTGATTACACCGCGTTGACACTTGCCCGCATGCAGTTTGCATTTACTGTCTCATTTCATTTTATTTTTCCGGCAATTTCAATTGGTCTCGCCAGTTATCTGGCCGTGCTGAAAGGTTTTTGGCTCAGCACAGGCAACAGTGTTTATCAGGATCTGTTTAATTTCTGGAAAAAGATTTTTGCGGTGGCCTTCGGCATGGGTGTGGTGTCTGGCATTGTGATGGCCTATCAATTTGGCACCAACTGGAGTGTGTTTTCTGACAAGGCAGGCCCCGTTATAGGCCCTCTGATGGGCTATGAAGTGCTAACTGCATTTTTCCTTGAAGCCGGATTTCTGGGTGTGATGTTGTTTGGCGAAAAGCGCGTGGGTCCTGGCTTGCATTTTTTTGCAACGCTCATGGTGGCCCTTGGCACTTTGATTTCGGCCACTTGGATTATTGCTGTCAACAGCTGGATGCAAACGCCGCAAGGTTTTTCTATGGCTCCCAATGGCCAATTTGTGCCTGAAAGCTGGATGGCGATTATTTTTAATCCGTCATTTCCCTACCGCTTGGTGCACACTGTCTTGGCGGCTTATTTGACCACGGCATTTGCTGTGGGCGGCGTTGGCGCTTGGCATTTGCTCAAAAACCAAACCTCGCCAGCGGCCCGCAAAATGTTTTCCATGGCCATGTGGATGGCGGCGATCGTGGCACCGCTGCAAATCATTGCGGGCGATGTGCACGGCATCAACACACTGGAATATCAGCCTGCAAAAGTGGCGGCCATGGAAGGACATTATGAATCGGAAAAAGGTTCGCCACTGATCTTGTTTGGCGTGCCGGATGACGAAGCGGAAGTAACGCGCTACCAAATCGCAATTCCCGCTCTAGGTGCTTTAATTCTAACTCACAGCATTGACGGTGAAATCAAAGGCCTTAAATCTTTCCCGAAAGACCAGCGCCCGCCTGCTCAAATTGTGTTCTGGTCATTCCGGCTTATGGTGGGCCTGGGCTTTGCCATGCTGGCCACCGGGCTTTGGGGTTTATGGGCCCGCTGTAGACGCAATCTCTATAAGGACAAGGGATTGCACAGACTGGCCTTCGCAATGCTTCCTTCCGGCTTTATTGCCGTTCTGGCAGGATGGGCCACAACCGAAGTGGGTCGACAGCCCTACACAATCTACGGTTTGCTCACCACGGCTCAATCCGCAGCGCCCATTGCAGCACCTGCGGTGGCCGCATCACTTTTGGCATTCATCATCATTTATTTTTCTGTGTTTGGTGCTGGCACATTTTACATTTACCGTTTGGCCCGCAGCACGCCTGATCATCCAAACCCTGATATGAGACCAACGCCTATGAAAGCAGCAGGAATAACGCCAGGGCCAGTTCTCGAAATGGCCAAAGGCGGTGTGTCATGACTTTAGATCTGCCCTTTATTTGGGCCGGCCTGATTGCGTTTGCAGTGCTGGCCTATGTGGTGCTGGATGGTTTTGATCTGGGTGTGGGTTTGCTGTTTCCATTCGCCAAAACCAGCCACCATAAAGACGTGATGATGAATACCGTTGCACCCGTGTGGGATGGCAATGAAACCTGGCTGGTGCTGGGTGGCGGTGGCCTGCTTGCAGTTTTTCCACTTGCTTATTCAATTGTCATGCCGGCGCTTTACGCTCCCATCATTGCCATGTTGCTGGGCCTCATCCTGCGCGGGGTGGCCTTTGAATTCCGCTGGCGCACCGAGCGTGGGCAATTTTTGTGGGATTGGGCTTTTAGCGGGGGCTCGTTGATTGCGTCGCTGGCGCAAGGTTTGGCGCTTGGCTCACTCGTACAGGGCATTCCCGTGGCCAACCGCGCCTATGCGGGTGGCGGGTGGGATTGGCTTTCGCCTTTTTCACTTCTTACGGCCGTCGCCGTGACCGTAGGTTATGGCTTATTGGGGGCCACATGGCTCATCATGAAAACCGAAGGCGAACTGCAAGAAAATTCGCGCAAGCAAGCCACAATCACGGGGTTGGGCACATTGGCTCTGCTGGCCGCCGTCAGCCTTTACACGCCATTTCTTCACCATGAATATTTCAGCAGATGGTTTGCCTGGCCCACCATTATTTTCTCAGGCATTGTTCCTGCGCTGGTCGCAGCCTGTGCCTATGGCCTCTACTCAGGCTTGCGCAATAAAACCGATTATCGCCCTTTCGTTTCAGCGCTTGGTTTGTTTGTCCTCAGCTTTGTGGGGCTTGGCATCAGTTTTTACCCTTATATCGTACCGCCATCGCTCACCATCTGGGACGCTGCCGCCCCCGATAAAAGTTTAAGCTTTCTGCTGGTGGGTGCAATTGTGCTGATCCCCATGATCCTCATCTACACGGTCTATTCCTATTGGGTCTTCCGTGGCAAAACCAACCCGGACGAAGGTTATCACTGATGCAGCTTTCTCCTACAGCATCAAAGCTACTCTGGTTTGCTGGCCTTTGGCTTGCAGGGCTTTTGAGTGTGGGAATAGTAGCATACGGAATAAGACTGTTGATCATGTGATTGCGTTCAGATTTCTGGACACCATCAAGCTCTAAAGCATCACGTCCTGCGTTTCACGCCCCAAACCACCATTCCCGCAGCCAACCCCCAGAATGCGGCTCCTACGCCGAACATCGTCGCACCTGATGCGGTGATCAGAAATGTCACTAGCGCCGCCTCACTATCGGCACTGTCTTTGACCATGGCAGTCATTCCGCTCATGAGCGGTGAAAACAAGGCCAGTCCGGCAATTGCGGCCACCAGTTCCTTTGGCAGCGCACCCAGAATAGTTACAAAACTCATCGCGGTGAGGCCCACAAGAACGTAAAGAATAAAATAAGGGTAAGCGATTTTCCAGCGCTGCGCCGCATCAGGGTGCACATCTGGACCCGTTGCCAAAGATGCTGTGATTGCTGCCATGTTAACAGCATGGCCGCCAAATGGGACTGCCAGCATTGAAGCTGCCCCTGTTGCAAGCAAGCATCCGCCTACGGGCGGTTGATAGCCACCTGCGCGCAATACAGCAAAGCCCGGAAGGTTCTGCGATGCCATGGTAACCAGAAACAACGGAACGCCAAGTCCCAGCATGACGGGCCAGCTGAATTGGGGCACTTCAAATGTAAGCGGCGTGAGCCCCACTGCGCAACACCCTGCCCCCATACTGCCACTCAATGCGGCCAGCATCAAACCCAGCACCACAATCACAGGAACGGCATACATCGGATAAATCATCCGTACACTGAAGAATGTTAAAACCAACGGCATTACCAGCCACGGGGCAGCGATTGCGGCCGGGGGCACTTTCAAAACGTAGGTCAGCAATACGCCAGCCAGCATTGCTGCTGCAATGGCAGGCGGCATCTTTTCAATCGCACGCTCCAATGGCCTAACCAGTCCAGTCAACACCATCAGTGCCCCGGCAAAGACAAATGCTCCCAATGCAACCGCATATGTCACGCCATGTGCGCTGCCAACAATCAAAGCAGCACCGGGTGTAGACCACGCAATAATGATCGGCATTTTATATATGAGGCACAAAATGAGAGTGGTGACTGCCATCATGAAACACAGGATCGCCGCCATGGACGCTTGCTGTGCCAGCGAAGCCCCAATGGCCTGAGCCGCCTGCATAACAACCAAGATGGTGGATGCAAAACCAATGAGGACTGAAGCCATAGCAGCCGACGTGAGGGATATCAGATTTTTCATGTCACAGCAGCGGAACCTCAGGTTCATTCTTGGTCACATGCAAAATGACCGATGTCTTGACACTTTCGACATTCGGCGCTTTGGATAAAGCGCCCATTACAAAACTTTGAATGGATTGCAAATCGCGGGCAACGCACTTCAACATAAAATCAGCATCACCCGATATGGCAAAACATTCGCGCACGATGGGCCACCCTGCCACACGCCGCTCAAATTCCTTGATCTGATGTTCCGCTTGGCTTTTAAGCCCCACCAGCGCCATCACTTGCACCCCGTAGCCCAGTTTATCTCCTGACAACTGCGCACGGTATCCTGTTATAAAACCCGCCTGCTCCAAGGCTTGCACACGCCTCAAGGTTGGTGGTGGCGAAAGTCCCACCCGCGAGGAGAGCAAGACATTGGTAATGCGCCCATCTCGCTGCAATTCCTTGAGGATCTTCCAATCGATGGTGTCGAGATCATCTGCCGTGTTCATGCACAACATTATAACAACTTTATTTCGTGATTCGAGATTGTCGATCAAATTGAGTTGAATATTTAAAACATAATCTGATGAACCATGGTGCAATGCACAGCGTAAAGGTTTCGTTAACCAATAATCAGGAGATACACTATGCGAGCAATTCGTAATTTGTTGGCCGCAACCGCCATCGTTGGCGCAGGCTTTTTAGCAACTGCACAGTCTTATGCAGCAGACATTGTAGATACGGCAATCGCTGCCGGAAGTTTCAAAACACTTGTTGCTGCAGTTCAGGCCGCAGGCCTTGTTGAAACACTGAAGGGCCCAGGCCCATTCACTGTGTTTGCCCCAACAGACGAAGCCTTCGCAAAGCTTCCAGCAGGCACTGTTGATGACTTGCTTAAGCCAGAAAACAAGGCCAAGCTTGCAGCAATCCTCACCTATCACGTTATTGCAGGCAAGGTGATGGCAGCCGATGTAACCGGCAAGAAGATGATGGCAAAGACAGTGCAAGGATCTGAAATGTCAGTTGATGGCATGAAGGGTGTCATGGTTGATGGTGCCACAGTAACCAAGGCTGATATTGTTGCCGACAATGGTGTGATCCACGTGATCGATACCGTAATTATGCCAAAGATGTAATAATCAGCACTTTCGCTGATACAAGAGAGGTGGACAGTTAACTGTTCCACCTCTTCCTCCCCATTACCATCGCAGCAGGATCACACCGAATCCAGAACACTGGGTGCGGCACGTTTTTGTTGGGGTGTTGATAAACACCAAAAATCAAAGGACTAATCTTATGCATGATATCGTAGACACTGCAGTTGCTGCAGGTTCATTCACTACACTTGTTGCAGCAGTTACCGCCGCTGGTCTTGTTGACACCTTGAAGGGCGCAGGCCCATTCACAGTGTTTGCCCCAAGCGACGACGCATTTGCAAAGCTTCCAGCCGGCACCGTTGCCGATTTGGTAAAGCCAGAAAACAAAGCCAAGTTGACAGCCATTCTCACCCTTCACGTGATGGCAGGCAAAGTAATGGCTGCTGATGTGAGCGGCAAGAAATTGTCTCCTGCCTCAGTCAATGGCGAAGCGCTTCACGTTGATGGAACGCATGGCGTAACTGTAAACGGCGCCAAAGTTGTAAGCGCTGATATTGCATGCACCAATGGTGTCATCCACGTGATCGACACTGTATTGCTGCCGAAGTAATATAAACACTCTCGCGGCGGTGAAAGCTTGCTCTTGTCGCCGCGAGGACTATTTTTGAACGACGAGTGTCGCCGGACCAAAACTGCCAAAACTAATAGTGCGCAAAAATTGGTCTCGCGCAGGCTTTAAAACAAGCCGCACATTTTTGAACCCAAGCTTTGAAAAGCACGTCATATATTCATCGCGGTTTTCAATATCCGCCATTAAAATGGTGCCACGCGGCTTCAACACGCGTGTCATTTCAGACAATGCGAGTTGACGCTGATCGGCCGTCTCGAGGTTGTGTACAGTCCAATGTGAAACAACAACATCAAATGTGCCATCGGCAAAAGGCAAAGCCAGCATATCGGCGGTTTGAACCTTCACTCTGTCACTCACACCTTCAGCTTTCGCATTGGCCACGGTAGCGTCTGCGGAATTGCGCGATTGATCCTTGGCCGACCAAATATCAATTCCCACGGCTTTTCCCGTTGTCAAATGCTTGGCGGCACCAATCAGCATCAGGCCCCGTCCACACCCCACATCCAGCACGTGTTCATCTCCGCGCCATTTGATCTGATTTAGAATTGTATCGCGGTCCACAAGTTTGATGACCTTGCTGTAAAAGATCATCAGGCAACCCATGAACGTAAAATAGCTCGCGATTATAAGAAGGCCCAGGGCAAGCAAACTCAACCAGAAATTAGTGCCAAACCCCCAAGTGATGGCAACATACAAGGCGATGCAAAAAAGCCCCGCACCAAAAAATATCTTCACCAAGCCTGGCGCGTCGATGCCGTAGTCTGTTTTTGAAGACATTTAAATTTCCAATTCGAGCTGCCAAAGGGATAACGGAAACACGCTGTTCTCAGATCAAATCTGGTTCACAATCCCTTGTATCCCCTAGCCCAACATCCCCATATAAGCTATGCTGATTACTCATAGCTTATCAGGATACAAAACATGTCCACCCGCCACTCCCGCGTTGTTGTTTTAGGTTCTGGCCCCGCCGGATACACTGCGGCTATTTATGCTGCGCGCGCCATGTTACAGCCTCTTGTGATCCAGGGCATTCAGCCCGGCGGGCAACTGACCATCACCACCGATGTCGAAAATTTTCCCGGGTTTGCAAAGACCATTCAGGGTCCCTTTTTGATGGACGAAATGCGGGCCCAGGCCGAGCATATGGGCAGCGAGATTGTGTCAGATACAATCACGTCAGTCGATCTCCGGGCCACACCTGTAAAACTGGTCGGCGATAGCGGTGTCACCTACACATGCGATGCGTTGATCATTTGCACGGGCGCGCAGGCCAAATGGCTGGGGCTACCAAATGAACAGTTTTTTCAAGGGTTTGGCGTGTCTGCCTGTGCCACTTGCGACGGTTTTTTCTATCGTGGAAAAAAGGTCTTGGTTGTTGGGGGTGGTAACACGGCCGTGGAAGAAGCATTATTCCTCACGAATTTTGCAACAGAAGTAACCGTTATCCACCGCCGCGATGAATTCAAAGCCGAGCAGATTCTCCAACAGCGCTTGCGCAGTAATCCAAAAATAAAGGTGATCTGGAACACCGAGCTGAATGATGTGCTGGGCACAACCGAACCTAAAAGTGTGAATACGGCGCGTATAAAAAACGTGAAGACTGGTGAAGTTTCAGACTTGGCTGTTGACGGTATTTTCATCGCTATCGGTCACACGCCTGCCACAGAATTGTTCAAGGGTCAGTTGCCCTTTAAAGGCGGCAATTATCTGGTGACGGCACCCTGGTCCACGGCAACAGCAATCCCTGGTGTCTTTGCGGCAGGAGATGTCACCGATGACATTTATCGCCAGGCCGTAACAGCCGCAGGCATGGGGTGCATGGCGGCACTGGAAGCTGAAAAATATTTGCAGGCCCGCATAGAGATAAAACAGGCGGCAGAATAGCCATGGATTGGGACAAGCTGAGAATTTTCCACGCAGTGGCAGATGCCGGAAGTTTTACCCATGCGGGCACTGAATTGTTGCTCTCACAATCGGCGGTTAGCCGACAGGTATCTGCCTTGGAAGATGATTTGCATGTGACCTTGTTTCACCGTCATGCCCGCGGACTTATTTTGACTGAGCAAGGTGAAGTTCTTTATCGCACCGCCCATGAGGTATTTACAAAGCTGGCCGCAGCCAAAACCCGCCTCATGGATTCAAAAGAAAAGCCTTCAGGCGATTTGCGCATCACGACCACCGTGGGCTTGGGTTCTGTTTGGCTCACGCCGCGCCTTACTGAATTTCTTGAGCTTTATCCAGATATAAAAGTATCGCTCATTCTTGAAGACTCAGAACTCGATCTTTCCATGCGTGAGGCAGATGTAGCCATCCGTCTGCGCCGGCCAACACAACCTGATCTCATTCAACGCAAGCTGTTTACCGTACACCATCATATCTATGCATCGGTCGATTATGTGAAAAAGCATGGCATTCCAAAATCAGTGGAAGATTTGGATCGGCACCGCATTGTCACATTTGGCGAAACGGAAGGTTATCTGACCAACTTGAATTGGCTGGAAACCATTGGCCGTGAAGCAACAGCCTTACGAAAATCATCGCTTAAGGTCAACAATGCTTACGGGGTTCGCCGCGCTGTACAGGCTGGTGCCGGCATTGGCTCGGTTGCTGATTACATGGTAGCGCCAGACATGAATTTGGTCACCATCGATTTACCGCTGGATGCTCCACAGTTTGACACTTATTTCGTCTACCCAGAGGAACTGAAAGAAACTAAACGGGTGACAGCCTTTAGAGATTTCATCGTAGGCAAGGCGAAGGAGTGGAGTTTTTAGTCCACGCCAACCACACTTTAAGTGCGTCGTTAATAGATGACTGCCACCGAGACATTGAGCCCGGGAATTTTTCAAGAATTTCTGTGTACAATCTGATTGTCGTTGAGACTTTCTTTACAGGCAATACCGGGCGACCCCGCGAGACTGGTATGGCCTCAATTTTTTTCAAATATGGCGTTTTTCTGTTTTCGATCATTCACATTCCTTAAATTTACCAGATATCGATCACGGAACTTTTTCAAAGCGGCAGAGTTGTTGATGTAATTCCAAACAGTTGGTTTGGATCAACAGAAACTCCAACATGAATTGGAAAACAGATCATGCTCAAAACAATTGCAGCACTTTTGCTCGGCGCAGTGGTAACGACCAGTGTAATAGCAAGCAGCGCACATGCTGGAACAGTGCCACCCGTTGCACCACAATCAACCGTGCGAGCAACCGGCTTTCAAAATGCTGACGTGAATTTCAGCATCGGTGTTGGCAACGGCTATAACCGCAGTCGCCATGGCAATCGCTGCCAGTTTCGCAGATATGGCTGCGACCATTATTATAGAGGCTCCTACTATCAGAATACTTGGTGGCTTGTTCCTGGCCTTGTAATCGGCAGCAACGGCTATGGCGATGACTATCGTTATGGAAATCGCGGCTATCGCTACAACTCCGGTAATTTCGGCTTCTCGCGCAGCCACGTGCAATGGTGCTCAGATCGCTATCGTTCTTATGACAGACGCAGCAACACTTGGTTGTCCAACAGCGGTCAACGCCGCCAGTGCAACAGCCCTTATTGATACAATTTTTTTGGGAACAAACAAACAAATTGAGCGTTTCTGCTCAAGACATCAAAATCAGGAGACTTAAAATGGCACTTTCCCCAGAACAGAAACCACGCGTAATGTCGAGCACAGACACCGATTTCGCTCAGACTACCACTACACGAACACCGCCTCGCCCGGTTTCGACCAGTAACGAATCCTCATCCATGTGGATGTATATCGTTGGCGCAATTGTGTTGATTGGACTAGCTTACTATTTCTTCTCAGCGCCAAATAAGACGACAATGAACACACCGGCTGTAACGCAGGAAGCACCTGCAGTCCCAGTTGTGCCAGCAACACCCCCAGCTGCTGAAACAGTAACACCGCCTGCAGTTCAATCAGCTCCACCAGCTGCCGAAACAACTACACCACCAGCTGCCGAAACAACCACACCACCTGCTGCAGACACAACAACACCAGTTGCACCAGCAACCCCGCCAGCTACCACGACGCCATAATTAAAAGAGATTTGACTAGGCCTCCCCCGCTCGGTCAATTGCTTACACCGGTTGTGTAGGCTATACCCTCAGTCTGTTGTTACAGATTGAGGGTTTTTTTTAAGCGTGCCACAACATGGGAACAAGGCTGGCCAGCAAGGTGGCTGCCAATCCCCAATTTACATATTTATAGTATCTGACATCGTTGAGGATATGTTTAAGGCCGGCGCCAAACAAAACCCAAGTGAGCGCACTGGTAAATCCCATAACTACAAATGTGCCAGCCACTGCAAACACACCTAATGTGTAATTAGCGGCAACGGTGTAAGCAGATAGGGCCGTAATAGACATAATCCATGCTTTTGGATTGACCCACTGAAATGCACTGGCCTGCAGAAATGTGACCGGCGCTGCAACGCTTGGCACATCATCAGGTGATGGTTTTGCGTTTGCAATTTTCCAGGCAAGCCACATCATGTAAGCTGCACCCAAATATTTTAGCGCAGTATAAATCCAAGGGTAAATTTCAAAAACTTTCCCCAGACCAAAACCAATACAGGCAATCATCAGTGGAAAGCCAATACACACGCCCATGATATGAGGCCAGGCGCGCCTGACGCCGAAATTTATGCCGGTAGCAAGGAGCATCGTGTTATTCGGCCCCGGCGTAAAAGCGGCAATAAACCCAAATGCGAACAGTGCCAGAAATTGATCAAGAGTCATTCTGACTCTTTAATCCAAATCTCAATAGAAAATCTTCTCTTTTTCCATGCCCTTGTAAAGATCGGCAACATATTCCCCATAACCATTGTAAAGTTGAGAAGGCACACGTTCTCCTGTGCCTAACACCTCTTCGCTGGCCTGGCTCCACCGCGGATGCGGCACCTCCGGATTTACATTGGCCCAAAATCCATATTCGGAAGATTGTATGGCTTGCCAAAAATTCATCGGCTGTTCCGCCACAAAGCTTATCTTCACAATTGATTTGATCGACTTGAAACCATACTTCCACGGAAGGTGGATCCGCAACGGTGCACCCATGGCCTTTGGCAAGTCCTTGCCGTAAGCACCTGTCGCTACAAATGAAAGATCATTCATGGCTTCTGCCATGCTCAGCCCTTCAACATAAGGCCAAGGATAACCGCTGAATGAATTGGGGTCTTGACCGGGCGCCATCTTGGGGTCGTTGAAGGTTTCAAAGCGGACATATTTGGCCTCAGGTTTTGGCTTGGCCACGGCAACCAAATCCTTCAAGGCAAACCCTGTCCACGGCACAACCATTGCCCATGCCTCAACACAGCGGTGCCGGTAAATACGGTCTTCCATTTTCATTTTACGGATGTCATCCATTGAAACGGTCAGTGGTTTTTCAACCAGGCCATCAATTGCAATACTCCAGGGCGAAGTAATCAAAGCCTCTGCCGCGCCTGAAATAGATTTTGACGTGCCGTATTCATAAAAATTATTATAGGTGGTGTTTGTGGCTTGTGGTGTTACAGCGCGGCCCGCATCTGCAAATTTTGGATTGGGAGCAGCCTCCGCCAGACCAATGAAAGGGGCAAGTGCCAGCCCGCCCACAACCTTGCGGCGATTGAAAAATACGTTCTCTGGGGTGATCTGAGATTCCGAAATCTCCCAGCCTTTACGCTTTATGATGTTCATGGCAGGCTCCTTCTATCGTTTCCAATTAAGGCGTTTTGCACCCATTGGCAATTCAAGTTCATTCACAAATGCGTTAGCTTCTGCACCCTGCACAAGTTACCGCCCCATGAAATCACCTTTTCCAAGCTCCACCCCTATCGACCGCAGAATGTTATAGGCTGTGGTCATATGAAAGAAGAAATTTGGCAGGAAAGCCCCTGTGTAGTAGGCCTGCCCGGTCATGGTGCGCTCTTGGCCCCCAATCTTCAAAGTTACTTCGCGCGTGGCGGCATTTTCAAAATCTTTCGCATCCAAGCTTTTCAAAAACGCGATTGTCTTGGCGATGCGCGCTTGCAAATCTTCAAACGTTTTTTCTTCATCAGCAAAAGACGGCACATTGACCCCGGCGAGGCGCGCCCCGCCACCTTTGGCAAAATCAGTGACCAGTTGCACTTGCCGCGAGAGGGGAAACATGTCGGGAAAAAGCCGCGTGGCCAGTACGACGGACTTGTCAAATTTCTTCACGTCCAGAATAGCCTCTGCTTTTTTCAAAAATTTTGAAAGTGCATTAAGGTTTTCGATGATCATGGCTACAGAAATATCGTACATGTAAGCTCCTATTTTAAATTGGCACAAAATCTTTGAATGCGTTGGCACGCATCTTCAAGGGTTTCAGTCGCTGTCGCATAACTGATCCGAAAATAGGGTGACGTTCCAAACGCTGCGCCATGCACAGCGGCAACACCTTCCGAGGCCAGCAATTCCGACACAAAATCTGCATCGGACGCAATCTTTTTGCCCGAAGGGGCCACCTTGCCAATCGTTCCTGCACAAGACGGATAGACATAGAATGCGCCTTCCGGTTTTCCGCATGAAATTCCCTTGGCTTGGTTCAGCATCGACACCACCAAGTCGCGTCGCTCGACAAAAATCTTGTTATGTTCAGCGATAAAATCTTGCGGGCCATTCAAGGCTTCAACTGCAGCCCATTGCGCAATCGACGAGGGATTGGAGGTGGATTGCGACTGTAACTTGGCCATGGCCTTAATCAAAGTTTCCGGCCCCGCGGCATAACCAATGCGCCATCCTGTCATGCAATAAGATTTGGAAACCCCGTTCATGGTCAAGGTACGGTCATAAAGTTTTGGCTCAACTTCAACAGGCGTGCAGAACTGAAAGTCATCATAAACCAGATGCTCGTACATATCGTCCGTCAACACCCACACATGGCTGTGCAGCAGCAACACATCGGTCAAAGCCTTCATTTCAGAGCGTGAATAGGCAGCACCAGACGGGTTTGACGGTGAGTTCAAGATTAACCACTTTGTGCTGGGCGTAATTGCTTTTTCCAGGTCGGCGGCTTGCAGCTTGAAACCCTGGTTTGCATCACCTTGAACAATGACCGGTTTGCCACCAGCCAACATCACAATATCCGGATAGCTGACCCAGTAAGGAGCTGGAATTACAACTTCATCACTGGGGTTAACAGTGGCCATCAACGCATTGAAAAGAATTTGTTTTCCGCCCGTTCCAACGGAAACTTGCGAGGCCTTGTAATCTAAATTATTTTCACGCTTGAATTTTGCGGCAATGGCTTTCTTCAATTCCGGAATACCATCAACAGCCGTATACCGGGTTTTGCCCGCATTGATTGCAGCAATCGCAGCATCCTTGATGTTGCGCGGCGTCTCAAAATCAGGTTCACCGGCCGCAAGTCCAATCACGTTCTGCCCTTCGGCTTGCATCACCTGTGCTTTTGTGGAAATGGCAATTGTGGCTGAAGGTTGGATGCGGTTGAGAGAGTCAGATATAAAACCCATGGAGCAGAATCCCGTTAAAAGTCACAAATGCTCTAGGGCTTTGAAAGCTTTGCGGCAAGCATCAATCCGCCACAGGAAATGAAAACAGTTTCATGTCAAGATCGCTCCATGAAAGGTGAAATATTCCACATCATTGGCGGGGGTGTTGCGGGTCTAGCCAGCGCAATTGCAGTGGCAAATTCTGGCAACAGCGCCATCCTGATGGAAAAGGCAGCAAGGTTTGAAGCCGTTGGTGCTGGCCTGCAATTGGGGCCAAATGCTGTGCGGGCACTCCAGAAACTTGACGCGTGGGATGCGGTTGAACCCATCACCTCATCACCGCCTGAAATTCACATCCGCAACGGAAAAAACGGCAGGCTTCTCACGCGTATTGAACTTGGCCATAAGTTTGAAAAGCGTTTTGGCATGCCTTATCGTGTCGCCCACCGGGCAGATTTGATCACAGCGCTTTACAAAGTTGCAAAATCCAAACCCCAGATTCAAATTCTCACCAACACCGAAGCGCTTAATTACGGAAACTACACCAATGTCATCGCAGCCGATGGCGTGTGGTCAAACACCAGGCAGGCCTTGTTTCCAGGCACTGAAGCCGTCGTGACACATGAAATCTTTCTTCGCACGCTTTTTAAAACGGTCATTGCGAATGAAAATGTCAATCTCTGGCTTTATCCGGGTGGTCATGTGGTGCATTACCCAGTTGGCAAACCTGCCAAACTCAATGTAATTGCAATCACCCAAGGTCAAGATGTGAAAGCTCACTTTGAAGGCGCGTGCGATGAGCTGCAATTCATCTTGAACGCAGCACCTGAGTGGCAAATCTGGAAAGCGGCGTACGTTCCAAAACTCGAAAAATGGAACAAGGATGCTGTAACACTGATAGGCGACGCGGCCCATGGAACCTTGCCCTATCTGGCGCAAGGTGCTGCAATGGCATTGGAAGATGCTGCCTATCTGAAAAATCTATTACAGATTGAGCCTGACAGAACCACTGCGTTTCAGAAATTAAGCCTCGCCCGACACCCAAGAACAACGCGTGTTCACACTACCTCGGTGCGAACGGGACGCATTTATCATCTGGACGGGGTTATGGCGGAAGCTAGAAACATCGCTCTGCGATTTATGCCGCCGCAGTTTGCATTGTTCATGTCTGATTGGCTTTGGCAATATTAAAGTGCCGCCCATGAGAGAATGGACGGCACGTACGATCAATTTATTCTTTGATCAATCTTTGCCACCTTGGTTTCCGCGTCGTTCACCGCCATCCCTGTTCTTGCCTTGATTGTTGAATTCATACATTTTAACATAGCACCGGTATTTGGTAGGTACACTGGTTATTGCAACGGCATAACTTGCCTTTATGTTTCCACCGCCGCTGCAGCTTACAGCGCTTCCACAGCTCACATTGTTATCACGAAACCACGCGGGTGCGCCTTGTTGCCTGATAACGGTTTCACAGCACTTCACCACATTTTCACGCGAATAAGCTTTGCACTGGGCCAGGCTTGATGTGCTGCTGGCGTGTGCGCCAAAGCTTGAAAAACCAATTGCGCCAACAGCCAGAAGCGCAGCTGTCAAAAGTGTTGTTGTGTTCATTTTAGAGTTGGTCATGGTATTCTCCTTGGGGTTGAACGATCATGACTGATCGATGGCGTAAATATGGCAAAACTCTTGTGAAACCAACGTGAACCCAGCGTTCAGAAAGTGTTCATCATAATATTGACGTTGGAATAAGTGAGAACTGAGTGCGTAATATTTCCGTAACATCTTTGCAAAACTAACAGGAGACGTCCATGAAAATTATCACAGCCTCATTTCTAACTCTCGCATTAGCCCTTGGTTCATCAGCTGCTTTTGCCGCTGGCGAAAGCTCGGGTGGCAGTACAACGACGACAAAACCACCCGCAAGTGGAACCATGACGTCACCCATGCAACTCAAATGCAAAAAAGGCGAAGTGGTGAAAACAGTTCAAAAGAAAGGCAAAAAAGACACCAAAGCCTGCGTCAAAGCCGCCGCAGGAATTATTCCTGACAATGAACTTTATCAACAAGGCCGCTTGCTCGCCAAGCAAGGCCAATATGAATGGGCTCTCACCGCATTAAATGCCGTGCAAGACCAGACCGATCCGCATGTGCTCAACTATCTGGGTTACAGCAACCGCAAAGCTGGTCGCCTTGACATTGCAATCACCTATTATAACAAGGCCCTTCAAATCAATCCGGATTTCGTGCTGGCCCGTGAATATCTGGGTGAAGGCTATGTAGCGGCAGGAAAACTGGATTTGGCCAAAGAACAACTCGCAGAAATTGCCTCCCGTGCTGGCGTGGATAGCGAAGAGTACATCGATTTGAAGGCCGCAATCAACGGCACAGCAATCTAATCAGTTTGGGGGTGTAAGCCACTGCATGTGGCTACGCCCCCACTCTGCTTCTCCCAGACGAGAAGCTAACGCTGGCATCAAAATCTTAAGCTCAGCTTCCAATCCCCACGGGGGATTGATGATTACCAGTCCGGAGCCTGAAAGTCCGCCGCGTGCAAACGCAGCCTTTACGCGAAGCTCAGCGTGCAACATGTTCGGCAAAGCTGTGGCCTGAATGGCCTTTACAAAATTTCCCGCAAACTCTTCAGTGGTGACTGGATACCAAATCAAAAACACGCCGGTTGCAAATCGCCGGTGTCCGTTGATCAAGGTTTTTAATGTCCGCTCCGTTTCGTCCAAAACTTCGAAAGGGGGGTCAATCAACACCACTCCGCGACGCTCTGCAAAGGGCAGTTCTGCCTTGACACTTTGCAGGGAATCCAGCGAGGTGATCCGCAAACGCTTGTCTGCCCCCATCAAATGCCTCAACGTGTCCACATCATCGGGGTGAAGTTCATTGGCCACAACGCGGTCTTGCACCCGCATTAAGTCCACCGCAAGTTTCGGGGAGCCAGGGTAAAAGCGCGTTACACCGTTTGGGTTCATTGCAGCGATAACCTGGCGGTAAGGCGAAAGCAGGTGTTCTACTGCGGCCTCAAAGGGCCCACTCAACTTGCCAATGCCGCCAAGCCATTCGCCAGTTTTTAGAGCGGGCTCGCTTTCCAGATCATAAATGCCGATGCCCGCCTGCGCATCAAGAAACGCAAATGGCTTTTCTTTGGCTTTTAGCAGGTGAATAATGCGGGCCAGCACAGCATGCTTCAACACATCGGCATGGTTGCCAGCATGAAAAACATGGCGATAGTTCATGCTTGAAAAACAACTCCCGCCCCAAGCGCATTCAACCCAAAGCCCAGCAGGTGCTGCAAAATAGCGGAATAGCAAAGACGTGGCATGGGACCTCAAAGGCAAAGCGATCTGTACCCCCGACCATAGACTTACGGTCATCTTAAGCCAACCAATTAACCCGCTTTAAACCATTTGGTCCCAAATTTACGGGCAGCGCAGTGTTTTTACCGGGGTCTGAAATGAATATAGGGCGTGTTGCATTATTACTGGTTTTGATGATCTGCCCTGCCGCTGCCGACGAGATGTCGCCGTGGTTCGGAAGCGAAGCCAGCCCCCCGACAATCATTTCCATGACCGAAATGGGCAATCCATCAGTGGCCACAACCCAGATTTCAAAAAAAGCAGTCATGAGCGAAGCCTCGTCTGAATGTGTAAATCAGGAGTGCATGACCTCGGCAAGCCGTGGTAAGTATGGAAATTAAAATGTGCCTGTCCACAATGCTGCCACAGCTTTGGTCTTGGTAAGGGGCTCTCGGGGGAATTTAAAGATGGGATCCATGATCAAGACACTCGCACTTTTAGCCAAGACACCAGCACTTTTAGCGATAACAGCAGCTTTGGCCGGTTGCGCCAATATGGGAGTTTTCAAGGACTCCGCCGCACCTCAGTCTAACGACTTGGCACCAATGCCTGATCAAATGGCTGCTATTCCAACATCCGTACCAGCAGGCCAGATCAAGACATTGTTGACGGGCAAGAGCTGGCGTTGGGTTGGGCCGAAGAACAGCGGTGTAACACTTTATGCAGCTGACGGCTCATCCTTGGTTGAAGTGACCGGCAAGGGCACTACGGGCGGCAAATGGTCCGCCAAGGATGGGCAGCTTTGCGAAAGCTTCAATCCTGCACCTTTCATTCCGCAAGGCGTTCCAAACACGTGCCAGCCTTTCACCGGGGCGGGTGGAAAATACACTGTGGGCCAAGCCTCCTTCGCATTGGCATCCTGACACAATCACGTTCTCGCCATATCTTCACCACCGTTTAGCCTGCTGATCTCGCCATAAACACTTCTCGTTTGGAGAATTGGATGGCATCTTTAATCAATCGCAGAGGGATTGTTCTGGGAGGTCTTGCGTTGTGCAGCTCAGCAGTGGCATCGCATTCCGAGCATCCCTTTTATGGCGGAGTGGATTTCACCCGAGATCCAAGCCTGATTCCACCACCGGAATCGCCAGTGGATTATCCGGTTCCGGTTGGTGAATATCAAAAGGTTCCGGAAAAATTCCGCCGGCAAGAAGTGACTTTTGGTTCACCCGAGCCTGCAGGTTCGCTGATTGTCGATCCCGAACACAGGCTGCTTTACTATATCTTGGGAAACAATCAGGCCATTCGCTACGGCGTCGGTGTGGGTCGTGAAGGCTTTGCATGGTCGGGCCGCGCCATCATCGGCATGAAGCGGCGCTGGCCGCGGTGGGTGCCGCCTGAATCGATGGTCGAGCGCGATGAAAATGCATCGAAATGGGCCAATGGCATGCCTGGCGGACCCGAAAATCCGTTGGGTGCAAGGGCCCTCTATTTAAATGCCAATGGCGTCGATACACTTTACCGCATTCATGGCACAAATGACCCGCTTTCAATTGGCAAAGCCATGTCTTCAGGCTGTGTGCGCATGTTAAATGAAGATGTGGCAGATTTGTTTGAGCGCGTAAAAGTGGGAACAGAGGTAGTGGTATTGGCACCGGGCGCACAGTAGAACCCTTGCGAGAACAGGCAGGCTGTGGCACACGGCTTTTCAGGATTTACAACTTTGAGCAAACAGACCTTGCGATTGATAAACATTTTTGGATTTGCAAGTTTGGCAGCACTGGCCGCGTGTTCTTCAGGGCCCACCGGTGTTCGTGTTGTCAACGGTGGCACATCGGCTATTCCTCAAAAGGCAGGGGCACCCATTCGCAATCTTGGCTCATCTGAAGTCAGCCAAGCCGTTGTCGGTAAAAACTTCCAGTACACGCGAAAAGATGGCACGGGCTTTGTGACTTATAACGCCAATGGCACCTTGGCCATTACTGATGACCTGAAAGGCCAGAGCACAGGAACCTGGCGTGCCACTGGCGAGCAATATTGTGAATCCTACACACAGTCAGCCACACAGGAATGCGGTGTATTCAAATCAACGGGCGATGCTTATTTTGCCGCTAACTCGCGCTTGGTTGAAATGAAAATATGAAAACGGCGGGGGTCAACCCGCCGCCTACTCTCTCACTTACAACAATATCACTTCGGCTCAGGTGGAATGCGGCCGTGCGGCGTCAAACCATCCACAACCTGCGGCAAGGTTTGAGTAAGACGGGACAATAAATCATCAGGCGACATGCCTGTTTGTTTGGCAATCATGGCCACAATATCGGGACCAAGGGCCTGGCTCAGCTGGCCCCCATTCATTGATGTGTTTTGACCGGTGCCAATCCAGGAATCTGCTACATCACCATGGCCATTTTTTGTGAATTGATCAAGCAAACCACCCAGTGCGCCGCCAATGCCACCCGGGATTTGCGCGGGTGCTGCAGCTGTGGGTGAAGACCCCCCCGAGAGTCCTTTTACAAATTCGCTGATCTTGTCGCGGTTTTGATATCCCGCAACTGCAACCAAACCCAACAAGGCAGTGAGTGAAGGCATAGAATTGGCCATAGCAGATTTCCTTTCATGAAATTCCACTCGTTAAATATGAGCTATCTGCGCCATTTTCAAGACAGCATCATTGCTGGGGAACCAAATGTAGTGCTAAGCCGTTGTCCAATGCCCGATAAAGGGTCTAACGCGGAGAGTTGAAATCATGATCTGGACAATTATCGTAGGCCTGATTGCAGGAATTGTAGCAAAATTTATCATGCCGGGCCCCAATGAACCATCAGGTTTCATTTTGACCGCCATCCTCGGAACCGTAGGTTCCTTTGTTGCTGGATATCTCGGCCAGGCTTTAGGCTATTATTCACCGGGAGAAGGTGCGGGCATTATCGGATCGATTGTTGGTGCAATGATCGTTTTGTTCGTGTGGGGCATGATCTCAAAAAACCGGACCGTATAATCATATTTGCAAAAACGGATTTGCCAGCCGCTCATCACCGATGCGGCTGGCGTTTCCATGACCCGGCAAAAATGTAACATCATCGCCTAAAGGCAATATTTTTTCGGTGATGGATTTGATCAGTGTAGCGTGGTCCCCACCGGGCAAATCTGTGCGTCCCACTGAATTTTGAAACAGCACATCGCCCATGATGGCAAATTTATTTTCAGCGTTGAAAAATACGACTGACCCTGGCGAATGGCCAGGGGCCTCGATCACCCGGAATGTCAATCCGCCAACTGAAACCATATCGCCGTCCTTTAACCAGCGGTCAGGAGTTACGGCACGTGAGCCACTGATTCCAAAGGCTGCCCCGCGCGCTGCCAAATCATCCAGCAAATATTTGTCACTTGCGTGCGGTCCTTCGACTTTGACACCCAATTTTTCAGCAAGCTCAGCGGCACCCCCTGCATGATCGATATGACCATGTGTGAGGAGAATTTTTTCAACCACCACGCCCGCCTTTTCAATGGCAGCTTCAACGCGCGGCAAGTCGCCACCCGGATCAACCACCGCAGCAACTTTCAAATCGTCATCGATAAGCAATGAACAATTTTGGTGAAAACCTGTAACTGGAATGATGGTGATTATGAGTTTGGACATGATCGCCAACGGATAATAGTTTCCAGCATCAGTTGCAATGGTGAGCTATCACTTGAGGTCTCTTGCCGCCACCAGTCAACCCCGCTACAGGCTGCGCATGACTGCAATCAAACCCCTTTACGGCAATCTGGTCGCTGCAATTGCAACCGTTGGCGCGTGCGATATTGCGCTGGGTTTAACTTTGCAACTCATCCCTTTGATCCAGCATGAAAAGGGAACGCCTGCTTGGTTGATTGGCCTTGCCGCTGGCATGGGCCCACTGGGTATTTTGCTGGCGGGGCCATTGCTGCCACACATCATCAAAAAAGCGGGCGCACGCATGGTGGCTTATGCCGCCATCGCCTGCATTCTTATTGGTTTACTCGGTTTTGCATCAACGTCGTGGTTGCCGTTCTGGTTTCCCTTGCGCTTTGCGCTGGGTGTTGCAGCCGGAGCCTTGTTCACCGTCAGCGAAATGTGGATATTCGGCTTTACCGATGACAACAACCGTGGCCGCATCATGGGGCTCTACACTTCGGTCTTGTCCGTTACCTTTGCTGTGGGTCCGTTGATAATCCCATTCACAGGCATCAACGGTTGGCTTCCGTGGATCATCGGCATGGTGTGTGTCGCTTTAGGTTCACTTCCATTGACATTCAGCACTGTCACCAGCCAATCGGGCGAACGTGCGCACAGTTTTTTTGGTGTATTCCGCCGCGCTCCGCTTTTATTTGCAGCCATCTGCGCGGCCACGTTTTTCGACTCTGTGTTCATTTCATTTTTTACAATTTTTGCAATTGCAAAAGGTGTTCCGTTGGCCACAGCAAGCACAATGCTGGGCTTTGGCGTGATTGGCTGCACAGTGATGTTTTATCCCATGGGCTGGCTGGGTGATCATTGGTCGAGAGACAAAGTTGTCTTATGCAACGCTGCCATCACCATCGTCAGCAGCTTGGCGCTCGTTGTGTTCATCAACACGTGGGCCGCCTGGCCGCTGATATTATTGCTCGTAGGCACCGCCTTTGGCGTTTATGTTGTGGCCCTGGCGACAATGGGCGACGTGTTCAAGGGGGCCGACATCATCTCTGGCTCAGCCGCAGTTGCCGCCATGTGGGGTGTGGGAGGTTTGGTTGGCCCGCCATTGGCAGGCGCCGCGATCGATGCGTTTGGCATCAATGCCATGCCTTATACCCTGACGTTGCTTTACACTGTGCTGCTTATTGCACTGTTGGCCAATGGCGGAAAAATAGTGCAAACAGGTTCGCAAACACAATGACCAACACAGCGCCACTCACAACAATTCGAGATTTTTTACGTTATGCGATCAGCCGTTTTCGCGTTGCAAAATTGGCCCATGGTCATGGGGCGACCACAGCGCTTGATGAAGCGGCATTCATTATTTTGGAAACACTCAAGCTGCCAGTTGATGATATCAACCCGTGGCTTGATGCCAAACTGCTGCAAACTGAGCGCGACGAAGTGTTAAGCCTTATTGAAGCCCGCGTGGAAACCCGTAAGCCTGCGGCCTATTTGTTGAACCGCACTTACATGCATGGCGTTCCCTTTTATGTTGACGAGCGGGTGATCGTGCCCCGCTCGTTCATCGGTGAATTGATGGTGAAGGGCCTGTTTGATGAGGCGGGTTTGGGCTTTGGCATTGATCCTGCAAACGTGTCGTTCGTGCTTGATCTGTGCACAGGCTCAGGCTGCCTCGCCATTCTGGCAGCCAACACCTTTCACAATGCCCGCATCGCTGCGAGCGATTTATCAAGCGACGCACTGGACGTGGCCCGCATCAACCTGAAAGACCATGACCTTGAAGACCGTATCACGTTGCATCAGGGCCATCTGTTCCAACCTTTCGCCAAACAGAAATTTGATCTGATCATTTCAAATCCGCCCTACGTGGCAACTGAAGAGGTCAATCAGTTTCCTGCTGAATATGCCCATGAACCACGCATGGCCCATGAGGGTGGCATGGACGGATTTGCTCTGGTGCGCCAAATCATCAGGCAAGCTCCAGACTATTTGACGGCGGGCGGCGGACTGCTCTGTGAAATTGGCCTGGGCCGCGAAATACTGGAAGCAGAATTTCCGGAACTGAATTTCTTCTGGCTGGATACCGAAGAGGCCGAAGGGGAAGTCTTTTTCCTCAAGTTTTAAGCCCAGACGCCTTTTTGAAATTATCCCAAATCACACGGGTCATGCGCGCCATGGCTGGCATTTGTGGTAGGCATTCTGTCCTCAGTTTTTCATAAGCACCAGATCCCAATTCACGCTCCAGCATGGATGTGTAATTCGGCAGCGACGACCATGTGGCAACGGTCTGCGGGGAAAACTCACAATGAAACTGCGTGCTCAACGCATGAGAATCAACTGCCAACACCTGAATGGCAGCCGCCGGTGAGTGCGCCAGAATGGTGGAACCAGGCGGCGCCTGCTTTACTTCAGCATGGTGCCACTGCATGACGCGCTGTGCCGGAGCCACGCTTGCAAAAAAATCATGCTGCAGGCCAGCGGCGGTCAACTCAACATCAAACACGCCAACTTCTGACTGTGTGGCCAGGCCAACTTCACCGCCCAACGCCGTTGCCAAAAGCTGGTGCCCCAGACACACCCCAAGATAAGGCTTGGCTTTTTCCCCCACCCACTCACGAATGGCCGACTTTTCCTCTCTCAGATAAGGGTACTGTTCTTCCTGCCACGTGTCTTGCGCTCCGCCCAAGACAAACATTAAATCATATGCAGCAAACGAAGGAATGATCTGACCTTCGAAAACTCTGATGAAATCTGGAATGATGTCATCTTGAGCAAAATAATCGAGGAACCGGCCCGGGTGGTCATGATTCATGTGTTGCAGGATCAGCGCGCGTTTCATCATACCTTACAGCAATTGCAGATTAATGGCTTGGGGACCCCGCCCCCTGGTGTCGTCTTCAGTTGCATAGGACAGGACCATCCCCTCTTCCAGATGTGGCAAACCCGACCGCTGAACAGAAGACACGTGCACAAACACATCACGCCCGCCCTTTTCAGGCGCTAAAAAACCAAAGCCACGATCCTTGTCGAAGAATTTCACTTTTCCAACATCACGATGTTTTGAGCTTGCATCATCCATGCACTCAGTTACTCTGCCAAGGCGAAACAAATCAACAGTTGAAAAAATGAAGCATTTTCCCCTGCCACCGACACTGAAACATGTCGCACTCATCGTGCTGGTCATGACCGCAGGCACAGGCGCCAGTGCTGAGGTTTCGCAATCAACGACCTACAATTATTTCAAAATCCAAGGCAAAACTGCACCAGAAATTTACGCGTCACTGTTGAAATATGCCAAGGGGCCGTCGGGTCATGATGCTTATGCCACCACGGCGGTACAAGTCTTTCAAAAAACGAAAGTTGTAGGAACCAATCCTTGCCGCATTCAAAAAGTTGACTTGAACGCCACATTCAAAATCACCCTGCCAAGGCTGCATTCAACGGGTATAGCCCCAAAGGTGGGTCAATCATGGCGCAGTTTTGAACGCGCACTTCTTACGCATGAAGAGCACCATCGCAGCTTGTGGATGGCATGCGTCGCCAAACTGGAGCGACAGATCAAAACACTGAAGGCCAAAGATTGCAGCACACTGAGCGCAAATTTCAAATCAATCTGGAAATCCATCGAAACTGAATGCAAGGCACAGAATAATCGTTTCGATGCATCTGAACAGGTGGTTTTGCTGAAACAGCCTTTCATTCGGCTGGTGGTCAACACGCGAAGGTAGTTCAGGCCAAGACACGCGCGGCAACTGATTTCAGTTTTAGGGTTAAGGCCTGATCGCGCTTTTCTGGTGCAGTCATAATCGCACCGTCCAGCGCGCGGTCTGATCTAATCGGGCATGCCACATGGTCACGCGGGAAATCCTTCGCCAGCCGAAGCACAAAGTTTTTAGCCAGCGCCACATTCGATTTCATTACGGCAACCACTTGTCCCACGTCCACCACATCGTGGTGGGGATGCCAGGCATCAAAATCCGTCACCATTGCCACATTACAATAGCAAATTTCTGCTTCTCGCGCCAGCTTGGCTTCGGGCATTGCTGTCATGCCAATCAAACTTGCACCCCAAAACCGGTGCAATTCTGACTCGGCGCGCGTCGAGAAGTGCGGGCCCTCCATCACCACGGATGTTCCGCCAATCACGTGGCTGATATTTTCATCGGCAAGTGCTTGCGCTGCCAGTCTGAGGAGCAGTGGTGAAACCGGTTCGCCAAACGGCACATGCGCCACACAGCCCGTTCCAAAAAATGAGCTTTCGCGCCTGTAGGTGCGGTCAATAAATTGGTCCGGCAACACAAATGTTCCAGGTGCCAATTCAATTTTCAAAGAACCCACGGCCGAAAGAGACACTAAATCCGTAACCCCCACCTGCTTCAAAGCTGCAATATTAGCGCGGTAATTTATCGAGCTGGGCGAATAGACATGGCCTCTGCCATGGCGGGGCAGAAACGCAATCGGCAAACCATTGATTTCACCCATTCGTAATTCGTCGGAAGGCGCACCCCACGCAGTGTCGACCTTCACCCAGCGGGCATTGTCCATCGTAATGTCATAGACACCAGATCCACCAATAATCCCCAAAACCGATTTTGCCATTATGTTGATCACCCCATGCAAGCCCGATAAAGCCGCAAATGGGGCTGTGCCGTCAAGGGTTGGTGGGAATAGCGGTGATTTTTTCGATGATGACCACCGCCAAAAATCAACATGGGTCGATTGGCTATACTCTCAAATATAGCCAATCTCCCGGTTTTGCGACAAGTTGTTCGGTACGGTGGAACGTCTTCGCGTTATCCAATAAGATGATAAGGCAGGTTGCCCGAACTCTCGTCAGTTCTTCAGTGAACGTCCCGCCATACGCGCTGTTTCACCATGTAGAGCAGACCAGCAAGAACAGCGAGATAGATCATGACTGTAAAGCCCGTCTGTTTACGTTCTTCCAATTTAGGTTCAGCCGTCCATGTCATGAATGCTGCCACGTCCCGCGCCTGATCTTGAAGCGTATTGGGCGCTCCATCATCAAAGGTAACTACCCCGTCGGATAAGGGCGGCGGCATGGAAATCCATTTGCCACTGGTAAAGTGGGGGTTGAAATATTTGCCTTCAGGGGCTGTCTTCTTTTCCTCTTCCGTAGGCTCCGCATAACCCACCAAAAGCGAATAGACATATTCTGGCCCGCCGATGCCATTGACAAGCTGGTTGACCGTGCCGTGCCAGCCTTCGCGGGCTTTGGTAATCAAACTCAAGTCTGGTGGAAGTGCGCCACCATTGGCAGCCTTGGCTGCCTCTTCATTGGCAAACACCCAAGGGAAGTAGTCAGATGGAAGACCCGGGCGGTCAAACATGTTACCTTCCGCGTCCGGGCCATCTTTCACTGTAAAAGTCGCCGCAAGAGCCTTGACCTGATCTTCTGAAAAACTTGGCCCGCCCTTGTCTGCCAGGTTTCTGAAAGCAACATATTTCATGCTGTGACAGTTCGAGCAAACTTCCTTAAAGACCTTGTAGCCACGTTGCAGCTGTGCACGGTCAAACTTGCCGAATGGGCCTTCAAATGAAAAGCCGATGTTTTCAGCAGGCAAGGCTTCTTCAGCGGCATGAGCCATGCCGCCAAATGAGACAAGTCCAGCGACCAAGAGAGCAGTATATCTAATCATCGTAATTCTCCGGATCATTCTGCAGGCATTAAAGTCATTCTTCTCTTCGCCAGAACGTTATCTGAGATCGAAGACGGCAATGGCTTGGGCGATTCCAAAAGGCCAATTAACGGAAGAATGACTAAGAAGTGTGCAAAGTAGTAAATCGACAGGATGCGCCCGGCAACGACGTAGATGCCTTCTGGCGGTTTGGCGCCCACATAGCCGAGTCCAATGCACACCAAAGCGAATATGATGTAGAAGCCTTTGAACACGGGACGGTAATTGCCGGAGCGCACCTTGGAGGTATCAAGCCATGGCAGGGCCAACAAGATGAGGATAGAGCTGAACATTGCAATAACACCAAGCAATTTGTCCGGCACGGCACGCAAGATGGCGTAGAATGGCAGATAATACCATTCGGGCTTGATGTGTGCAGGCGTCACCAGTGCATTTGCCGGCACATAATTCACGGGGTCGCCCAGATAGTTGGGGCCGTAGAATATGAACAGGCCGTAGAAGATAAAGAACACAACAATCGCGAAGGCATCTTTCATTGTGTAGTAGGGGTGGAATGGCAACGTGTCTTGTGGCCCCTTTACGCTGATGCCCGTGGGATTGTTGTTGCCGGTCACGTGCAGCGCCCAGATGTGCAGAAACACGATGGCAAACAGAACGAAGGGCAATAAATAGTGCAGCGAGAAAAAGCGGTTCAATGTGGGATTATCAACTGAATATCCGCCCCACAGCCATGTTGTAATGGACTCGCCTACAAAAGGAATGGCAGAGAACAGGTTAGTGATAACCTTTGCACCCCAAAAACTCATCTGACCCCAAGGCAGAACATAGCCCATGAAAGCTGTGGCCATCATGACGAGGTAGATGATAACGCCGATCATCCACAACACTTCCCGTGGTGCTTTGTACGAGCCGTAATACATGCCCCGGAACATGTGAATGTAAACCGCAATGAAGAACATGGAGGCGCCATTCATATGCATGTAACGCAGCAGCCAACCGTAATTCACATCACGCATGATTTTTTCAACTGAGCTGAAGGCTAGGTCAGTCTGCGGCGTGTAATGCATCACCAGCACAATACCGGTTACAATCTGCACGATAAGCATGACGGCCAAAATACCGCCAAAGGTAAACCAGTAATTCAGATTTTTTGGTGTTGGAAAATCCAAAGCGTGGTCTTTGGCAAACGCCACGATAGGAAGCCGCTCGTTAAACCATTTTCCAACGGCGCTTGAAGGCTGATATTTTGAAGGTCCGCTCATAATAATTGATCCTGATTAACCAACTCGAATTTTTGTGTCTGTAAGATAAACGTAAGGCGGCACTGGCAAGTTCTCCCCTGCGGGACCACGCCGCACACGTCCAGCGGTGTCATATTGTGATCCGTGACAAGGGCAAAGCCAACCGCCAGTTGTTGTGTTGCCAGTCACCACACCATATTCCCCTTGGTCGCTTTGTGGCACGCAGCCCAAATGGGTGCAAACGCCTAGCATTACCAGATACTGCTCTTTGCCTGCGACCACACGGTTTTCATCAGTGGCGTCAACATTGCCATTGGCGTTGGAATTGCGTGAGGCCTTATCGATCAAATCAGTAAGTTTGACTGCCTTTGCGGTTTCAATATCAGCCTTGCTGCGATGGCGCACAATCAGCGGATTGCCACGCCATTTCACAATAATGGCCTGCCCCTCCGCAATGGGAGCCAAATCCACTTCGATCGACGCGAGTGCGCGAACCGAGGCGTCCGGATTCATTTGAGTGATAAAGGGCCAGGCCACAAGCGCCCCGCCCACCGCCGCAACGGCCCCTGTGGCGACCATCAGGAAATCGCGTCTGTTTGGATCTGTGTGATTGGCTGTAGCCACGGCACCCTCTTTAATTTTTAATTGTGGTAGGGCGCAACAAAGGGTTTGAACTCCATCGCCCATCCAACTGTGTCGGGTTTTTGACACTGGCAACGACGGATGTCTAGCCATAGGATGTCGCAGATGTTGGCAACCTGAAACATGCTTTAAAATTAGGAAATCATGATCGAAATTGCACTTTATCAACCCGATATTGCCCCCAATGCCGCAACCATTGCCAGACTGTGCGCGTGTTTTGGTTTGAAGCTGACCATTATTGAGCCAGCAGGCTTTGCGTGGACCGATTCTGCATTCCGCCGCGCTGCCATGGACTACCTCAAAAACGTCGATCTGCACCGTTCGGATTCGTGGGAGCACTTTCAGCAGGCAAATCACTCAAAGCGCTTGGTGCTGCTGTCAACCAAAGCGGTTCAGACACATTTGGCTTTTAAATTCAAACCTGATGATATTCTTCTGTTCGGAAGGGAAAGTGCGGGCGTGCCCGATCATGTTCACGCTGCGGTGAAATGCAAGATTCGCATCCCCATGCAAAACGGCATGCGCTCTCTGAATGTGGCAATGGCGGCAAGCTTAGTGACCGGCGAGGCACTGCGCCAGCTCGATGGCTTTACTTCGTGAACCTGATTTGCGCGAGCGAGTTTCCAATCTCGTTGAACGCAGCCATAAGTGAAGCTGAATCAGTCGCGTCAAAAGCCTGAAGATTTGAAGATGCGCAGTTTGCAATCAAGTCTTTCGACGACTGTTTGGTCACTTTGAAGGCCACTGTATAAATTGAAATCCCGTCCGCTTTCATGTTGGCACACAGCTGTGCCGTAATTTTACCGGCCTGAACGACATCGCTGCCCCAATGATAGGGGTAATCAGGTGACTTTGTATTTTCACCATCAGTCATCAGAACCACCGACTTAACACCTTTTCGTTCTGCCATTTCTGCTTTTGTCTTGGCACCTTTCAAAGGTTCGTCCGGATCAATCAGATTCCACCCCCAGACCAGCCCTGATGGAATGTAAGTTTCACCCACCGCATTCATGGCATCAATGTTCTCGTTTATCGTGTTTTGGCTGTCAGTTAAAAGAGTGACTTCTTGCGGGCAACCCGTGTCCAACAGGCCGGGATACCGGTTGCTCACTGAACCAATGCTGACATCTAAAGGGCTCGTGCGTGACCCAACGCAGCCATACCATTTATGGTTGACGGTAACGTCGCTATACGTTGTGACCGGTGTTCCAGGGTTATTGCAAACTTGGTAAGTGTAAGGTGTGGCAACACCATCATTGTTCCAAATACCCTTCTCGTCATGACAATCTGAAGCCCCTGTATAAGTCACACTGGCATAGTTTTTAATGATCTCGGAATAGTCTTTCGGCACATTCATCCAGCTGGCATTTCGGTTGCCCAGGCCAACATTCACATAATCAGCGAAGGGCACGATGCCCACTTTCAAATAGCCAGTGGGTGGTTTTGCCTTGAACACGGTATCAACCAGGCTTTTTGCCGCCGCTTTCAAACTGACGAGCCGGCCTTCACTGTTCATTGAAGCGGTATTATCCAAAACCAAAGCCACTTCCAAATCCTGGCCACCAGCGCTCACTTCGGAATAGGCGCCAACACCCAGCGTGTTGAGGCCCACAAGGCCCATGAACGTTGTATCAATGGTTCCAGAAACACGGACATAAAAATCGCCCGATTGCTTGTCCACGCCTGTTTCAACCTCAGGCGAAGACGCAATCGCCTTGTAAGCCTCGTTTTCAACAAGATAATTTTCAACGGCAGTTTTTGCCTTGGCCATATCCGTCTGCGCAAAACCTGACCCAGCAATGGCGGCAGCATCTGTGGCAGTTTGCAACAAGGTCTGCGTATCGTTCTGGCGCAAAATATCAATACCCGCACTCACCCCGAGGAGCAAAGGAACCGCGGCAAGTGACAACATAATTGCCACATTGCCACTTGTGCTTTTCAGAAATGAAGTTTTCAACATGCCCCGACACTCACACTTGCCCCGATAGCTAAAAACTGTATCGGGGTTGCTTTAAAATGAGGTTTTGAAAAATGATTAATGCTACATGACCTCAACCGATAAAATGCGATAGAACGGCAAGATGGATTCGACCGAAAATATGAAAGTTGCGGCGCGGCAGTGGTTTGAAACCTTGCGCGACCAAATTGTGACCGCCTTTGAACAGCTTGAAGACGAAGCCAAAGGCCCTGCCCCGGCAGGCCGATTTGTCAGAACGCCGTGGACAAGAGCCAATGATGGCGGCGGCGGCGTTATGAGCATGATCCATGGCCGCCTGTTTGAAAAGGCAGGCGTGCACTGTTCAACGGTGCATGGCGAATTTTCGCCGGAGTTTCGCAAGAACATGCCAGGCGCAGAAGATGACCCGCGCTTTTGGGCATCCGGCATTTCGCTTATTGCACACCCGCGCAATCCCAACATCCCCGCTGTTCACATGAACACGCGCTTTGTTGTAACCACCAAATCTTGGTTTGGTGGCGGTGGGGATTTAACGCCGGTGCTCATGCGCAGGCGAAATCAAGAGGACCCTGACACTATCGCTTTCCACTCCGCCTTTGAACAGGCCTGCAATGCGCATCCCGTTGCCAACTATGCGCGCTATAAAAAATGGTGCGATGATTATTTTCATCTTGCTCATCGAAATGAACCCCGTGGAATTGGTGGGATTTTCTATGATAATCTTGATAGCGGCGACCTGCAGGCCGATTTTGCCTTCACTCGCGATGTTGGAATGGCGCTTAAAAAGGTCTACCCCGAAATTGTGCGCGCCAACATGAATACTCCGTATACTGATGAAGACAGGCAGGAACAACTTATCCGTCGTGGCCGCTATGTGGAGTTCAACCTGCTTTATGACCGCGGCACAATTTTCGGGTTGAAAACCGGCGGCAACGTTGAAAGCATACTCTCGTCATTTCCCCCAGAAGTCAGGTGGCCCTAATGGATCTCAGAAACGGTTTTGATATCAGTCGCTACATCAGAAACATTCCCGATTATCCAAAACCCGGTATCATGTTTCGCGACATCACCACATTGTTGTCCAACCGGCACGCGTTCCGCGCCGCTGTGGATGAACTCGCGTGGCCATTTTTACATGGCCAGTTTGACTATGTGGCAGGAATCGAAGCGCGGGGATTTATCCTCGGTGGTGCGGTGGCCCACACTCTGGGGAGAGGCTTCATCCCCATCCGCAAGAAAGGCAAGCTTCCGGCCCGCACCATTGGCCAAGAATACACGTTGGAATATGGCGTGGACACGATTGAAATTCACGCTGATGCAATCGCTAAAGGCGACCGCATTTTGCTGATTGATGATTTGATTGCAACGGGCGGAACGGCCGGTGCAGCCATTGACCTCATCCGCAAATCCGGCGGCGAAGTGTTGGCCGCCGCCTTTGTGATCGATCTGCCAGATCTAGGTGGCGCCGATAGATTGCGAGCCAAGGGTGTTAAAGTGCACACACTGGTGGGCTTTGACGGGCATTAGCATAGAATAAGGATCTTGCGCTGGCCCACGGCAGGCGCAAATTTCACCCGCCCGATGGAGCGTCAAAGGACAGGATTATTTTGCCTTCTAACGATAGCGCTTGCCGCGCTGTGAGAACCATGTCGCAATAAATGCGTTCAACTCTTGCATCCGAACCGTAGAGTGGAATTCCATTGTTATACACCACTTCACACGTCGCATCGCGCCAAACAATCCAAGCCGTTTGCACTTTTCGCAAATGTTTCACTAGGGCTTGATCTTCTGGCTTTTTCAAGCTTGCGGCGGTTTGTTCGTGGTAACTCCCGTTCAACCGCGCATCCCACGCATCGCTTTCACGGCCATAGCACTGCATCATTCCAAGCGCTCCTCCGCCATCGTCAGCTGCCAAGCAAGCTTCAGCAACAATGCCAATGCAGTTTTCAGGTGCATAATGCTGCTTGTTCTTTGCCGCAGTTTCAAGAAAGGCTTCAGGCTTTATTTTCTGCTCGCCTTTTGTCACATTGGGTTCAACTGTTTCTGCCGAATCATTCTCCGCGTTTTTTTGCTGGGTCACATTTAATTCTTCATTCTTGGCGTCAACAAAATCAAGGCACGCTTTTATCGATGCTGCTGCCTGTGTTGCAATTTCCGCATCTGGAGGCGGGGGTTCAACATTGTCACAAAAAGCCATGTTTGGTAGAGCCAAAGCGAACACAAAAACGATGATGCGCAGCATAATTTGATTCATGAGCTTACCCCTAATCTTTGGATCAGTTTGCCGATGCTGAACTTGAATTGAACATCCAAGTTGAGCAAGGGTGTGCAAGAAGAGCTTTAGCCCCTCACTGTTTTTTCAACTCATTCTGGGCATTTTCCAAATAGTCCGCGTAGGCTCGGTTATCTGGTTCAAACTTCACCGCCTGTTCGGCATCGGCAACCACGCCTTTCCAATCCCCGCGGCGCTCGTAATAATAGCGTGCTCGAAAAATAAAAGGCTCGGCACTGTCGGGTTTCAGTTCTATAGCTTTATTGAAATCGTTGAGTGCGATTTCTTCATGTTCTGTTTTGGATTCGAAATAGCCCCGCCACATATAGCCCCTCGCGAAAGCCGCATCATTTGCAATAGCTTGATCCAAGTCAGCCTTGGCCTCATCGTATTTTCCGAGATAATCATAACCTGATGCTCTTCGTAAAAAGACTTCAGCCAAATCAGTCCCCTTGAGGTCTCCTTTCTTGATGGCCGATGTGCAGGCACTCACTGCCACCTCGGCTTCAGCATCAGGAGTGCAATCCTTGGGATCGCCCACAGCGGCCGCAGCGGCCGAGGCCCGCTCTTTCAGCTTCACCTTCAACTTGGCTTCTGCAATGAGGGCATCCGAATATGGATTGCGAAGTGCCTTGGCTTTCTGCATGTCTGCCAGAGCTTCATCCAGCTTTTCCAAATCCTGAAAACCAGAAGCGCGATAGAGATATGCCGCAGCAAGATCCCAACCCTTAAGCGTTCCTGAGTCGATGGCGGCTGTGCAATCATTCACGGCATCATTGGCCGCCGCGCCCTTCGTGCACTTTGCGCCATCTGCGGCAAGCGCTAAACCGAGCAAGGAGAAATAACAAAAAAAGAAAAATGCTATCAAGCGGAACTTTGTCATGGCGACACCATTTTTAAGTCAAACAGTCGAAGCCCCTGATTAGTTTTAGCGCCCTATCCCAAACAGAGCAATATAAAATATCGATAAATTGGCTTTTTTCATTTCTCTTTCCTCTAGATTTAACGTCGAGGACTCATCCTTAAATCCGATCAAGTATTAAACCTGAAATGCATCACATCGCCATCGGCAACCACATAGTCCTTGCCTTCCAAGCGGAACTTACCTGCGAGCTTTGATCCCGCCTCGCCCTTGCCCGCCACATAATCATCATAGGCAATTGTCTCAGAGCGGATGAAGCCTTTTTCGAAATCGGTATGGATCACGCCGGCTGCAGCAGGGGCCTTGGTGCCTTGGGTGATGGTCCAGGCTCTGGCCTCTTTTGGCCCTACAGTGAAATAGGTGAACAAGCCCAGCAGTTCGTAACCAGCGCGGATCACCCGGTTAAGTCCCGGTTCAGCCAAACCGACGGCATCCAGAAAATCCTGTCGGTCAGCTTCTGCCATGATGGCAATTTCGCTTTCAATTTTGGCGGAAACCACAACCGCCACATTGCCTTCCTTTTTGGCGAAGGCTTTGACGCGTTCAGAAAATTCATTGCCCTTGTCGGCAGCGGCCTCCTCCACATTGCACACATAAAGAACCGGTTTCGAGCTCAGCAATCCCAAACCTTGAAACAGCCTTTCTTCATCGGGAATCCGCTCCGTCAATCGCGCAGGCTTGCCTTCGCGCAGCAGCACAAGTGCGCGCATCATAAGCTCAGCAAGTTCCTTTTGATCTTTATCGCCCTGCTTGCCTTTTTTCTCGGCTGCGAGCTGGCGTTTTTCCAACGCATCCAGATCAGCCAGCATCAATTCGGTTTCAATCACCTCAATATCAGAAAGCGGATCAATCTTGCCTGATACGTGGGTAATATCACCATCTTCAAAACAGCGCACTACATGGGCAATTGCATCGGTCTCGCGAATGTTGGCCAGAAACTGATTGCCCAACCCCTCGCCCTTGGATGCGCCTTTTACCAAACCCGCGATATCCACAAACGTCAAACGAGTTGGAATGATTTGAGCACTGTTGGCAATGGCAGCAAGGATATCAAGCCGAGGGTCTGGAACCCCCACGTCGCCCACATTGGGCTCAATGGTGCAAAACGGATAATTTGCCGCCTGCGCCGCCGATGTTTGAGTGAGCGCATTGAACAATGTAGACTTTCCGACATTCGGCAAACCCACAATGCCACATTTAAAACCCATATAAATTCTCCAAGTTCGATTTACGTCGTGATAGGCGGAATATCACTCTGTGGGAACCCTAGATACGAACTCATTGTGCGCAAATTGGATTGGCAAAGTTCTTCTCCGCAAATTGGCGTGCAACAAGATTGTCAGTCACCACGGCCTTGCCCAAATCTATGCCACAGGATTTTCCGTTTTTCAGCACGCGCAACACTGTCAGTTCCGAACGAGCTGTATTAACAACCCCCGTGGTATCGTATTCATAAAACCTCTTGATCATGTAAAGCGGTTTGAATTTGCCATTCACCATAACCCCGCCCCAGTCATATCCTCCGGGATGCACTTGATCAGTTGCCACTGTGAAACCATCTTCATCTTTGCCATTAAAACTAAAAGTTATGCGCGTCCCTTCATGATATGTTTCAAAAATTTTGACGCCAAATTTACTGGTACGAACATAAGGCACCGTGTCCGGGCACGCTGTGTCTTTTGCAGGATCACAACTGGCAAGTTGTTTGGCTTTGCCCAATGATTTTTCGGTTTTCCAAATCAGCTGTTCAGCATATGCACTGGTGCAGACTGTCATTAAAAAGACAACCGCAAATATGATTTTTTTCATGAATTCGTATCCTTTATTTTCAAATGCACGGCACTTTGAAACTGATTATCCTCGCCTTTAATCAGATAAGGTGTGTTATCTGCCACTGCATCCAACATTGCAACCAGCCAATCACGGTCTGATTTGGCAAAATCACCCAGCACATGAGGTGTGACCAGCCGCTTGTCGCCCGGGTGCCCGATGCCAAGACGCACGCGTTTGAAGTCTGGACTAATATGCGATGCAATCGATCGAATGCCATTGTGCCCGGCCGCCCCGCCGCCAAGCTTCACGCGCACTTTGCCAGGCTCCAAATCCAGCTCATCGTAAAATACAAAGACCTGCTCAAGTGGAATATTGTGAAACCGCACGGCTTCCCCAACACTGCGGCCAGACTCGTTCATGAATGTTTGCGGTTTGAGCAGCAGAAGTTTTTCGGTGCCGATCAAGCCTTCTGAAAGCGCCCCCTGAAATTTCTTTTTCCATGCTGAAAAGCCGTAAGCTGCTGCTATCACGTCTAGGGCCATGAAACCCACATTGTGCCGATTGGAAGCATATTGCGCACCGGGATTTCCGAGGCCAACAAACAAATACATGTGGACCTCCAGGGCTTGCTATTGTGCGGGCAGAGATGGCCTATATGTCAAAGGCACAATACGCGCAAGATCCAGCGCAAGGGGGAAGTTGGTGAATACCCTGAAATTTCAGCGCGTCAGCCTCATGCATAAGCGCTGCGCACCATCCAATTTTCAATCGAGTTGGCCAGCGCGCGGTCTCCGATCAGCTTTATTTTTTCCTTCGCAATTTCATTTTGCAGTGTGGAGTGCCCAATCCACGCTGACGCCATCGCGTGAAGGTCGGCTGTGATGTAAAGATTGACATCATGACCAGGGTCAATCAGGCACAAATCAACTGGAATACCGGGCTTGGCAATAAGCCAATAATTCCGTTCCTGGGGCGGCAATTCCGGATAAATAAATTGCACTACACTTTGCCGCTTTGCTGGGAGTGCAGCGGTGTCAACTTTGCGCCGCATGTTCCACATCAACAATTTAGCGTCTAAATTATCAAGCGAGACTTCCGCATCAACATTTCTATGCGCCCACTTGCCCAGTTCAAAAACAATGGCCTGCAACTCATTGGCAAAAACTGTGGTCGTATAGGTCACATCCTTGGTAAATCGACCTTGTGACCTTTCAATCAGGCCCTGCCGCTCCATGTCTTTCAGGCGTCTCGACAACAGTGTGGGTGACATGCGAGGTACACCGCGCCTTATGTCATTAAAGCGCGTAGACCCCAACCACATTTCACACAAAATCTGCAACGTCCAACGTGGCTCAATCAGTTGGCACGCTTTAGACACAGGACAAAATTGACTGTAAATATCCATTGGCGTCTTTTATCTCCTGATGCCCCCGGCTGAGATACACAAATTTATGTCTGATTATTCCATTGCGCTAGTACAGTTTTAAGACTGGGTTTGCTCCAGTTTCTACACTGTCGAAGCATGAACCACTCCTCCATGGTCGCTTGCGTGTACTTCAAACCATAAAGGAAAAATCATGTTACAAACATCACCCACACCAGACTTTAAGGCCTTAAAAATTAAGCAACAGGCAGCCTGGTCCACAGGCAACTATGCTGTGATCGGCACCACTGTGCAAATCGTAGGCGAAAGCCTGTGTGAAGCAATTGACATTTGTGCTGGCGAACGTGTGCTCGATGTGGCTGCTGGCAACGGCAATGCCACACTTGCAGCGGCTCGCCGTTTTGCCGACGTAACCTCCACGGATTATGTGCCGCAGCTGCTGGATCAAGCTGAAAAACGCGCCAACGCCGAAGGGTTGAAAGTGGCGTTTCACGCCGCTGATGCAGAGGCCCTGCCCTTTGCTGATGGTAGCTTTGATGTTGTTCTTTCAACCTTCGGTGTGATGTTTGCACCTGATCACGAAAGAGCAGCCAGCGAACTTTCGCGCATGGTGCAAAAAGGTGGTCGCATTGGGCTTGCCAGTTGGACGCCCGATAGTTTCATCGGCCGCTTGTTTAAAACACTTGGAAAACATCTTCCCCCTCCGGCTGGTGTAAGATCGCCATCGCAATGGGGCAGCCTGCCTTATCTTCAAGAGCTTTTTCCAAAGCATAAAATCATGGCCGCTGAGAAAATATTCAACTTCCGTTACAAATCAGCAGCGCATTGGTTGGAGGTTTTTAAAACCTATTATGGCCCCCTCAACCGTGCCTTCGCAGCTGTGTCAGCCACAAATGGTGCCAACGCATTGGAGGCTGACATCCTAGAACTTATTCAAAGCTGCGCCCGGAGCAACAGCAAAACGTTGATCGTGCCCAGCGCTTACCTTGAAGCGGTGATCACAAAATAAAAAAACGGCGGGCCACATAAACCCGCCGTTTTTCCTAAACTTGAAAGACCTACTTTTTCTTTGCAGCAGGGGCCGCAGCAGCCTTGGCAGGCGCTGCACCTTTGGCAGGCGCTGCCGCACCTTTGGCTGGTGCTGCACCTTTGGCGGGCGCTGCGGCAGCCTTGGCTTCCGGCAATTTCTGATTGCTGGCTGGAACGTCAGCTGAAACCGCACCTTCCGCGGCCACTTCTTCCTTGGCTTGCGCTGAAACCACACACAGCGTCACGTCATCGCGCGAGGCGGAGGTTACGCGGTCTGGCAATTTTAAACCCGAGATGTGAATAGATTGACCCACAGTTAAACCTGTAAGGTCCACTTCAACTTCATCAGGGATAAAATCGGCCGGGCAGTAAAGCGAAACCGAATGCGAAACTACGTTGAGAACACCGCCGCCCTTGATACCGGGCGAAGCATCGTGATTTTTGAAATGGACTGGCACGTTCACCGCAATGCGGGCATCCTTGCCAAGACGCAGAAAATCAACATGGGTGATGCGGTCCTTGATGGGTTCAAACTGCACATCGCGAGGAATGGCACGAATGGTGGCACCATCAATATCGAGGTCCACAAGTGTCGCCAAAAAGCGGCCTGTTCCAACATGCGGTTCAATGTTTTTGTAGGTCAGCGAAATAAGTTGGGGTTCTTTTTTGTCGCCATAAACGACGCCGGGAACAAGTCCCTCACGACGAACTGAGCGAGCGGCCCCCTTACCGGCCCGGCTGCGCGCGGCAGCCTTGATATTAACTATTTTAGACATGGGTATTCTCCAAAAATTATGAATGCCCAACCTTCCTCCAGGGGTGAACGACGCTGGGCGAGCGGGGCTATAGGGGAATTGGCTTGCTATGGCAAGATTTCCGATTTTCCGCTAGGTCCAAACCATGACCCACAACATTCTCATCACTGGCGGCGCAGGCTACATCGGCAGCCACACAGCCAAGGCCATTCGCAAAGCAGGCTATCAGCCCATAGTCTATGATAATCTTTCGCGTGGCTTTAAAGAATTGGTCAAATTCGGCCCGCTGGTTGTGGGTGATTTGCACGACAGCACTCAACTCAGCGCCGCCATCGCCGAATACATGCCAGTGGCCTGCATCCACTTTGCAGCATTTGCCTATGTGGGCGAAAGCGTATCAAACCCCGGTCTCTATTACCGCAACAATGTTGGTGGCAGCTTAAACCTGATTGAAAATCTGTTGGCAGGCGGCGTAAACAAAATCGTGTTTTCATCCAGCTGCGCCACCTATGGCCAGCCCGATGTGGATTTGATTTCTGAAACCACCCCACAACGCCCCATCAACCCTTACGGCCATTCCAAATTGATGGTGGAACAACTGCTCAAGGATTTTGAAATATCCCATGGCCTCAAATCTGTTGGGCTCAGATATTTCAATGCCTGCGGCGCTGACGCTGATGGCGAAATTGGCGAAATGCACGATCCCGAACCCCACCTCATCCCGCGCATCATCATGGCAGCAATGGGCAAAATTCCGCACATCGATGTGATGGGCACCGATTACCCCACGCCAGACGGCACAGCGATAAGAGATTACATCCATGTTGAAGACCTAGCGCAGGCCCATGTGCAAGCGATGAATTATCTTCTCGCAGGTGGTGCAAGCGACGTCTTTAATTTAGGCACCGGCAAAGGCCATTCAGTGAAAGAAGTCATAGCCGCCGTAAAACGCGCCAGCAACCGAGACGTGCCAGTAAACTATGCCCCCAGAAGATCAGGCGACCCGGCGCATCTGGTGGCAGATAACAGCAAGGCAAAGAAGGTGTTGGGCTTTGAGCCGAAATATATGGAAATTGAGAAGTCAGTTCGCACCGCGTGGCGCTGGCACGAAGCTCAACAATAAACCTTTGCATCGATACATGGATTTTTGCAGCATTAATTTCACGCGCGCACTTTTGCTGAACTCTTCCGCATTCAAAAACTGTCGCAACAGTTTTTGATCTTTGTGCAACAGCTCGGCCAGTCGCGAAAAGCCTGAATAGACTGGGCCTCCCGTTCGGGAATTTGAAATCGGAAAATAGTGAAACGTTTTGGCAGAGGCCAATAATAGCAGATCACAAATGGCATCGATGTTACTCTGCTGTGCGTTGGTCGCCACATTGTCATGGATGGGTTGACCAGCAATTTCAGGTAAAACAGTGAAATTAAAAACCTGGTCTTGGCCAAACAACACGCGGCAAAAATCAAGCACTGCACGATTGTCAGTCGCCACATAGATCGGCGCCAACACATGAGGGCGCAATGCGTTGAGGTGTGTCTGATAATCTGTGCTGTAATCAGTGTGCCGGATGTGAATGCCGGTATAGCTCTGGCCAATACGAGCCAACTTTGCCTCGAAGGCCTGTAAAACCATCGGCGTT